>JBBRZK010000051.1:0-30501 GCA_038236775.1 Gemmatimonadales bacterium
CAATACCGACCAGATCGAGGATCCGCACTGGATCTATCCCGGCGAGGTGCTGCGCCTGCCCGGACAGGCGCGGACGCAGCCGGAGGAGCGCGTGGTGGCGGAGCGTCCGGTCGTGCGCGTCGGCCCGACCGTTTTCCGTCGGGACGTCACGGGGCGGTCGGCGGGTGTGATCGCCGTGCCGGCACCGCTCGCCCACGTGGCGATCGGCGACGTGCTGCGTGCGAGCTTCGTGACCGCCGAGCATGGCCCGCGCGGCGCGGGGAAGATCCTCTTCGGCGCGGACCTCCCCGGCATCGACATGGCGCGGCTCACGACGAATTTCCAGATGTACGACAAGCTGGCGATGGTGCCTCCGGTCGGCAGCGTCGCGGCCGAGCGCGAGAAGTTCATGACGTACGAGCTTGGCCAGACGATCGAGGATTTCGGCACCGTCGTGATCCCGACCTCGCTGCTGCAGGTGGTGCGCGCGCCGCAGAATGGCGAGGCGGCCATCGTCGAGGTGCTCGAGGTGTATGGGACGGTGGATGCGAATGCGCCCGTCATCCCGATCGACACCGTGGGCTCGGGCACGCCGGCGCATCCGCGGCCGTACTCGGATGGCCGGACCGCGAAGATCCGCGCGATCTGGCGTCCCGCCGTGCTGCCCTCGCTGAACTACGACGTGCTGATCGACCTCTCGTCTCGTGACGGGATGAAGATCGGTGACGAGATCGAGATCTATCATGCACGGGAACCGGCGATCCTCGACGAGCGGCCGGCGCTGCCCGAAGTCGCCATCGCCACCGCGCAGATCGTTCGGGTCACGCCGTACGGAAGCACGGCGCGCGTGACGTCGCAGCAGCAGCCGGCGATCCGCGTGGGTGAGAGCGTCCGGCTCACGGCGCGCATGCCCTGAGCCAGCCGCAGCAGGGGCGGCGTGGATGACGTAACGCGTGTCCGCGCATTAGATTAGGCGACCGACATGACCGCGATCGCCCACTTCATCGCCATCACGTGCTACATCGGCGCCGCGGCTCTGGCCGCGACGCCGTTTGCACGTCCCGTTGGAGCCCCTGTGCGGGGCGTCGTCGCCATCCTGGCCGTCGGCGTGCTCGCACACGTGGCTGCCCTGCTGGCCTACGTGGAACGCGTCGGTCAGCTGCCCCTCACCGGCCTCGGCCCCTCGCTGTCGTTTGCGGGCCTCGTCCTGGCGGGTACGCTGCTGGTGGTGGAGATCGTGGCGCGCGACGTGAGCCTCACGCTCGTCGCGGCGCCCCTGGCGGCGGTGCCCACCATCTGCGCGAACCTGATCGGCCTGGTGCCGGGTGTGGAACCGGCGGGCGCGCGCGGCGCGTGGCTGTTCGCGCACATCGCGCTCAGCTTCGTGGGCATCGCCGCCTTCGCGACTGCCGCGGCCGCAGGGTGCATGTATCTCGTGGAGCGGCGCGAGCTCAAGTCGCGCCGGTTCGGCGCGATCTTCCGGTTCTTTCCTCCCTTGGCGACGCTCGACCGCGTCAACCACGTCGCCGCGATCGCGGCGTGGATGGTCCTGACGCTGGGGGTCGTGCTCGCCGTCACGTACGCGCTGACCTACCACGAGCTCAGTGCGCCCAAGATCGTGTGGGCGATGGCCGCGTGGCTCGCCGTGAGCGGCATCGCGCTGGGCCGGTCCGTCGGGGGGTGGCAAGCTCGGCGCGCGGCGATCTACTCGAGCGTGAGCTTCACGGCGGTGGTGGTGCTCTATGTCGCGGTCCGGCTCACCGAAGCGAACGGCGGGGGGCGCTTCCTGTGAGTGGCGTGCCCCTCCTTGTCGAGGCCGATGGCCTGCGCGTACTGATCGTTGGCGGGGGCGCCGTGGGGACGCGCAAGGCGAAGCAGTTCGCGCAGGCGGGGGCCGCCGTGCGCATCGTTGCGCCGACGCTGGACGAGGCGCTCGAGCGGCTGGTGCTCGAGCGTGCGCTGGACGTCCACCGTCGGCCCTACGAGTCCACGGACATCGGTGACGCGCACGTGGTGGTTGCTGCGACGGACGACCGGCTCGTGAACGCGGCGGTGGCGCGCGACGCAGAGGCGGCGCACCGCCTGATGAATGCCGCGGACCATTCCGACGAGGGCAACTTCGCGGTCATGGCGGCGCATCGCCGCGGTCCGCTCACCATTGGCGTGAGCGCGGGCGGCGTGCCCGCGGCCGCGCTCCGCATCCGCGACGCGATCGCCGGGCGGTTCGATGCGCGCTATGGCGACGCGTTGCATCAACTCGGCGCGCTGCGCCGGCGGCTGCTCGCGTCTGGCGATGCGCATCGGTGGCGGGAGAAGTCGCCCGAACTGATCGACGACGACTTCTGCGAGGCGGTCGAGCGGGGCGAGCTCGCCCAGAGGATCGCCGAATGGCCGTGATCGTGCTGGGGGTGAGCCACCATGGCGCGCCGCTCGAGGTGCGCGAGCGGCTGACGTTCGCGGCGCGCGAAGTGGTGCCGGTCCTCGCGCAGCTCAAGGTGCTCGTCGGCGTGCGGGAGGGCGTGCTGCTCTCCACGTGCAACCGCACGGAGTTCTACCTCGTGGAAGGCGAAACCGAGGCGGCGAGCGCTGCGTGGCAGATCCTGTCGAACCGGCTGGGCGCCGACGCGAGCGGCTATGGCTACGTGCGGCGCGACCGCGACGCCGTGACGCATCTGTTTCGCGTGGCGTCGGGGATCGAGTCGATGGTCGTGGGCGAGGCGCAGATCCACGGGCAGGTGCGGGAGGCGTGGGAAAAGAGCCGCCAGGAAAGCGGGGCGGTGCTCAACCGGATGTTCCAGAACGCGCTGCTCACGGGCGGTCGCGTACGTCACGAGACGAAGCTGGGACACGGCGCGCTCAGCGTCAGCTCCGCGGCGGTGCAGCTGTCGAAGAAGATCTTTGGCTCGCTCGCTGGGCGGCACGCGATGGTCCTGGGCGCTGGCGAGATGGCGGAGCTCGCACTCGCGTCGCTCCAGCAGGAGGGCGTGCATGCCGCCGTCGTGGCGAATCGCACGTTCGAGCGCGCGCAGGCGCTGGCCGCGCAGTACGGGGCGACGGCCGTGCGGTACGATGAAGCGTGGACGGCCCTGAGCGAGGTGGACGTGCTCCTGTGCTCCACCGCGTCGCCGAGGCCCGTGGTGACCGAGGCGCGCGTCCGTGACGCCATCGAGCGGCGCGGTGATCGTCCACTCTGCATTCTCGACATCGCGCTGCCGCGCGACGTGGAGCCGGAGGTGGGCCGCCTTGCGAACGTGTACCTCTACGACCTCGACGACCTGCAGGCGGTGGTCAGCGCGAATCTCGCGCGCCGGCGCGGCGAGCTCCCGGCGGCGGAATCGGTGATCGCCGCGGAGGTCGAGAGCTACTGGCAATGGGTGGCCGGCCTCGCGGCGGTTCCCGTCCTCACGCAGCTGCGCGACGAGATGAATCGCCTCCGCGAACGGGAGCTCGTACTGGTCCTGCGCCGGCTCGGCGAGCTGACGCCGGAGCAGCGCGCGATCGTCGAGCAGTTCGCGCAGTCGCTCACCAACAAGTTCCTGCACGAGCCGTCCGTCCGACTGCGGGGTGCCGCGGCCAACGGGCGAGGACTCGGCGTCGTGGATGCAGCGCGATACCTCTTCGCGCTGGACCAACAGGGCGCTGCGTCGTCCGACGCGACGGCCGAACCTCCTGCTGCTCCCTCTCCCACCCCGACAGACACGACACAATGAAGACGGCACTCATCACCGGTGGTGCAGGATTCATCGGCTCGCACGTGGCCGACCGCTTTCTCTCCGAAGGGTGGACGGTGCACGTCCTCGACAACCTCTACAACGGCCGGCGGGAGAACGTGCCTGCGGGCGCGACGTTCCACGAGCTCGACATCCGCGACCGGGCCGCGGCGGAACTGGTGCGTGAGGTGATGCCGGACGTCCTCGTGCACCTCGCGGCGCAGATGGACGTGCGCAAGAGCGTCTCCGATCCCGCCTTCGACGCGCAGGTGAACGTGCTCGGCTCGCTGAACCTGCTCGAGGCCGTGCGCGAGCATTCGCCGAAGACCCGCGTGGTGTTCAGCTCCACCGGTGGCGCGATCTACGGCGACTTCACCGCCCCGCCCAACGTGGAGACGTTCAGCAAGAATCCCGAGTCGCCCTACGCGATCTCGAAGCTGGCCGTGGAGCACTACCTCGCGTACTACGGCCGCGTGCACGGGCTGTCGTACGCCGTCGTGCGCTACGCGAACGTGTATGGTCCGCGCCAGGATCCGCACGGCGAGGCGGGCGTGGTGGCCATCTTCTGTGGCCGCATCCTCGGCGGACAGGCGTTGACGGTATTCGGCGACGGGCTGCAGACGCGCGATTACGTGTACGTCGGCGACGTGGTGGATGCCACGTATCGAGGCGCGACGGTTGCCCTGCCGCGCGTGGAGCTGCTGGATACGCGGGCGTTCAATGTGGGGACCGGCGTCCCGACGGACGTGCTGCACCTGGCGCGCACGCTGATGGATGCGGCCAGCGCGACGGTGCTTATCGAGCATGCACCCGGGCGCCCCGGTGAGCAGCGTACGTCGTTCCTCGACGTCGGCAAGGCCGGCGCGGAGCTGGGATGGCGTCCGGCCGTGACGCTCGAGCAGGGACTGGGGCGCACCTACGCGTGGTTCCAGGCGCGCCACGCCGCGAAGGCCGCGACGCCCACGCTGGAGCGTGCATGATCGCACTGCTGCAGGTCGGCTCGGCAGTTCCGACGACGGCGAAGGACCTCGTCATCAGCGCGGGAACGGAGACGCACGTCGTGCTGGCGATCCTCGTCGTGCTGTCGCTCGTGAGCTGGGCCATCATGTTCGGCGTGGGTCGCGAGCTGTCGCGATCGCTGCGCCTCGCCACGCTGTTC
This sequence comes from Gemmatimonadales bacterium, assembly GCA_038236775.1. Classification (GTDB taxonomy): domain Bacteria; phylum Gemmatimonadota; class Gemmatimonadetes; order Gemmatimonadales; family Gemmatimonadaceae; genus AG11. The sequence continues at coordinate 4,849 of JBBRZK010000051.1, forward strand.
GCTCGCGAAGTCGAGCGCGCGTCGCGCCTCGCGGGAGCAGGCGAGGTGGCGAAGCACTCGTCGCCCAATGCCGCGCAGCGGGTGCTGGTGCGCGCGCTGCAGTTCGTGGGTGACGTGGGGCCATCGCGCTCGCGGGACGCGTTCGGCGAGGAGCCGCTCGCGCAACTGTCCCCGACGGCGGCGGCGTCGCGCGTGGAGACGCTGCGCCTGGTGCTCGACGCCGAGGCGCTGTCGGAACGCGACCGGCTGGGCCGCTTCCTGCCGTGGCTCGCGACCATCGGCTCGGCGAGCCCGCTCATCGGGCTGCTCGGCACCGTGCTCGGCATCATCACCGCCTTCCTCGGCATCGCGACGCGCGGCTCGGGCAACCTCGCGGCGGTCGCGCCGGGCGTGGCGGCGGCGCTCATCGCCACGGCGGCGGCGCTGGCCGTGGCCATTCCGGCCACGTTCGGATACAACATCCTCGCCAACCGGCTGAACCGGCTCGACAACCTGCTCGAGGGATTCGGGACCACGGTGATCGCGATGCTCGTCCGCGAGGGACGCGTCTAGGTGAGCCGCCGCCGCAGGGAAATGCCCCTCAATGCGGACATCAACGTCGTGAGCCTCATCGACGTGATGCTCCTCCTGCTGGTCATCTTCATGATCACCGCGCCGATGATGCAGGGCGGTGTGGACGTCGCGCTGCCGAAGGCCGATGCGAAGCCGCTGGATCCCAAGAGCGGTATGGTCGTGACGATCGACCGGACGGGCGCGGTGTACGTCGACGAGACGCGGATGACGCTCTCCGAATTCCGGGCGGCCTTCCGCTCACTGGCGGCGCGACGCACGGGCGATGGCGTGTACCTCCGCGGCGACGCGAGCGTTCCGTACGGCACGGTGACCCAGGTGATCGCGATCATGCGCGCAGCGGGTGTGGCCGACGTGGGGCTGATGACCGACCCGGAGCCAGCGCGATGACGACGGCGACCGCGCCGGACCGGCTGTCCCTGCGCGCGCCGGTGACGCTGTCGGTCGTGCTGCACGTTGCGGCGACCGCGGCCTTCCTCGTCGTGCGCACGACGCCGCATGCGGCGACGGCGCCCATCTACAAGGTGAGCCTCATCGCCGCGCCGGCCGGCGCGCGGCGGGTCGGCGTGGTGCAGCCGGCGGCGCCTGTCGTGGAGACGCCGAAGCCCGTGCCCCCGGCGCCCACGCCGCTCGCGCGCGAGACGCCGGAACCCGCGCGCATGAAGACGCCGGCGAAGCCGGCGAAGCCGGCGAAGGTGCCGCCGCGCGCACTGAAAACAGCCACGCCGAATGCCGCACAGGCGACCGCCAAGCCGACCGCCGCGGCGCCTGTCGCGGGCGGTGGTCCGCAGGGCGGAAAGGGAGCGGACGTCGCCAACGTGAAGGCGGATGGGATCGCATTCCCGTATCCCGTGTACCTCCAGAATATCGTGCGACAGATCGCGCTGAACTTCCGGCCGTCTGCGCGCGGTGCCCTCACGGCGGAGGTCGCCTTCATGATTCGTCGCGACGGAACGGTTGCCGGGGTGCGCCTCACGCGGCGCTCGTCGGTCTATTCCTTCGACCAGGATGCGCTGGCGGCGATCGAGCTGGCCTCGCACGCGTTCGGGCCGCTGCCCCAGAGGTTCTCGGACGACGTGCTCCCGGTGATCTTCAGCTTCGATCCACGCCTCATCCGGTGACCGTTCCCATGGCCATTCGCCGCGCGCTCGCCGCGCTGCTGCTGCTCGCCGCGCCGCTCGCCGCGCAGGACACGACGAAGGGCGTGCGCATCGGCCTCACGTACGATGCGGGGTCGAAGCCCGGCATCGTGGTGCTGCCGGGCAAGGGAGTCGGCGCGGACTCGATCCGCGCCATTCTCCAGCGCGACCTCGACTACGGTGACCGGATCAACGTCATCGTGCTCGATGGCAGCCTGCTCGCCGACGCGACGCGGGCGGCCGCGCCGAGCTGGCCCGTGCTCGCGCGCCTCGGTGCGGCGGCGGCGGTGCAGGTGACCCCGACGCCGACCGGGTTCCACCTCGCCGTGTACGATGTCGCGAAGCAGACGACGGCGCTGATTCGCGACTACGTGTCACCGCCGATGTCGCAGATGCGGGAGTTCCGCGCCGTGGTGCACGGCATGTCGGACGACCTCGAGGAATCGTTCACTGGCACGCGCGGCATCGCGCGCACGCGCGTGCTTTTCGCGCGGGGCGGCCGGCTGTGGGCCGTGGACAGCGACGGCGAGCAGCCGACGGCGCTGGCCGAGCGCGGTACGCCGCTCTCGGGTGCGTGGAGTGCCACGGGGACGGCGGTCGTCTACAACACGCTCACGCCGTCGCAGATCGTGATCAAGGACGTCGACACGGGTGCCGAGCACGTAGTCGCGAGCGGCAATGGTGTCTTCATCTCGCCGGTGTTCACGCCGGACGGCAGCCATGTCGTCTACGCGCACGGGGAGGACGACGGCGTGGACCTCTACACCGTGTCCGTGGCGGGTGGCGGCGGGCGGCGGCTCTCCGTGGGGCGCGGCAGCGACAACGTGTCGCCGACCTTCAGCCCCGACGGGCGGCGCATCGCGTTCACGTCGGGCCGCGCCGGTCATCCGGAGATCTACACCATGGACGCCGACGGCACGAACGTGGACCTCCTCACCCCGCTCGCCCTTGGCGAGGGTGCGCATCGCGCGGGACCCGACTGGTCGCCGGACGGCCGCCTCGTCGCCTTCCACTCGCATGTGGGCAATGCGTTCCAGGTGATGACGATCAGCCTGCGCGACCGGAGCCTTCGCCAGCTGACGAGCGACGGTCGCAACGAAGACCCGTCGTGGGCGCCCGACGGCCGTCACCTCACGTTCACGTCCAACCGCACCGGCACCAGGCAGTTGTGGGTGCTGGATATCGAGAGCGGCCGCACGCGGCAGCTCACGCACGGCGCAGGCGACGCACGAAATCCTGCCTGGTCGCCACGCCTTGCTTCCCGTTGATCCTTCGAAGTCGATACACCGCGACTTCTTCACCCTGGAGACCAGAATGATTCACCGCCACGCCCTGCTGTCGCTCGTCGTCCTTCTCGGGGCCGCGAGCCTCGGCGCCTGCCGCAGGAAGCCCGAGGCCGCGCCCGTGCCGGTCACGACGGCCGACGATGCCTCACAGCGCCGCGCCGATTCGATTGCGGCGGACGCCGCGCGCCGTCGCGCGGATTCCGTCGCGAATGCGCGCGGATCAGCCGTCACGCCGGCGGACATGCAGCGCGTGCAGACCGTGCTGCGGCAGTCGCTCGCGCAGGTCGTCTACTTCGACTACGACCGCGACGCACTGCGCGACGACGCGCGTGTCGTGCTGGATGCGAAGGCGGCGATCCTCCTGGCGAATCCGGCGGTAACACTCGTGATCACGGGCAACACCGACGAGCAGGGCACCGCGGAATACAACCTCGCGCTCGGACAGCGGCGTGCGGCGCAGGTAAAGCGGTACCTCGTGAGCAAGGGCGTGCAGGACGGCCGCATGGCCACGCTGAGCCTTGGCGACTCGCATCCGGCGGTGCAGGGGACGGACGAGGCGGCGTACCAGCAGAACCGGCGCGCCGAGTTCGAGGCGGGGAATGCGTCCGGGACGCTGGTGCGTCCGCGGTCATGAGGTACGGCATGCGCGTGGCGCCCCTCGCGGCGGCATTCATCGTGGCCGGCTGCGTGGCGTCGAAGGGTGACGTCGCCCTGCTGCAGAACCAGCTCAACACGATGAGCCAGACTGCCGCCACGGCGAGCGAGGCGCAGCGCGTGCAGCTGGATCGCGCCATCGAGCAGATCGTGGCGCAGCTCACGCGGACCAACGACTCCGTACGGGTCGTGAGCGCGCGCCTGGCCAAGCTCCAGGGCGACGTGCAGAACGACCACTACGAAATGGGCCGCGAGCTGCTCCAGCTGCAGGAGCTGAGTGGACAGAGCCAGCGCCGGCTCCAGGAGCTTCGGGCGTCGCTCGAGGAACGCAACAGCCAGGCGGGCCTGCCGCCCGCCGTGCCTGGTGATTCCGCGCGACCGGCCCCGACCGCGGGACCAGGCCCGGCACAGCTCTTCCAGTCGTCGCTCGACCAGTTGCGCCGCGGCGCCACGGGCACGGCGCGGGGCGGCTTCGAGGAGCTGCTCCGGACGTATCCCGCCACGGAGGACGCCCCCGAGGCGATGGTCTACATTGCAGAGACGTATGCGGCCGAGCGGAACCAGGTGGCGGCCGACTCGGTATACGGGCTGGTCATCCAGAAGTATCCCCGGTCGCCGAAGGCGGCGACCGCCCTCTACAAGCGCGCCCTCTCCATGAAGGCGGCCGGTCAGTTGACGGTGGCGCGTGCAGGATTCGACCGGGTCATCCGGGACTATCCCCGATCCGACGAAGCGGCACTCGCGAAGGAAGAGCTGCGGTCCATCCGATAGGTGGTTGTGGAAGAGACACGAGGGAGCAATGCCGCGGAGATGCCGTTCCTCGACCATCTCGAGGAGCTGCGCTGGCGGATCATCTGGTCGCTGGCGGCGCTCGTCGTGGGCGTCGTCATCGGGTTCGTCATCGTCCTGAACTTCAAGCTGCTCACGTGGATGCAGGGGCCCATCCTCCCCTACCTCCACGGGAAGAAGCTGGTCATCACGCATCCGGCGGACGGGTTCTCCATCACGATGCAGACGGCGATCATCGTCGGCATCGTGCTGGCGCTGCCGGTGATCATCTACCAGGTGTGGGCGTTCCTTTCGCCCGCGCTGCACCGCCACGAGAAGCGCATCGCGGTGCCGATCATTGTCGGCGCCGTGGCGCTGTTCCTCTGCGGGTGCGCGCTGGCGTGGTACTTCGTGCTCCCGATGACGCTCAAGTTCCTCACGAGCGTCGGCGACGGCGCCTTCGACTCGATGATCACGGGCTCGGAGTATTTCGGCTTCGTGTCGAGCATGGTGCTGGCGATGGGTGCCGTGTTCGAGCTGCCGATCGCCGTGCTGATCCTGTCCGCGATCGGGCTCGTGACGCCGCAGTTTCTGTCGAAGTTCCGCCGGCACGCGGTGATCGGTTCGTACGTGGCGGCGGCGATCATCACCCCGGGCGACTTGTTCGTGACGTCGGTGGCGTTGATGGTGCCGCTCTACCTGCTGTATGAGCTGAGCATCGGCCTGTCCTACATCGTGTACCGGAAGCGGCAGAAACAGCGGGCGCTCGACGAGGCCGACGAGGCCGAGGCGGTGGCGTGACACTGGGGTGGAAGCTGGTGGTGGCGCTCGTCGCACTCTTCGGGGTGACGACGGCCGCCCGTGCGCAGCTGCCCACGCGCTCACCGGTGCGCCAGCCCACGCCGGCGCGCCGCGACACCGTGCGCGCGCCCGGCGACACCACGGCGCGGCGTGACTCGCTCGCCCTGCCCAAGTTCGCGCCGCCGGACTCCGTGATGCAGCGGCTCCTCGCGACGCCCGGCTACACCGTGACCCGCTACCAGAGTTCGGTCACCACGTTCGACGCCGTCACCCGCGCGTTCATGCTCGTGGAGAAAGCGGTCGCGGAGCGCGATTCGCAGCTCGTGAAGTCGGACACCATCTCGTACAGCGGGTCGGGCAATTCCATTCGCGTCGGCACGAGCAAGGACAAGCGCAACAACGTCTTCTCGGCGCCGGGTCAGGCGCCGATCCTCAGTTCCGGCGCGGCGGTGTACGACCTCGTCAATCGCCGCGCATCGGTGTCGGGCCTGAAAACGCAGATCCCGCAGAGCGGACAGACGCTCACCATCACTGGTGAGCGCGTGATGGTCGCGGCCTCGAAGGACTCGATACGCAGCGCCAACGACGCCACCTACTACATGGCCAACGGCACCGTCACGGCGTGCGACGACTCCATCCCCGACTACTACTTCAAGTCGAAGGAAATCAAGCGCACCGGGTCCTTCGTCGTGGCCCGTCCGGCCATCCTCTACATCGGCGACGTGCCGGTGCTCTGGCTGCCGTTCCTGTTCCAGGACATCCGCAGCGGGCGCCGGAGCGGCCTCATCGCCCCGAACGTGGGCGTGAGCGACATCGTGCGCAACAGCCCGTCCTACCGGCGCAACGTCGAGGGGTTGGGCTACTACTTCGCGATCAACGACTACCTCGATTCGCAGGTGACGCTCGACTGGCGCAGTTCGGCGGGCGAGACGAACGTGCTCACCGGCGACGCGGGCTACGTGCGCTACAACGGCGAGTTCCGTTACCGCTGGCTCGAGCGCTACGTCACCGGGAACCTCGCCGTCGCCGAGACGAAGACGAGCGGCGCGGACAACACGGCGCTCACGTGGGGGCACCAGCAGCAGTTCACGCGCAACAGCGCCCTGTCGCTGAACGTGAACCTGGTGAAGAACACGTCGTTGCAGCGCCAACTCACGTCGAACCCGTACCAGTCGCTCGCCACCATCGCCTCGACGGTGAACTACCAGCAGAAAGTCGGGCCTGCGCAGGTGAGCCTGGGCGCATCGCAGAAGCAGTACCCGGGACGCACGCTGCTCGACCGGCAGTTCCCGACCGTGAGCGTCACCACCAGCCCGCTGAACCTCGCGAGCTGGCTGTCGTGGACGCCGAATTTCAACTACTCCGCCTCGCAGAATCTCGGCATCGACCAGCCCTCGTCGCTCGGCCTGCTGCTGCGCACGGGGAAGACGGTGGCCGGCCGCGACACGATCTACGGCGACACGCTCCGGCGCAGCGCGAAGAGCAGCCAGATGAGCTTCGATACGCCGGTGACGGTGTTCGGCTACAACCTGGGGAACCAGTTCACGATGGTCACGGCGAACAACGACTTCCCCGAGCGCGTGATCGTGACGGACGTCGTGACCGGCGTCGAGAGCGACCGCATCTACGCGCAGACCTACAAGAGCGAATTCAACTGGACACCGTCGTTCACGCTGCCTGCCCTCGCGCGCAACAACTTCAACCTCACGCAGTCGCTGTCGTTGTCGAACGTGGACGGCGGGCCGCTCGCGGTGCGCAACCAGTTCACCGGCGGGAAGTGGGTCTGGCAGTCGAAGCGTCCGAGCTTCGGCCTGTCCGCCGCCCCGACGCTCTTTCACATCTTCGACCAGATACCATTCGGGCCGTTCCGCGCGATCCGGCATTCCATCGCGCCGACCATCAGCTACTCGTACGCGCCGGCGCGGGAGGTGAGCAACGAGTACCTCGCCGCCGTGGGCCGCTCGAAGTACAGCCGGAGCACGGGCGACACCACCGGCTATCTCGGCGCCCTCGCACAGAACTCGCTGTCGTTTGGCCTCTCCACCAACTTCGAGGCGAAGGTCCGCAGCCGGAACGACACGAACCCGGAGGGCGGCGAGAAGCTCAAGCTGCTCTCGGTGAACTTCACGCCACTGGCGTACGACTTCGAGCGCGCCCGTTTCACGCACTCGCCCATTCGCGGGCTCACGAGCCAGAACTTCGGCTACACCGTGCGCTCCGACCTGCTGCCGGGCGTGGACATCGGCGTCGATTACTCGCTGTTCCAGGGGTCGACGCTGTCGGACAGCGCGGTCTTCAAGCCTTACCGCGAGCGCATCACCGGCTCGTTCTCGTTCAGCAACACGGCCAACCCCTTCGCCGTGTTCGCGCGCATCTTCGGCAAGGCCGTGCCGCCGACGGACGCCGGCGGTGACCGCCTCCAGCCGGCGCCCGACAACCGGTACGCGCAGCAGATCGAGTCGCAGCCGGTCGCCGGCCGCGCGTCGCGCACCGCCGCCTTCATGCCGACGGCGACAACAGGATGGCAGGCGTCGTTCACGTTCACGTCGGCGCGCCAGCGACCGCCGGTGGGCGGAACGAACATCGTGGCGTTCGATCCCACGATCCAGTGCGCCCTCTACAACACGCCGGTGCTTCGCCTGCAGTACGACCAGTGCGTCGCCAACGCGCGCACCAATCCCGCGCCGAGCAACCCGTTCACCTCCGGGACGTCCGGTTCGCCGATCTACCTCACGCCGCCGGTCACCTCCCTCGGCAGCAACGTGAGCTTCAACCTCACCGAGCACTGGGCGGCCGCCTGGCAGACGCAGTACGATTTCGAGGGGCACGACTTCGCGAGCCAGATCGTGTCGCTCCAGCGCGACCTCCACGACTGGCGCGCGACGTTCGCGTTCACGCAGTCGCCCAACGGCAGCTTCGCCTTCAACTTCCTCATCTCGCTCAAGGCCGAGCCGGAGCTGAAGTTCGACTACCACAAGGCGACGTACCGGAACGAAGGCCTGAGCCGGTAAGCGGCCGGCGGCGCCCGGCGCGCCGCGTCCCTTGAATACTCGGTGCGCGCGGCAGACATTGCGCACATGCCCACCGTGACGCTCGATGGTTATTCCCTGACGCTCGACGATGTCGTCGCCGTCGCGCTCGACCGCGCATCCGTCGAGCTTGCGCCGGCCGCACGCCTCCGCATGCAGCGCGCAAACGACGTCGTCACAACGCTCGTTGCGGCAAGCGCCGTCGCGTACGGCGTGACCACGGGGTTCGGCAAGCTGTCCGACGTCGCCATCCCGCGCGACCGCCTCGATGAGCTGCAGGTGAACCTCGTGCGCAGTCACGCGTGTGGCGTCGGCCCGTTGCTGCCCGAGCGCGAGGCGCGGGCGATGATGCTGCTTCGTGCGAACGTCATCGCGAAGGGATTCTCCGGCGCTCGCCCCGTGCTGGTCGATACGCTGGCGGCAATGCTGAACGCGGGATTGTATCCGCCGGTGCCGGAGCAGGGCAGCGTGGGGGCGAGCGGCGACCTCGCCCCGCTCGCCCATCTCGCGCTCGCGCTCATCGGCGAGGGCCCGCTGCACCGTGGCGCGGACGTCGGCGCCGCGGCGACGATGCTTGTCGCCGAGGGCATCGCGCCGGTGCGGCTCGGGCCGAAGGAAGGCATCACGCTCATCAACGGCACGCAGGCGCACACGGCCATCGCCGCCCTCGCGGTGGTCGATGCGCACCGGCTGTGGCAGGTGGCGCACCTCTCCGGCGCGATGTCGCACGAGGCGCTCATGGGGACACCTGTCGCCTTCGATACACGCATCCAGGAGGCGCGCGGCCAGCTCGGGCAGGCGGCGAGCGCCGCGCTCCTCCGTGACCTGTTGCGCGACTCCGAGATCCGCGAATCGCACCGCGACAACGACCCCCGCGTGCAGGATCCCTATGCGCTGCGCTGCATGCCGCAGGTACATGGCCCGGTGCTCGACGCGATCGACTTCTGCGCGGGCGTCATCGGCCGCGAGTTGAACGCGGCGACGGACAACCCCCTGGTCTTCGCGGAGACGGGCGAGCTGCTCAGCGGCGGCAACTTCCACGGCCAGGCCGTGGCCATGGCGCTCGACTTCCTCGCCATCGCGCTGACCAACCTGGGCACCATCGCCGAGCGTCGCATCGACCGGCTGGTGCACCCGGACCTGAATCACGGGTTGCCGCCGTTCCTCACGCGCGACGCAGGGGTGAACTCGGGCTTCATGATGGCGCAGGTGACCGCGGCGTCGCTGGCGAGTGAGTGCAAGGTGCTCAGCCATCCCGCGAGTGTCGATTCGATTCCCACCGACGGCAACAAGGAAGACCAGGTGCCCATGGCGATGGGCGCGGCCTGGAAGCTTCGCCGCATCGTGGGGAACGTGCGTAACATCCTGGCGATCGAGCTGATGTGCGCCGCGCAGGCGCTCGACTACCGGCTGCCGCTCCGCGCGGGACGCGGAGCGGCGCACGGCCAGCGGCTCGTGCGCGACCTCGTGGCGCCGCTCGAGCAGGATCGCGTGCTGTCCACCGACATCCTCGCCCTCGCCGACGCCATCGAGCGGGGACACTTCACCGCGAGCGTGAGGGACGCATGACGGCCGTCGTTCCGCCCATCGCTGAAGGTGCGCGGCCGGTTCGCGCGCCGCGTGGCTCCGCGATTTCGTGCAGGGGATGGCAGCAGGAAGCCGCGCTGCGCATGCTGATGAACAACCTCGACCCCGAGGTGGCGGAGCGCCCCGACGAGCTCGTGGTCTACGGTGGCACCGGGCGCGCGGCGCGCAGCTGGGCCGCGTTCGACGCGATCGTCGCGTCGCTGCGCACCCTTGGTGACGACGAGACGCTCCTCGTCCAGAGCGGCAAGCCCGTGGGCGTGTTTCGCACGCACGCCGGTGCGCCGCGCGTGCTCATCGCGAATTCCAACCTCGTCGGCCGCTGGGCCACCTGGGACCATTTCCGCGCGCTCGAGCGTCAGGGCCTGATGATGTACGGGCAGATGACGGCGGGCTCGTGGATCTACATCGGGTCGCAGGGCATCGTGCAGGGGACGTACGAGACGTTCGGCGCGCTGGCGCGGAAGCACTTCCACGGCACGCTCGCCGGTCGCCTCGTGGTGACGGCGGGGCTGGGCGGCATGGGCGGTGCGCAACCGCTCGCCGCCACCATGCAGGGTGCGGTGATGCTCGCGTTCGACGTGGACGAGTCGCGCATCGACAAGCGGCTCGCCACCGGCTACTGCGACGTCAAGGCGGCGTCGCTGGACGAGGGACTCGCGCTGGCGGAACAGGCCCGCCGCGACGGGCGCGCACTGTCCATCGCCGTGGTGATGAACGCGGCGCCGGCGCTCGAGGCGCTGGTGGAACAAGGCACGTTGATCGACGTGCTCACCGACCAGACGAGCGCGCACGACATGCTGCGCGGCTACCTCCCCGACGGCATGTCGCTCGAGGCGGCGGCCGAGCTGCGGGAGGGCGACCCCACGGAGTACGTGGTCCGCAGCACGGCTACGGCCGTACGACATGTGCGCGCCATGCTCGCGCTCCAGCGTCTCGGCGCCATCACGTTCGACTACGGCAACAACATCCGCACGGTCGCATTCGACGCGGGCGTCCGCGATGCCTTCGACATTCCGGGCTTCATCCCCGAGTACATCCGCCCGCTGTTCTGCGAGGGCAAGGGACCGTTCCGCTGGGTGGCGCTCTCCGGCGATCCCGCGGACATCGCCCGCACGGACGAGCTGGTGCTCGAGCTGTTCCCCAACGACGCGCACCTCCGCCGGTGGATCACCCTCGCGCGCGAGCGCATCCACTTCCAGGGGCTGCCCGCCCGCATCTGCTGGCTGGGGCAGGGCGACCGCGCACGGTTCGGCGTGGCACTCAATGACCTGGTGGCGCGCGGCGAAGTATCGGCGCCCATCGCCATCGGTCGCGACCACCTCGACACGGGCAGCGTCGCATCACCGTTCCGCGAGACGGAGGCGATGCTCGACGGCACCGACGCCGTCGCGGACTGGCCGATCCTCAACGCCCTCCTCAACGTGGCGAGCGGCGCGAGCTGGGTGTCGTTCCATCACGGCGGCGGCGTGGGCATCGGCAACTCGCTGCACGCCGGTCAGGTGATCGTCGCGGACGGCACGCCGGAGATGCGCGAGCGGCTCGAGCGCGTGCTCACGAACGACCCCGGCATCGGGGTCGCGCGCCACGCCGACGCCGGCTACGAGACTGCGCGCGACACCGCCGCCCGCGAAGGCATCGTCATTCCGATGGCCCGCTAGTGCTCTCGGCGCGCTTCAAGCCATGGCACGTTCCGCTGTTCCTGTCGAAGTACGCCTGGCTCGCCGCGCGGAAGCGGCCACTCCTCGTGCACTTCGAGGTCACGCTGCGCTGCAACGCGCGCTGCGGCTTCTGTGACTACTGGAAGACGCCAGCCGAAGCACGTGAGCACGAGCTCAAGTCGTACGCGGATGCGGCGCGGCACTTCAACCCGATGCTGGTCACGTTCACGGGCGGCGAGCCGCTCATGCGCCGCGACCTCGAGGAGATCGTCTCCGCCGTGGACGCCGCGGTCCGGCTCAAGTACGTCACCCTCATCACCCACGGCGGCATGCTGACGCCGGAACGGGCGTCGTCCCTCTGGGCCGCCGGCATCCACCAGTTCAACATCTCGCTCGACTACCTCGACGGCCGCCACGACACGGCCCGCGGCATTCCCGGCCTCACGGCGCGGATCTTCGACGCGGTGGACGGCATGCGGGCGCGCGGCATCGACAACATCCGCTTCAACACCGTCATCAAGGACGACAACCTCGACCAGCTCGTGCCCATCGTCATGCGCGCGGCATCGCTCGGCTGCGGCGTGAACTTCAGCGTCTATACCGACGCCAAGAACGGCAATCGTGACCACGTGCTCGGCGCGCTGCAGAATGGCGCGCTGGACGATGCCATCGCCCGGCTGCTCGACCTCAAGCGTCGGCATCGCGGCGTGATCACCAACTCCGACGCGTACCTCGAGCAGATTCCGCGCTGGGCGCGCGGCGAGATCACCGAGCCGTGCCGGTCCGGCCAGCGCACCATCCACATCGACCCCACGGGCCACGTGAAGCGCTGCCCGGACTTTCCCACCGACTTTCACTGGCGCGATCACCGCGCCTATGCGCCCATCGCGTGCAATGCGTGCTTTTACGCGTGCCGCGGCGAGGCACAGGCGCCGCTCCGTCTCTCGCGCGTGCGCGACGTGATGGGACGCCCACACGCCATCGCATGACGAAGCCGACGACACGAATGCTGTTCGGCAATGCCGCGCAGGTCGTTACCTGCGCTGGACCGGCGCGCGCGCGCATCGGCCCCGAGATGGCCGATGCCGTTGTGCGCACCGGCGTGTGCGTGCTCGTCGAGGACGGCAACATCGTCGCCGTGGGCGACGAGCGGACCCTGTACGCCTCGGCGCCCGACGCCGAGCTGGTGGACTGCGGTGGCGGCGTACTGACCCCCGGCTTCGTGGACTCGCACACGCATGCGATCTTCGGCCGCGCGCGGTTCGAGGAGCAGGAGATGCGGGCCACGGGCGTGCCGTACATGGAGATCGCCCGGCGCGGCGGCGGCATTCACGCGTCGGTGCGCGACCTCCAGGCGCGCTCCGAAGACGAGCTGTTCGAGCTGGCCGAGCCGCGTCTTCGCTCGCTCGCGGCGTCCGGCATCACGAGCGTGGAGGTCAAGTCGGGTTATGGCCTGTCGCTCGAGGACGAGACCAAGTCGCTGCGCGTGGTGCAGCGCCTCGCGAACCTGCTGCCCATGCGCATCGTGCCGACGTGGCTCGGCGCGCACGAGATCCCCCACGCGTACCGCGCGCGTCCCAACGGGCGGCGCGAGTACATCGACCTCCTCGTGCACGACATGCTGCCGGTCGTGGCGCACGAGCGGCTCGCGCAGTTCGCCGACGTCTTCTGCGAGCCCGGCGTATTCACGGTGGACGAATCGCGGGAGATCCTCGAGGCGGCGCGCGCCGCGGGACTCGGCATCAAGCTCCACGCTGACGAGCTGGTGTCCGGCGGGGGCGCCGAGCTCGCGGGCGAGTTGCGCGCGACGTCCGCCGACCACCTCGCCGCCGTGAGCGATACGGGCATCGCCGCACTCGCCGAGGGGGGCACGGTGGCCACGCTGCTGCCCGGCACCATGCTGTTCCTGGGCAAGACGGCCCGCGCACCGGCGCGTCGCCTCATCGAAGCGGGCGTGCCGGTGGCACTCGCCACCGATTTCAATCCGGGCACGTCTCCCACCACCAACTTTCCGCTCATCCTCACGCTCGGCGTGAGTCAGCTGGGGCTGTCCGTCGCGGAAGCCATGATCGCCGGCACCGTGAACGGCGCTGCTGCCGTCGGGCTGGCGCGCCGCACCGGCCAGCTTGCCCCTGGATTTTCTGCCGACCTGGCACTGTGGCCCGTCACCGACGTGCGCGAGATTCCCTACTGGTATGGCGCGGGTCGTTGCCAGGCGTCGTGGACACGCGGCAAACCTTGTCACGTCCATGACTTAGCGCTAACTTTTCGCCTCTGATCCCCCTCCGTCGCGAGACTGGGGACGACCCTTGCCGAGCCTGATCGTCCCTGATGCCAGATGTCGCCAAGCTCAAGAAGAAGGCAGCCGAGTTCGAGCTGAAGAAGCAGTTCGACAAGGCCCTGGCGGTATATGTCGAGATCCTCGACGGCTTCGACAAGTCGGATGAGGAAGTCGATGTATCGCTGTTCAACCGCGTCGGGGACCTGTACCTGAAGCAGGGCAGCGTCGGCGACGCCGTCGATTACTACGAACAGGCGGTCGACCTGTACGCGGAAAGCGGGTTCCACAACAACGCCATCGCGCTCTGCAACAAGATCCTGCGCAACTCGCCCGGCCGCGCGAGCGTCTACTACAAGCTCGGCAAGATCAGCGCGCAGAAGGGGTTCAAGAGCGACGCGAAGAAGAACTTCCTCGAGTACGCAGACCGCATGCAGTCCTCGGGCAAGATCGACGAGGCGTTCCGCGCGTTGAAGGAGTTCGCGGACCTCTGTCCCGACCAGGACGACATCCGCCTGATGCTCGCCGAGCAGCTGTCCAAGAAGGGACGCGCCGCCGAGGCCATCGAGCAGCTCCAGCTTCTCTACGTCCGGTATTCGCATGAAGGACGCGGCAGCGAGGCCAAGGCGACGATTGCCCGCATGAAGGCGATCGACCCGAGTGCCGAGCCGCGCGAGCTCGGTGACGCCCCGCGCCGGAATGCCGACGACCTGGTGTTCCTCGACCTCAATGACACGCCGGCGCGTCGCATGGCCACCCTGGCCACGCGCGGGCTCGATCTCCTCGACACCGGCGCACAGCCGGTGGCCGGGCGTCCCACCCCCGCCGCGGATCCGCACGCAACGCCCATCATCACGCCGACGATCGCGTCGCCCGTGACGGGACGCACGTCGGAGCCGATCGCGAGCATCCTCGATACGCCCGAGCTGGAGCCCGCCGTCCTCGACGGCGTCACGCGCGCGGACGACTTCGAGCGGATGGGCGGCGCCGACGAAGGCGGGAGCCTGCTGGAGGGACTCGAGACCACGTCGTTCGCGTCCGAGGAGTCGGAGGCGCCTGCGCACGACCTGATGGACTTCGAGCCCACCAGCTTCGGCGCCATAGCGGAGACCTCGGAGCCCGAGGCGCCGCTGGATCACGGCGAGCTGCTGGACTTCGACCTGCCGGCGCCATCCGCTCCGGCGCCGACGCCCCTGGCCGACCTCGACTTCGGCGAGATCGACCTGAGCGCCGCGGATGCCGCCTCCGACGTGGAGGAGGAGGATCACGCCACGCGCGGGTCGCTTCTCGGGCTGCCGATGCTGGTGGACGACGAGGGCCACGAGCCCGAGGCCGGGTCGGACGCGGACGACGAAGGCTCGATCGGCGGCGACCTCGAGCTCATCATGCCGGACGGCACTCCCGCGCGCAGTTCGGCGGCGCAGGACGAGCCGAACGTCGACATCCCGCTGATGGACTTCGACCTGCCGCATCCCGGCGAGGCCGCGGCGAGCATCGCGGATGCATCGGCGCCCGAGAGCGTCGAGATGCCGGCCGAGCACGTGCAGGACGCGGACATCGATCCGGAAGCGATCGAGGATCTCGATGACGCGATGACTGCGGGCACGGACGTCACCGAGGAGGATCTCCGCCGCGAGGTCGAAGCCGACGACGCCGGCAGCGCGGACACGCAGCGCGACCTCGAGGTCATCCCCACGCCGCCCGCCGTGCGGCGCCATTCCACCGTGATCGCGGCGCGCGACGTGGACCTCCTCCGCGCGCTCTGCGATGCGGAACCGGAGGATCACGCCACCCGGCGCCGGCTCGCCGAGGCGATGCTCGAATCGGGCGATCGCGAGGGAGGCATCCGCGAGCTCGAGACGACGATGGTCGGCTTCGAGCGGAGCGATGACCTGCTTACGGCGTCGAAGGTGGCTGACGAGATCGTCCTGCTGAATCCGGAGTCGCTGCGGCACCACCAGAAGCGTGTGGAGTACGCCTTCCGCACGAACGAGCGTGGGCGGCTCATCGAGGCGTACCTCCAGCTTGCCGACGCGCTGTTCCGCGCGGGGCAGGTCGAGAAGTCACGCGCAATCTACCAGCGCGTGATCGACCTGTCGCCCGACGACGACCGCGCGCAGACAGCGCTCGAGTCGTTCCCCGAGCCGGAGCCGGAGCCGGCCCCGGCTCCCGCACCGCCGAAGGCGCGACAGACCGCCGGTGTCGTGCGGCCGGCCGCCTCCGCGCCGCCGCCGCCGTCGCCCGTGCCCGTGACCTCCGACGACGAGTACATCAATCTCGGCGACTGGCTGCGCGACGACGAGGCGCCGAAGGACACGCGCATGATCGTCGACGAGCAGGAGCCCACCGGCGACGAGGAAGCCGACTTCCAGGACATGCTCAAGAAGTTCAAGCAGGGCATCGCCGAGAACGTCGAGGAAGAGGACCACCAGAGCCACTACGACCTGGGCGTCGCGTACAAGGAGATGGGCCTGCTCGACGAGGCGATCGCCGAATTCCAGAAGGCGCTCCGCGCGCCGGCCAACCGCGTGCCGACGTACGAGGCCCTCGGCCTCTGCTTCATCGAGAAGGAACAGTTCCCCATGGCAGCGACCATCCTCGGACGCGCGCTGCACGAACCGGGCATGAACGAGAGCCAGCTCATCGGCGTGCTGTACCTGCTCGGCCGCTGCGCGCAGGAGCGCGGCCAGCGCGACGCGGCCATCGAGTACTACCAGCGGGTGTTCGTCGTGGACATCCAGTTCCAGGACGTCGGCGAGCGGCTCGCTGCCGTCGAGGGAGCCGCGTCGTGAGCAGCGGCGTCGCGCGGGCCAGGACGCCCGTCACGGCCGCGCTCCGCGAAATCCAGGCGCCGGTGATGGAGCGGCTCGAGGCCGTGGTCGCCGAGATGCGGCGCGTCGTCTCCGCGGACCTGCCGCTCATCGAGCAGGTGAGCGGCCACCTGCTCCAGATCCGTGGCAAGATGTTCCGGCCCACGCTCGCCCTGCTGGCGAGCGAGGTGATGGACGCGCCGGAGGAGCGCGTCATCACCCTCGCGGCGGTGCTCGAGCTCATGCATCTCGCCTCTTTGGTGCACGACGATTCCGTGGATCACTCCGCACTGCGACGCGGGCTCCCCACGGTGAACTCGCTCTTCAGTCACCAGGTGAGCGTGATCATGGGCGACTTCCTCTACTCGCGCGCCCTCGAGGCCCTCGTCTCCCTCGGCGACATCGAGCTCATGCGCGTGCTGACGCGCGTCTCGACGCAGCTCACGATCGGCGAGATGCGACAGCTCGCGGCGATGGACGCGCTCGCGTTCACCGAGCAGGACTACGAGATGCTCATCCAGGCCAAGACGGCCTCGCTCCTCAGTGCCGCGTGCGAGACGGGCGCCATGTGCGGCGCGGCGACGCATCGCGCGGCGCTGGCCCGGTATGGCGAGCGCCTGGGCATGGCGTTCCAGGTCGCCGATGACATCCTCGACTACACCGGCACGGCGTCGGTCACGGGGAAGCCGTCCGGCCTCGACCTGAAGGAGCACAAGGTCACCCTGCCGCTCATTGCCGCGCTGCCCCGCCTGTCGCGCGACGAACGCGCCCGGGTGGACGCGCTCTTCGCCACCGACGCCCCGGACGATGGACAGGTGGCCGAGGTCGTGGCGCTCGTCGCGCGACACGGGGGAATCGACGACGCCCGCCGTCGTGGCGAGCGATTCGCACGGGAAGCGGAGGACGCGCTCGACCGCCTTCCCGACACGCAGGCGCGTTCCGCGCTCGCGGATGCTATCCTCTACGTCATGGATCGACGCTCCTGATGCCCCCTCGCGGATCTTCCCGGCAGCGGCCGATGTTCCACGCCCTGACTCTCGCCTCCGGCTTCATCGTCGGTGGTGCGATGACGCAGGTGGCACGCAAGTTCCTACCCGCAGGGGCCGTGAAGGAGTTCTTCACCACTGGTGTACAACCCTCCGTGGGTCCGGTGTCGCTGGACCTGGTCATCCTCAAGTTTTCCCTCGGTCCCGTCGCGCTCGATGTCAGCCTGTTGAGCCTGCTCGGTGTCCTCATTGCGTACCTCATAGCTCGATCGCTTTTCTAAGGAGACATCATGTTCGGCAATCTGGGTATGGGCGAGTTGATGGTCATCCTCGTCATCGTGCTGGTCCTCTTCGGGGCGAAGCGCATTCCGGAGATCAGTGCCTCGTTCGGCAAGGGCATTCGCGAGTTCAAGAAGAACGTGAACGACGTCGAGCGCTCGATCACCGAGCCCGAGCCGCGCGTCGAGCCCCGGTTGCCCGCGGGCGAGCCGGTCATCCGGCGCGACGTGGCCGCGGAAGAAGTGCGGCCCGAGCCCAAGCGGCTCATCTGACGTTCATTGCGCCAGCGGCCTACCGGGCGCCGGCGCTGGAACGACGAGGGGCACACCGAACGAGTTCGGTGTGCCCCTTGGTGTTCGTGAGCGAGCCGCGCGGCCTGGTCAGCCCATCAGCTGACGGCCTGCTTGCGGATCTGTGCGTTCAGCTCCTTGCGGTGGTCCTTCACCGTCGCGGACTTCCGCAGGTCGTCGAGGTACAGCTGGATCCACTGGTCGCGCATCTGCTGGATGCGACGCCCGCGCAGGATCTTCTTCTGCGCCTCGAACGTGGCCTTGTCGCTCGGCTTGCGCGCATCGGTGCGCGTCACGAACACGGCGTCGGACTGGCGGATGGACCCGTTCACCTCGTTCAATGGCGCAACGAACGCCGACCCGACCGCCTCACCCAGGCTGCCGAATAGTCGGGCGGCGCCGGAGCGCGTGACCATCCCCGTGCTCTGCACCGTAACCTTCGCCGCAGCGGCCGCCGCTTCCAGCGACGAACCCTGCGCGGCCTTCACCAGGCCCTGCGCCGCTGGAATCGAGCGCTCGACGGCACGGTCCAGGGCCACGCGACCGCGAACGTCCCCCTTGACCTTGTCGAACGTCTTGCCGCCTTCGGACAACGAGTCGAGGCGGGCGACGTAGTAGCCGTCCTCGCTGTCGAACAGGTCACTCGTCTCCCCGACCTTCGCCCCACCGAACGCCCACGCGCTCGCGCTCGGCACCTCCTTGCCGTTGTACTGCGCCGGCACGTCCTCGATGGCATGCACCCGGAAGGGGGTGAGGCCGAGCGTGCGCGCCGCGTCCTCGAACTTGTGGGGCTGGTCGCTGCCGACGAGCTTGGCCAGCTGGTCCGCCTCGCGGTCCACCCTCGCGGTGGACGAGTCGCTCGGCTGGATGCGCAGCAGGATGTGGCGAAGCGCCAGGGTGTCGCCGCTGCGGGTGTCCACCTTGATGAGGTGGTAGCCGAACTGCGTCAGCACCGGCTGCGAGACTTCGCCGGCGCTCAGCGCGTACGCGGCCTTCTCGAAGTCCGGTACGAACCGGCCCTTGCCACCCTTGCCAAGGTCGCCGCCATTCGCCGCGGAGACCGAATCGCTCGACTCCCGCTTGGCCACGTCCTCGAACTTGGCGCCGCCAACGATCTCGGCGCGCAGCTTGAGCATGTGCTCGCGGACCGCGGCCGTATCCGCCGCCGTGCTGACGCGGGGGATGTGCAGCACGGTGAGCGTGGCGCGCCCCGGTCCGTCGAACTGCGACTTGTGCGCGTCGTAGTAGCTCGTGAGGTCACCGTCGGCGATGTTGCTGTCCGCCGCGGTCGGCTGCGGCCGGAAGGCCACGAAGCTCACCGACGCGCTGTCGTTCGCATCCTGCCACGCGCGCCACAGGTCCGCATCCGTCACGTAGAGGCCGCTCGTCACCTGCTCGAACAGCTTCTCCTTCGGGACCTCGCTGCGGAAGTACTGCTCCAGCGTGGTGAGGAGGCCGGACTGCCGTGCCTGCGAGCTCGCGAGCAGGCGCTGGTACTTCGACGGATCGAACTGGCCGTCCGTCTGCAGGTCCGGCGCGCTGCGGATCCATTGCGGCGGCGCGAAGCGGGCGTAGTCGCGCAGCTCGTCGTTCGAGACGATGATGCCGCGCTTCTTGTACTCCTGCTCGAGGAGGATCTCCGACACCATGTCGTCGAACGTCTGGTTCTCCAGGCGATGCTGCTCGTCCTGCGTGAGCGTCCGCCCGGACTGCTGCTCGAGCTGCTGCGCACGCTTCTGCCAGTCGGTATAGAGGATGTCCTTGCCGTTGACCGTCGCGACCGCGGTGGTCGAGGTAACGGGCGCCGAGCCCATGAGGCCGGACGTCTGGAACAGCAGGAATCCGCCGACGAATGCGATGAGGAGAATCCACATCACGAACTTGGCGGAGCTCCGCATTGTTTGGAGCACGGGGTAGAACTCCTTCGAGCTGCTGGAAAACTGGAGGGGGAAGCTGGAAAAGCTACGCGACGACGAGGGCTAAAATCAAGTGACGCGCGCACTTCTGATTGACTTGTACATCGTGTAGGATACCTTTGCTCCTCCCATATCACCCGCCTGCGCGCCGCCACCGAGGCTTTGATGGCCAGTACCGCTCGCACCGACGAGTTGAAGAAGAAATTCGACGAGAACCCACGGCGGTATTTCGCGCCGCTCGCCAACGAGTTTCGCAAGGCGGGGGAAATCGAGCAGGCGATCCTGATCTGCGAGGAATTCCTGCCGCAGCAGCCCGGTCACATGAGCGGGCACATCGTCTACGGCCAGGCGTTGTACGAGGCGGGGCGCATGCTCGACTCGCGCGCCGTGTTCGAGACCGCTCTCGGTCTCGACCCCGAGAACCTCATTGCGCTTCGCCACCTGGGTGACATCGCACGAGGACAGGATGATCCCGTCGCTGCACGCGGCTGGTATGTGCGCGTCCTCTACGCGGATCCCCGAAACGAGGAGATCCAGGCGCTGATCGACACGCTCGATCGCGAGGCACCGCCACTGGAACACGAGGACCTCACTGCCGTCGCCGTGTCCCTCGGCGCGCCGTCGACCAGTCTCGATCTCGACATCGAGAAGGAGATTCCGCCGCTCGAGCGCGAGGACGCGACAGCGCCGTCTCCGGTTGCCGCGGTCGATCCCTCGCTCGCCGCGACGAGTCCCGTCGGCATGCCCGTGATCCCGGCGTTCCCCCCGCCGATTCCGCCCAGTCCCGACCTGCTGGATGGATTCACCCTTCACGGTTTCGACACGGCGCCCGCGACGGCTGAAGCGGCCTCGCACGCGCCGGCGGAAGGGCTGGAGTCGACCACGTTCGAGCCACCGGCCGAGCGCGTGCCCCAGGTGCTGGACCTCGACGACAGTCTCGACAGCGGCGTGCCGTCCTTTGCCGCGCCGGTGGACCGCGTCGAGACACTGGCGGGGCTGCATGGGAGCGGCGACGGGCTGCACGCACCGGAGTCCGTGTCCGCGCACGAGTCCGTCGAGGCGCTCGAGCCCCTGGACGTCGATGCTGGCATGGTCCTGCCGCCGCACGGCGATCTGCGGGACGAGGTGCCCGAGGCGCTGCCCGTGCTGCGTCACGAGCCCGACCAGCTGCCGGAATTCGACGTCGCGGCGCCGGCGGACGCGACGCGCGAATCCGAACCACCAGTGATGCGTGACGCGCCCGACGAGTTGCCGGATTTCGACGTCGAGGCACCGGAGGACGAGTCGTACGACACCGACGCCGACACCGACGCCGACGCCGACGACGCTTCGCGCGATGCGGACCGGGACGCGCGCGATTCATCGATCCCCACCGAGCTGCCGCCGGAAGTCATCGCGGCGGAGGCGGCGCTGACGAGTACATCGTGGCCCACGGCGACGGAGACCCCGCCGGAACGCGCCAGCGAGACCACGTCGGTGCCTGGCACGCCGTTCGTGACCGAGACCATGGCCGAGCTGTACGTGGCGCAAGGGCATCCAGAGCGAGCGCGCGCCGTGTACGAGCAACTGCTCACCGCCAAGCCATACGACGAGCGGCTGCGCAGCCTGGTAGCCTCCCTGTCGTGGGGATCAGAAGCCGAGGCGACGGGTCCGAACGTGCGCGAGTTCTTCGTGCGCATCGCCCTGCGGCGCGCGGGTACTCGCACGGCCGCCGCGATGCCGCCGGCCGATGACGACTTCGGCCCGGGGCGCGACGCGGTCCTGACGCCGCCGGCCGGCCAGGACACGGACGTGGGCGCCGCGCCGCATGCGCCGCGCGGCGTGGCGGACGCCGAGGGGCCGGACGCGGACGAGGATGTCGCCCTCGAGCCGACACGCGCGATCGTGTTCGAGTCGCCGGCGGGCAGCGCAGCCGTCGAGACACCCGTCGTGCCGGCACAGCCGTCATCCGCGCCTGCACCCGTGACGCCCGCGCTCGAACGGGTCGCGCGCATGCGCACCCCGGACGGCTCCATCGACGCGCTGTTCGGCAACCGGCCGCCGGGCACCTCGGAGGACTCGGCGGCATCAGCCCTGGCGCAGGCGTTTGGTGGCGACGCCGAGGCGCCGTCGGCCATCTCCGGACGGCCGGCCCATGCGGCGTCCGGCGAGTTGTCGCTGGACAGCGTCTTCCGCGACGGGCCGGCGCGGCCGCCGCGCACCTCGCAGAGCTTCTCGTTCGACCAGTTCTTCCGCGGCGCGGAAAACCGGGCCAGCACCGGCACGCCGCAGCGCACGTCGAGCGAGGTCCCCATGCCGGGAGACATCGCCGCCGAGCACGGCGAGGACGACATCGAGCAGTTCAATTCCTGGCTGCAGGGATTGAAGCCGCGGTGAGGATCGCCGTCCTCAATGGACCGAACCTCAACCTGCTCGGTGTCCGGGAGCCCGCGCTCTATGGCCGCACCACGCTCGCGCAGGTCGAGAACGGACTCGGTGCGCTCGCGCGGGAGCTCGGCGTGTCGGTCGAGTGCTCGCAGGAGAACAGCGAGGGAGCGCTCATCGACATCATCCACGGACTGCGCGGACGTGTGGATGGCGCCATCGTGAACTTCGGCGCGTACTCGCACACGAGCCTCGCATTGCGCGACGCGCTCGTTGCGGTGGAGCTGCCGTTCGTGGAAGTGCACGTCTCCAACGTGTATGCCCGCGAGCCGGAGCGGCGGCACTCGATGCTGGCGTCGTCGGCCGTCGGCGTGATCGTGGGACTGGGCACCACCGGGTACGAGCTCGCGCTGCGCGGCCTGGTCACGACGCTGCGCGCGCGGAGCACCCCTCCGTGACCGACCCGCGTCCGGGACGGATCGCCGCGCTCGTCGACGGGCTCACTGCCGCGCACATCGACGCCCTCCTGATCACCGGCCTCTCGAACATCCGCTACCTCACGGGCTTCTCGGGGTCGAGCGCGTTGCTCGTCGTCTCGCCGCGCGACGTGGTATTCATCACGGACTTCCGCTACCAGACGCAGGTGGTGGAGGAAGTGGGTGACGTCGCCCGGATATCCATTGAGCCCTCCAGCCTGTGGACGGGGCTCTGGCAGCAGCTGGGACTGCTGGCGTCGGTGCGCGTCGTCGGCTTCGAGACGAACCACATCCAGCATCGTGAGTTCCAGCGCCTCGTGGAGGCGGGTGGACGATGGCAGTGGCGTCCCACGGTGGATCTCGTCGAGACGCTGCGCGAGCGGAAGGACGCGGGCGAGATCGCGCGCATCACGGACGCTGCCGGTGTGGCGACCCGCGCCCTCGCGCAGACGCTGCCGCACGTCCACGCCGGCATGACCGAGCTGCAGGTCGCCGGTGTGCTCGAGAAGGCGCTGCGCGACGAGGGCAGCGAGGGATTTCCCTTTCCCTCCATCGTGGCGAGCGGGCCGCGCTCGGCTCTGCCGCACGCACGGTCGTCGCCGCGCGTCCTGGAGCGGGGCGACTTCCTGCTCATGGATTTCGGGGCGGAAGTGGGTGGTTACTGCTCTGACATCACCCGCACCATGGTGGTCGGCTCGGCGAGTGAAGAGCAGCGCGCGGTGTACGATGTCGTGCGCGTGGGAAATGAGCGGGCGGCCCGCGACGTCAGGGCCGGCATGGCCGGCCGGGATGCCGACGCGATCGCCCGACAGTACATTGAGCGGGCCGGTTACGGGGAGCTGTTTGGTCACAGCCTCGGGCATGGCATCGGGCTCGAGGTGCATGAGGCACCGCGCCTCGCGCGCACCGCGGAGGGAATCCTCGTGGAAGGAGCGGTCGTGACGATCGAACCAGGGGTGTATCGACCGGGGTGGGGCGGGGTGCGTATCGAGGACGACGTCGTCCTGGGTGCGGAGGGACCGCAGGTTCTGACGCAGTTTCCGCGCGAGCTCCTCGAGCTCGGCTGAGCGCCATGATTGACCGGGGCGCGCCTACCAATGGGCCTATGATCGACCTACGCTACGTCAAGAAGCTCATCGACATCCTCGACGAATCGACGGTGGATTCCATCGAGATTTCTTCCGACAAGGGGATGAAGATCCGCATCTCCAAGAGTCCCACGGGGCGGGGGGCCATGCAGGTGGCGGCGCAGGCGATGATGGCGCCCATGATGGCGCCGCAGGGGGCCTTGAGCGCGGGCCGGACCACACCGCCCGAGGGCACGCCCGCCATCGACGAGCCCGCGCGCGCCGAGGCGAAGACGGCCGCCGGCATCGAGGTCAAGTCGCCGATGGTGGGCACGTACTACGGCGCGGCGGAGCCGGGCGCCAAGCCATACGTGGCGGTGGGCTCGCGCGTCTCGAAGGGGCAGACCCTCTGCATCATCGAGGCGATGAAGATCATGAACGAGATCGAGAGCGAAGTCTCCGGCGTCGTCACCGAGGTGCTGGCGGCCGACGCCCAGCCCGTGGAGTACGGCCAGGCGCTGTTCCGCATCGATGCGCATGGCTAACTCCGGCACGACTGCCCCTGACAAGCCCGGCGGTGCGGCCGCGGCGAGCGGGTTCAACTTCAAGGCGGTCCTGCAGCAGCTGGTGCAGCGTGGTGCGTCCGACCTCCACCTGAAGGTCGGCCGTCCCCCCACGCTGCGCCTCCACGGCGAGCTCACGCCGATGGAGATGCCCGCGCTGCGCCCGGAGGACCTGAAGACCCTGGCCGAGCAGCTCATGACGCCACGCCAGGTGAAGGAGTTCACGGACAACAAGGAGTGCGACTTCGCCATCGGCGTGCCGGGCATCGGCCGCTTCCGCTGCAATGTGTACCAGCAGCGCGGATCGCTCTGCTACGCCATGCGGGCCATTCCGTACCAGGCGCGCACGCTCGAGGAGCTGAACCTGCCGAAGGTGCTCGAGGAGATCGCGCTGAAGCCGCGTGGCCTCGTGCTCGTCACCGGCATCACGGGCTCGGGCAAGAGCACCGCGCTCGCGGCGATGGTCCAGCACCTGAACGAGCACCGGCACGCGAACGTGATCACGATCGAGGACCCGATCGAGTTCCTGCATCGCGACATCAACTGCCACATCAACCAGCGCGAAGTCGGCACGGATACGGCCACCTTCGCGCAGGCATTGCGGCGCGTGCTGCGCCAGGATCCCGACGTCATCCTCATCGGCGAGATCCGCGACCTCGAGACGCTCGATACCGCGCTCAAGGCGGCAGACACGGGGCACCTCGTCTTCAGCACCCTGCACACGACGGACGCGACGCAGACGATCAACCGCGTGCTGTCGTTCTATCCGCCGCACCAGCAGGCGGAGGTGCGCTTCTCGCTGGCCAGCGCGCTCCAGGCAGTCGTCTCCCTGCGGCTGGTGCCGCGGGCCGACAAGCCCGGGCGCATCCCGGCGTGTGAAGTGCTGATCAACACCCAGACGGTGCGCGACCAGATCCGGGACATGGACAAGACGCTCAACATCCCGGACCTCATCCGCGAGGGCACCGTGCAGTACGGGATGCAGAGCTTCGACCAGTCGCTCATGGGATGGTATTCGAGCGGGATCATCTCCTACGAAAGTGCCGTCTTCTTCGCCACGAGCCCGAGCGAGTTCGCACTTCGCGTGCAGGGCGTGGCCGGCACCAGCGACACCAGCTGGTCCGGCTTCGAA
>JBBRZK010000052.1:0-29678 GCA_038236775.1 Gemmatimonadales bacterium
CTCGACGTCCGGGCGGTGATCGACGCGCATTCGACGTCCCACTCCGGGGCGCCGCCGCTGGAGCTTCGCTGGAGTGATGGCAATGGCACACGGGCGCGGCTCCGGTCGCGCTCGCTCAGACTCGCGGCCACCCAGGCCGCACTGACCGATCTGCGGTCGCTGCTCGGCACCGAGCGCGTCCGACTCGTTCGCGGGAGCTGACACCGATGGCCAGTCCCACACTGGAGTTCGAGAAGCCGATCTTCGAGCTGGAGAAGCAGATCGACGAGCTGAAGAAGCTCGCCGGCGAGCGCCAGCTCGACGTCGGCACCGAGATCGCTTCGCTCGAGCAGAACCTGCTCGACCTGCGCACCGACATCTACAAGGGGCTCACCCCGCTGCAGCGGGTCCAGGTGGCGCGCAGCAACAAGCGCCCGCTCACCGACGACTACCTGCGGCTCTGCTTCACCGACTTCATCGAGCTGCACGGCGACCGCGCGTTCCGCGAGGACGCCGCCATCATGGGTGGCTGGGCGCGGCTCGACGGCGAGACGGTGATGGTGATCGGCCACCAGCGCGGCAGAGACACGAAGGAGAATCTCAAGCGCAATTTCGGGATGGCGCACCCCGAAGGTTACAGAAAAGCGCTGCGCCTGATGAAGCTCGCCGAGAAGTTCCACGTGCCGGTGATCACGTTCATCGATACGCCGGGCGCCTGGGCCGGCCTGGGCGCGGAAGAGCGCGGCCAGAGCGAGGCCATCGCGCGGAACCTGTTCGAGATGAGTCGCCTCGAGACGCCGATCATCGCCACGGTCATCGGCGAGGGCGGCTCGGGCGGCGCGCTGGCGCTTGGCGTCGCCGACCGCGTCAACATGCTCGAGAATTCCGTGTATTCCGTCATTACGGTGGAGGGCTGCGCGGCGATCCTCTGGAAGGACGGCAAGAGCCCGGAGATGCGCGAGCGAGCCGCCACGGCGCTTCGCATCACCGCGCCCGACCTGTTCGAGCTCAAGGTGATCGACGAGATCATCGCCGAGCCGCCCGGCGGCGCGCATGCGGATCACGCCACCACCGCGAGGGCCGTGCAGGAGACGCTCATGAGGCAGCTGGACGAGCTCGGCCGGCTCAAACCCGATAAGCTGGTCCGTCGTCGGCGTGAGAAATTCATGCGGATGGGGCAGTACCTGGAGTAGACGTGCCCCACCTCATCGAGATCGCCTTCAAGGGGAATCGCAAGGAGTTCTTCCTGTGGGAGTCGGACGACCTCCCGGCGCGCAAGGCGCCCGTGATCGTCGACGCCGACCGGGGGGAGGATCTCGGACGCGTCCACGCCATCGGCGCGGAAGCAGAGCAGCGCTCAGCCAAGGTGCCGCACGGGCTGTTCGGCGCGCCGCCGGCCCGCGTCGTGAAGCGCCTCGCCACGGCGGACGAACTTCGGCGGCACGAGGAGCTGCGCGCCGGCGACGACGACGCACGCCGCAGGGCGATGGAGCGCGTGAGGGCCAATGCGTTGGTCATGAAGGTGACGGATGCCGAATGGCAGTGGGACCGCAAGAAGCTGACGTTCTACTTCACGGCCGAGAAGCGCGTGGACTTCCGGACGCTCGTGCGCGAGCTGGCGTCGATGTTCCGCACGCGGATCGAGCTGAAGCAGATCGGCGTGCGCGACGAGGCGAAGCGGCTCGACGGCATCGGCCGGTGCGGACGCCAGTACTGCTCGGCATCATGGCTGCCCGAGCTGCGTCCCGTGAACCTCGGCGTCGCGAAGGACCAGCGTCTCTCGCTGAACCCGTCGCAGATCTCGGGGGCCTGCGGTCGGCTCATGTGCTGCCTGCGCTACGAGCACGAGTTCTACGTGCAGAGCCGCCGCAAGTATCCCAAGGAGCTGAAGACCATCCGCACGTCGCGCGGTGAGGAGAAGGTCCTCGCCAACGACATCTTCCGCGAGCGCGTGACGCTCCGCGGCGTGGATGGCGAAGTGCGGACGGTGCCGCTGGCCGAGTTGCGCGCGGAGATGACGGAAGCGGGCGATCCGCTCGCGGTCATCCTCGCCGCGGCGGCCGTCGAGCGCGCGGAACCTGTCGCGACCGCTGAGCGGCACGACGCCGACGAGGGATCGGATGGCGACGTCGTGCTCGCCGACGACGCGCCGGGCAGCCCGATCCGGCTCGAGCGGCGTCCGTCGCGGCCCGTCCGTGCGTCGCGCGAGACGCCGCGGCCGAGGAACCCGGGGCCTGTTCGCGAACCGCCTGCCGCTGCTCCGGCGGCTCCCGTTGACGAGGGCGAGGACGAGCCGAACGCCGACGAGTCGGGCACGCCGGAGACCGCGGCGGAAGGCGAGCGGCGCGCACAGCGGCGGCGCGGCCGGCGTGGCGGACGCCGCAACCGCCCGAGCGGCGGCACGTCGGTGGACGGCACCAACGATGGGGGCACTCCCCCGAACGGAGCGTAATTGAGCCAGTACTACCTCACCACGGCAATCGATTACGCCAACGGCGACCCGCACATCGGTCACGCGTACGAGAAGATCGGTGCCGACGCCATCGCACGGTACCGCCGGATGCGGGGCGACGATGTGCACTTCCTCATCGGGATGGACGAGCACGGCCAGAAGGTAGCGCAGACCGCGGCGCAGCTCGACATCGCGCCGCAGGCGCTGGTGGATTCGCTCGCCGGGACGTTCGCCGCGATGTGGCACCGCCTTTCGATCTCGAACGACCAGTTCATTCGCACCACCGATGCGATGCATCGCGCCGGCGTGCAGGCACTCATCGAGCGGATCATCGAGCGCAGCCCGGACGACTTCTACGAGAAGGCGTACGAAGGCTGGTACTGCGTCGGCTGCGAGGCATTCAAGCAGGATGCGGAGATCGTGGACGGCCAATGCGTACTGCACCCGACGCGCACGCTCGAATGGGTGGAGGAGCGCAACTGGTTCTTCCGGCTCAGCCGGTACGCCGGATTCCTCAAGGCGCTGCTGACGGACAATCCCGCGTTCCTCCAGCCCGAGAGCCGGCGCAACGAGTTGCTCGCGCTCATCGACCGCGGCCTCGACGACATTTCCGCGAGCCGGTCGCGCCTCGCGTGGGGCATCCCTTTTCCCAAGGCGCTGAGTTCGGGGGAGCCGCAGACGACGTACGTCTGGTTCGACGCCCTGCCCAACTACCTCACGGCCACCGGCTTTCCCGGCGAGAGCGGCGTGGCGCGATGGCCGGCGCAGCTGCACATCGTGGGCAAGGACATCACGCGCTTCCACGCGATCATCTGGCCCGCGATGCTGCGCGCCGCGGAACTGCCGCTGCCGGAACGCGTGTGGGGACATGGCTTCGTGCTGCTTGGCGGCGAGCGCTTCAGCAAGTCGGCCGGTGTGAAGCTCGACCTCGACGAGGCGATCACGCGGTTCGGCGTGGATGCCTTCCGCTACTTCCTGCTGCGCGAGGTGCCGTTCGACGGCGATGGCAGCTTCACGTGGGAGCGTTTCGAGGAGCGGTACAACAGTGACCTCGCCAACTCGTGGGGCAACCTGGCCAGCCGCGTGATCGCGATGGTCGAGAAGTATCGTGGCGGCGTGGTGCCTGCCGGCGCGCGCGACGACGCGGACGTGGCTGATGCCACAGACGTCGCCGCGTATCACGAGGCGATGGACGGCACGCGCGGGTTCCTGCTGCACGAGGCGCTGCAGCGCGCGATGGCGTGCGTGGCGCGTGGCAACGAGTTCGTGCAGGCGTCGCTGCCGTGGAAGCTCGCCAAGGGCGAGGACGATGCGTCGCAGCGGGCGCTCGACGACGTGCTCGCGTCGCTGATGCGGCAGCTCGCGCGTCAGGCGGTGCTCCTCGCGCCGTTCATGCCGAACAAGGCGCAGGCGGCGTGGGAGCAGCTGGGCGGTCCCGGCTCGGTGCTCCACCAGCGAAATGATCGGCTGGCGGAGCTCGAGGTCACGGGCTGGCGCGTCCGCAAGGGCGAGTCACTGTTCCCGAAGGACGCGCGGCTGTCCTGAGCGCGCGCGCCCCTGTCATCCTGAGCGCAGCGAAGGCTCTGCTTTCCCGCCTGCGCGCACCCCTGTCATCCTGAGCGCAGCGAAGGATCTGCTTTCCCGCCTGCACGCACCCCTGTCATCCTGAGCGCAGCGAAGGATCTGCTTCCGCGGCCGGGAAGGACCTTCCGGCTGTTCCGCTCGAAAGCACATTCACCGCGGAGGGCACAGAGGGCCACAGAGGACTGCGCGATACTGCTTCATGCTTTCCTTGGCTGTTTTCATGCAGTCCTCCGTACCCTCCGCGTCCTCTACGGTTCAAGCGCTTAGAAAGCACATTCACCGCGGAGGGCACAGAGGGCCACAGAGGACTGCGCAATACTGCTTCATGCTTTCCTGTGTTGGTTCCATGCAGTCCTCCGTGCCCTCCGCGTCCTCTGCGGTTCAAGCGCTTAGAAAGCACATTCACCGCGGAGGGCACAGAGGGCCACAGAGGACTGCGCAATACTGCTTCATGCTTTCCTGTGTTGGTTCCATGCAGTCCTCCGTGCCCTCGGCGTCCTCTGCGGTTCAAGCGCTTAAAAGCGGCTACGGCTTCACTGGAGTTGGACTCGTGGACGGAACGGACTGCGCCGGCGCACCAGGCGTACCGAAATCCACCTTCGGCGCCTCGCGCGATTCCGGGCTCGTCGCGGTGAAATACTTCCGCTCCTTCGCGCCCGTCATCTTCGCCGTGAGCACCGTCGGAAAAGTGCGAATCAGGCTGTTGTACTGCTGCACCGCGGTGTTGTAATCCGTCCGCGAGACCGCGACGCGATTCTCCGTGCCCGCCAGCTCGTCCTGCAGCTTGAGGAACGCCTGGTCGCTCTTGAGCTGGGGATACGCCTCCGACACCGCGAGCAGGCGGCCGAGCGCGCCGGTCATGGCCTGGTTCGCGTTCGCCATCTGCTCGGGGTCCTTGCTCGCCACCGCGCCAAGCAGCCCGCCGCGCGCCCGCGCCACCTCGGAGAATACTGCGAGCTCCTGGTTCGCCAGGCCCTTCACGGTGGCCACGAGGCTTGGCACGAGGTCCGCGCGACGCTGCAGCTGGACCTCGATCTGTCCCTGCGCCGCGCTGGCCGTCTCGTCGTACTTCTGGATGGTGTTGTAGCCGCATGCCCCGAGCATGAGGGGCAGGAGGAACACGAAGTGTCGCCGCTTCATAGTGGGCCTTCCTGGGTGGAGAACGTGTCGAGATAGGCGTCGAGCTTTTCGACGCCGGAAAGGTACTGGGACAGCAGGTCGCCGGCCTCCCCGCTCTTGATACGATCCTCGCCGCGATGATGCCGCAGGGCGCGCTGGAACGGCAGCGGGTTGAAGCCCGCCAGCTCCGCGACGCGCGTCGTGTTGGCCACGCCGTCCTTGCCCGCCACCTCGCCCTTCAACCGCAGCACGGCGCGGAACAGCACCATGATGGTGCTGATGCTCGCCGCCACGAGCTCCATCTGGCGGCCGCCGTCCGTGCCGGCCAGCAGCGCACCCTGCCGGAGCTGGAGCAGCTTGCCCATCACCTGCTGCTCGAGCTGCAGCCGCAGGTGCTCGCGCGAGATGGTGATGCCGTCGAACGGCGGCGTGCCGTACAGCACGCGATGCCGGTCGAGGATGTCCGCGTACTCCATCGGGAACACGTCGGACGAATGCCGCCACTCGTCCACCGACATCGTCATCGGCGGCGGATTGCCGGCGTCATTCCATGCGCGCGCCACCGCCGACGCCGTGGCGAGCGTGCCCCCCTCCACGCGGCCGAGCAGCACGAGGACGTTGTAGTCGGACTTCTTCGGTACGTGATCGCCAGCCGCGGCGGAGCCGTACAGCACCACGGACGAGAGCCGCGCCCCATAGGCCGAGCGTAGCTGCGTCACGAGTTCATCGAGTGTCATCGCCATTGATCGCTCACCAATTGGAGCCGCCGCCACCACCGCTAAATCCTCCGCCACCACCAAAACCACCAAACCCACCCCCACCACCGCCACCGAATCCGCCTCCGCCCCATCCCCCACCGCGACCGCCGCCACCACCACCCATCAGGAATGGCAGCCACCACGGGAAGCAGCCGCGACGCCCGCCACCTCGGCCGCCTCCGAACAGGCTCAGCACGATGAAAAGGAGCACGAGCAGGAAAAACGGGCTGATGCGGCCGCGGCCGCGGTTCGCCTGGTCGTTCGGGACGCGGACCACCGGCGCCTGGAACGCCGAGTCGAGCGCGACGTTGAACTCCCCCGCGTACCGCTGCGCGACCCGCAACGTGAGCAGTTCGATGGCCGCGCCGTAGTTGCGCTGCTGGAACAGCGGGGTCGCCTCGCGGCAGAACCCGCCCGCCGTCGCGTCGGTGATGAACCCCTCGGCGCCCTGCCCGGTCTCGATGCGACACCGCCCCACGCCGTCCGGCGCCGATTCCTTCGGCACGACGAGGATCACCACACCGGCATTGCGCGACCGATCACCGATCGCGGCCATGTTGCCGACCTTCCACTCCCGACCGATGCGCAGCGCAATCTCGCTCGGATCGCGCCCGCCGAGGTCGGTGAGCGTGACGATGGCCATCTCGCCCTTCGTCTTGTCCCGGACGTCCTGCGCGATAGCCTCCATGTGCGACGCCGCCTCCGCCGGGATCACCCCGGCGAAGTCGTTCACCAGGCCGCGCGGCGGCGGAATGGTGGGTCCGCCCTGCAACAGCGCCAGCGCACCGAGGACGGCGGCGCGGAGCGCAAAGGTAAGTGGCATCATCCCATTCTGGAGGTTCGGACTCTCGTAATATGGCAGGTGGCGCACCAGCCGGGACAGCTCGCCACCTGCCGCATGACGCGATTAGCTTATGCTGACGTCGCGCTTCCCCCCAGCCTTCCGGACTCATGCCGCGCATCGCTTCGTTCCGCCGCCTCGGCGCCATCGTGCTCCTCGCCGCCGCCGGCGCCTGCAGCAGGACAGACGCCGCGCCCGTATCGCAGCAGGTCTCCGCGTCCGGTGGCGACGTCTCCGCCACTGCCGCGCCCACGGACCCGATCAGCACACTGGCCGACCGTGGACGCATCCGCGGCGCGGCGTCGGCGCCCATCTGGCTCGTGGAGATCAGCGACTTCCAGTGCCCGTACTGCAAGCGCTGGCACGACGAGTCGTTCGCCGCGCTGGACAAGGAATACGTGCAGACCGGCAAGGTCCGCCTGGCGTACCTGAACTTCCCCATCCCGTCGCTGCACCCGAATGCGCGGGCCGCGTCCGAGGCGGCGATGTGCGCGTCCGTGCAAGGGAAGTTCTGGGAGCTGCACGAGTCGCTCTTCAACACGCAGGCGAAGTGGGCCGGCCAGGCGAACCCGATGCCGACGTTCGATTCCCTGGCGACGGCCGCTGGCGCGGATGCCGCCAAGTGGCGCAGCTGCATGGCGGCTCATTCGACCATCGCGCTCATCGATGCGGACCAGCAGCGCAGCAAGGGCAACGGCGTGCAGTCCACGCCCACCTTCTACATCGGCGACGAGCGTCGCGAGGGCGCCTATCCCGTCGACAGCTTTCGCGTGGCGATCGACCGGCAGCTGGCGAAGGCGCGCGGCGGCCGCTGAGCACCATGCCGCGCGTCGCGTGAATGGCGCCCTGCGCGCAGGCTACGAGGGCGCGGCGTTCCTTGCCCGCGCCCTCACTGCATTGGCGCCGCACAATGGGAACAAGCTCGTCGAGACCTTCGCGGCGCGCCGCGGCGCGGTCGCACGCTTCGAGGCCTTCGCGCGCGACTCGTCCCGCCCGCTCCTGTGGATGCACGCGCCGAGCGTGGGCGAGGGACTCCAGGCACGACCGGTCATCGAGCTCACGTGCGAGCGTGACCAGCGCACGCAGCTGGCCTACACGTACTTCTCGCCGAGCGCGCGCAGCTTCGCGGCGCGGCTGCCCGTGGACTTCTGCGACGTCCTGCCCTTCGACGGCTCGCGCGACATGCGGCGCATCCTGGCCGCGCTCGCGCCCACGGCGCTGGTGTTCAGCAAGCTCGATGTGTGGCCAACGCTCGCGCGCGAAGCAGCGCGACGACGCACGCGGCTGGGACTCATCAGCGCGACGCTTGCGGAAGGTTCATCCCGCCGTTCGGGGCTGGCCCGGGCCATCCTGCGCGAGGCATACGCCCGGCTCGATCGCGTCGGCGCCATCAGCGCCGGCGACGCGGATCGCCTCGTCTCGCTCGGCGTGCCCGTCTCGCGCGTGAGCGTCACGGGCGACACGCGCTACGACCAGGTGTGGGCGCGTGCACGCACGGTCGATCGCAATGCGCCGATCATGCGCACGCTCGGCGACGGACGCCCGACGCTCGTGGCCGGTTCCACGTGGCCCGCCGATGAAGCGGTGCTGCTGCCTGCGTGGACGCGCCTGCGTGCCCGGGTAGCCGCCGCGCGACTGATCATCGCACCACACGAGCCCACCGCGGCTCATCTCGCCGCCATCGAGCAGTGGGGAATCGGCACGGGCATCCGCATCGCCCGCATCGGAGACCCGAGCGCCGGCACCGCCGACGTTGTGCTTGTCGACCAGTTGGGCATTCTCGGCGACCTGTACCTGCTCGCGAGCGTGGCGTTCGTGGGCGGCGGGTTTCACGCAGCCGGCCTGCACTCGGTGCTCGAGCCGGCGGCGTTCGGCGCGCCGGTGCTCTTTGGTCCGCAGTACGGCTCGAGTCGCGACGCGCGCCTCCTCCTCGACGACGACGCGGCGATCAGCGTGACCGATGCGGATCGTACGCTCGCGGTCCTCGACCGGTGGCTTGGCTCGGTGAGCGACCGGCGCGCGGCGGGCGACGCCGCCCTGCGCGTGGTGCGACGGGGACTGGGTGCGGCGGAACGCTCATACGGTCTCGTGCGCGAACTGCTCGCGTAGTCCCGCGGTAGCGGGCCGCTAGCCCGCGGCCGCCGCCGAGTACACGATGGGTGAACTCGCGGACTGCGGGCGATGGAGGAAGAAGCCCTGCACCAGGTGCACGCCGAGGTCCTGCACCGTCTTGAATTCCTCCGCGCGCTCCACGCCTTCCGCGATCACCATCGCCCCATGATCGTTCGCGAAGCGGACCATCGTCTGCACGAGGTTCTGCTTGATGAAGTTCGTGTCGATGGAGTTGATCAGCGAGATGTCGAGCTTGATGAAGTCCGGCTCGAGGTTCGCGATGGATCCGAGTCCGGCGTAGCCGCTGCCGGCGTCGTCCACGGCGAAGCGGAATCCCGCGGCGCGAAAGGCCTTCAGCCGCTCGCGGAACTTCGGGTAGTCCTTGATCGCCGTGCGCTCGGTGATCTCGATGACCACGCGCGACGGCTCGCTCACTTCAGTCTCGGAAAACGCCGGGTCGGCGAAGTCGTGCGGATCGACGTTGAGGAACAGCAGCTGGCCGGCCTCGAGCCGCGTGCTCATCCCTTCCAGCGCCCGCTCGCGACACAACCGGCTCAACTCCCAGATGAGGTCCGCCTCGGCCGCCACGTCGAACATCACTTCCGGGCTGCGCAGCGTACGCAGTGTGCCGCGGGCCAGCGCCTCGTAGCCGAAGATCTCGCGCGTAGTCGCGACGACGATCGGGTGGTAGTCCACGTACACGCCACGGTCGCGGATGGCCGTCTTGAGGTCGCTCACGCGCCGCGCGCGCTCGCGCTGCTCGAGCGAGCGGGAGGCGTTCTGCGCCTCGCGGATGCCGCGATAGATGACGCGCTCCAGGCGGATCTTCGGGTTGTAGTACAGGTGCGCGCGACCGACGTAGATGTCGAACAGCGCGGCGATGTCCTCGCCATGCGCCGTCTCGATCTGCGCGGCGACGTGTCGCTGGAGGCGCGTCACCATCTCGGTGATCTCGCCGTCGGTAGCCGCCGCCACGCCGCTGGCCGGCACGTGGAAGAAGATGAAGTCGTCGTCGTTGCTGAAGCTCACCATCAGGCGCGAGGCCCGCAGGTCGTCGTCGTCGAGGAATTCGCGCACGGCGCTCGCCGTCGTCTCGAGCACCGCGTCGAGCTTCTCCCAGCCGTAGATCTCCTCGATCTTGCTGTAGCGCACGAAGTTCAGGTACAGCACGACGAGCTCCCCGCGCTCCTTGAAGAGGGCACGCGAGCGCTCGATCGCCACCGGCAGCGTCGGCAGCCCGGTGAGCGAGTCGTGCAGCATGTTCTCGAGCTCCGTCTTGTCCGCCTTCTCGCTCGCGGCGGCGCCGGCCGCGGCGGCGCGCGCCACGGCGGACCACACGCGCGCCGCGATCTCGCCGGGCGTCGCGGGGATGAGGAACCACTCCTCCGCCCGCAGTTCCACCGCGCGCCGGCGCGCCGCCTCGTCCGCGCACCCCACGATCACCGGCACGCCACGCGCATGCGCAGCCTCGACGCACGTGCGGAGGTCGCCTGGAGCGCTCGTCGTCACCAGCAGGGCGCGGACGCCCGGTTCCGCGATGGCGGTCCCGAGGTCGTCGTGCGCGCGCGGTTCGGCCCGCCACCCGTCGAGCAGCGCCGCTGCGGCGCCGATCGCGGAGTCGTCCGAATCAGTGAGGAGGATGGAGTCGCTCATGCGTCCTGCTCGCGGATCACAGGACGGCAGGCCGTGTCAGGAAACGACGCGCATCTGTTCGAGGTTGCGCTGCACGGTCTTGGCGAGCGTCGGCAGGTCAAATGGCTTCTCCACGTAATCGTCCGCGCCGAGCTGCAGCGCTTCGCGTTTGTCTTCCCAGGCATCGAGCGCGGTGACCATGATGATGCGCACCGACTTGCCCAGGACGGGATGCTGCTTCATCAGCCGGCACACTTCCCACCCATCACGCCCCGGCATCATGACGTCGAGCAGCACGAGCGCGGGCCGGACCGTCTCGAACAGCGCGAGCGCCTCGTCTCCGTCGTGCGCGACGGTGATGGGGTAGCCGCGGATCTCCAGGTACCGTCTGATGATTTCCGCGTTGTCATGATTGTCGTCGACCACGAGGATCGGCGGAAGTCCGGACTCACCAGTAGGCACTGAAATCTCTCCTGCGTTCCGCGTGGCGTGGTACCCTGCCGCTCCCCCCGGATCAAGGCAAGTCGGGGGCCATGTTCCGCGGGGGTCTCCGGCGCGAACACCGCAGCAGCTACGGGCCGGGCACCACCACCTCGCGCGCCCCGGCCGGAACCGGCGAGCGGGTCACGGCGCCCCCCGGCCAGCGCACCCAGACCCTCGTCGGCGTCCCGGAGAGGCCAAACACCTGCACCGCGCCGTTCTGCGACCAGTATCCAGAGCCGGATTGTACCTCCCGTACCGGGCTCATGCGATCACCATAGACCACTCGGATCTGGGCGCCCACCCCCGCCGGATTCGCGGCGGGGCCGCGCAACCGCACCCGAAGGCCCGGCGTTGCCCGCCGGTTGTGGAACAGACGTGTCGCCGCACCATTCTGCGAGAAGGCAATGTCCAGTCGTCCGTCACGGTCGAAGTCCGCGTACGCCGCGCCCCGCTGGTCGCCGTAAACAACGATGCCCGAGCTCGTGCCCGATATCGGCGTCAGCCCTCCCTTGCCATCGCCGAGCAGCAGCAGGCCGCGTGCGGAGTCGTAGCGGGGAATGCCGACGGCCGTGGGATAGAAGTTCTGCGTCAGCACCACGTCCTCCTTCCCGTCGCCATCGAAGTCCGCGACGCCCGCGTAGAACGCCGGGGCGAACTGCGCCTCGGCCGGAAGCGGTACGGCCTGAAAGTGGTCGCCCCGATTCAGGAACGCCATGCTGCTCAGCGTCGTGACTTCGGTACGCTGCACCTGGCTCATGTGCGGCCCGAGCACCGTCTCCACGGTCGCGTCGGCGTACGCGCCAAAGGAGCCTGCACGCGTGACGAGATCCGGAATGACGGTACGCATGCGAGGAAAACTGTTCAGCGGCGCGAGCCCATGAACGCGGGCGTCCTCGCGCGCGAGCAGCAACTCCTCTTCACCGCCGCTGCCGAACGGACCATGCAGCATCACGAGCGGTCGTGCGCTGTCCGCCTGGAGCGCCGTGTTGCGTCCCCAGCTCGTGACGACGAGATCCAGTCGGCCGTCGCCGTCGAGGTCACCCGCCGCGATGCCGTTCCACCGGCTGGTCCATCGCTCCAGTCCCCACGATGGCGGCGCCTGCACGAAGTGTCCACCCTGGTTCAGGAACAACACCACCGAGCCCCACTCGCGCGCGAGAACGAGGTCCGGTTTTCCATCGCCATTGATGTCCGCGAAGATCGCTCCGGATACGAGGCCGATGTTCGCCAGCGGCGCCGACGCCGCGGAGTCGAGCACGAATCGTCCACCGTCGTTGCGGAACAGGCGCGACGATGCAGCGGCGGGATATCGCCCCGGCACCATCCGTCCGCCGACGAACAGGTCCAGGTCGCCGTCGCCATCGTAGTCACCCAGCGCCATCGGTCCCGTGAACGCATCGAGCGGAGGGAGCAACGGTACGGTACTGGTAGCGACCCCACCTCGCCCCGCCGCGATGCTCACCGCCGCCGGCAGCGTTCCTGCCTGCCCCTCCCAGCTCGACACACCCGCAAGCAGCCGCGACGACCCGTTCGCCGTCATGCCGAGCACCGTGGTGAAGTCTGCGGTGGCGAGTGGGCCTTGCGAGGGCTGCGGCACGAGATGGCCGCCGCTGTTCCGGAAGACGCCGAGGCGTCCGCCCTTGCCCGCGCCGACGATGAGATCCTCGAAGCCGTCGCCGTCGTAGTCGAACCACGCGACGCCGGGTCCAAGTAGCGAGAGTGCGTTCGGCAGCAGGAACTGTCGCTCCCAGTCATCGAAGGGTGCATCCACGTGCACGTGCCCGCCGAGCTGCGCGGTTGCCTCCTCGAAGAGTGGCGATTCAGGCGTCGTCGAGGTGGGCGGCGGCATGGTTGCCGTGGACTCTGTGATCTCGTAAAGGCGATTGGGTCGCACGCCGGCGATCGTCGTGCGCCTCCCGTCGCGCCAGTCGATCACGAGTGACGCGCTGTCCGACGTGCCCATCGCGAACGACGCTTCGTAGTCGCTGTGCGAGAGATAGAGTCCGCCGACTTCGACCTCCCGCTGCTGCAGCGGGATCGCTCCGCCCAGCAACCGGAT
This sequence comes from Gemmatimonadales bacterium, assembly GCA_038236775.1. Classification (GTDB taxonomy): domain Bacteria; phylum Gemmatimonadota; class Gemmatimonadetes; order Gemmatimonadales; family Gemmatimonadaceae; genus AG11. The sequence goes on from JBBRZK010000052.1 coordinate 13,020, forward strand.
CCGCGCGCCCACCGCCATCGTGTTCGGCGCCGTGCCAGTGAGTCGCACGGCCACGCGCGGCGCAGATGCATCGTTGCGCAGCACGAACGCCGGCGCGTCCAGGCGATTGATCACGACGTCGAGGTCACCGTCGCCGTCGAGATCCGCCGCCGCCATGCCGTGCGAGATGTCGTTCTCCAGCCCGAAGCGCCACTTCTCGCTCACGTCCTCGAAGGTCATGTCGCCGCGATTCCGGAAGGCGACGTTCTTGAGCGGGAGCTTCGGATACTCCCATCGTTCGCGCCGCCAGTCGGCGCCGAGGGGCCGGTGCTGCAGACGCTCCTGCGTGTCGGCGTCCATGATGTCCCACGGGTGGCCGTTGGCGATGAGGATGTCCTGCCAGCCATCGAGGTCCACGTCCAGGAACATGGTGCCCCAGCTCCAGCCGCTCGCCTGCACGCCGGCATACTGCGCGATTTCCGCGAACGTGCCATCCCCGCGATTGAGGAAGAGGGCGTTCCGCTGCTGCTGCAGCTGTGTCTCCAGGTCGCCCACCTTCTTCGGCAGCGCCGTGTGCGTCGGCATCTGGGTCTTGAGGCGACGCGAGTCGTTGCTCAGCATGTCGACTTCGAACAGGTCGGGCAATCCATCGCCGTTGATGTCGGCCACGTCCACGCCCATCGACGAGTTGCTGGTCTGCCGCTGGGCCGTCCAGTCCGCGAGGCGAAAACCGCCACGGCCGTCGCCGAACCAGAGCTGGTCGTTGTCCTCGAAGTCGTTCGCGATGTAGAGGTCGGGCACGCCGTCGCCATTCAGGTCCACGAACTTTGCACCGAGCGCGAAGGATTCCGGCTCCTGCGCGAGCGGTTGCCCCTTCGCATCGCGAAAGTGGTCCGACGTGAGCTTAACGCGTGTGAAGCGGCCGCCCTGGTTGAGGTAGAAGTCGTCGGGCTCGCCGCGCATGGTCATGTTCATGCCGCCCATGTCGGGTCGATCCACCAGCCTGAAATCCTTCTGTCGTTCCGGGACGACCTCGTAGTGCCCCGGACTCGTCTGGCGCACGAGTCGGCCCGGCGCGCGATCCTGCGGAGCGATCGTGTCGACGGGGCTGTAGGCCTTGTAGTTCGCGACGTACAGGTCGAGCGTCCCATCGCCGTTCACGTCGGCCATGGTGATGGTAGTGCCCCCGCGACCCGCTGAATCGAGGCCGAGGTCGCGGCGCTCGGTAAAGTGACCCTTGCCGTCGTTGAGGAAGATCGCGTTCGGTCCCGTCGTCGCCAGCAGTACGAGGTCGAGATCGCCGTCGCCGTCGACGTCGGCGAAGGCGGCGCCGCTGGAGTGCCGATCGCACGCGCCGACACCGGCGCTCTTCGTGATGTCCTCGAACTTCCAGTCACCGAGATTCCGGTACAGGGCGCTGCAGCCCTCGGTCTTTGCGAGGAACACGTCGGGGCGGCCGTCGCCATCCACGTCGCCGAGCGCGACGCCTGCGCCCTGCGCGAGGATGCGGTTCCCGAGGAGTACCGAGTCGCTCACGGCGTTCTGGAAGTCGATGCCGCTCCGACTGCCTTCCATGTGCGTGAACCCCGGCGCGCCGGGATGCACCACGAGGTCGCGCCACCGATAGCCCGCCTCCTGGTGCCACGGCGGTGGCGGCTGTTCGCCGCAGGCGACGAACGCGGCCGTCACGACAAGGATGGCGATCCTGACTCGGCGCATCGATGCCAGCCGCGAATGCGGACCGCTCATTGGGGAGGAATGGGCACGCGCGAATCTAACGTCGCGCGCGGGCCCGCGGCACGGCTGCTTGACGTCGTGCGCTCGCTGGTGAAGTATGGGATTGCTGCTCACGGACGACTGCTCGACTCCTCCCTCCCGCGCCCGCTCGCTCATTGCGCGCCACCGTGAAGCGACCGCACCCGACGACTCCGGCACGGGCATGGGTGATTCCCGTATGCGTGGCGGCCATCACGTTCGTCGCCTGGCTGCCTGCGCTGCGGAACGGCTTCGTGAGCTGGGACGACGAGCGGAACTTCGTCGCGAATCCGCATTATCGCGGACTGGGTCCCACCCAGCTCGCCTGGATGTGGACGACCTTTCACATGGGCCATTATGTGCCGCTCTCGTGGATGAGCCTCGGGCTCGACTACGTGGTGTGGGGCATGACGCCGCTGGGCTATCACCTCACCAGCATCCTGCTGCACGCCGCCAACGCGGTACTGGTGTACTATCTCGCGCGGCGCCTGCTGCGCGCGTCGCGTGTCACGGTCGGGGACGACCGCCTCCTCGCGGCCGCGGCGGGCTTCGCGGCCGTCGTGTTTGCCGTGCATCCGCTCCGCGTGGAATCCGTGGTTTGGGTCACGGAGCGTCGCGACGTGCTCTCGCTGTTCTTCTGCCTCGCAAGCCTGCTCTCGTACCTGCGCGCCCTCGACGGCGAGGGACGTCGGCTGCACTACTGGAGTGCCCTCGCGCTGTTCGCATGCGCGCTGCTCTCCAAGGCGACATCCATGTCGCTGCCCGCCGTGCTCGCGATTCTCTGCGTCTATCCCCTGCGACGGCTGGGCGGCGCGACGGGCTGGCGTACTGCGGCTGCAAGGCGGGTGTACCACGAGCTGGCGCCGTTCGCGCTCCTGTCGATGGGCGCGATGGTGCTGTCCGTCATCGCACTGCGGCCCGCCGCGCAGCTCACCGCCGGGGGCAAGCTCGCGGTATCCGCATACGGGCTCGCCTTCTACCTCTGGAAGACCGTGCTGCCCTTCGGGCTCTCGCCGCTCTACCAGATGCCGGTGCAGGTGCGGCCGCTCGCGCCCGTGTTCCTCGCGAGCTATGTCGCCGTGGCCGCGCTGACCGCACTCGCGTGGTTGGTTCGCCGGCGCTGGCCAGGCGCGGCCGCGGCCTGGGTGGCATTCGTCGTGATCACGCTTCCAATGCTCGGCGTGGTGCAGAACGGTCCGCAGATCACCGCCGATCGCTACACCTACCACTCGGCGCCCGTCGTCGCCGTGCTGCTCGCGGGCCTGCTGCTGCATCTCGGTCATGATTGGCGACGCGCGACGGCTGCATGCGCCTCGCTGCTGATTGCCGGACTCGCCATGCTCACATGGCGCCAGACGTACGTGTGGCGAGACTCCGAGTCACTCTGGGCACGCGTGTTCGCCGTGGATTCCTCCTCCTCCTACGCGCAGAGCGCGTGGGCCACGCTCGAGTACCAGCACGACCAGGTGGCGGACGGTGTCGCGCACAGCCGAACGGCCATCGCGCTCGATCCGACACTCGCGGAGGCGCACAACAACCTCGGCGTTGGCCTGGCCCGTATGGACAGCCTCGCGCCTGCGGTGGAGGCGTATCGTCGTGCCCTCGCACTCCGGCCGTCCTACAGTGAGGCGGAAGGCAACTGGGGCGTCGTGCTGGTGCGTCAGGGTGACATGACTGGCGCGAAGCAGCACTACGCACGCGCGCTGGCTCTCGACCCGGGAAATGCCGATGCGCACGTGAACATGGGCAATGCGCTCGTGCGGGAAGGCCGCATCGCGGACGCCATCGACCAGTATCGCGCGGCGCTCGACGTGCGGCCCGACGATGCGGACGCCCACCACAACTGGGGCGTGGCTCTCGCGCGCGAGGGTCGCTTCATCGAGGCGATCGAGCAGTTCCGCCTCACGCTCGCACTCGATCCGGCGCGCGAGGACTCGCGGGAGTTTCTCGCGCGTGCGAGTGCGCTGGCGCGTTAGGAGCGGGCCCGGGCCGGCGTCGCCGGGCGCGGCGCATCACGCTCCGCGCTGGTGACGTGCGAGAACAGCTCGCCGCGCACCTCGGGGTTGCTGAGCTTCCAGATCACCCCGTCCGTGAAGTAGTGGTGGATGTTGAGGAACATCAGGATGAGCACCGGCGTCACGCGACCCGGCTGCTCGCCGAACACGTTGGCCACGGCATCCATCGCATGGCCCGGCACCACCTGCGCGATGAACACGCTCACGGCGAGCAACACGACGCCGTAGAGCGCCATGTGCATCACCAGCCGTCGGTGCGTCGGATGCGACTCGGCCGTGTGGTTGATCTCCACGCGAACCGGGAACGCGAGGTACTGGAGGGCGTGCGCGATCTGGATCCAGAAGATCGCGCGCGGATCGCGCGCCATCACCGCGTACCACACGAAGAGCGCGGCCCACGCGACGAGCGCCCGCGCCGGTGGGAATTGCCCGGTGCGACGGCGCATGCGCACGATGCCTGCCACGCCGAGCACGAAGGCCGCGAGTGTACCCAGGCTCACGAGCAGATAGGCGGAGCGCACGACGCCGGGATTCCTGAGCTGCGTGTAGAGGAACCACGTGACGTGCCACGCGAGCAGGATGCGCAGCCCCGTTCGGATGAGGAGCCGCTCCGATGCCTCGAACCGCGCACCGGCGAGCCAGGTGTAGGAGGCCATCATGCCCCACACCTGCCCCGTGTAATGCCAGGCGAGGTACGCACTCGCGATCGACACGAGGATGACCACCCCCGCCGTGGAGTACTGCGCCTCCACGATTGCGGCGATCACCGCGAGGAGCAGCAGCGTCGGGATGTAGATCGAGGCCCACCGGTGGGTCAGGATCGACGCGCGACTCCGGTACACGAGCCGGTATGACGCCATGAAGTGCGGCATGTTGATCGCCGTGGCGAGCCACGCCTGCGCCCCTGCGCCGACGATGAGCAGGTCCGACCGCCCGCTCAAAAGGAGCGGCACGAACACGATCACCGATAATCCCCCGGCGAACAGGAAGTCGGTGACGGGAGAAAGGATGGAGGCTGAAGAGGGACGCGTCAGCGCTGCGGGGGCTTGGTCGTGTCGTGCGGAGCGGTGGCCGGCCGCGTCATGACCAGGCGCTTCACGAGTACCGCACCACCGTTCGCCTCCTGGCCGTACTCGCTCTCGGCTCGTGAGGGGTCGAGGTACCGCACTTCCTCCACGGTGGAGGCGAGGATGTTCTTGAGCGCATTGAAGTCCGTTTCGCGCACGCCGTCCACGTACACGCCCATCTTCGTGGAGGAATTGCCGAGCGTGCGCACGCCACGTGCCTTTTCGAGAAAGTGTGGGCGCAGCACGCGGATCAGCGCGTAGATGTCCTGTTCCTTCTGCGCGGGGGCGTCAATCTCCTCGCGCGTGATGAGGTCACGTGACCGCTTCTGCGCGTGCGCCGTGGTGGGCGCGATGGCCAGGGCACCGCACACGACGAGTACCGCGACGAGGGCTGTCCTGAGGCGTGTCATGGGAGGGGTTCCGTTGGGCGGGTGGAAGCGAGCACGTGGTGCGACGATGCGCCGTTCGGTTGCCATCTGATCGTGATGCGTCCACGACGCTCGGCGTAGCCGGTTTGCCGCGGTGCGCGGGCCATTGTTTGCGCGATTCCAGCATTCACGCAAACTGTGTAGCGGCAGAATGGAGCGCTGGCGGCATTATCGAGGCCGGCTGCTGCACTGTCAAGCCCGCGAGGGATCAGGTTTGGGATGTGTCGTGGGCGAACGCACACAGGGCCGCCGGCGACGTGCCCGGCGGCCCTGCACGCGATACGTTCGTCGCTTACACGCCGGCGGGACGCGGCGGGCGGCGATCCCACATGAACGACATGCCAGGCGCGGCGAACTGCGCCGCGTTGCTGCCCGCCACCGACGCGGGGAAGATGATCGCCGTGACAGCGGAACCGGCCTGCGTCGTACCCGGAAGGCCCTCGATGTCCAGCGTCGTCGTACCGGCGCTCGACGTGGCCGGTGCACCGATCAGCGCAAGCGCCTGCGGCACCACCACGGCGCCGCCGCCAGCCGGCTGCACGTTGAACAGGACCTGCGATGGCGCCGCCGTGACGAACGACGAACGCGAATACGCCGGGACAGCCGCCCAGGTCGCCGCGACAGGCAACGTGCCCGTGGAAGCGAACGCACGCGCGTCGATGGGCGCGCCCGTTGTGTTGATCACGCGAAGGCCAACCTGGGTGCCTGGATCGGCAATCGCTTCCTCGTAGAACACGAAGTTCATGCCGCCGCTGCGGGCGTTGCCCCACATCATGGCCGTGTACAGCTTGCCGGCCTCGATGGTGAGCGTCGTGTCCTTGAGCACGAACGAGGCAACGTCCGGCGTGGTGCCGTTGAGGAAGATGCGGACGTGGCGCTGGCCGGCGCGTGTGTTCTTGTACTCGATCTGCGCCGATGCGGTGACGCCACCTGACGTGGACGGGCCATTCCGGAAGCCGATCTTGTACTGCGCGTTGCTCTCCACGATGTCCACGAACCGGAAGTCCATGGCATTGGTGTCGGGCACGGCATTGATGAACCGGACACCCGCCGTGGGGATGTCCTCCGTGGCAACGATGGTGTCGGGGGTCGAGCAGGCACTCGCGGCGCCAACCGCCAGGCACAGCATCGACAGCTGTAAGAAACGACGCATGAAAGACTCCGTAGGAAGTGGGGCGCCCGGAAGCGCTCAGGGCACGCGGATGCTGCTGCCAGTGGGGGGAGGCGTCACCGGCTCCGCGTCACTGCCCGACCCGTTGAGGGCGCGAGTGACGATGAAGGCGAATGCAGCGATTCCCACCACGCCCAACATGTAAGTGCGTCCCTTCGAGTAGCGACGCTCGTAGATCGAATTGACGTACTCGGACTTCACGTGAACCTGCTCGCCGGTCCACACCTGCTCCCCTCCCCGCAGGAAGTGGAGCCCGGTGACGGCGACGAGGTACTCCGCATTCTCCCGGCTCACCAGCCGGCCATCGATCTGCGCGATTTCCGGCCCCATCGACCCACCCAGTGCCACGCGACCGACATCGTTGATGTCGAACGCGAGCTCATCCCCGATTTCCGGGGCGATTCCCGCCGCGGGCTGCAATGTGTAGCAGCCCGTGACGAGGACGCCGAGCAACAGCGATGCAATGGACAGGAACCGGCGCATCCCGATTACCAGCCGTACGTACCCTTGACCGCCCCGCCGGCCTCCGTGCCACCCGTGCCGTAGATCTGCGTGGACGTCCGGCCGCGCGCCTGCAGGTCCTGGTAGGGTGTCGCCCAGTAGAGGGGCGTGCCGGCGGGCAGGTCACCCCAGCCGCGGCCGTCGAGGAACCACTGGATGAAGCCCGTATACGCTTCCTCGTTCCGCTTCTCCCACTTCATCGCTTCCATCATGTTGCCGCACGCCACCGTGTTGTAGCTCGGCGCGACGGGCACCTTCGGGACGCAGGCATTGCCACCGGGCATGGGCGTGGTGTTGTCGAACGCCGTGATGGGCGGCAGCGCGTTCTTCGTGCGCGTCTTGTTGATGAGTGTTGCCGCAGCCGCATAGTTGCCCTTGCGGATCTGGCCCTCGGCCTCGAGCATGTTCAGCTCGGCGAGCGAAAAGAAGACGAGCTTGCCATTGCGCGCGGAACCAGCGTCACCGCTCGTGCGCCAGGACCACCAGCGCGCGTGATCATAGTTGGACAGGCCCCACGTGGGGCTCGACGACGGATCGCTCGCGTTGGGACGGTTCACGAAGTAGCGCTTGCAGGTGATCCCGCCGCCGTTGCACTGGCTGAGCGCGAAGTCCGTCTGTTGCTGCGCGCGCGTCGTGCCCTGCGGCCAGCGCAGGTCCGGCGTCGCCATGGTGAACGGGCCGTCCGCGCCACGATCGGCGAGCACCTTGCCGATCCAGGTGGCGTAGGCGCCGGACGTGTCGGCCATGCCCGCGATGAACGGCGTCATCTGATGCCAGGTGCCGTACGAATAGAGCTGATCGAGCACACCATTGAACGGACCGGAGACCGTGTTCGTGACGTTGTCATGGTCCGCGGTGAAGCCGTTCTGCGCGTCCGCGATAACGGCGGTCCAGTCCACCGCCGCCCGCTCTGCCGGCGTCCGTGCGATGTTCGCGCGGATGCGGGCCCGGTAGCTGCGCACGAGCTTCACGAATTCCGCCTGGGTGAAGGTCGTGGTCGACGGAATCCACGTGCCCGGCAGCGGGAAGCCGTTGCCCCCCGTGCCGGCGGTGTTCGCGTAGTCGAGCGACTTCTGGAACGCATCCATCGAGGCGGCCCCGACGTCCACGTAGCTCTTCAGCTCACCTGCCTCTTCGCCGCCCGTCGTCTCATCCACCACGGCCGACGAATCGTACACCATGGCGATGTAGCCGAGCGAGATGCCGCGGAGGAACTGCGCGAAGGCCTTCGCGCGCAAGTCCTGGGCTGTGGTGCCCAGGGTGAAGCCCGGCTGGTTGAGTGTCTTCAGGACGCTCGACGCCACCCGGTTCACCTCGTTCTCCACCTGGTAGACCTTGAGCTGTTCCGACCCGCATCCGTTGCCGATGGAATTGTCGTTCCCCGGTCGCGGAATGGTGACGCGCTGCCCCATGCAGTTGTTCGAGAGGCTGGAGAAGTCCTCGAACGACTGCACCATGGCCATCAGCGCCACGTTGTTGGTGTTCTGGTAGAGCGCCGAGTGCCAGCGCTTGTAGTAGGTGCCCAGCAGCGCTTCGACATCCGTGGGAGTGGCCAGAACACGCGCCGTTTCCGGGTTGTTCGGGTTCACTACCTTGAGGTCGCACGCGCCGAGGCCCATGAGCGCCGTGACCAGCACCGCGCTTCGGATCCAGGTTCGATTCATGTTGAAGCAGCTCCTAGAAGCGCGTGGAGAGGGAGATCGTGAAGGTGCGGAGCGTCGGGAAGGTGAAGGCATCGGTGGCATTCAGCAGCCCGGAACCACTCGCGTTCGTGGAACTGCCGCCGTTGACCGCCGAGGTCGCGCCGACTTCCGGATCGAGACCGCTGTAGTTCGTGAAGGTCTTGAGGTTGCGGCCGATGAGGCCCACGGTCCAGTCGCCGACGCGCGCCACCGGTCCGACCTTGTACGTGAGGCTCATCTCGCGGATCTTCGCGAAGGACGCCCTCTCCACCGTGTAGGTGTTGGGGCCAAGGACATCGTACAGGCCGCCGATGCCGGTGCTCTCGCTCGGGCCGCCACGCCAATCGTATCCCACCGGCTTCGCCGTCTCGACCGTCTGGGCCGCGGCGTCGAAGTAGGCGGAGCTGAAGTCGAGGATACCCCAGCCTTCACCCTGGTTGTACACGTCCTGGCCGACCGTTCCGTCGAGGAGGCCGTACAGGGTGAGGCGCTTGTACGTGATGTTGTTGCTGTACGTAAAGCGGAAGTTCGGCATCGCGTTGCCGATGATCTGGTTGATGCCGTTGCCCTGGCCGGGCTGGCCGCGCAGCGGACGATCGACGATCGGCATGCCCCAGTACAGCGGCACGTTGTCACCGAAGGGCGACTGCGTGCCCGGCAGGATCGTCTCCCAGAGGTTCTTCGTGATGCCGTCGCGCGCCGTGTTGCCAGCGCCGACGTACACGATGTAGCCCTTGTCGTTGGCCTGGAACATCTTGCCATCGCCGCACTGCGGCTGGAGCGACACGGCCATCTGGTCGCACGCCGTGTAGAAGCGTCGGCCCCAGATGGCACCGAAGCGGTTCTGCGCGAAGCCCTGGGAGCAGACGCCCTGGGCGTCCTTGAAGCCGCTCGCGCAGCTGAGCGCCGGGTTCGCCGTGATGTGGAAGAAGCTCGACGTGCCCTGGCTGGTGCCGCCATCATAGACGAACTCGGACGTGAACAGCTCCGAGATGAAGGTGCGCGTGCGATCCCACGTGCCGCGCATGCTCCAGCTCAGGTCCTTCTTGTCGATGAGCGGCAGGTTCAGGCCGACTTCGTACGTGTGGTTGTCGAGCGAGCCGGCGTTCTGCCACTGCTGCGCGAAGCCCAGCGAGGACGGCGTGTTCACCAGGAGGATCTGGTTGCGCGTCCGCGAGTCGGCCTTCGTGAGCTCGACGCCGAGGCGGTTGAAGAGCGTGAAGTCCGTACCGAACTCGTTCTCGGTGGTGGTTTCGGGCTGCAGCTTCGAGTTGCCCGCCTGGCCCAGCGAGCAGCCGGTCGAGCCGCAGTTGTAGGTCTCGTACTGCGCGGAGAAGCGAGGGGTGCTGCCCGCGGTGCCGTGCGACGCGCGCAGGCGGAAGTCATTCAGCGCGGTGAACTTCCAGAACGGCTCCTCGGACACGCGCCACACGCCGGAGATGCGGCCGAAGTTCGCCCAGCGATTGCCGGAACCGAACAGCGAGCTGCCGTCGCGGCGGAGCGTGCCGTCGAGCACGTAGCGGTCCTTGTAGTCGAGGCTGGCGCCGGTCGACATGCCGACGTTCGTGACGGTCTGCCCGCTCGACGAGACGGCCTTGTTCGTCTGCAGGTTGCTCGACGTGTAGACGTCCTTCACGGTGAAGATCTGTCCCGAGCTGGAGTTGAAGGTCTGCACGTCATTGTCGTACAGGCCGCGGAACTGCAGCTTGCCGTTCAGGTCGTTCCGGAGCTGCTTGCGCAGGGTTGCCGTCAGGTTCGCGGTATAGGACGCCTCGCCGGAGTTGCCGAAGCCGAGCTGCCCGCTGTTCTGCGAGGTGTTCGTGGTGAAGGTGCGGTACCCCTTCACGAGGTAGTTCTCGTTCAGCTGCTGGCGATTGTCGTAGGCGAACGTCCCGTCCATCGTGACCCAGTCCTTCGGGAAGTAGCGCGCCGTCAGGTTGCCCAGGAAGCGATACGAGTCGTCCTGGTTGTACTGGTTCTCGGTGTTGTAGAGGAACGTGCCACCGCCGTTGCCGGTGGGCGTGTGCAGGCTGGCGCCACCGCTGCGCACGAGGTAGCGGCCCAGGGTGTCGCGGGCGAGGTAGTTCGTGCCCGCCGACGCGCCGCGAAGCAACTGGCCAAAGATCGAGCCGCCGCCACCGCCACCATTGCGGTTGTCGTTGGTACCCTTGTCGTACAGCGTGCTCGTGGAAATCGTCAGGTCGGAGCGGACGTCGTAGTCCAGGTTGACGCGCGCGCGCGCCTGCTGGTTGCCGCGCAGGCCGTTGATGGCGCCCTGCTCGTTCTGGTACGAGCCGCTCGCAAAGAAGCGGACGCCAGCGACCTTGCCCGTCGCGTCGAGGGAGTTGAGGGTCACCGGATTCCGCGACACGGCCTGCGCCAGCATGTTGTAGTACTGCGTCGGCCAGATCTGCGCCTGGTAGACGTTCTGCAGGTCACCGCTGGTGACGCCGGGGGCGTTGTACTGCCCGCTCTGTGGCGTCCGCAGCGTGTCGGTCGCCACGTTGTTGATGCGGAAGATCTCCTGCATCCAGTTGAACGTGCGCGAGCACGGCGCGATGTTGCTCGCGCCCGAGACGCAGAAGCGCTTGCCGGTTTCGTCGAGCTGGACCTGGTGGTTGAGCGGCTGTCCGTAGGCGAGGCTGTTCAAGTCGCTCAGGCCGTATTCCGAACGAGCGCTGAACTTGATGCCCTCGGAGCCGGACGCGCCGCGCTTGGTGCGGATCGTGATGACCCCATTCGCCGCACGCGTGCCGTACAGCGAGGCGCCCGCGGCGCCCTTCACGACTTCCGCGGACTCGATGTCGAGACCGCCGAGCTCCGCGAGGCTGCCCACGTTCATGATCGCGCCGTCCACGATGATGAGCGGACCGTCGCCTCGGCCCGTCGCATTGATCGAGGTGGGTCCACGCAGCTGAATCTCCGGGCTGGTGCCCGGCTGGCCGCTCGTCTGCGCAATGCGGAGACCCGCGACCTTGCCTGCGAGTGCCTTGATGGGGTCGAGCGCGGGGATCGGGAGATCCTCCGACGTGACGCGGCCGACGGCGAACGGCACCTTCGCCCGCTCGGTGCCCTCGACGACGCCGGTGACGACCACTTCGCTCAGGCGGTTGACGTCAGACTGCAGCGTGAAGTTCTGCGTCTGGGCACCCGGCACGATGGTCACCAGCCGGAGCTGGGACTGATGGCCGATGGCACGAATGCGCAGGTTGACCTTCTGGCCACTCACGCGCGCGCCGGGGATGGTGACCGTGTAGTTGCCGGCCGCGTTCGTCCCGATGGATACCGCGAGCTCGTTGATGTACAGATTCGCGGCCTCCACGGGCTGGCCCGACTCGGTCGTCACCTTGCCGGTGATCACCGCACTTTGTGCTCGAGCACTTGCCGCTGGCATGAAGAGCAACGCGCCCAACAGTGCCAGTGCCAGGACTCCAGCACGGTTCCTGATGATGGTGGTCATCTCACTCCTTCGATGAGCGAAAGGGGATTACTGCGGTCCAACTGCGTGTGGTACAGGCGGGGTACTGCAAGCTGTCCGCGTCCAGGCAACCTTTCCGTGGATCGCGATGTCTGACGTGGCGTACGGGCGGGATACAGCAGGAGGGAAGTCGTCGCAGGCAACATGAGAGACGCCGATCGTCAGTGTGGGCTCTGGCGACCTGTTGAAACGTGCGTCAAGTGGTTTGGCTGCTTCGCGTGGGAAGCGGGGACTGCAGGTCCAGACCCGGCGCGATCACGATGGGTCACAACGCGGGGTACTGTGACGTGGGGCGAGGTGAGCGGCCTTAACGATTCCTAATCCGGGGGCGAACGTACGGGTGCCGCCCCCAACACGCAAGACCGTATTTCTACATGCCCGCTACGCGCAATTGCGGGCGCGCGTCCCTGAAAATGTGCCGATCCCTACGGAAGCGCCACCGCGCCCGTCCTCCCACACGCTGTTCCCGTTGACACAGGCTGCGCCGACGGCGCCGGCCCCGTGATCATGACGTCGACACCGCCCGGACACGAAATGCCGTTCACGGTCACCGTCGTCGCCACCAGGTGGATGTTGATCGCATCCCAGGTGTCGTTCACGATGCCGATGGTCCCGGTGACGCTGACACCCGATGCCGAGACGGTCCGAATGGTCGTGATGTCGTCGAACTGGCAGGACGCTAGCGTAGCGGTCACCGAGAGCGTGCTTGAACCGCGCCCCGCGCTCTTCGTCCCGGCGAGCGTACCCTGATACGACCCGGAGCCGCCTGGTGTGCAGGGGAGCTGGTAGCTCAGTGGCAGGCTGAAGGTGTCCGTGGACGGCTCGCGCTTGTTCAGGATCGCACTGCGCGCACCGCCCCACAGGTAGCCGATGGTCGCGTACGTATCGGCATTGCTCACCGGCGAGTTGAGGCTGGAATCGATGCCGCCGACACTCGAGCAGCCGACCAGTGCCCACGCCGCCGCCGCGACGAACACGGCCCGGATTCCATTCGATGCGATCGTCCTCATAGCGCCTCCTCGTCATGCGGCCAGCCCTGCCGCGGTTGGCCGAAGATACGACTGGAGGGCCGGCGCGGAAAGCGCCGACCCTCCAGTCGCATGCATCAGTGTCGTTCGCCTGTCACCCAACGGGCGGGTATCAGGGCGTCTTGGAATTGGGCAGGTTGGTCGCGCCGCCGTACGTGTAGAGGGTGTCTCTCTTGACGCTGAGCTCCTTGGCGGGAACCGGCATTTCGTGCGGCGTGCCGGCGCGCAGTCCGCCCACGCACGGTCCACCAGGCGTCTGCACGCAGTTCGGCAACCGGCGCCGGTTGTAGAACGGCGTGGCACCAAGGCCGAGGAGTTCCACGTCCTGCTCGTACTGCAGCTTCGTGAGCAGGCCGGCCACACCGTCCGCCGCGCTTGCCGGCGGCAGCCCGCCGCGCGTGACGCGCGTGTTGTTGATCAACGTGGCGGCCAGGGCCAGGTTCGGCGTCGGCCCGCGAATGAGCGCCTCGGCCCAGATGAGATCATTCTGTCCCGCGGAGATCACCGGCGCCGGTCCAAAGCCGCCGTAGATGCCCGTGGGGTCCTGGTTCCGGCTCAGGTCATAGCGAATGTGGCCGATGTTCGACTGGTGATACTGGCCACGCGACGAGCTGAAGATCTCGTAGGTGGAGTAGCTGAAGTCCGTGCCGGGATTACTCGTCGCCGTGACGGGAATCGTGCCCCAGCCATCGACGATGGACGCGTCGCCGAAGGTGCCGTCGCCCAGCCGCTTGTCCGGCGAGTTGGGTTGCGGGTTCCCCGTCTTGCCGGGCGCGCAGGTTGCCGTGCCCACCGAGCCGCAGTACGGATCCATCTGCGTTACGGGGTCGAGCTCGTTCGCGATACGGCTATGAATGACGCCGCTGTCGATGCCATTGAACCATAACAGGACCTCGTGGCACCACTGATTGCACCCGTCACCCACGAAGACGAAGTCGAACGGGGCACCGGTGGACATCCCCTTCGAGGCGTATGCGGCCACCTTGTTCCAGTCCACTTCCGTCGCGTTCTCCGCCGCATCGCGCGGATAATAGGCGAGCGTCATGGCCGCGATGGTGTTGGCGATGCGCGCGATCTGCGTGTTCGAGTAGCTCCGGCCGTTGGTCCATGCCGCCGGCGTGGTGAACGTGTTGGCATTCGCCAGCGCGATGGCCTGGTCGAGCTTGGCGACGGCCGCGTCGCGCATCTCCTTGCGGTTGGAGTACTTCAGCTCGTCGAGCTTGTTCACGTCGACCGTCTCGTCGATGATGTAGCCCTTGTTGTAGTTCAGGGCGATCCCCGAGTGCGCGGCACCGTTCATGAACGCGGCGATCGTCTCCGCGCGCTTGGTATCCGACGCGTTGTTGATGACCAGCTTGTCGGTGCGAATCGCCTTGAGCACGTCGGAGGCCGAGGACGCCACGCCGTAGTACTCCTGCCAGAACCACTCGAGGTGCGCGCGTTCCTGTGCGCCCAGATCGTTTTTCCAGGGCCGCGTGTTGCGCGACCCATCTGCATCCTGGCTGTTGATATAGAGCATGAAATAATTGTTCCACGACGACGAGTATGCGTCGGCGAGCGTGGACAGGGGTCCCACGGCCATCATGCCCTCGTAGCCGGTGAACCAGGTGTGCAGCGTACCACCGGCCACCGCCTCGAGCGCGGCCGGATCGGACAGGGCGCGCCGGGCATCCGGCGCGTTGGGATTGACGACATTCAGGTCACTGTTGCACGCGGCCACAACACACAGGGCGGCGATGCCGGCCCCAAGGGCTCGATTCATTCTCTTCATAAGGTGTCGGTCTCCTGATTCAGTGAGGTAGCGGCTCAGAAGCCGAATTCGAACATGGCGGTGAGACTGCGGTACGCGGGATAGCTGAAGTTGTCCACGCGATAGGTGAACGGCTTTGGCTGCGTGCCTGGCGTGGTGGGCGTGCCGGTCACGTCCGGGTCATATCCCGTGTAGTTGGTGGATGTCCACAGGTTGCGGCCGACGATCCCGATGCGGGGTGCCTGCACCTGGCCAAGCTTCAGCGTCCGGACAAGGGCCGCGGGCAGCTGCCAATTCACCGACAGTTCGCGGAGGCGGACATACGTGCCGTTCTCGACGAAGAAGTCGTTCGCGTTGATGCCGTTGTAGAACACTTTGTAGTAGTTGACCGGCTTCCTCTCCGCCTGCGGCTTGCCGCGCTGGTCGAAGATGGGGTCCCGCTCTTCGTTGAACGGCCACTGACGGGTGAGGTTGTAGATATTGCCGCCCTTCACCCAGTTGAACAGCGTGTTCACGGAGAGGCCCTTCCACTGCATCGTGTTGTTCAGCGACGCGTTGAAGTCGGGGTTCACGTCCCCGATGGTCTGGAGCGAGGAGCCGGACTCGAGGAACGCCTTGAGCGGCCGTTCGGCTGGGGTACCCTTGGCACTGGCCTTCACGTAGTAGCCTTCCTCGTTGACCACATAGTCGCTGGCCACGCCGGTCAGCTTCTTGGCGGCAATGGTGGTCGCCAGCTGGTCGGCGGTCCGGATCCAGCGCTCGCCGTACATCACGCCGAAGATCTCGCCGGGTGCCACGCGGAACAGCTGCGTGTTGCCGTCCGGCCCATTGAGGAAGGGCGGCACGGAGAGCGCAGTGATCCTGGTACGGGTGCGATCGCCCGTCACGTTCACGCGCCAGAAATAGTCCGCCTGGGAGAGCAGCACTACACTGGCCGCCAGCTCGTGCGTGTTTCCGGCAAGTGTACCCGCATTCTGCCACTGCGTGCGATAACCAGCGGCGGCCGAGAGGGGCACCTGGAGGATCTGGTCCTTGGTGACCTTGTCGGAGTAGCTGTACTCCACCGTGAACCGCGACAGGAAGTTCAGGTTGAAGCCGTACTCCTTTTCTGTCGAGAATGCCGGCTTCAGGTCCGGGTTACCCAGCGTGATCTTCTGCGGGCTGCCCGCGGAGATCTCCAGGATCTCGTACTGCGCGTCGTACTGTGGGCGCAGGCCGGCCGTGCCATAGGAGGCCCGCAGCTTGAACTCGTCCACGCCGGGAATGTGGAAGTCCTGGGACACCCGCCAGGCCGCGGAGTAGCGGTTGTATATCTGCGCGCGCTGCTGCGAACCGAAGAGCGAGGACTCGTCGCGACGAATGACGCCGTCGAGGATATAGCGATCCTTGATCTCGAACGTGGACACGAGGAACGCGTTCTTCGAGCGCAGTTGCTCGGTGCGCGACGCCGGTGTCACGGGCGTGTTGGGGTCGGGTGAATACGCCGAGAATTCCGGGACGTTCGGGACCGTGAGGGCGGACGAGTTCACGTTGACGTACGCGTTGGTCTGGTCCTCGTACACGTACGCGATCTTCGTCGTGTTGGTGAGCCAGTCCCAGGTGCGGAAGGAGGTCAGCGTGGCGCCCGTGTTGTAGGACCGGTTGTTGTCGGCCTGCTGGAACAGGGCGCCCTTGTCCTTCGCTCCGGACGAGCTCAGGAAGCCCAGGGGCCGGAAGCTCTTGTAGTTCCGGTTGGCGACGTCGTAATTGACGTTCGCCTCCGCGGTCAGCCAGGTGAGTGGGCGATACCGCGTCTTGAACGTGCC
>JBBRZK010000053.1:0-29530 GCA_038236775.1 Gemmatimonadales bacterium
ACACCCGTTCCCATCCCGAACACGGTCGTTAAGCCCTACAGCGCCGATGGTACTCCGTCCGAGAGGACGCGGGAGAGTAGGCCATCGCCGGCACCCCGTCGAAACGCCCCATGCGGCTCACGCTGCATGGGGCGTTTCGTCCGTTCCGGGAGAGCGCGGGGCACCGCATCGCTACCGCTCGGATCACCCCTCGATCCTCGCCCCACCACAGCAATACGACGCGTCCTCACCCTGCACCCACATGGCGTGCGAACGCCATGTGTCGCAGTTTGATCATCTCCAGCCTTGTCCCCCGATGTCGGAACATCTCTTGCTTCCGCCTCATGCATGCAAATCCTGAAACCCACCGTTGCCGCTGCGGGCGCGGCCGCTGCCGTGCTGCTCGCGCAGCAGGCAAAAAGCCGACAGAGCGCAGAGCGATTTGCGGCCGCATCCCTCGAAACGCTGCTCAACGCGATCGACGCGAACGACTCGCAGACGGGAGCCCACGTCCGGCGCGTGGCCAACTACGCGCTCATTCTCGCAGATGCCGCCGGCCTCGACGAGCGGGACACGCGAACGGTTGAACGCGTCGCGCTCTTCCATGACATCGGCAAGATCCACGAGGCGATGTTCGACATCATACACGACGAGCGCAAGCTCACCCCCGCCGAGCGCCGCGCGATCCTGACGCATCCGCAGCGTGGCGCCGACGTGCTGGCTCCGCTCAACGGATTCTATCCCGAGCTGACGCAGGGCGTGCTGTCCCACCACGAGCGCTGGAACGGCACCGGCTATCCCCGTCAGCTCAAGGGACGGCGCATTCCCCTGGCCGCGCGCGTCGTTGCCATTGCCGACACGTTCGATGCCATCACGTTCCACCGGCGCTACAGCCCGGGACGTTCCGTGGAGATCGCGCGAGACATCATCCTCGAGGGACGCGGCACCCTGTTCGACCCGGAGCTAGTGGACCTGTTCGCGCTGCCGCCCGTGTTCGCGCGCATCGTCCAGACGGAGCGGGAAGTCGCCTCGTGGAAGGTCCCCATCCACCAACGCCGCACCGGGGAGGAAGAGACCCACGTCCCCGACATCAGCTTTCGTTGGCGTCCAGGGCGCCGCGGAGCGCGCGGGCTGCCTGCAACGGATCTGGCGCGGAAAGAAGACCGCTGATCACGGCGATGCCGACGGCGCGCGCCGACAGCATCGCGCGCGCATTGTGGACGGTCAGTCCTCCGACCGCCACGGCAGGCAACGCCACCTTCCGCGCCAGCTCGGTGAAGCGCGCCGCGCCAAGTGCGTCGCCGGCGTCGAGACGTCCGCCGGGAGCGAAGACGGGCCCGATGGTCAC
Source organism: Gemmatimonadales bacterium (assembly GCA_038236775.1). Classification (GTDB taxonomy): domain Bacteria; phylum Gemmatimonadota; class Gemmatimonadetes; order Gemmatimonadales; family Gemmatimonadaceae; genus AG11. The sequence continues at coordinate 1,328 of JBBRZK010000053.1, forward strand.
GAAGTGCGCGCCCGTCGCACGCGCGATGTCGTCCTCGCCGCCCACCGACGCGCCGATCAGCATGTCAGCGGGAAGGACGCGGCGCGCTGCGGCGGGCGACAGGTCATCCACGCCGAGATGCACGCCGTGAGCGCCAGCGGCCAGTGCGACATCGGCGCGCGCATTCACGAGCACCGGGACCGTGGGTACCGCTTCGATCAACGCACGGGCGACATCCACCAGCGTACGCGGCGGCTCCGCCTGCAGCCGCAGGTGCACCATCGTCGCGCCGCCGTCCACGGCGAGCCGCACGCGCGCGACGAGGCCCCCGATCCCGTCGCGCAACGAGTCGGTGATGGCAATGAGGCGCAGCGATGCAGGATTCCACCGCGCCGGGGATTCCACTAGGGCTTCCGCGGCCGCACGGCGCCCGCCGGCAGCGCGCCGGGAGACGACGCCGATCCCGGAAGGACATTCACCGGCGTCGCCCGCGACGTATCGTGCCGCACCGCGGCCACAGAATCCCACTCCTGCCGGGCGCGCTTCACGGCGAGCGCATGCGCCGCGAAGTCCTTCGTGAATTCATGATGGCCGTCGGGGTGTGCGACGAAATACAGGTAGGGCACGTTCGCCGGCGTGAGCGCCGCAAGGATGGATGGCCGTCCCGGCGACGCGATGGGACCCGGCGGCAATCCGGGATTCCGGTACGTGTTGTAGGGCGAGTCGATCTCGAGGTCCTTGTAGAACACGCGGGCCACGTGATGCCCGATCGCGTACTGCACCGTGGGATCGGCCTGGAGCCGCATGCCGGCCTTCAGGCGGTTGACGTACACCGCCGCGATCACCGGCCGCTCTTCCGGCAGCTTGGCTTCCTTCTCCACGATGGCGGCGAGCGCCATGACGTCGTTGCGGCTCATCGCGCGGACCTGGAGCAGCGAGTCCCACTGGGGCTGCCACACCTGCTCGAAGCGGTTCACCATCAGCTTCACGGCCGCGCGCGGCGTCGTGGCGTCGGGGAAGACGTACGTGTCCGGAAAGAGGTAGCCCTCGAGCGTGGCGGTGGGAATGTCGAGCTGGTGCAGCAGTGCGGTGTCGCGCACGGCGGCGCGCACGGAGTCCACCGGGGCGCCGAGCACGCGCGCGAGCTGCGGGACGATCTGCTCGAGAGACCAGCCCTCGGGAATCGTGATGCGCTGCTCGACGCTCTTGCCGCCGTGCAGCACGTCGAGCACCTCGGACCACGAGAGCTTCGGACTGATGATGTAGGTGCCCGCCTTGATCGATCGGTCGCGGCCGCGAATCATCGCGTAGATCCGAAACGCCGTCGCGTTCCGCACGACATGCGCATGCGCGAGCGATTCAGCGGCCACGCGCAGGTTGGCGCCGTGCGGCACCACGACGTGCACGTTCTTCGTGTTGACGTCCCGACAGCCTGCCGACGCGATCATGGCCAGCGCGGCGATCACTCCGCGCCAGCGCCCGGCGCCGCCGGCGGCACGCCGCGGCGCGATGGTGGATGCAATCATCGCGGAGCCGCCGCCACTAGGGCGCATGTGGGTCCACGCTGGTAACGGGAGAGACGACGGGCAGCTCCTGCATGCGCATGGCCTGCTGGAGCAGGATGGTGGCGGCGAGGGCGTCGACGTCCGCCTTGCGGCCGCGCGTGCTGCCGCCCATGTCGCGCACGGCACGCAGCGCCACGGCCGTGGTGAACCGCTCATCCAGAAGCGCAACGGGCAAGCGCGTGCGCTGCGCGAGCTCCGACGCGACGCGACGGCATTCGAGCGATCGCGGCGTGTCGTCGCCCTCGCCATCGAGGGGCAGACCCATCACGATGCCGAGCGCCTCGAGCGCCGTGGCGCGACGGACGAGCTCCGCGATTGGCGCGCGCTTGCCGATGCGGCGCTCGATGACACCCGCGGGCGACGCGATGGTGCCAGTAGGGTCGCTGATGGCGAGTCCGATGCGTCGCTCGCCCCAGTCGATCGCCATCCACCTGGCACGTGACGCCGGCATCATGGCCGTCACCAGGACGTCACCGTTCACCCCTCGCGCATCTGGACGAAGAACTCCTTGTTGTCCTTCGAGCGGGACATCTGCTTGAGGAGGAACTCGATGGCCTCTGGCTCGGGCATGTCGGCGAGGAAGGTACGCAGCAGCGTTACGCGATTGAGCTCTTCCGGCGTGAACAGCAGCTCTTCCTTGCGCGTGCCCGAGCGATTGATGTCGATGGCGGGATAGATGCGGCGCTCCGCGATCTCGCGGGCGAGGACGAGCTCCATATTGCCGGTGCCCTTGAATTCCTCGAAGATCATCTCGTCCGCACGGGAACCCGTCTCGATCAGGGCCGTCGCGATGATGGTGAGGGACCCGCCGTCGCTCACGTTGCGCGCCGCGCCAAAGAACTTCTTCGGCTTCTCCATCGCCTTGGCGTCGAGTCCGCCGGACATGATCTTGCCGCCGCTGGGGATGACGGCGTTGTGGGCGCGCGCCAGCCGCGTGATGGAGTCGAGCAGGATGACCACGTCGCGTCCGGACTCGACGAGCCGCTTCGCCTTCTCGATCACCATCTCGGCGACCTGGACGTGACGCGTCGCTTCCTCGTCGAACGTGGAACTGATCACCTCGCCCTTCACGTGCTTCTGCATGTCGGTCACTTCCTCGGGACGCTCGTCGATGAGCAACACGATGAGCGTGACCCCTGGATAGTTCTCGGCAATGGCGTTGGCGAGCTTCTGGAGCAGGATCGTCTTGCCGGCGCGGGGCGGCGCGACGATGAGGCCGCGCTGTCCCTTGCCGATGGGCGCGATGAGGTCGAGCACGCGCATGCTCAGGTCGCCGTCGTGCGTCTCGAGCCGCAGCCGGCCGTCGGGATAACGCGGGCGGAGGTTCTCGAACTCCACGCGTGCCTTTGCTGCGTCCGGCTCGCCCCCGTTCACTCCTTCCACCTTCAGCAGCGCGAGGTACCGCTCCCATTCCTTGGGCGGACGGACCTGTCCGCTGACGGTATCGCCGGTGCGCAGGTCGAACCGCTTGATCTGCGAGGGCGAAACGTAGATGTCGTCGGGGCTGTACAGATAGTTCCAGTCCTGGCTGCGCAGGAAGCCGTAGCCTTCCGGCAGGACCTCGAGTACGCCTTCGCCCACGAGCGTTTCACCCTGCTCGAGCAGCTTCTGCTCGACCCGGAAGGTGAGGGCCTGCCGATCGGGGGCACCGGCCGTCGACAGCGCGAGCTGGTCGGCAAGCTCGTGCAGCTCGGGCATCGATTTCTGCTTGAGCTCAGCGATGTTCACGGTGCGGTCGTGCGCGGGGATGGCGCGCGACGATCAGCGAGCACGCACGTGGGCGGCGGGGCAATCGGAGCGCTGCGACGGGAACGAGGCCGCATCGAGGGGATCGATGGGCGAACGACGGCATGTCCCGGGTGCGAGGGGAAGGTAGGAGCGACAGGCAAGGGGGTCAAGTGCGCGGAGCGGTCAGAAGACTATGTACCGGAGGGGATGCTTCTTGATGTCGGCAAAGAGGAGCGTCATCTGGCGCTGCGCGTCGGCGAGGCCGTTGGTGAGCGCGCCGTCGTGGAGGACGCGTCCGGCGGTGCCGCGCGAGTCGTCGAGTTGTGCGCGAATGATCGCGAGCTCGTCGCGGATGTCGCCGACCTCCGCCGCCAACGTGCTGTCCTTTCGGTAACGGCCGAGGGACGTGTTCGGCGAGGCGAGGAGCGTGCGCACGGAGTCGGCGCGCGCCATCACGCGACCGGCACGGGCCGTGAGCCCGCCCTGCATGAACTGGCCGACGGTGCCACCGCTCGACATCCGGACGCCCAGCTTGCCGAGAAGCGCTTGCGTGCGCGCCAGGTGGGAGGAACCGGTCGGTCCATTCATGAACGCGCCCATGGAGCCGCCCGTGGACTGCAGCTGGGCCGTGAGCACCTTCACGTTGTTGATGATCACCGGAAACTCGCGCGACGCGACGCTGAACTGGCCGGCGGCGTTCTCGGCGTCCGCCTGCGCGTGCGTGGTGACGGTGTCGCCGGGCTGGATCATGCCCGTCCGTGCCGTGCCGGGCGCGAAGTAGACCACCGGCGGGCCGATGACCGAGCCGCCGGCGCGGATCTGCGCGACCGCATCGCGGTGGATGGCCGGCTGGCTCGTCGTCAGCACCTCCATCGTGATCTCGATGCGCGCCGACGTGTCGGCGACCGTGGGCGAGCGGAACACGATGCCGACGACCTTGCCGATCTTCTGGCCGCTCAGCCACACCTCGGAGCCGACGAGCAGCCCAGTGGCCTCACCGACATGCGCATAGAGCTGCATGGTGTCGCCGTGCAGCGTACCGAGCCGCGAGTACTTGAGGGTCGCGGCGGCGATGAGGACGAGCACGATGACGGCAATGGCGCCGCCGCGGACGTCCGACCAGGAAAGCCGACGCGCCATCGGGCGTGAGGAGGGGGGAAGAGAGCGGTGGCAGGAGGCAGCACGGCCTCCCGAAGCAAGTGCCGGACCACGTGCGCACTGACAGCCGACCCGGTGCGGTTGCCGTCCCCCGGACACGACGAAGCCCCAACGATTCGGGGAATCGAGGGGCTTTGGGACCGGTCGATGCGCGCGGCGGGAGTCGAACCCACGACCTCTTCCTTCGGAGGGAAGCGCTCTATCCAGCTGAGCTACGCACGCCATCGGGCGCCTGCGCCCGCCGCGCCGAGCTGCACGCGAACCGGGAATTTAACCGGCGACCGAGGTGGGAACAAGGAACGGCGCGCCTCCTATCGGGCAGGAGCGCTTGCGGGGCCGCTGCGCCAGCCTCACCAGCGAGAGTTGCCCGTCCCGGCGCCGCAGGGGCACCTTTCGACCGACAACGAAAATGCCGCTGGCAAGCGTACCTTTGTCATCCTGCGCGCCACCTTTGTCATCCTGAGCGCCACCTTGTCATCCTGAGCGCCACCTTGTCATCCTGAGCGCAGCGAAGGATCTGCTTCTGTGCCGCAATGTCGGCTCTCGCCGCCGATGTGACGATTCCGCGGTCCGTGCCAGTTGTTGAGGATAGATATGACGGACCGCGACATCATCCTCCAGGTACTGGCCGGCGACGCCGAGGCGTTCGCGCTGCTCGTGGACCGGCACTACGACCGGTGCGCCCGGGTCGCGTTCCGGATTCTCGGCAACCGCGAGGATGCGGAGGAGGCGATCCAGGATGCCTTCCTGCGCGCCTACCGGGCGCTCGGCAGCTACGAGGATCGCGAGCGGTTTTCCGCGTGGCTCACGCGCATCCTCGTCAACCAGTGCCGTTCGGTGCTCTCGAAGGTGCGGCGAAGCGAGGCGCTCTTCATCGAGCTGGAGCTCGGCCACGTGGGCGACTTCGCAGCGCAGGAACCGGACGATGGCAGCTGGCCCGACCTGGAGCGCGCGCTCGCGCAACTGCCGGCCGACCAGCGCGAGGCCATCGTGCTGCGTTTCGCCGACGACTTGACGTACGAACAGATGGCTCGCGTGACGGGCGCCGGCGAATCGGCGCTCAAGATGCGCGTGCAGCGCGCCTTTGCCAGGCTGCGCGCACTCCTGCCGGAGGTCTCCCGTGTCTGACGTGAATTTCGAGGGCCGCGTGCAGCGGGCATTGCGCGCGCCCGTGCCGACCCGCGCTGCAGCGCGCGACGCGATCATGCAGCGCGTTCGCGAAGCCGCGCGTGATGAGCCGCCGACCCGCGCGTTGCCCTTCCACATCGGGCGGGCAGGGCGTCATTCACTCATCGGCGTAGCGCTCGCCGCAGGCATCGGGTCGATCACCGCGCTGTCGTCACTCGCGCCGGCGCTGCGCGACGCTCCCTTGCGTGCAACGTCGAGCGTCGTGCTCGGTGACACCGTGGTGGACCGCCTGCGGGACACGCTCCGGCTTGTGCGCCTGATCTTCGACGAGCCTGCTGCGCGGCAGGTCGCCGTGGTTGGAGACTTCAACGGCTGGCGCAGCAGCGCGACGCCGATGGTGCGCGATGCGCGTACCGGGCAATGGATCGTGACACTGGCACTGCACGACGGCGAACATCGGTACGCGATCGTCGTGAATGGCGCACGATCTGACGGCGAGTTGTCCCGCGCCGACCGCGCGCGCGCCTGGCCCGTCCTGCACGTCGCCCGCGACGCATACTGACCTACGACTCTCCCACTCTCGGACAAGGGAGGCCGGTGCGATCTCCTGCCCTCGCGCCGCCGCGGCGCACACGCGTGCTCTGCGCGGCCGCGACCGTGACGCTGCGCATTGGATACGCGGACCTCGCGCGCGGCGGCATCACGATCGCCCCGGTGTTGCTGGTCATGGCGCATCTCATCCTGGTGCCTGCGGTGATCCTCACGTGGCGGTGACGCCGCGCGACGCGCGGGGAGACGCGCCGTCCTATGGGATGGCCGCGCTCGTGGGCATCGCCGTGCTCGCGCTCTACATCGCGACGCTCGCGCCGACGACGGCCATGTGGGACGCGAGCGAGTACATCACGGCCGCCTACACGCTGGGCATCCCGCATCCGCCCGGGAATCCGCTCTTCGTGCTCCTCGGGCGCGTGGCATCCCTGGTTCCGCTGGGATCCGTGGCGGTGCGCGTGAACGCGCTGGCTGCAGTATGCAGCGCGATGTCCGCGGCCCTCTGGTTCCTGGTGGCGGAGCGCGTACTCGCCGCGTGGTCGCCCGTGCGGTGGACCCGCCTCGTCGCCGCCGCGACGGCGGCACTGCTCGGCGCCACTGCATTCACGGTGTGGAACCAGAGCGTCGTGAACGAGAAGGTCTACACGGTCTCGTTGGCGTTTTTTGCGGTGGTGTCGTGGCTCACCGTGCGCTGGTGCGACGACCCGGATGGACGCTCCGCAGACCGCCTGCTCGTACTCATCGCGTACCTGATCGGACTCGGCTACACGAACCATCCGGCCGGCTTTCTCGTGGGGCCCGCGGTGACCGTCGCCGTGCTGGTGCGGCGACCGCGCACGCTGCTGCGCTGGAAGCTTCTCCTCGCCGGCGTCATGGCTCTGGTGCTCGGCCTCACTCCATTCGCGCTGGAGCCCATTCGTGCCGCATGGCATCCGGTGCTGAACGAAGGCGAACCCACGGGCTGCACCGGCACGATCGGCTTCGCCTGCACGTTCTCCTCGACCACGAAGACGCGGCTGATGGCCAACATCAATCGCGAGCAGTACGGGAAGCCCGATCTCTCCGTGCGGCAGGCGCCGTTCAGCGCGCAGGTCGGCATGTGGTGGTTGTACTTCAAGTGGCAGTGGTTGCGGGACGCGCACGGCACCCAGCCGCTGCTGCAGTCAGTGCTCGCGGTTGTGTTCCTCCTGCTGGGCGTGCTCGGCGGCTTCACGCACTGGACGTATGAGCGTGCGTCGTTCTGGTTCTTCGGGCCCCTCGTGCTCACCGTGACGTTGGCGCTCGTCTATTACATGAACTTCAAGTACGGCGCCTCGCAGGCGCCGGAGCTTGCCGACGTGCCGCGCGAGGTGCGCGACCGCGACTACTTCTACCTCTGGAGCTACTCCACCTGGAGCGTGTGGGCCGCGATCGGGCTCGCGGCCGTGTGGCGTGCGCTGGCCCTGCGCGCGCCGGAGCGCGGTGCACGACGCTGGGCCACGACGGCGCCGATACTGCTCGTGGGCGTGCTGCCCCTGGTGGGAAACTGGCGCGACGCGTCGCGCGCGCGCGAGACAGCAACGCGCGAGTGGGCGCACGACCTGCTCAACTCCGTGGAGCCGTACGGCATCCTCGTGACGCTCGGCGACAACGACACGTTCCCCCTCTGGTACGCGCAGGAGGTGGAGGGCGTGCGCCGCGACGTGACGGTGGCTGTCACGTCGCTGCTCAACACCGACTGGTATCCGCGCGGACTCTCACACCGGGTGCAGGCGACGTACGACGCGACGCGCGGACCGGCCATCTATCGCAACGCTGTCCCGCCGATGCCCACGCGCCCCGTGTTCACGCTGGACGATGCGCAACTCGATGCCGTACCCGAGTACGTCGACGTACGCACGCCGCAGGTGTTCCAGTCGGGAGGACTGCGTGCGATCGTGGATCCGGCGCGACTGGAGTTCGGTGTGCCGACACGCGGCGACCTGATGGTCCTCCAACTCCTGAAGGACAACCTCGGCGTCCGTCCGTTCTATATCGCGCGCACGTCCGGCGGCTATGCGCAGGCACTCGGTCTGGAGCCATACGCGCTCGTGCAGGGTCTCGTCTACCGAATATCACCGACTGTCGTCGCCTCGTCGGCGGACACCATTCCCGCACCCGGCAGCGGACATGTCGACCTGCGCCGCACGCAGGCGCTGTGGAACGCGTACGGCGCGCCTGCCGCATTCATCCGTCGCGGGGACTGGGTGGACCGACCCTCGATCGGCATCCCCGCGGTCTACGTCTCGACTGCCTTCCTCCTCGCGGAGACGCTCCTCACGCGCGGCGATACTGCGGGCGCCGAGCGCCTGCGGAAGTCCGGCATCGACATCGCGGAGGCGACGCGGACGCTGGATCTGTTCATGTCGCCGCGGTCATTGCCGGCACCGCCGCCAGTGACGTCGGGAGACGCGCCTCGCGGCCGCGCAGTGCCGCTTCAGGGTCCGCCTTAAGGCGAAGCTCGGCGCGTAGCGGCGCCAGTCGGGACTCTGGCAGTATCGCGGCGGGAGGCGCATGTTAACGCAATGCGACCAGGCGTACCCACCCTCCGCCGTCCGCTCGCGGCCGACAATCGATGCTCACTCTCCTGACCTTCGGCGGCCTCAGTCTCGTGGATGAGGGCGTGCCGGTGAGCGGGGCCGCGTCGCAGCGCAGTCGCCTCGCCCTCCTTGCGATCCTCGCCGTCGCCGGCGCAGCGGGCGTGTCGCGCGACAAGCTGCTCGCGCTCCTCTGGCCGGAAAGCGAGGACGAGCGCGCCAGGCACGCGCTCAAGCAGGCGGTCTACGCCCTGCGGCGTGATCTCGGCACCGAGAACGCGATCGTCGGGACCGCCACGCTCTCGCTCGACGCGGCGGTAGTGTCGAGCGACGTCCGCGAGTTCGAGGATGCGCTCGCGCGAGGAGACGACACGGCCGCCGTCGCCCTGTACAACGGTCCGTTCCTCGATGGCGTGTTCGTGAAGGCGGCACCGGAGTTCGACCAGTGGGCCGCCGTCGAGCGCCGCCGCCTCGAGCGTGCATACCTCGACGCCGTTGCTCGCCTCGGTCGCGCGGCCGATGCCGCTGGCGACGCGACCGCCGCGGTGCAGTGGTGGCGGCGCGCGGCGGCGGCGGAACCACTGAGCGGGCGCGTCGCGATGACGCTCATGCGCGCTCTCGCCGAATCGGGCGACACGAGCGCGGCCATCCAGCATGCGCGCGTGCACGATGCGATGGTGAGGGCCGATCTGGACGTACCCGCCGACGATGCGGTGCTGGCGTTCGCGGAGGAACTGCGCCGGGGCGATTGGACGCCGACGCCGCGCATCTCCGGCGACATCCCCGTCATGGCACCGGCGACTGCGGCCGACGATGCCGTTGCCGTGCACTCCGCCTCTGTGCCGAGCGTCGAGGGCGTCGTTGTCCCGCCGACGCGTCGCGACGATAGCGCCACCGCGCCCGCACCGCGTCCGCGCTGGATGCTGGCGGCCGTCGCAGTCGGTGCGCTGCTCGTGGTGGCCGCCGGCAGTGCACTGATGCGGGCCAGGACCGACGCGCGTACGAGGGCCGCACCGGCCGCCGCGTCGCCGCGAATCATCGTCGTCGCCGCATTCGAGAACCAGACGCGCGATCACGAGCGCGATCCCGACGGCGAGATGGCGGCGGATCACATCGCGCGCGCGCTGAGCGAGGCGGATTTCCACGTGGTGGATTTCTGGACGTCGGTGGCGGCGTCGCGGCAGATCGCACAGGCCACGCAGCATGCCACGGTGCGGGAACGCGCCGCGGCGCTGGCGGCCGAGACAGGGGCAGGCACTGTCGTGACGGGCAACTACTACGGCAATGCCGACACCCTGCAGTTCGAGGCGAGGATCATCGACCTCTCGAGCAAGGAGGTCCGGTTCATGGTCGGTCCGGTGAAGGGCAGGGCCTCGGACGTGTCGAGAATCGTGACCGACCTCGCCAATCAGATCACGGAGCGCGTGGCGGCGATGACGGACACGAAGCCCGGCGCAAGCACCGCCGGGCTGATCGTGGCGCCGAGTGTCCAGGCGTTCGAGCATGCGACCCGTGGCTGGGAGATGTTCTTCGACCGGCCAGGCGACACCACCGCCGTTTTCGCGGAGCTCGCGCGCGCGCTGCGGATCGATACCGCGTACACGATGCCGCGACTGATGCGGGCGTATGTGCTCGACGTAAAGGAGAACTGGCCGGACCTGGCCCGTGCCGTCGCGGCGCTCGATCCGCGCCGCGCGCGGATGGGCAGGTTGGAACTCGCGGCCCTCTCGCTGTACGAGGCGGACCTGCGCGGAGACCTCGCTGGCCGCCTGCGCGCCTCACACGAGCTGCTTCGTCTCAGCCCGGGCTCCGCGGACATGTCACTCCTCGTGGCGGTGTCGGCGAGCTACCTGCATCGCCCGGCGGAAGCGCTCGACGTACTGCACCAGTCCAGTCCGGACCGTGGCATCAACGTCCTCACGCCCATGTACTTGGCGTGGCGCGCCGAGGCGGAGCATTCGCTCGGCCAGTTCGACGATGAAGCGGTGTCCGCGCGTGAGATTATACGCCGCTTTCCCGCACAATTGTACGGAGCACAGGCACTCGCGCGATCGCTCGGTGCGCGAGGTGATACCGCGGTACTCGCCGCGCTCGTCCACGACGCGGGCTATTCGGGCACGACGATGACTGCGCAGGCGCGCACCATCGCACTGCTCGGAGCCCGGGAGCTGCGCGCGCATGGACACGGCGATCCCGCGAGGCTGCTGTTCGCACGCGTGGCGGCCATCGCACCGGCGGCGGGCGCGACGCGGGACGACCTGTCGAAGCACGCCCTCGCCCTGTACGAGACGGGTGACTACGCCCGTTCCCGCGCGGTGTACCGCACGCTGCTCGCTACGCAACCGTCCGACCTCGACGTGCTTGGCCGGCTGGGGTCCATCGCCGCGCGGACCGGAGATTCTACGACCGTGCGCGACATCGACGCGCGCCTTCGCACCTGGCCCGACCGCTACGCGTTCGGAAGTCCGTCGTTCTGGCGGGCGCACATCGCCGCGCTCACGGGCCAGCCGAGCGAAGCGGTCGGACTGCTCCACTCGGCCCTGCAGCAAGGGTATCGCCCGATGGACCTCAACATCGTGACCATGCACGAGGAGCCGGACTTCATCTCCATCTGGAAGGATCCCGGCTTTCGCGAGATCGTGCGACCGCACAGCGGTCCGGTGTCGAGCCTGTGAGTCGGTGACCAGGGGATGACCGCCCGCTGACCAGTCGCGTGCATCCTGCGGCCGTTCGCTCACCCTTCAACGAACGGCTCATGCGCCCAGTCCTGCTTGCACTCGTCGCCTCCGCACTCGCGCTGGACCTCCACGCCCAGCAGGCTGCTGCCCGCCCCACCGGCATCGCCGTCACCGGGCTGCCCGCGATCAACTTCGACGCGGACGAAGGCTTCGGCTATGGCGCGATCGTCCAGTACTACGACTACGGTGACGGCCGGGCGCAGCCCTACAGATTCTCCCTGCAGCCGACCCTGTTCCTCACGACGCGAGGCCGTCGGGACCTGACGCTGTTTCTCGATGCACCGCACCTGCTGCCGGAGGGCTGGCGGCTGGGGGCACAGTTGGCCCGTGAGCAGCAGCTCACGGCGCCGTACTACGGCCTGGGCAACGACACGGACGCGCCGGCCGCGGCGACCAGCGGGCCCAACCCGTACTACTTCCGCTTCGGACGTACAGTGCTGCGCGCGAACGCTGACCTGCAGCATACACTGGGCTTCGCGGCGCTCCGCGTGCTCGTGGGAGCCGGCACGCGCACCGCGGACGTGCGCACGGTTCCGTACGATTCCGGCACGACGCTGCTGGCCCAGCAGACCGGACGGACCACACTACCCACCGCGAATGCTCGCTACGCTCGCGTCGGCCTGGTGTGGGATACGCGTGACCGCGAGATCGGCACACATTCGGGCAACTGGTCCGAGCTCCTCGTACAGCGCGCGGGACGAACGCTCGGCGGCGACCAGGTGTTCACGCGGATCACCGGGAGCATCAGGCAATACGTGCCGTTCGGCGAGCGGCTGGTGCTTGCCGAGCGGGTGGTGATGCAGACCACGCGCGGCGACCCTGCGATCTCCGAGCTGTTCACGGTGCAGAGCTCCTTCCGCGACGACGAAGTGCTCGGCGGCGCGACGTCGATCCGTGGCATTCCCAAGAATCGATACGTGGGCAAGGGCGTGGCGTTCTCCAACTCCGAGCTCCGTTGGCGCGCCGGATCGTTCTCGCTGCGCCGGACGCCGTCGGTGGTGGTGCTCAGTGCGTTCGCCGATGCGGGTCGGGTCTGGACGAACGGGCTCGACGCGTCCCAGCTCACGTCGGCGCTGCACGTCGGCTACGGCGGCGGGGTGCGACTCGCCCTGGGACCGACCTTCGTGGTGGCTGCCGACGTGGGCCATTCGTCACAGTCCACCGCGGCGATCTACGTGGGACTGGGATACCTCTTCTGATCCGTCATGGTGGCCGCGGCCGTTGTTGCTCGCTAGCTTCGGCGCCCATGCGCACTACAATCATCGCAGCGGCGCTTTGCGCCCTTCTCGCGTCCGATGGCTCGGCCCAGGGCACGCGTCCCACTGTGCTCGTGCTGGGCACGGGAGGCACGATCGGATCGGCCGGGGACTACTGGGGCGGGACCGCGAGCCGCGTCCCCATCGACCAGCTCGTGAAGGTGCCGGGCATCGATTCGGTGGCAACGGTGGAGTCGGAACAGTTCCTCAATGTCGCGTCGGCGTCCATCGGGCCCACGCGCTGGCTCGAGCTCACGCGGCGCATCGGCACGCTGTTCCAGTCGCGGCCGGAGCTGCGAGGCATCGTCGTGACACATGGCACCGACACGATGGAAGAGACCGCCTACTTTCTCGACCTCACGGTCGGTGGCATGCGTCCGGTGGTGGTCACGGGTTCCATGCGGCCGTCGAACATGGCGGGTGCGGACGGCCCCGCCAACCTGATGAACGCCGTCCGTGCCGCCGCGGACACGAACAGTCGGGGACGTGGGACACTGGTGCTGATGGACGACAAGCTGTTCGCCGCGCGCGACGTGACGAAGACGAACAGCACCCGCGTGGAGACATTCCAGGCTCCCGATCGCGGGCCCGTTGGCTTCACCGAGCCCGAGGGCGTGACGTATCGCTCGCGCTCGGCGGGACGCATCACCGCGCAGTTCGACGTCAGCGCAGTGGGCGAGCTGCCGCGGGTCGACGTGATCTATTCGTATCCCGGTGCGGACAGCGTGGCCATCGACGCCGTCGTGGCAGCCGGCGCGAAGGGACTCGTCATCGCCGGCGTGGGTCGCGGCGGCATGACCTCCTCGCAGTCTGCGGCGGCGCGGCGTGCTGTGGAAAAGGGCGTGGTAGTCGTAATGTCGACGCGCACAGGTTCGGGCGGCGTTCCAGTGGGCCGCGAGGGGCGCACGATCGGCGCGGGCGACCTCAATCCGCAGAAGGCCCGTATTCTGCTCATGCTGGCCCTCTCCCGCACGAGCGAGCCGGCTCGCGTCCGCCAGATCTTCGCAGAGAATCAATGAGCAGTGTCGTTCCCCTGAAGCAGACAGACGTGCTGCGTCGCATGCCGCCGTACGTATTCGCCGAGCTCGACCGCCTGAAGGCCGACGCACGGGCTGGTGGCGCCGAGCTCGTGGACCTCGGGATTGGAAGTCCGGATCTCCCGATCGATCCGTCGATCCTCGATGCGCTGGCCGCAGCCGCACGCGATCCGGCCTCGCACGGGTACCCGCCCTTTCGTGGCGTGCCCGCGTTCTTCGATTCCATCCAGCGGTTCATGGCGTCGCGCTTCGGCGTCTCGATCGAGACGCCTCGCGAGTCCATCGCGCTCAGCGGCGCGAAGGAAGGGCTCGCGCAACTCGTCATGGCGCTCTGCGGGCCAGGCGACCTCGCGCTGATTCCGGCGATCTACTATCCCGCCTACGCGCGGTCTACCTGGTTGGGTGGTGCGGAGGTGAGCTGGGTACCGATGCGCGCGAGTGACGGCTTCCAGCTCGACCTCGACGCGATCTCCGACGCGGATGCGCGGCGCGCGCGGCTGCTCATCGTGAACTACCCGAACAATCCGACCGGCGCGCGGGTGGAGCTCGAGTTCTTCGAGCGGGCAGTGGAATTCGCGCGGCGACACGAGCTGCTCCTCATCAGCGACCTCGCCTACAGCGAGCTCACGTTCGGCGGCACCCTCGCGCCGAGCGCGCTGGAGGTCCTCGATGCACGCGACGTGACGATCGAGTTTCATTCCTTCTCCAAGACGTTCAGCATGGCGGGGCTGCGCATCGGCTTCGCGGTCGGGAATGGCGACGCGGTCGATGCGCTCGCGGCCTATCGCACGAACGTGGGGTACGGCACGCCGACGGCGGTGCAGCATGCCGCGGCGTATGCGCTCGATCATCACGAGCGGCTGGTACCGCCGAAGGTGGCGGCCTACCGCGAGCGGCGCGATACGATGGTCGCGGCATTCGCGGCCGCCGGTTGGCGCATCACGCCGCCCACGTCGTCCATGTACCTGTGGCTGCCCGTGCCGGAGGGAGTCGATGACTGGACGTGGGTGAAGACCCTGATGACCGAAGATGGTGTCGTCGTCACGCCAGGGATCGCGTTCGGCGATGGCGGCAGGGGCTACTTCCGCATCTCGCTCGTGCGCGACAGCCACACGCTCGCGCGCGCGGCGACTGCCATTGCGGGTCGGCGGGACCGGATGACGGAGTGAGGCGTCGGCGGGTCCCTCGGTCAACGCACCGGTCATCCTGAGCGCAGCGCCTGCCCTGAGCGCGGTCGGAGGGAAGGATCTGCTCTCGCCGCGGCGCTGCGCTCGAGAAGGCATCCATCGCCTTCCCGCGACCGCCCGTCCACTTCTGCGCCAGGACTCGATGCCGTCTCGTCACTTCCTCCGCTGCGCCACGGCGGCGTTCGCGCTCGCATTGCTCATCGGTTGCGCGCACGGTTCCAGTGGCACCGGTGCCGCGCCGGCTCCCTCGATGACGGTCGCGTTGCTGCCGGCCGGCGTGACGTCCGCAATGGTCGCCACCGGCGACTCCATCTTTCACACCGCGAGCTGCCAGCGGTGCCACGGGATGGATGCCAGGGGCACACCGCGTGGACCCGACCTGACCGACACCACGTGGTCGCAGATCGATGGGTCCTATGCGCAGGTCGTGCAGCTCGTCACTACGGGCGTTCCGAAGGCGAAGGTGAAGCTCGCGGGCGCGCCGTTCGGCATGAATCCGCGTGGCGGCACCAAACTCAGCGACGAGCAGATCCGCGACGTCTCGGCCTACGTGTACAGCCTGAGCCACCACTAACGCACGGGGCAGCACGCACCGTCGTCATGCCGAGCGCAGCACCGCCCATGTGTTAGCGCGGCTGGACGCGCCGGCTCGGATGAGATCGGTGCGTCGAATGAAACCCGCGCGTGTCGGCGCATGGAGGGACATCACTGGCACGATCCATGGAGCGTGTGGCCGCCGGGGCATCCAGTCACACTCGCGTGGAGCCTCATGATGGAGGCAAGTCGATCGGGCAGTGTCGTGCGTGCCGCCGCGCGGGCCGCGGTGATCGCATGCATGACGATGGCATACGGCTGCGCCTCCGATCCGGGCGGGACTGTCGCACCAGTTCAGACACCCACCACGCCGACGACACCGACCACGCCCTCGGGTGCGATCACGCTGGCGGTCGGCGCAAGCACGACGATGACGGTGGGTACGCCCTTATCCATCTCCGGCGGATCCAGCGGAGGTGAGTACCTGCTGGTCACGTCGGGCACGGCGCTCACGGGCGTCGTCAGCGCGGCCACGTACTCGGCGACATCGTGCAGCTGAACACGAGCACGAATCCGTGCGACAGCATCGTCAGCCGCGCCGCGCGCGTGGTCGCCATCGGGACGCAGTCCATCGTCGTCGCCGACACGCTCAATCCCTCCGGCGGGTTCACGACGGCCGACTACCAGCGGTTCGCGGCGCGGTTCGAGAGCGCAACCGATCCGCTGGCAGTCACGCCCCTCCCGCTCACGGGTACCAGTGGCTCGCTGATTCCGGGTGGTGCCGGCTTCTACCGGTTCGCCGTCGCGCCGGCGGCGACAGCCACGCTCACGCTGGCGTCTCCGGCGGGCGCCGTCGTGCAGGGGTTCGTCGTGCGCCTGCGCTGATGGCCTGAATGGCCCGACGGGGCGGCCGCTAGTGCGACCGCCCCGCCGTGGCTCCGTGCACGCCCCACGCGTTCACGGTAGCTCGGCTGGCGACAGCGTGAGGGTTCCCTTGCCGCCCTCGTACTCGAACACCAGGCGGAGATCGTTTCCCACGACGTCGGTGAACAGCGTCAGGTCGCGCACGTCGCTGAAGCACATGCCCAGCCGGTTTTCGTTGTGCTCGTGTTCGAGGAGCACGACGCGAAGCTGCTCGCGTCGGTTGAACGAAATGGAGCGAAGCCGGTAGTCCTGCGCCACGCAGCCGCCGCGACTTTCCCGCGGATCCACGCCCAGTCGCAGCCGTCGGCCGGTGTTGCGCGTCGAGAAGTCGGCGAGGCGCCTCGTCCAGGACGTCCGGTCCCACTCCGCCACACCCGTGAGGGGCGACCGTTCCTGGCTGTGCGCGTCATCGGCGACCTCCGGTGCCACGAGGATGGCGCACCGCACCTGGCGCAGCAGCCCCGCCGAGACGCTGCCGAGGAAGAGTTGCTGGCCGAGTGAGTGCCGCTGCATCCGACCGCAGGCCAGCAGGTCGGCGCCCGCCCAGCGTACGTAGTCGACGATGGCCGCCACCGGCTCGCCCCACAACAGCTTTGTCGAGACGTGGATGCCCGGCGGAAGCGCCAGCATGCCCAGGAACCGCGCGAAGAGGTCGTCACGCGGCGCGTCCATCGGGGGCGTGCCTGGCCGCCGCGCCGCCGCGCCCGGCGTTGGGGGTCGCACGTGCACCAGCGTGAGGTCTGCCCCAGGCGAGAGCATCGGAAGGATGGCGCGCGCCGCGCGCAGGGAGGCCTGGCTGAAGTCCACCGCCACCACGGCGTTGTGTAGCGGGACGCGCACCGGGTCGCGCGGTGTGATGAGCACGGGCCGGTCCGCGGCCCGCACGATCTCCATCGCCCGCTCCCCGTAGATGAAGCGCTCGACGGTCTCGTGACGACCGGTGCCGATCACGATGAGCCGCGCCCGGCACGCGCGCGCGGCATCGACAACCGCGCGGGCCCCCGTTCCCTGCTCGACGGTCACGTCGTACTCGAGACCGTCGGTGCCCTCGAGTGCGAGCGCCTCCCTGATGCGGCGCGTAATGGCGGCCCGCTCGTCGTCCATGAAGCCAGCCGGCAGGGGCGGGACCCCGGCCGCGACCGTGATGACGTCGTGTGACTCAACGATCGAGATCACGCGCAACTCGCGGTCTTCGCGACGCGCGAGCCACCGCGCGACGGCGAGTGGTGACTCGCTCACCGCGAACGGCTTCATGGCGAGCACGATCGGCCCGTCGGTGCTGACCGTCGCGCCGTGCGGCTGGGAACGGGTGCTGCTGTCCATTGTCAGTGTCATGGTCGGGTCCTCCACTGGAAGGCGCAGGCGCCTTTTCGAACGCGGTCATCGCGTCACCAGGGAAGATCACGTCCGGACGCGTCGCGATCCGTCGGGCAAAGCATGGAACGCCATGGCGGGACGTCCGACGGCTCATGCGGAATGTTCCCGACGTATCCGCGAAAACGACCCCCCGCTCATAGCGGACGAGGCCGGGCACGGCAGGCCTGCGTTTGCTAGGGACGGGCGAGGCGGCCCGAGATCTCGCTGGCGTACACGCTGAACAGGATGTTGCGCGATGGCACGGGGTCCGCGTTCGTGAAAGCGGCAGGGATCAGATCGCGCAGGCGCTCCAGCGCCCGCTGGTACCGGTCCGGCGACGCGATCTCCGGATCCAGGATCGAGAACGAGCCCCGGACCACCACGCTGTCCCAGTCGAAGACATCACGCACCTCGTCCACCTCGAAGGCGCACCAGGGTTGGTGCGCCAGGGTGACGAGCTTGCTGCCGATCCCCGTGCGACCCACGATCCACCCGTCGTCGAAGACGTAGTTCACGGGCTGGATGTCCACGCGATCGTGCAGCGAGAAGGCGATGCGGCCGACGTGGTTGCGCGCAAGCAGCGCACGGGCTGCGTCGGCGGACATTTCACCGAAGTCGGGATGAGTGTGCGCGTCCATGGAAGTCACGTGGTCTTGAGGAGACCGAGCCGAAGGCAGAACTGCACGTAGTCGGAACGGTGCGAGAGGCCGAGCTTCTCGGTGATCCGCTGCTTGTACGTTTCCACTGTCTTGGGACTGATGAACAGCCGCTCGCCGATCTCGGACGCGGAGTATCCGCCCGCGACGTGCACCAGCACATCGCGTTCGCGCTCGCTCAGCCCAGTGTACTGCGCACGCTCATCCCGGTGCTCGGCCCGGCGGGTCACGTTGCGTGCAAGGGCGAGCGCCGCCCCCGGCTGCACGTAGCTGTCACCGGACGCCACCGCGCGCACGGCATCAGCGAGCTCGCGGTCCGCGGCGTTCTTCACCAGGTAGCCCGCCGCCCCCGCCTCGAGGAGTGCCACCAGGTACTCGTCCTCGGAATGCATGGTGAGGATGAGCACCCGCGTGGCCGATTGCCGGCTCACCAGTTCCCGGGTGGCCGCGACGCCATCCATCACGGGCATGTCGAGGTCGAGCACCGCGACGTCCGGTGCGAGGCGGTCCACGAGTGCGATCGCCTCGCGACCGTTCGCCGCCTCACCCACCACTTCGATGTCGCGGTTCGCCGCGAGCAGCGCCTTCAGGCCGGCGCGGACGACGAGGTGATCGTCGGCGAGGATGACACGGATGATGTCGGGAGTCGCCATGGACGCCTACTGCTGGACGATGAGGGCGGTCACCATCCCGAACATGCCGCGGTCGCGCTCGGCATGCGGGAGGATGTGGCCGTGGAAGGCCCACGTGCCGGGGTTGTTGCAGTTCACGAGGACGTCGTAGCGTTCGCCCGGAGCGGTGTTGAGGGTGTCACAACGGTAGGGATTCGACAAGGGCCACCCGTCCTTCGCGATCACGTCCGACCGGCATTCGACATGTTCTGATGATTCTCGAGCAGGTGGAGCGGTGATACCCGGAATCTGCGCCGTTTCGGCGGCCCGGCATGTCGGGCGGCTCGAGGAACATGTGACTGCTGCGCCGGACACTTGTGTCAGTAGAACTCCCGACACAGTTTGGATGCCATGCCAGATTCCTCATCCGCCGCCCGGCTCGCGGCGATGAACAAGTCCCTCCCCGCTGCACTCTTCGCGAACTTCCTCACGCTCTCGTCCGATGCGGTCGTCGTCGTGGACGAGGCGCAGCGCATCATCTTCTTCAACATGGGCGCGGAGCGGATCTTCGGCTGGACGGCCACCGAGGTGGACGGACTGTCCCTCGCGACGCTGCTGCCCGAGCGGTTTCACGCCGCGCACACGGGGCTGGTGCGCGGGTTCGCCGCCGCCCACGGCCTCGCGCGAACGATGGGCGAGCGGCAGCAGATCAGCGGACGCCGCAAGAACGGCGAGGAGTTCCCCGCCGAGGCGTCCATTCAGCAGATGTACCTGGACGGCGGGCAGATCTATGCCGCGATGCTGCGCGACATCAGTCCCCGGCAGCGGGCGGAGGACACCTTGCGGCTGGCCGTCAAGGCGCGAGATGACATGATCGGCATCGTGTCGCACGACCTGCGCAATCCCGCGAACGCCGTGAAGATGCTCGCCACGAGCCTGCTGAGCGAAGCCGCGGAACTGCCGGCGCCCTTCCGGCAGCGCGTCGCCATCATGCTGCAGGCGGCCGTGCAGATGGATACGCTCATCCAGGACCTGCTCGACGTCACGCGTCTCGAGGCGGGCCGGCTCGTGGTGTCGCCACGCCCGACGTCGATCGCGCATCTCGTCCTGGAGGCGGTCACGCCGCTCCGGCCACTCGCGGACGACCGGCAGATCACCCTCGATGTCGTGCTTCCCGAGGACGTGGGCGATGTGGATGCGGACATCGAGCGCGTCTCGCAGGCGTTGTCGAACCTCGTGGGTAATTCCCTCAAGTTCACCGAGTCCGGCGGACACGTGGGCATTGCCGTGATCCGCCACGGTGGCTTTGCGGAATTCCAGGTCCGGGACAACGGCGTCGGGATTCCCGCCGATCAGGTGCCGCACGTGTTCGATCGATTCTTCCAGGCGCGGCAAGAGATCAGTGCGAGGCGGCACGGCGCGGGCCTCGGCCTGCCGATCGCGCGGGGCATCATCGAGGCTCACGGCGGTACCATCCAGGTCGAGAGCCAGGAGGGTTACGGCACCGTCGTGCGCTTCACCCTGCCGCTGTCGACGTAGGTTTCCTCATGCCGCTCGCCGGATCGCGCTCGCCTCAGTAGGTTCGCTTCGCCGTGCATGGCGCACGGCACGCACCCGACCCCATGCAGATACAGTTCGCCGGCGCCGCCCGCGAGGTCACGGGCTCGTGCCACATCGTCCGCGCCGCGGGCCGCACGATCCTCCTGGACTGCGGGCTGTTCCAGGGCCACCGCCGCGACGCCGACGCGAAGAATCGTGTGCTGCCCCGGCCCATCGCCGAAATCGACGCCGTGGTGTTGTCGCACGCCCACCTCGATCACGCCGGCCGCCTGCCGTATCTCGCCGCGCAGGGCTACGCTGGTCCCATCCACGCCACCAGTGCCACGGCCGACCTCACGGCCATCATGCTCGCCGACAGCGCGCGCATCCAGGAGAACGACTACGAGCACCTCGCACGCCATGGCAAGGACGTCGCGCTGCCGCTTTATCAACTCAAGGACGCATCGACGGTCGAGGGGTTGATGCAGCGTCATGCCTACGACGAATGGTTCGACGTGGTGCCTGGCGTTCGCGCCCGCTACACCGACGCCGGCCATATCCTCGGCTCGGCGTCCGTCGTGGTCGAGGCCGTGGAGGATGGCGTCACGTCGCGGCTGGTGTTCTCCGGAGACGTCGGCCGGACGGGCCTGCCGATCATCCGCGATCCGGATCCACCCGCGGACGCAGCCAGCGTCGTGATCATGGAGTCCACGTACGGTGATCGCGACCACGAGAGCGTCGCGACGGCGCGTGATCACCTCGCGCGCGTGGTGCGCGAGACGGCGGCGCGCGGCGGTCGCGTGCTCATTCCCGCCTTTGCCGTGGGTCGCGCCCAGGAGATCGTGTACGACCTGCACGTACTCGCGCGCGAGAACGCCATCCCCTCCGTGCCCATCGTCATCGACAGCCCGCTCGCCACGGCGGCCACCGGCGTGTTCGAGCGCAACACGGACCTGTTCGACCGGAGCGAGGCGCCCGTGCGCGACATCGAGGCGCTGTTCCGCTTCGACCTCGTGACGTATACCGCGAGCACCGAGGAGTCGAAGGCGCTGAATACGCGCGTCGGGCCGCTCATCGTGATTGCCGGTTCGGGCATGGTGGAAGGCGGTCGCATCGTGCACCACCTCCTGCACGGCGCGTCGAATCCCAGTAACACCGTGTTGATCGTGGGCTTTCAGGCAGAGCACACCCTTGGCCGCCGCATCGTCGAGCGGCAGCCGGTCATCCGCGTCCTCGGCCAGGAGGTCGACCTGCGCGCCCGGGTCGAGGTCCTCAACGGGTATAGCGCGCATGGCGACCGAACCGAGCTCACCAGCTGGCTCGCGAAGGTGCGCGAGCACTCGCCCGCGCTGAAGCAGGTGTGCCTCGTCCACGGCGAGGTGTCCGCACAGGAGGCGCTCACCACGCGGCTTCGCGCCCTGGGCTACACAGTCAGCTGTCCCGCACCCGGCGACGTCGTCACTTGCTGACCATCCCGACTCGGGAACGGGGGCCGCGACCGGCGGATTGACGGAGTTCTGTCCCGCGGTGCATCCCTTGCGCACCGGCAGCGGACGCACAAACCGCGCGAATCGCACACATGCCGCCATCGAACACATCGAGCACGTCCCTGTCCGTCACGGCCGAGCACCGGATCCGCGTCGCCGAAGAGTTCGTCCGTCGGCACCGGTGGTGGATCCTGCTTGGCCTCATCACGGCCGCCGTGATGGAGGTGCTCGACACCACGATCATCAACGTGGCCCTGCCGCAGATGGCAGGCAACCTCGGCGCGACACAGGAGGAGATCGGCTGGGTAGCCACCGGCTACATCCTGTCGAACGTGATCTTCCTGCCGATGACCGCGTTCTTCGCGGCCCGGTTCGGCCGGCGCAACTACCTGGTCTTCTCGATCATCCTTTTCATCGTGGCGTCCTTCTTCTGCGGTACGTCGCACTCGCTCGCCGAGCTCGTGATGTGGCGCATCCTCCAGGGCGCCGGCGGTGCGGCACTGCTCTCCACGGCGCAGGCGACGCTGCGGCAGATCTTCCCGCGGGAAGAGCAGGGGATGGTGCAGTCCATCTTCATGCTCGGCATCATCGTCGCGCCCACGCTCGGTCCCACGCTCGGCGGATGGATCACCGACAACTACACGTGGAACTGGGTCTTCTTCATCAACATCCCCATCGGCATCGGCGCGGCCTTCCTCGTCAGCACGTTCCTGCATGATCCGCCGAACACGGCGAAGGCGCGCACGCCCGTGGACTGGACCGGTATCGGCCTGCTCACCGTCGGTGTGGGCGGACTCCAGTATGTGCTCGAAGAAGGCAATTCGAAGGACTGGTTCGCCGACGCGCTGCTCCTGCGCCTTGCCATCATCTCGGCGATCTCCCTGGTGACGATGGTCTGGTGGGAGCTCAGCAAGCGGAACAAGCATCCCGTCGTCGACTTCCGCGTCCTGAACAACCGCACGCTGTCGGCGTCCATCTTCCTGTTCGTCACGCTCGGCTTCGGCCTGTACGGCGGCGTGTTCCTCTTTCCGCTGTTCGCGCAGGGCATCCTCCACTTCACCCCCACGGAGACAGGCCTGGCCATGCTGCCGGGCGGCCTCGCCACGGGCGCGAGTGCGCTCCTGTGCGGCAAGCTGCTCAACGGCAGGAAGCCGATGGTCGATGCCAGGATCCTGATCGCCGGCGGCATCTTCCTTTTCGCCTTCTCGATGTGGAAGATGGGGCACCTGACCACGGTGGCCGGCGAGAGCGACGTACGCGCGGCGCTCATCGTGCGCGGAGCCGGGCTCGGCATGCTCTTCACGCCGATCAACAACGTCGCCTACGCGAGCGTCGAGCCGCACGAGGCGCAGCAGGCGGCGGGCCTCATCAACCTCTCGCGGCAGCTCGGTGGATCGTTCGGCATCGCCGTGCTCGCGAACTACGTCACCAAGCACATGGAGTATCACCGCTCCGACCTCGTGAGCAATATCGTCACGGGCGACTACATGACGGACCAGCGGCTGCAACTCCTCACCCGGGGCTTCATCGGCAAGGGCATGGCGGCGCTCGACGCGCAGCACGCCGCGCTCCAGGCACTCAACGGCCAGGTGACGCAGCAGGCATGGATGCTGAGCTACAACGATGCCTGGCTGTTCGTGCTCATCGTGTTCGCCATGGTGTCGCCGGCCATCCTGCTCCTGCGGAAGCCGGGCGGCCAGATGGAGATGCCGGCCGACGCGCACTAGCGCCGGCCGCCGCGCTCAGCCCACGGCGAGTGCCGCGTAACTCGGCGCCGTCACCAGCGCCACGGCACCCAGCAGTCGGTATTCCGCGAGGCTGCTGTCCGCGACGATCGGCGTCTGGCCCGCCTTCCCGGGAATCGTGTAGGCCACCAGCGCCTCGCGCATCGGGCGCTCCATGATGTCCCACCCCTCCGTGATCTCCCCGCCGACGTAGATGCCGCCCGGGTTGAACGCACTCACGATGAGGGCCAATCCACGGCCGATGTGCGCCGCCGTCTCTTCCAGCGCCTGCACCGCAGCCGACTCGCCGCCGCGCGCGCGACGAATCACCTCGTCGATCCCGGGGAACGACGCCTTTCGCGCGCGAGGCACTTTCGCGTCCCCCTTCGCCGACACGCCGGCGCGGATGTCCGCGTAGCGCTCCACCGTGGCCGCATTGCACGCGAGCGCCTCCCAGCATCCCCGCCGTCCGCACACACACTCCGGACCGGCCGGGTCGAGCATCACGTGACCGAACTCGCCGGCCGTGTGCGTCTCGCCGCGCATGATCTCGCCGTTCATCACGAGCCCGACGCCGAGCCCGTCCGATACGCTCACGTAGGCGAAGCTGTTCACCGACCGCGTCGCCTCCGGCTCGAGCCACAGTCGCGCCATCGCGCAGGCGATCGGTGCGCTCTCGACGAATACCTTCATCCCGAGGCGCGCGCTCACCGCGGAGCGGAGATCCACATCGCGCCAGCCGAGGCGCGGCGCGTAGATCAGCTTGCCCGTCTTGCGGTCCACCATGCCCGGCAGCACGATGCCGATGCCCTGGCAGCCGGGCACGGCATTCGGCGCATGCGTGCGCAGCAGCTTTGTCGTCTCCGTCGCGATGCGCTCGGCCAGCTGGTCCGGCGAGGCGGGTGTTTCGAACGTCTCGCGCGCCACGATGCGGCCGCCCACGTCGCTCAGCGCGATCGCAGAGCGCTGCGAGCGGACGTCCACGGCCACGACGAAGCGGCCACGCGTGCGGACGCACAGCATCGTCGGGCGCCGTCCGCGCGCGGTGGCGGCGGTGCCCTTCTCGAACACCACGTCGCTCTCTACCAGTTCGCGGACGAGCGGCGTCAGGATGCCCCGCCGCACGCTCATGCGGCGCGCGAGTTCGGCGCGCGAGATCGGCTGGTACTCGCGAATGAGGTTGAGAACGATCCGGCGGTTCACGTCCCGCGGGGTCGAGCGCGTCGCCAGTCGAAAGTCCCGCGTGTTGATCTTGCGCATGTCCTGATGCCTCCGGAAATCGATGATCGAGCGAGCTGCTCCTCCCAGCATGGCGGACGTGTGCCGCGTCAGCACGAACGTGATCCGTGCCATGCGCCATCGTCGCGCGCCTCGTCGTTCGAGGCTGGCGCAATCGCATGCAAGTGGCCAGGATCACTCGACATCTGTGTACTGAAGATCGCTGATAGTGTCGTAACATACTATATGTCAGTGAGTTACGGTGTCACAGCCGCATCGCAACATTGTTGTTGATCCGTAAAGCTTGTAAATTCGTGGAGCCGCCGCTGCGTCCGGAAATCCTGAGAGCGACTCCATGAGCAAGCCCGTCTTCCTGGGCCGGAGAATCCGGCCCCTCCGCGTCCGCCTTGGTCTGAGCCAGGCGGCGCTCGCCCAGCGGCTGGGCATCTCCGCGAGCTACCTCAACCTTGTGGAGCACGATCGCCGGCCGGTCACGAGCAACCTCCTGCTCGAGCTCGCGCGGGTGCTGGACGTCGACCTCCGTACGCTCGCGGCCGGCAGCGACGCTGAGCTCCTCTCGAGCATCACGGAGATCCTGAGCGAGCCGCTGTTCGACGATCATCCTCTCATGGCGAAGGACCTCACGGCGTTTGTGGACGAACATCCCGATGTCGCGCGAGCCGTGGTGCGCCTGCACCAGGCGTACGCCACCTCGCGCGCGTCACTCGACAGCCTCGGGGAACGGCTGCTGGACTTCCAGCACGACGTCGGCAACATCGATCGCAGCCGCCTGTCGTCCGAGCAGGTCTCCGACTTCGTCCAGCGCCACAGCAACTATTTCCCGGCGCTGGAGGCCGAGGCGGAGCGGCTCCTGGCGAACGAGCATCTCGCGGGTGACAGCGGACACGAGGACCTCTTCTCGCGCCTCGCGCGACATCTCCACCAGACGCACGACGTCACCGTGCGCATCCTCACCGTGGGTGCGATGGGCGGCGCGATGCGCCGGTTCCTGCCCGAGCGCCGCGAACTGCTGCTGTCCGAGACCCTCCGCCGCGGCTCGCGCAACTTCCAGATCGCCGCGCAGGTCGGGCTGCTCGAGTGCTCGGCCACGCTGGATCGCCTGACGATGGATCCGCTGCTCACGTCGGACGAGTCCCGCGCGCTGTCTCGCGTGGCGCTCGCCAACTACTTCGCCGGCGCGGTCATCATGCCCTACGCCGCGTTTCACCGCGCCGCCGCCGGCGTGCGCTATGACGTGGAGCTGCTCGGACATCGCTTCCGCGTGGGCTGGGAGCAGGCCTGCCATCGCCTCACCACGCTGCGCCGTCCCGGCGCCGAGGGCGTGCCGTTCTACATGTTGCGCGTGGACATGGCGGGGAACATCTCGAAACGGTTCAGCGCCGGCGGCATCCAGTTCCCGCGCTTCAGCGGTCTCTGCTCGCTGTGGAACGTCCACGCCGCGTTTCTGCAGCCCGGCCGTGTGCGTGTGCAGGTGTCACAGTATCCGAATGGACATCGCGTGCTGTCGGTGGCCCGCACCGTGTCGCGGGAGAGAAACGGCTACTCCGCGCCAGATGCACCCTACGCGGTGGGCATTGGCTGTGATCGCGAGTATGCGCGTGACGTGGTGTACTCGGATGGACTGGACCTCGAGAATGTGGCCGCCGCGGTTCCCATCGGCGTCACGTGCCGGCTCTGCGATCGCGCCGATTGTACGGCGCGTGCGTTTCCCTCCATCGGCGGCACGCTGCGCATCAACGAGAACGTGCGCGGGCTTTCGTTCTACGCTCCCGTGGAGCCCTGACCGCCCGGCGTGCTGTCGTCGCGTGTGCGCGGCGACCGCCGGTACGGCGGCTGCCCGCGGAGGCGATCGCCGCCCGCCTCTTGGCGAAGACCGGCACGACTGTCATCCTGAGCGAAGCGAAGGATCTGCTTGCACCGGCCAAGTGCGGGACCTTCGCTCCGGGTGGCCGGAAAGACAAAACCCCTCGCGCCGCAAGGGATTAGCCTCGTGCACAAGGGGTTTCGCCATGGTCGGGGCGGCCGGATTTGAACCGGCGACCTCCTGCTCCCGAAGCAGGATCAGGACCCGGCAACCGTCCAGCGGCAAAGACTCGAACCCTCATAGGAGATCATCGTATCTCGTTGGGGCATCAACCAATAACCGTGTTCGACTCTGAGGGGAATCCGAGCGTCGGTGCTGGGTTTCCTGCGACGGTTTGCCGGGGTTTGCCGGGAGAAACTGAGGACAAACTGAGGACGGCGTGCGCTCCTCTGTCGGAGCGCCGCATCTCGCAAATGGGGGGAGCCCCCAACTGCGCGCGGCCATCCACAACGTCAGGGGCTCAACTAATCGCGGCGAATTTTCACCGCGTCAGTATGTCCATTGTTGAAAGGTATTCAAGTTCGCATATCTTGTTGTCATATAACGACTTAGGAGCCGTTTGGCGCTAGGCTTCATCCATTTCCTTGAGAAGCTCCCACATCTTCAGCCCGAGGGCGCGGGCAAGCTTCTCGATGTTGTCCCGCGTCAGGTTGGTTTCGCCGCGCTCGACGGTGCCCATATAGGTCCGGTGCACTTTCGCCCGGTCAGCAAACGCTTCCTGAGAGTATCCCGCCTGCACCCGGAGACGGCGAACCGTCCTTCCAAAGCGTTCCTTTGATGTCATTCGGAACGCTCGTCGTAGACTGCGTGAGCCTCTACAGGCTAGTCATTGGCAGTCTGGACATAGAGTACGCGCATGGCGACGTTATGCTCATGAAGGAATTTTCCGTTGGTCTGTTCGATGCTCTCTTCGGAGAAAGGGTAGACGTAGAGTTGCCTAACCTCGGAGGTCCACCGATTCGACGGAGGGTGTCGAAAAAGTGGCTGCAGAGAATGCAGTCCGACGGCAAGCTTGTCCATGTCAACGATGACGTCAAAAGATCGGAAAGCAGTAGTGCTGACCTTGCTCAACGCGCTTCTGCGGTTGTCGATGTCGCGCGAAGCAAAGCAACATTGCTGCGTTCTGCGTTGCTTCAGTTGGAGCACCTTCAATGGGCGCATGCGTCAATCAAGGCGACTGACGAAGATGAATGGACCTACGCTACGACCTTGGCGCTGATCCATACGGGCCGCTCGGCCCTTCTCGGTCTGTGGGTTCCGGAAATTCTGGCGCGTGGATTCCGGAAATTCTGGCCACCTGTGGAGATGGGGGCGGGGCCGTCGGATCGTCAAGGCCGAGGTGCTTCGTCCGGAGCGACGGCCCGTCGAGCGTCAGCAAGCGGCCGCGCT
>JBBRZK010000054.1:0-29351 GCA_038236775.1 Gemmatimonadales bacterium
GGCGGCGGGTCCGGGTGGCTGACACCCCGGTATCATGTGATGGCAAGAGTGTGGGAACAGGAGACAACGGCACATCCTCGATCGCCCTCGTACACTAAACTATGGGAGGATCGGTGTCTCACTCATATTGGCAGAGAGGGGCCGTCCTCAAGCTCGTCGATGCCATGCTCGATACCCGCCGCCGTGCCGCTCCGGCACCACGTGCGAAGCGCTAAGTGAGTTAACCGGTCGACGCCGGTCGACGATGAACATCTTTGTGAGTTGGAGCGGCGCGCTCGCGCAGGCCCTCCGCGATTGGCTACCGCTCGTGCTGCACTATGCCGAGCCGTGGTTGTCTGATGCGGATCTCGCGCCAGGCGAGCGCTGGGGGCCCGCCCTCGCGAAGGAATTGGAGACCTCGCATTTCGGCGCGGTCTGCATCACGCGCGCAACTCTCACCTCGCCGTGGATCCTCTTCGAAGCGGGCTCTCTCGCGAAGTCTCTCGATGGCAGTCGGGTAATTCCGCTGCTCCTCGACGTCGAGTTCAGCGAGATCACCGGACCACTCGCGCAGTTTCAGGCGAAGAAGGCGGAGCGCGAGGGCGTGTATGAAATCGTGCAGTCGATTAACGCCTTGGCCAAACAGCCGGTCGCCGACGCGCGCGTGAAGGAGCTGTTCGACGCGCTCTGGCCCAAGTTCGAAAAGCAAATCGCCGAGATTCCCAAAGGGACGACGCCCGCCAAGCCGACGCGCTCACAGCACGAGATCCTCGAAGAGCTCGTGACCAGCGTGCGCGGACTCGATGCTCGGCTGCGTGAGCAAGAAGAAGGATTCGGGCGCGAGTCGCGAACCCCGCGTCGGTGGCGGCGGCGCTTCCACCCGTTCATGATTGACGAACTCGCCCACGCGATGGCCCGTGGGCCTGGTGATCCCGTCTCGATTCTCGTTATCGCCAGCATGTTTCGTGACGACATGCCGTGGCTCTACGAGCTGGGCATGGAAGCCTACCGCATCGCCAAGAAGGGCTCGCATGAGGCCACGCGCGAGGCGCTCGAGCGCTTTCGCCACGCCTTTCACATGATGGAGCGCGGGCCGTTCCTCAAAGAATCCGATATCGACCGTGAGATGTTCCACAGGCTGGAGCATCAACTCGAGCGCCTCGTCTCGCGCCCACCCGGCGGCCGTGAAGCCGCACCGGAGAAACCACCCAGCCGGCGAAAGAAGCTGGCGCCAGATTCCTCAAGCGCCTCCTAGCAGCTAACGCAGAAGCCCGGCCAGATCACTCGGGCCGGGCTTCTCCATTCTCAGTGACCGTGCGCTAACCGCGGTGGTCGGGCTTCTTTAGTTGCTACTGATGACCTAACCAATCTATCGCCGCTGCAACGAGACGTCCTCGCTCATTGGGTTCATCATCAGGGCCAAGACCTTTCTCTACGAGTTCGTCTGCGAGTAGTCCACGAATTGTTTCTCGAGAGTCTGCCGAGAGTGGCGCAGCCCTTAAGCCTCCGATGAGACTGAGCTTCTCCGGTGCGCGTGTGCTGACTACCTCGTGTATCACGCGCAAGAGCACTGCGTCGGTAACACCATAGTCGCAACGCTTCATGGCACTATCCGCCATCCAGCACTATTCCTTGCCCATGTGGTCACGACTTCTCCGGCTTGGTTAAGAATGACGGTCGCGTTTTCACCAATGTATTTCACTGCGCCTCGGGCCTGTTGGACCACTCGTTGCGATTCTGGCTCTTCGGGGATTCGTGTGGGTAAATATGACGGCTTTTCAGCCGAGTGTGGTGCGTGCTGTCAGAGGAGAAACGGGGACTTGCCGGTGCATCGAATGGGCATGAAGTTCGTGCATGACTTTCCGACGACGTGCGACGCGCGAACTGCGTGACGCGTACCGCTGCCCCGGATTCGTCCCGGCCCGTGTGATTCGTGGTCGCGTAAACGATCCACGGGCGCGGGTCGTGACGCTCACCCGGCGCGCAAGAAAACAGTCTGCGGGTCGTGTGGCACCGGGCACCGCACGTGGTATGACCAACGCACGCGGCGGGTCCGCGATCTGCCGTGCGGCGACCTGCCCATCCATCTCGAGTTCGCGTTGCGGCGCGTCGACTGTGCGCGCTGTGGAGGCGTGAAGCGCGAACAGCTCGACTGGTTGGCCGCCAATCCGCACTACACCAAACGCGTTGCCCTGTATGTCGGCAAGCTGTGCCGGAGCATGTCGATCGCGGAAGTGGCGGCGGATCTGCGGATGGACTGGCACGCCGTCAAGGAGATGGACAAGCTCTATATGCGGGAACAACTCGCCCGCGCCGGCACGCAACTGCGGCCCGCCGTGATCGGGATCGACGAGATCTCGATTCGCAAAGGGCATGTGTACCGCATCGTGGTCAGCGACCTGGAGCGGGGGCATCCGCTGTGGTTTGGAGGCATCGACCGGTCGGAAGCGAGCATGACAATGTTCTATGACTTCCTCGGCGCCGCGCGGGCCAAGCGCCTGCGGCTGGCCGTCATGGACATGTGGAAACCCTTCCGGAACGTGACGGAGGTCGAGGCGCCCCACGCGGCGATCCTCTACGACAAGTTCCACGTCGTACGCCATCTGAACGACGCGATGGATCGGGTCCGGAAGGCCGAGTACAAACGGCTGACCAACCGCGTCGACCGGAAATACATCAAAGGCCAGAAGTACGTCCTGCTCTCGCACCGGGAGAATCTGTCGCCCGAGAAACGACGACGGCTGACGACGCTGCTCGCGGCGAACAAACGACTGAACACGGCCTATGTGCTCAAGGAGCAGTTCGCGCAGCTGTGGACGTACCGGCGCGAAGCCTGGGCACGGAAGTTCTTCGAGCACTGGCGCGCCTCGCTGCGATGGCAACGGTTGGAGCCGTTCGAGAAATTCGCGGAATTGATCGAGACACACTGGGACGGCATCGCGGCGTACTCTCAGCCAGAGAACAAGGTGGCGCTGGGCTTCGTGGAAGGGCTGAACAACAAAATCCGCGTGATCCAGCGGCGCTGTTATGGGCTGCACGACGAGGACTACCTCCACCTCAAGATTCTGATGTGCACCCTACCGCCGCTCCCGCGAAGCTAAATCCCCCGAAAATCACCCACACAAAACCCCGAAGAGCCCGGATATTGCCTCACCCGCAACGCCAACGCCATCTCGCGAAATTGCTTGATTGATGCCGTGCTTAGTAAAGCCAGTGATCCTGCCTGCCACTGCTTTCCCAACAACGCCTCCCACGGCTTCGGCCGCGTTACCTTCTCCCCCCGTGAATGCAGCAATGGCAAGTTGAGTAGCCACTTCTTTACCAGCGCCTTTCATCCCTTCCTTGAGGGCATTTCCAAAATCACCTACGGTATTAAGCGCGTTGCGTCCTTGCTCGCGCGCCCACTCTTCGGGACAGATCTC
This sequence comes from Gemmatimonadales bacterium, assembly GCA_038236775.1. Taxonomy (GTDB): domain Bacteria; phylum Gemmatimonadota; class Gemmatimonadetes; order Gemmatimonadales; family Gemmatimonadaceae; genus AG11. The sequence goes on from JBBRZK010000054.1 coordinate 3,402, forward strand.
ACCTTCCGGGCACGCCTTCAATCCAAACGGATCACTGAAGTTGACCGGATCCCCGCCCGCAAACCCATACAGGTTCATGCCGCCGGCGAGGCCGAGGGGGTCTTCCTGCGTGAACTGATCCCTTCAGACGCGGTCGTACGATTGGATCGAGCTATGTCGGTGTGATTTCCTCATTTAGCTGCGCGGTTATCCGGTTATGCCATCGTACTTTTTGCCTGGATGCCCAGACGTGCGGTTTTGAGGGGGAGTCCGCCAGGTCGCACGCGCGGGCCGACGCTATGCCGCCGCGACGTGGAGCCGGCCGCGCTTGCGCGATTTCGGAGCGGCCCGCACCACGATCTCGACATCGCGACCCAAGGCATTCAGAAATTCCATCAGGCGTTGCGTAGAGTAGCCGCTCAGCCGCCCGCGCAAAATATGCGAGACCTTCGGCTGATCGACCCCCATGAGCTTCCCCGCCTCCTGTTGCGTGAGCCCGCGTTCCTGGATCGTCGCATCGATGAGAATCGCCAGACGCGCCTTCGCTAGCCGCTCCTCAGGATTGGGCAGCCCGATATCCGCAAAGACATTGCCGCTGCCACGCGTGACGGTGATCTCGTCGCGGGCGGCGGGCTTTCGGCGTTGGGGTCGAGTGGGCATCAGTTCTCCGTTCGCTCAAGGGGCGTGATAGTGCGTCGCGTAGTGCCACTTTGCTTCCTTCCAGCGCCGGCGAATAATCGCCAGCTCATGCTTGGGTGTCGCAATGCCTCGCTTCGACTTCTTCTGAAAGACGTGGAGCACGTAGACCACACCCGCGAGTTTCACGGTGTAGACCGCACGATAGGTATCGCCATCGAAGTCATCGATCAGTTCGATCAGACCGCCAAATTCTCCCTTGAGCCGTTGCGCGGATACGTGATGCAGCCCGAGCTGCGCTTGATAGAGCGCATAGCCGAAGTTGTCCTGCACCTCAGCGGGCAGCTCACGAAGCGCATCGCGAGCGCCGCCGACCCACTCGACCGGCTTTGGATCTGGGAGGTCTGACGGTGCCATGGTGATCAATATGCTAGTTCTGGGCATGTCTTGGCAAGCCACGCCATGAGTCCGCCCGATCGTGCGCGTCGCCGGGCGCGCGGCGCTGTCCGTATTCACCCCCGTGTCAGCATCGGTTGCCGGGGGTGGTCGCTGCGACAGGCGGCCGCAGGGCGCGCCGTGGTTTCTCGAGCGGCGGGGAGGGAGCCCCCTGGGGGTGGACGGGCGCGGCCAGCGCGCGCGCGGATCTGTGGCCGTTGCCCGCGGCCCAGGTTTGCATAACGCAGCGTTATGTACAGGCGTCCGCCCAAGACGCGGGGGCCGAGGGCGAGTGCGCATAACACGCGGGTTATGCGCACGCCGGCCCTCATAAAATCGCGCGGCAGCGCGTTCCGACATCGCCGGCGCGGAGCGGGCGTGAGCCCGCGGAGCTCGCCCGCTCCCGGAGCGAGCGCCCGTCAGCGCGCTCGCGGAGGGCGGCCCACGCGCCGCCGCCTGGGCCGCGAGCTCCGGCGCACCGATCCCTCTCGCGCTGGCCGTGGGCGGGCGGGGGATTTCACCGAGCGCGAGAGCGCACACCGCATGATCCGTGTGCGTCCCGATCGCGTGGCTCGCGCGCGTGCAGCGGCTGTTCATCAGCTTTCTTCTTTAGCTACTTCAGCGGCTAAAAGAAAAGGCGCGCGCGCGAAGTGATCGACGGTCGTCTGCGTGAGATGGGCCGGATGCGTCTTGGTGTGCACGGCCTTCAGCCGCTCGATCGAGACGTGCGTGTAGATCTCGGTCGTCGAGAGCTGCGCATGCCCGAGCATCTCCTGCAGGTCCCGGATGTCGGCCCCGGCATCATGCATCAGCGTCGCCATCGTGTGCCGAAAGATGTGCACGCTCCCCGGCTTCGCGATACCGGCCCGGACCACGTACTGATGCAGCCGGTCGGTGAGCTTCGTGGCCCGGATGCGGTGACCCCGCGCACTGATGAAAAGTGCATGCTGCTCCGGCGTGCGGAGTGCCCGGCAGAGGAGAAGGCTCCGGACCCGGTCGAGATATTGCTGGGTCCACAGGAGCGCGCGGTCGCCGATCGGCACGAGCCGGTCCTTCTGCCCCTTCCCTTCACGGACCAGGAGCGCCCCGCGCTCCGCATCGAGATCCGTGCAGTCGAGCCCCACGAGCTCCATGCGACGGATCCCCGTCGAGTAGAGCACTTCGAGGATGGCGCGATCGCGGAGCCCGAGCGGCGTGGTGATCTCGGGCTGTTGGAGGACGCGCTCCATCTCGCTCACGGTGAGCACGGCGCGCGGGAGCCGCTTGGGCAGTTTGGGGAGTTCCAGCTCGGCCGCTGGATTCACGACGAGTCGCTTCGTGCGCGTCGCCCAGGCGAGGAGCATGCGCACCGACGTGAGCCGGTTCGCCTGCGTGGCCCGCGAGAGCGGCGCGCCGGTGTCCTGGCGCCGGTGCGTGAGGGCCTGCTGGTAGCGCTCGAGCATCGCGGGCGTGAGCACATCGGCGGTGAGCAGGCCACGCGCCTCACACCACTCGGCAAAATGCGCGAGATGCAGGCGCCGGCTCGCGAGCGTACTCGCCGCATACCCCCGCGCCTCGGCCGCGACGCCGTACGCCGTGATGAGCGACGCGAGCGCGGTCACGAGGCGACTACCGCTACGGTACGACGTCGACTCGTGTGCGTGGTGCTATCCACGAGATTCGCTGCGACCGACCCGGTGCCGGCTAACTCGTTGGCTGCGCGCGTGATCGACACGATCGATGGGGCCCGCCCACCCCCCGACCGCGGCCCGACCGGGGGCCGCCCGGGCTCCGACCGCTCCTCCAAAATGCCCGACCGCTGTCCGTCGTACGAGGCATTCGTCAGCGCCTCCGCATCGCGCAGCCCACTGAAGATCGTCGCATCGACCGTATGATCCGCCGCCTGGTACACGAGCTCGTAGCTCACGCCCTGCCCGCGCGGTGCGCGATGCACGAGCACGTACTCGAGCTCCACCAGGCGCCGGAGATGGAGCTTCACTTGCGTGGCGCCGAGCCCGATCGCGTCACGCGCCTCGCGGGCGAGGAAGCGGACATCGTGACGGTGCCGGCCCGGCAGCTGGCACGCGCGCGTGACCCACGCCTCGAGCTGATCCAGAAAGCGACGCGTCTGCGGCGGCAGCTCATCGAGCGAGCGCCCGAGCACCGCCGCGGCGAGCCGGTTGGCGATGGCGATGTCCTCGCGCGTGACTTCGAGGTAGGTAAGCGATTGCGCGCCGCGCGTGATGGTCTTTCGCTCGCGCTGGTACTGGTGCAGGAGCGCGACGACGTCGATCAGCGTGAGATACTTCTCGTGATCCCGCCGTGTCCGTGTGCGCGCGTCGATAAAGGTGAGCTGCGGCGCGTATGGGTTGACGATCGTGATCGGCTCGAGCAGGCGCTGCGCATTGCGATGGAGGCCTAACAGCTCCGCCTTGGCCACACTCGCCAGCCGGCCGTCGAGCGTGCGCCGCGCGCGCTGGCGCACGTGGATGGCGCGCGTCTGCTCGCGATCCTCGTCGACCGTCAGCACGAGCGCGCGGTTCACCAGCTCCTCATCCAGCTCCACCGCCGTGGTGGTGAGCATGATCATCACCGGACCTTCGACGCGGTATTCGTGCGTCACGAGCTTGCCCGAGTCCGGATCCTTGCCCGTGCTCGCGATCGTGAGCTCGCCTTCGCTCTGCAAGAGCTTGAGGGCGTACGAGGCGCGCTCCGCGCCCTCCTCCTCGACGACGGCGAGCACTTTGTGCTTGAGATCCGTTTCGGCCATGTAGAAGAGCGCCTGGCCCGTCATCGCGGAGTACTGCACCCGTTCCTCGGGCGGCACAAAGGCCAGCACCGCATCCATCAGCGACGTTTTCCCAGACGCGCTCGCACTCTGGATGATGATCGCGAGGGGTTCCGGCAGTTTCCGCGACACCGCGGCGAGATAGCCCACGAGCTTATTGGTCTCTTCCCCGACGATGCCGGCGCGCGCGAAATCCGCGAGGATGCGGTCGAGCAGATGCGGATCGCGCAGCAGGGCGAGCGCCGCGTCCCGCTCGCTGTCCTGCATGGCGGGTGTGGTCGCCGCTACCGGCGCGATCGTGGTCGCGAGTTGCGCGGCCACGAGCGTCTCCAGCGCGAGGAGGAGCGCGCCCACGTCGCGCTTGATCGTCTCTTCGCTCACGCCAAGTTCCTTCGCCGCCTGCGCGACGAAGATCCCACGCGCCCGCGCGACATACAAGTCGAGCGTGTCGACATGCACGTCCGCGCCGCGTGTCACCAGGAGATTCACGCGCAGCGCATCGGGGCTGAGGTTCTTCGCAAGCCCACGCACGCGATACGTGCGATCGCCGATCGTGCCGGTGACATCATCACCCGCGCGTTCGAGAGCGAGCGGGGTGGGTGGCGCCGCCGGGATGCCCGGTGAGGCGACCGGAGCCACCGCAGGCGCAGCGGCTAAAGGAGATGGGGTACTCACGGGCGCGATGACCGATGCGCCGCGGCCGAGCCACGTGGCGCCGCGCAGGAGCACGCCCAGGCTCTCGTGTGCGGGCGCGTTCGCGAGCGCGTACGTGTTCGCATCCATCCCGCGCGGGAAGTGGACCCGGTAGCACTCGATCCCCATCTGCGTGAGCGCCTCGGCGACATGCTCCGCGCCCTGGTCCCCCGCGGCGTCGGCATCGTACGCGATCAGCACCCGCTCCGTCCCGTACCGGCGGAGCGCCACGCGGTGCGCCTCGGTGAAGCCGCTCACGCCGTAGCTCGTGATCACGTGCCGATAGCCCGCGACCCAAAAGGTCATCGCGTCGAACAGCGCTTCACAGAGGATCACTTCCTTCGAGCTCGCGAGCGCGTCGACGTTCCACACCGCCGCATGCGGGCCCGGCAAGTAGAGGTGCAGCGGCGTCCCCTCGCGGAGATCATCGCGCAGCTTCCGCCCGTAGCACTGCACGAGCTGACCGCGCTCGCCCAGGATCGGGACCACGAGACTCCCGCGGAAATGCTCATGGCCGCTCGTCCGCAGGAGCCCCAGCCGTTCGAGCCGGCCGCGCAGATCGGCCCCCGCCTTTCGTGACTTGGCCGGGAGCCGGTACGCGAGCGTGCGGTTCGCATAGCCCAGGCGGAAGTGATCGATCAAGTCGACGGAGTTGAGCCCGCGTGACTCGAGATACGCGATCGCCTCGGGGCTCGTCTTCAGCGTCTCGTGGTAGAAGTCCAGTACCTCCCGCACGAGCGCCGGATCCTCGAGCGCCGCCGCATCGGCCGCCTTCACGGCCAGCGGTGCGAGTGACACCGCCGGCGCCGTGCCGGTGCCCAGGCGCACGCGCAAGAGTTCCACCGCATGACGAAAGCTCACCCGCTCGCGCCGCATCACCCAGTCGATCGCCGACCCGCCCGCCTGACACGCGCCCAGGCAGTGCCAGAGGTGCTTCGCCGGCGTCACGACGAGGCTCGGGCCCTGATCATCGTGGAAGGGGCAGCGCCCCACGAGGTTCGCGCCGTGCCGCCGCAGCTCGACCCCCGCCGCCTGCACCAGCGCCACCAGATCCGTCTCGCGCTTGATCCGTTCCAGCTCCTCATCGGGGATGCGGGCCATCACGACCTCCATCGAAAAGCTGTCAAGTGGGCCCGCGCGTTTTTTCATGCTGGCGCGCCCGTGTTGCGGAGGATACGGTAATGGTACCTTCTGGTCAAGCAAAGAGCCCGTTTTCGGCCGCGCCCCAAAAAGCCCCCTTATTCTGGTGGAGGAGCATCTCGTGAAACTCAGGCCCAGTCTCTGGGGGAGTGCGGCGCTGATGAAGGAGCGGACGCTGGACGGATTCGGGGACCGGCTCGCCGCCTTGCGCCAGCGGCGCGGGCTCACGCAGACCGCGCTCGGCGAGGCGGTGGGCGTCTCCAAGCGCGTGATCGCCTACTACGAGGCCGATGGCGCCCAGCCGCCCGGCGCCATGCTCGTCGAGCTCGCGCGCGCGCTCCAGGTCTCGGCCGATGAGCTGCTCGGCCTCGCGCCGCTTCGCGACACGCCGAGCCCCAAGGTCGCCCGCCTCCTCAAGCGCATCGAGCGCCTCGCCGAGCTCCCCGCCGCCGAGCAGCGCGCCGTGCTCAAGGTCGTCGACGGGTTCCTCGATTCCTTCACGCCGGCTCGAACCAGGCGCCGCGCTGCCCCACCGCCGCGCGCCAAGCGCAAAGCCAGCTGAGCGCCGCGAGGATTAGTTAGCCGCTAAAGAGAAAAAGCCCGACCGGTGCTCTGGTCGGGCTTCTTCATCGAAAAAGGCTGGTGACTACACGCGATGCTCTCTGCCGACACCATCTCTGAGTGACGATGACTCTCAGCTCATTCCGACAGACGAATTCCCATCCACCGGGAGAGGATGAACTAGCTCCCACGGATCTGGAGCGTGCGCCTCTTCGTCTGGTTCTTCAGCCGAATTCACTGGATCCCCGTACTCCCAAAAGCGAAGTAAGCCACGACGCACCAAGTCATCAAAATATGTCGCGACCTTGGGCAACTCACCTCTACTTGCTACGTGTATTGCAGCGATTTCTGGATCGAAGAAGGTTGCTGGTCCAATCTGGAGGTGGGCCTCCTTCGCTTCGGGCACAATCGTGTTTAGGTACACACTGCTTGCCTTCAGTGCGCCTGCAACGTACGCCCGAAGTGTCGCCCCTCGGGAATCGAAAACAGTCTTCGTGAAAAGTAGAGTGCGGTCACCAGGCACTGCCGCCACGAGGGACCCGCGTGACACTCCATATGCGAAGACAGGAACGCTGACCACACGGATCCTGTCAGCAGCTACCTCGGCCCAGAGTACTTCTCTCCCGTTGTCGCTCGTCCTTACCTCGAGCGGGGTGAGTTCACCATTAACATTCTCGCTCATATAGCCATTAGGGGAATACACGGTTACTGCGGTGCGTAAGGCGGGCGCTTGTTTGACTTATCCAAATTGCAGGTGCGACAGGAATTCTTGAGATTGGACGGATCGTTGTTCCCGCGCGGTCCACCGTCGCGCGGATTGCGAGGCTGAACATGATCGATCTGTGAGCTGGTAGGTTTGCCTGGCTCCTCTGTCGTCTCCACCCCGCAATGCACGCATCGCAGTTCGCCATCCGCGTTGGCCGCTCGATTTCGATCACGCGCGGCCTGCCTGTCACCCCGCGTTGCGGTCTTACCGGCAGTTGGGCCTCCGGTGCTGCCCTCTCCAGCTTCTTCGTTATACAACTTATATAACGCGTATCCTGAGACGGCCGCCGATGTCGCGATTGCGATGCCGCCGAGGACCGTGCCGACTCCAGGCACCACTTGTGCTCCGAGACCAAATTCAAGAAGCGCTGCAGCGGCACACGCAGGACAGAGCCCAAACGGATCGGAGAAATTCACGGGATCCCCGCCCGCGAAGCCATAGAGGTTCATCCCCCCCGCGAGCCCGATGGGGTCTTCCTGCGTGAACCGCCCCGTCTCCGGATCAAGATAGCGGTTGCGCTGGTACGTCTTGCCAGACCCGTCCCGCAACCCATCGATCAGGCTCCCGTACCAACTCGGCGCGCCGCGCCCGTTCGCGGAATTCGCCGCCCCGAAGATGCCGCCGGCGCGCTGAGGGAATTGCAGGCTGTCGCCCGCGGCGCAGCGCCGCGCCGCATTCGTGCCAATATGGCAGACCCCGGAGCCGATCGACCCGCGCCAATCGGTGAGCGGATACACGATCATCCCGCCAATCTTGGTCACCGCAAGCGGATGATCGAGTCCGTCGCCGTGCGTGTAGCGCACCACGCCGGCGTGCATCCGCAGGCTCGTGTCCCGGTCGCCGTCGAGCACGGCAGTGGTGGTGTCGGCCACACGAATCTCGCCCGCAATTTGATCGCCATCCCATACGGTGCGCGTCACGCTGTTGAGGCACCGCGTGGACGGCTGCGCGTACGCACACGTGCTGTCGCGTGTGACCCGCGTCCAGATTCGGCGACCAAGCGCATCGTATCGATAGTCCTCGGTGGCGTGGTACAGTATGGAAAGGCCCGAGGGCAGGGTATGCGCGCCGTACAGCGAGTCGATCGAGAACGAGCTCCGTCTCACACGGTTGTTCTCCTCGAAGGAGTTCGCCGTGGTGTTGGCCTGTCGTTGCGGAGTGAGCCCAAGGCCGTTCAGCGAAGTACCGATGGGGCGATTTGTCTGGGTCGCTTCCGGCGTGAAATCATCGAGGTGATAGCCCGTACCCGATGGAAAGGACCACATGACGTGCAGTTCGTTGTAGACATTGCCGAGGATATCGGTGTCATAGAACGTGGTGTCGCCCATCGTGCCACCCGACCGGTCGATGAACTTCAACCGAGCGGTACCGGGCACGTACGTGTAGATGTCGTTTCCACCGCCACCATGCGGGCGCACGCTGCGGTTCGAGACGCGATTCCCGAGCGCATCCACGACGCGGCTCTCGGAGATGCCGTAAGCGTTGCTTCCGATGGCCTGCCCCAGGCCATCGTAGGCCACCGAGTCCGTGCCATTGGCCTTGAGGATGCGGCCCAGGCTGTCGTAGGTGAACCCCTCGCTGTAGAGCGCATCGCTCCCCACCGTGACGCGCCGCGTATTCGCGCGGGAGGCGAGGTCGTACGTCCATGTCTCCGGCACGCTGTCCGGGAGCCCCGAGCGCCGGATCAGCGAGTCGAGCCGGCCCAGGAGGTCGTAATGGTAGCGGGCGGTGCCGGCTTCACTGCGCACGCTCGCCACACCGCCGGTGCGCGCGTCATAGGTGTACGAGATCGTATCGCCTCCCAGTGCCGCCGGGCGCGTCATGGCGATGCGCCGCCCCGCCGCGTCCAGCGCATACGTCGTGATGTAGCGGTGCACCGAGAAATCGTTCGCGTCGGGCGTATTCGGCTGGGCTCCCACCGTCGCGATCCAGAGCGTATCGGCCACGAGGGCGCCGCCGCGGTCGTAGCCGCGCGCGATGCGCGCGAAGGGGTTGTTCGCCGTGCGGAGGCGGCCGAGAGAGTCGTAGGTGAACGCGGCGGAGCTGTACCCGCTGCTCACCGCCAGCGGTCGGTTGAGGGCGTCGTACGTCGTCGTCCGTCCCAGGAGGGCGCGTCCGCTCGCGATGAGATTCCCCGCGCGATCGTAGGAACTCGAAACGTGGCCCTCCGAGCCGCTCAGGGAGTCGCCGACCTGCCGGCCGGCGACGTCGTACGAGAACGTATGCGTCACTGGCCCGATGCCATTCGGATCGGTGTTCCCCGACTGCGAGATCCAGAGGAGCCGGCCCGCGGCGTCGAAGTGCTGCCGGATGGTGAGGACGGCGGCATCCCCTGTGGTCCGCCGCAAGGTGTCCCGCCCCGCCAGATCATGGAGCACCAGCTCGCTCCGGGTCCGGCCCGTGGCGACTGGCACCGTGACGACGCTGTCGCGTCCCATGGCGTCGCGCGCGAGAGTCGTCGTCCCGACGAGCGGCGCCGTGTGCGAGGCGAGATTCCCAAGCGTGTCGTACGTGAAACTGTCGGTAGCCTGGTTGGCCACGCGGACGGCGGAGGCGACGAGCCCGTTCGTGTACGCGAACCGCGTCGTGTCCCCGCCCATCTGCGCCCAGGTCAGCGTGTGCGTGGCATGATCGTACGCACGCGTGGACACCGTCCCCGTCGCGGCAATCACCGAGTCGGGTTGCTCGACGACATGGTCCCAGTGATAGCGCGTCACGGCATTGGCGCTGGTGCCGCGCGGGTCGATGGCGATGAGGCTGTCCACCAATCCACTACCGTCGTACGTCACGCGCTGCTGGAAACCGCCGCGGTCCGTCCGTGTCGCGACGAGCAGGGGAAAGATGCTCGATCGCGTCAGGCTGTCCCGCTCGCCCAGCGCATTGCGGATCACATCAGGTGCGCCGTACGAATTGATCCCGAAGGTCGTGCTATCGGGCACATCCGCTCGGGGCCCATCCAGCCACGTGTACGCCTTCGACGTGAGCACCGGCACGTTCACGGCGCCGCCACCGCAGGTGGTGAGGCTCCGGCCCTCGGCGGCACAGAATGTGTTCCGGATCTCCGGGAACGTATCCGTCCGCCGCGTGTCGATCGACGCGAACCTCAGGAGGCCCGCCTCATCGTACCCATACATGGTCGTGTCGCGCAGCGGGTTGATGCGCTGCACGAGCTGCCGGGCCGTGTTGTAGGCGAACGACACCGTGCCAATGGGATCCTCGATGTCGGAGATCCGCCCCGTGGCGGCATAGATGTTCGTCAGTCGCGACGTGGTGCCCGTCGTCGCGGTGACATGATTCACCCGTCCGATGGACGCCGAGTCGAGCGCATAGGTGAACGCGTACGTGGGCGTCGTGCCGGTCTGCACGGGCAACACGATGCTCCCCAGCACGGACTGCCCGCCGAAGGTCGTGTAGCCAAGCGTCGTCGTCCGGCCCAGCGCATCGCGCGTCAGTCGGTGCTGTCCGCTGGTGTTGAACTCCACGTACGCCCCGTTCCCCAGGTGCCGATGCCACGCGCTGTCGCCAGGCACGTACTCGAGCGTGTCGGGGCGATCGAGCGTGGGCACGGCGATCCAGGTGTTCGACCCCTGGTCGGTGTACACCCGGGTGCTGCCGTCGCCCCCGATCCAGAGCCGCTGGTTGGAGTTGCCGGCGACGGTGACGATCTGCTCCAGTCCGTCCAGCCACCACCCGGCGCCGAAGGGACTGCTGCGGCGGTCGACGATGGCCACGGTGCCCGTGACGGTGTCCGCAGACGTGACGGAACCACTCCGGTATCCGGTCACCACGATGGTGTCCGCGAGGAGGACGCCGCCGCTGCCGCTGGTGAGGGCGAGGTCCACGGCATCGACGGGAACACTGACTCGCCGCGGCAAGCCGTCGGTCCACGTGGTGTCCCAGGCGAAGGTCCGCACGCGCGTCTGACCCCCGATGCGCAGTGTGGCCTGCACGGACGTTGGCAGCGGACCTGTGATCGTGAGGTCGACGCCGAGGATTGCTCCGGGCGCTGCCTGCGCGCTGTTGTAGAGCAGCGTGGGGGTGCGCGCCTGACCGTAGGTGAGCGTCGTCGGCAGTGGATGCACCAACCGCAACGCGCCGCACTCGTACGCGGCGTTGCCGCCCGCCGCGATCGTGAGACAGGCATCCCGCGTGATGGCACCACCGGGAAACGCCCCAGCCGCAACGGCCTCGATGGCCGGTTGCGATGATGCGGTGATCGTGACCGCGACCGTGCCGGTGACCGGGGAGGCGCCCGTGGCCGATGCCGTGAGGCCGAGCGAAGCGGTACCAGCCGCGACGGCATGATAGGTCACCGACACGTTCTGTGACGCACCTTGCGCGAGGCTGATTGATGCGGGCGTCGTGCAACCGCTGATCCGGACCGTGCAGCCGCTCACGGCGAAGGTGATGGTGAGCGAGCCCGTGGTATTCGTCGACGTGTTCTGAATGGCATACGTCGCTGTACCAGACGTGGTCTGCACAGCCGTTGACGTGCTGGGACTCGGGGTGACGGTGAGTGCGTAGCTCGGTTGGGTCGACGTGACCGCCACGCTCACCGTGGCCTGGGCGCTCAGGCTGCCCGCCGTCACCGTCATCCCGAGTGCCTGCGCGCTCGTCTGCGACGCGCCGTCGTAGTGAACGACGATGTCGACCGAGGCGCCGGCCGCCGGCGCGGTGAACGCGTCGATCGAGCAGTTCGCGATCGTCCCGGAGCACCCGGTGAGCGTCGGGGTGCCCGGGCTGATCGCGCCCGCGGTGTTGTTCGTCAACCGGAAAGTTGCGAGGCCGCTCGTCCCCACGGCGGTACTCGATGTGCCCGGGTTGCCCGCCAGCGCGATGCTCGCCGCCACCACAGTAATGCTCGCGCTTCCGCTCGCGGAGCCGGACGTCGCGGTGATCGTCGCGGTTCCAGCGGCCACCGCGGTAATGGTTGCGTCCTGCGGCGATCCGGTGACCGCCTGCACGGTGGCGACTCCACTGGCGCTGGTGCTCCACATGGGCGTGACGGACATGGGCTGCCCAACCTGATCGAACACGGCGGCGTGCACGCTCGCCGTGCCGCCGGCAATGCGGGTGGCTGACGCTGGGCTGAGAGTGATGGTCGTGGCGACGGGAACTGGCGGGTCGTAATACCAGGTCGCCGTCTTCGTCGTGCAACTGGCGCCCGCGCAGACGGTGGTCGAGAAGGCGTTGGCGCTGCTTACGAGGCTCACATTGCCGGTCCAGGTGGTCCCGGTTTGCGGACATCCGGGCGCGGGGTTATCCGACCCGCTGAACGACGGCGCGACGTCGCTGCCGCGGAGCGTCATGGTCGCGGTCATCGTCGTCGAGCCGCAGGCATCGAGCTGCACGGACAGGCTCGGCGATGTGACGTGCGTGCCCGTCGCAGGCGTCAGCGTCACGGCGGGGGGTGGAAGCGTGCCGCGGGCGGTCCCCGATACGCCGCCTGCAGGTGACGAGGCCGGCGCACGGAGGGCGAGCGAGCTGGCCAGGATGGCGACCATCGGGACGACCATCCCGGCGACCTGTCGGATGGTGGCGAAGACGCCGCGCGCGCGCTGCGCACGGTGAACGCGAATGCATTTCATACTGCGATCTCCTCTCGTGGGAGAACACCGTGCGACGCGCCGGGTGCGTGCCGAGACAGTGTCCCTCACGAGAAGCACTCATGGGTGTTACAGGCGCGAAAAGCGCGCGATCACGGTGCCGAGGATGGATGTTCCACGTCGCTCCACGACGAGGGGCGCATACGCCGGATTGAAAGACGTCAGCGTGAGGTGCGTGCTCGTGATGCCCGCCACGCACTTTACCACGAACCCATCGTCCGGGAGCCGCGCGACCACGAGGTCGTCCATCATGGGCGGCGCGTCGAGCTTCACGAGAATCACGTCACGCGCCGCAAGCACCGGTTCCATGCTGTCGCCGGTGACGCGCAGCGCGACGCAGGGGCACGCGGGAATGTCGGACGGCAACTCCAACCAGGTGTCGCACGGCTCGTCCCAGATGGCGCGCCCCGCACCCGCGGCGGCGGCGAGATCGAGCATCGCTGCCGCCCGTTGCTCGCGTGCGGCGCGCAGCCCCTGCGCCACCGTGGCGACGACGGGCGCGGGGCGACACTGAAGCTCACGCGGCGGCAACGCGCGCTGGGCATGCCGGATGGCGAGCCGTGTCACCATGCGGCGCGCGAACGCCTCCGCATTGCGTTCGTCCGTGGAACGATCGCCACTGGAGAGCGAGGCACGCAGATCAGCCGCGAGCCACGCAAGCTGCAGTTCATCCTGCAAGGCGAGGCCATCGTCCTGCCGCTCGAGCGCGACGCCCACGAGTGCCATCAGCTCGTTCGCGGCCTGTTCGTCCGATGGCATCATGGCTGGATCTCCTCAGGAGGTGTACTCGCCTCGCCGGCGCTCGGCGGCGACTCGGGCGAGTCATGCGGGGCGAGCGCCACTCCCGCGCGACGAAAGAAGCGCATCATCTCACGCTGCTCATCGACGTCCAGCGACGCGACATACGCGAACGCGACCGCGAGAAAGCGCGCGCGCAACCGGTGCACCCGCACGCGCGCCGCTCCGTAGCTGATACCTGCCTGCGCCGCGAGCTCGCGCAGCGGAATGCGGTGACCTAGCCCGACCATGAGGGCAAGCTCCGATGTGGAGAGCGCCCGCGCCGATGCCGCCGCGAGCCTCTCGATTGCCGAGGCGAGCGGAGGTCGAGGATTCGATCCGGACGCTTCCGCCTCGCGCAGGCCGTACTCCGAATGACACTCGGCCACCACGCGCTGGCTTGTCGCGTCCAGGGTGGCATAGGCGAACTCCTTCGTGAGGCGGCTCCGCTCGCTGTCCCGATAGCGGGTACGCACGCGGTTGCGCAGCGCGCCGACGACGTATCGGGAGAGGTCGCGCGGCGGAAACGCGGCGTCTTGAAGGTGGAGCACGATGTCATCGAGCACCGTGGTCACGAGCTCGCCCCGCTCGTCCGCCGGCACGCTCAGTCTCCGCGCCTGATCGCGCAGTAGCGGCGCATAGAAGAGAAAGAAGGCCTTGAGCGCCACGGGCTCGCCCTGACAGAGTGCGGCGACGAAGCTGGCCTGCGAATGAAACGGCGCGGGGGCGAGCGGTGCGCAACCTGAATCTCCGGCGATGTCGGTACTGCGCAATTCCCCCACCTGTCCCCCCTGCGTACGTCTGGACGAGCGTCTGCGGCCGAGGCTCTCATTCAGATGCACTCCAGGGCGTTACAGGGACGGGGCGGGATCGGCGAATCCAGGTGCGCAACCGGGTCTCGAGTCGCGCAATTCGCGTGAGGGGAAGCGCCGGGAGGCGATTGACCCGTGTCCGGATCACCTGCACTCTCGCTGCTGGCAGGCCCTGTCGCATCGCCGCGTCAACAAGACCCAGGACGTCGAATACCGCGCTGGCGTGGGCCTGAAGATCCTTGTCCTCACCACTCCGAGCGGGACCGCGGGTCGCTGCCGACGCCTGGGCTGAGAGGGACAACCGGCGCCTCGCGCGGGCAGCCTTGTCCATCTCTTCGCGACTCGGCCGCCTGGACGAGGCGGTGAAACCGAGGTTCGCCAGCGCTCGCCCGATAGCAGACGTCTCGGTGTTCTCGAGGCACGCGACGGTGTTGATGTCGCCGTCGCCCTCACGCTCGGACGCCCACCCTGTCGCCGCAGGAACCGTCTCGGCACCATCCCGATACACGGCCGCCTTGAACGTGATTTCCTCGGCGACGCGGGACACGAGCACAGTGTTGATTCGGCCGGCAGGGAACGACTGGTAAAACAGGGTGATCCGGTCAGCGACTGTGGCGTACCCCTGCAGATCGGTGGTGGCGTCGGACTTTGGCATCTCGCGTCCTCGTGTTCTGAGTGGCTGCGAGAAAAGCTACTACCGAACATATACCGAAGCAAGGGCATTTTGAAGCGTCCCTGCGTACAGATCGTTTGATCCGCAAAGTCTGTCTGATTCTTCGTCTCACTTCGTTCACACAGGATGACAGTGGGTCTCGGGCACCCGCGCTCGACAGGCGCGCTGCCGCGGCCGCCAAGGTGCGCCAACTATATTTCATGGCTGCCCGCAGTCCTCTCCCGACCCCGCTGATAGCCGTGAATCTGGACCACATCCGCAACTTCTGCATCGTCGCGCACATCGACCACGGGAAGAGCACCCTGGCCGACCGGCTCATCGAAGAGACCGGCATGCTGCAGAAGCGGGAAATGAAGGCGCAGGTCCTCGACACGCTCGACCTCGAGCGCGAGCGGGGCATCACCATCAAGCTGAACGCCGTCCGCATGAGCTACACCGCGGACAACGGGCAGGAGTACGAGCTCAACCTGATCGACACGCCGGGCCACGTGGACTTCACGTACGAAGTGTCGCGCTCGCTCGCCGCGTGCGAGGGTGCGGTGCTCGTCGTCGACGCCTCGCAGGGCATCCAGGCGCAGACGCTGTCGAACCTGTTCCTCGCGATGGATGCCGGGCTCGAGATCATCCCCATCCTCAACCAGATCGACCTTCCCGGCGCCGAGCCGGACCGGCGGGCGCAGGAGGTCTCCGACCTGCTCGGCTGCGATCCGGACTCCATCCTGCGCGTGAGTGCAAAGGCGGGCATCGGCATCCACGAGCTGCTGGAAGCGGTCGTCGCAGACGTACCCGCGCCGGTCGGCGACGACACGGCGCCGCTGCGCGCGCTCATCTACGACTCCTACTACGACAAGTATCGCGGCGCGATTCCCAGCGTGCGCGTGGTGGACGGCGTGCTGCGCAAGGGCACGAGGATCACCTTCGGCGCATCGGAGTCGGTGTACGAGGTGGACGAGGTGGGCTACAACCAGCTGCGCCAGGTACAGACCGACTCGCTCGGGCCGGGCGAGGTGGGCTACGTCGTCGCGAGCGTGCGCTCGGTGAGCGAGACGCGCGCGGGCGACACGATCTTCGACGCGGCGAATCGCGCGTCGGAGGCCCTGCCGGGCTACCAGGAGGTGCGGTCGTTCGTGTTCGCCGGCATGTATCCCACGGACACGCAGCAGTACGAGACGCTGCGCGACGCGCTCGAGAAGCTCAAGCTCAACGACGCGTCGCTCAACTACCAGCCGGAAACGTCGACGGCACTCGGCTTCGGCTTCCGCTGCGGGTTCCTCGGCCTGCTGCACATGGAGATCGTCCAGGAGCGGCTCACGCGCGAGTTCGACCTCGACCTCGTGCAGACCGTGCCGAGCGTGGAGTACAAGGTCTACAAGACCGACAACACGATGATGCTGGTGGAGAACCCCGCGCTGATGCCCAACAGCGCGGTGATCGACCGCATCGAGGAGCCGTACGTGAAGGCGCGCATCATGGCACCCGCCGACTACATCGGGCCCATCATGACGCTCGGCACGGAGCGTCGCGGTGTCTACAAGAACATGACGTACCTCGACCAGGCGCGCGTCGAGTTCGACTGGGAGTTTCCCCTCGGCGAGATCATCCTCGACTTCTTCGATCGATTGAAGTCGATCTCGCGAGGATACGCGTCGCTGGACTACGAGATGCTCGAGTACCGCGCGAGCGACCTCGTGCGCCTCGACATGCTCATCAACGGCGACCCGATCGACGCGTTCAGCGTGATCTGCCACACGGACAAGGCGTACGACTGGGGCCGCAAGATCGCCGACAAGCTGAAGGAGCTGATTCCCCGCCAGCTGTTCGAGGTCATCATCCAGGCGGCCATCGGCACGAAGGTGATCGCGCGCCAGACGGTGAAGGCGGTGCGCAAGGACGTGCTGGCGAAGTGCTACGGCGGCGACATCAGCCGGAAACGCAAGCTCCTCGAGAAGCAGAAGGAAGGCAAGAAGCGCATGAAGCAGGTGGGCTCCGTGGAGATTCCGCAGGAGGCGTTTCTCGCGGTCCTGCAGGTCGATTAGTCGTGCGGCGCGGAGCGATGGTGACGTGTGTGGAGGTGGTGAGACGCGCAGAGGTGGTGACGCGCGCCGTGGTTGTGAGACCCGTGGGCACTTGTCGTCCTGAGCGCAGCGAAGGACCTGCTTTTCTCTGATCATGCCCGCGTCCCTCCTCATCCAGACGTCCTTCCTCGGCGACACGATCCTCACCACGCCGCTCCTCGCGCAACTCGCGCGACGGGGCGCCGTGGATGTCGTCGTCACGCCCGCGTCCGCGGCACTGCTGGCGAACCACCCTGCGGTGCGCACCCTGATCGTGTACGACAAGCGCGGCGCGGACCGTGGCTTGACCGGCTTTTTCGCGCTTGCCCGCCGGCTGCGCGCCGAGCAGTACGAGGTCGCGTATTTCGCACAGGGATCGGTGCGGAGCGCGGCGCTGGCACTCGTCGCCGGCATTCCCTCGCGCATCGGCTTTGACACGTCGTCCGGCCGGTGGCTGTACACCAGGCGCGTGACGTACCGCGCGGACCTCCACCATGCCGCACGGCTGCTGCGCCTCGCGCGACCGAACGGTCGGCCGGCGTCGGCCGAGGAGAGCCGGCCGACGCTCTATCCGGGCGACGCCGAGCGTGCAGCCGTGGACGCGCTGCTGGCGGAGCACGGCGTGGCGAACGGCGACCGGCTCGTCGTGCTCGCACCGGGCAGCGTGTGGGGCACCAAGCGGTGGCCGTACTATCCGGAACTCGCGACGCGGCTGGCGCCGGACTTTCGCGCGGTGATCGTGGGCAGTGCAGAGGACGCGGCGCTCGCGCAGGCGATCATCGCGGAGGCGCCGACGGCCATCGATGCCACGGGACGGCTATCGCTGCTGGCGTCCGCAGAGCTGATCGGCCGCGCGGCCGTGGTCGTGACGAACGACTCGGCGCCGCTGCACCTCGCCTCCGCGATGGGTGTGCCCACGTTGGCGATCTTCGGGCCGACGGTGCCCGCGTTCGGCTTCGGGCCACTCGCGCCGAAATCCGCGGTCGCCGGTCACGACGCGCTGGCCTGCCGGCCCTGCGACCGGCACGGACCGCAGGTGTGTCCCCTCGGCCACTTCCGCTGCATGCGCGAGCTGGATGCCGCCACGATGGCGGAACGTGTACGTTCTCTCCTCCTTTCCCCCGACACGCTGAACGCATGACCTCCGCGCGCGAGCAGTACATCGTTGGAGTCGACCTGGGCGGCACGAACATCGTCGCGGGCGCCATGACCGCCGACGGATCGCGGCACCTCGCGATGCGCAGCATCCCGACGAACTCGTTCGTCGGCGATGAGGGCGTGGCCGAGCGTATCGTCGCGCTGGTGGAGGGCGTGATCCTCGATTCGATGGAGCAGACCGACTGCTCGCGACGCGATTTCATCGGCATCGGCGTGGGCGCGCCGGGTCCACTCGATCGTGAACACGGCATCGTGCTCGTGGCGCCGAACCTCGGCTGGAAGGACTTTCCGCTCGCGCCGAGAATCCAGGCGCGCCTCAACCTGCCCACGACGCTCGACAACGACGCCAACTGCGCGACGTTCGGCGAATGGTGGCAGGGCGCGGCGCGTGGTGGCAAGAACGTCGTGGGGCTGACGATCGGCACCGGCATCGGCGGGGGCCTGATCCTCGACGGCGCGCTGTATCACGGTTCGTCGGACATGGCGGGCGAGATCGGCCACACCACCATCGACCTCAATGGCCGCCTCTGCAAGTGCGGCAACTACGGCTGCCTCGAGGCGTACGCGTCCGCGCCGGCCATCGCGACGCGCGCGCGCGAGGTGCTTATGCGCGAGGAAGGCGAGTCGGCGATCCCGGCGCTGGTCGGTGGCCGGCACGAGGACATCACGGCGCAGACTGTCTACGATGCCGCGTCGGCGGGCGATGCCATCGCGAACGAGATCGTGAAAGACACGGCGCGGTACCTCGGCGCCGGCGTGGCCAACCTGCTGAACATCTTCAACCCGGACATCGTCGTCATCGCGGGGGGCGTAACCGCCGCGGGCGACGCGCTCTTCGTGCCGCTGCGTGCCGAGGTGCGCCGACGCGCGTTCAGTCCGGCGGTGCGCGCGGTGCGGATCGTCCCCGGTGCGTTGCCCGGTACGGCCGGCGTCGTGGGCGCCGTGGCGAGCTTCAAGCAGCAGTATCTCGGCGGCGTGTGAACGGGGTTGCGGCCAGCGCGACGCCCGATGCGGCGCCGCGCAAGCGACGCGTCGGCGTGATCGGGACGTTCGTGTGGGACATCATCCACGGACGTGACGCGCGCAGTGTGCCCGTGGAGGAATGGGGCGGCATCACCTACACGCTCGCCGGGCTGGACGCGGCGCTGCCCGACGACTGGGAGATCGTGCCGCTGCTCAAGGTGGGCCACGACCTCGCGTCGCGCGCGCGCGACTACCTGCGGACGTTGAAGCACATCGCGCCGGACGCCGCGCTGGTGGAAGTGCCGTATCCGGGGCACCGCGTGGAACTGCGCTACCTCGACGACGAGCGGCGCTCCGAGCACCTCACCGGCGCCATTCCCGGCTGGTCGTGGCTCGGCCTGAAGCCGCTGCTCGATGGCGCCCGCATCGACGCGCTGTACATCAACTTCCTCAGCGGGTGGGAGCTCGACCTCGAGACCGCGCAGCTGCTGCGCCAGCATTTCGCCGGCCCGATCCACTGCGACCTGCACATGAAGGTCATGGCAGTGCAGCCGGACGGCCTGCGGACCCCGCGCGCGATCCCCGATGTGGCCGGCTGGTGCGCGTGCTTCGACTTCCTACAGATGAACGAGGAGGAGATGGCGACGATCGCGCCGGACTCGATGAGCCTGGCGGCCACGGCGATTGCGGCGGGGGTTTCGTGCCTGTTGGTGACGCTCGGCAAACGCGGTGCGATCTATGTGGCTTCACCGGGCTTCGAGACGATATGTGATCTTCCCCCTCGACACGGGTTGTCCACGGGCCCACGCGGTGGCACGGGTGCGCTCGGTGCCGTACGAACTGCTTTGGTGCCCGCACCGGTTGTCAATGGGGCTGGCGATCCGACGGGATGCGGCGACGTTTACGGCGCGACCTATTTCTCACGGATGCTCGCCGGTGATAAGTTGAGCGATGCGATGATCGCGGCCACTCGTGCCGCCGCCCGCAACGTCCAGCATCGCGGCGCCAGCGGACTCGCCTCTCACCTGCGCGGAGAACTCAGCCTCTCGTGACCAGCGTCATCACCGTCCCACCCTCGCTGGACGATCACTCCTTCGAGCAGGTGGTGGAGCAGCTCGCATCGGTGCCGCATGACGGCCGGCTGCTGGTGGACGCGCGACACACGCGCTGGGCCTCGCCGTACGGATTGACGGCGCTGCTCGCACTGGGGCAGGCGCGCGAGGAGCGCGCCACGTTCGCGGTGCCGGAGGCCGAGGAGACCGCGTCGTACTGGGCGCGCACCGGGTTCTTCAAGCATGCCGAGGAGCTGTACGACCTGCGGGGCACGGTGCCCAAGGCGCGGGGCGGCGAGTCGAGCGTGCTGCTGGAGATCACGCAGGTGGCGAAGAGCGAGGACGTCCACGACGTGGTGGGACGCATCCAGCAGAAGGCGCAGCAGATCCTGTCGAAGGAGCTGAACATCGACGCGAAGGCCACGGTGGGCTTCGCGATGACGCTCTCCGAGATCTGCCAGAACATCATCGAGCATGCGGGCCGCGGCGGCTTCGTCGCGGTCCAGACGTACACCTATCGCAAGCGGCTCGCGAACCGCCGCGTGGTCGTCATCGCCGTGTGCGACGCCGGCCTCGGCTTCCGGCAGACGCTGGAGAGCGCGCCGGGCTTTGTGCGCTCGGACCGCTGGGACGACGCGGCCGCGCTCGAGGCCGCCGTGATCCGCGGCGTGAGCCGGTTTCGTGATCCAGGTCGCGGCCAGGGGCTTGCGGGAGTGCGACGCTACATCGGGCGCTGGGACGGCAAGTTGAGCGTCCGCAGCGGCACCGCAAAGATTGCCATCGTCCCGAGCTGGGACGACGACGTTCCGCTCACCGAGAAGCTGGCCCCGTTTCCGGGGTCACAGGTTCAAGTCACGATTCCCGAGCGGGTCGCCGGGGGCCCGCGCCCATGATGCACATCGACCTGAGCTCCGTGCTGCGGCAGACGCTGTCGTGCGAGCTCTATTCCAACCTCGTCACCCGTCCCACCGGCGCCGCCGTGCGGACGCAGATCGAGGCGCTGCTCGCCGACTCGCGCGAGCGCTCGCTCACCGTGATCGACTTCTCCCACGTGGGGATGATCGATTTCTCCTGCGCCGACGAGGTCGTCGCGAAGCTGCTGCTGCGCTACGTCGCGGCCGAGCGCGTCGACCGCGAGGCCTACTTCCTGTTCCGCGGCGTCACCGACGACCACTGGGACGCCATCGAGACCGTGCTGGAGCGCCATGGGCTCGCCCTCGTGCTCGAGACGGACGACGGCGCGCGCATCGTGGGCATGGTGAACGACGGCGAGCGCACGACGTGGGAGAAGGTGTACGAGCTCGGGCAGGCGCGCGCGACGGACCTGGCGCACGTCCTCGGCTCGCTGGACCACGCGGCGCGCATGCTCGACGGCCTGCACCGGCGTCGCCTGCTGATGCGCCTCGGCGACGGCTACATCGCCGTCGGCGGTCTCGGCGAGGCGCATGTCTGAGGATGCCCGGAACCGGGTGCTCCGCGTGGCGTCGTTCCACGGCACGCGGGCGTCGGATCCGGAGCGCGGCCCGCAGGTGCGGCTGAACGCGGACGAGGCGCGCGCACGGCTGTTGACCGAGGGCGAGCTGGCCTGGGTCCAGGGCCCGCGGCGCCAGGAGCTCGCTGCGGTCGTCGTTGACGATTCCCTGCGCCGCGGCGATTGTGGGCTGCGCGACGTCGCCGGCGTCGCCGTGTCCGAACTGGTGCGCGTGACCAAGCCGGACCTCGACTCGCACACGCGCCGCGGGTTCTTCGCCTGACGCGACGCATCACCACTCCTGCCGTGACTCCTCCCCGCCGCGCGCGCCCGCACGCTCTGCCCACGCTCGCCGTGCACGCGGGCGAAGGCGCACACGAAGCCGGCGCGCCCGTGGTGACACCGCTGTACCAGAGCGTGAACTTCGTCACCGAGTCGGGCAGCGACGACCTGCGCTATCCGCGCTACGGCAACACGCCGAACGCGGAGCTCGTGCAGCAGCGCCTCGCCGCGCTCGAGGGCGCCGAGGCGTGCGTGGCCCTCGCGAGCGGGATGGGCGCCACGGCCTGCGCGCTGCTCGCCCTGCTCCGGCCCGGCGACCACCTCCTCGCATCGCGCTCGATCTATGGCGGCACGTTCCGCCTGCTCACCGAGGAGTTCGCGACGCTCGGCATCGAGGCGACGCTCGTGGATCCGCACGAGACGCGCGGCTGGCGGAAGAAGCTCCGCAAGGAGACGCGCGCGGTGTTCCTCGAGTCGCCCGTGAATCCCACCTGCCGCGTGCTTGATCTGCGCCCGGTCAGCTACATCACGCACGAGGTCGGCATCGCCCTCGTGGTGGACTCGACCTTCGCGAGCCCGGTGAACTTCCGTCCGCTGGAGCATGGCGCGGACGTCGTGATTCACTCGACGACGAAATACCTGAACGGCCACCATGATGTCCTCGGCGGCGCCGTGCTCGGCACGGCACCCTACATCGAGGAAGTGCGACAGAAAATGATCATCTGGGGCCAGGCGCCGGATGCGTTCGCGTGCTGGATGCTCGAGCGCGGCCTCAAGACGCTGGATGTCCGCGTGCAGCGGCAGAACGAGAACGCCATGCGGATTGCCGCCTGGTGCTCCGAGCGCCGGGACGTGAAGGTCGTGCACTACCCGGGGCTGGCCTCGCATCCCGATCACGACGTCGCGCTGCACCAGATGGATGGGTTCGGTGGGATAGTGGGCCTCGAGCTCGTGGGCGGGGCACGCGCGGCCGACCGCTTCATCCGCAAGCTGCGCCTCATTCGCCACGCGCCGAGCCTCGGCGGTGTAGACTCCCTGATCAGTGAACCGCGACATTCGTCGCACGCGCACCTCACCTCCGACGCACGCGCGAGGCTCGGCATCCCCGACGGCTTCCTGCGGCTCAGCGTAGGCATCGAGGACGCGGACGACCTGATCGCCGACCTGGACCAGGCACTGCCCTGATGAGCGAGATCATTACCGTAAGCGCGGCATCGGCCGGCGAGCGTCGGCGCGTGGAGCGGCGCGAGAACGCGAGCATCGCCGAGCTGACGCTGCCCGAGGTGCGGCGGATCCTCATCACCACCACGCTCGGCGCCGTAGTGCTTGCGCTGTTCCTGTGGATGGTGAAGTCGGTCATCATCGCGGCGATCCTCGGGCTCATCATCGGGATCTACATCCGGCCACTGCATCTCTGGCTGGTGCGCCGCACGGGGAACCCGACGCTGTCCGGCATCCTCACGCTGCTCGCCGTGCTCGTGCCGGTGCTGATCGTGCTCGGCTACAGCTATTCCGAGATGGCGGACGTGCTGGGTTACGCGAGCGCGCACCAGGACGAGATCGTGGCGAAGATCGACGCCGCGGTGCGCCGCATCCCCTTCCTCAAGAACGCGAAGTCCGCCAGCGCCCTTGGCCAGTTCGTCGTCGGCGCGACGGCATACGGCACGCGGCTGCCTCTCGTGCTCAAGGCCGCCCTGAAGGACTTCTCGGTGTCGGCCACGATCTTCATGTTCACGGCCTTCTACATCCTGCTCGAGGCGGACACGGTCGGCGGCTACCTGTCGGGCAAGATCCCGCCGCGCTACGCCGAGCTGCGCCGCGCGCTGGACGTGAACGTGCGCGGCGTGCTGTACGGCGCGATCTACTCCACGCTGCTCACGCAGACGCTCAAGTCGCTGATCATCCTCGTGATGAACCTGGTGTTCGGCGTGCCGCTGGCCGGCGCGCTCGCGGTGGTGTCGTTCATCATCGGGTTCTTCCCGATCGTCGGGTCGTGGAGCGTGTACGTGCCGGTGGCGATCTGGCTCGTGATCTTCCGCGACGCCGTCCCGCAGGCCATCGCGATGGTCGTCATCGGGACGCTGGTGAACACGGTCTTCATCTCGACCTACCTGCGGCCGAAGATCGCCGCGGACCGCTCGCGCGTGCTGAACTTCTACTGGATGTTCGTCGCGCTCATCACGGGCGTCTACACCTTCGGGCTGGCCGGCATCCTGCTCGGCCCCATCCTCATCGGCCTCCTCAAGGCCATCGTCGACACGGTCACCTCCGGCTCCAACTGGAAGATCGTGGACCTCGAGGGCGAGGAGGCGACGCGCGCCTAGATGTACGCATGATCCGCTTCACCCGCGTCACCAAGAGCTATCCCCGCACCGGCACGGCCGTCGACGACGTATCGCTCCACATCGGCAAGGGCGAGTTCGTGTTCTTCACGGGCCCCAGTGGCGCCGGAAAGACGACCCTGCTCAAGATGGTCTACCTGGAGGAACGGCCCACGTCGGGCGAGGTCCGCGTGAGCGGCACGAGCTCCGTCACCGCGCGCGGGCGCGACATCGCGCAGATCCGCCGGAAGCTCGGCATCGTGTTCCAGGACTTCCGGCTCCTCGAGAACCGCACCGCCGAGCAGAACGTCGCGTTCGCGCTGGAGGTGACGGGCACGCCGCCCGCGATGATCGGCGGCAAGGTGCAGCGGGCACTCACGCAGGTGGGCCTCGCCGGCAAGGGCACTGCGTACCCGCGCGAACTCTCCGGCGGTGAGCAGCAGCGGGTGGCCATCGCCCGCGCGCTCGTCAACGACCCGTTCGTGCTCATCGCGGACGAGCCCACCGGCAACCTCGACGACCGCGCCACGCGCGGCATCTTCCAGCTGCTCCGGGATATCAACGCCGGCGGCACCGCCGTCCTGATGGCGACGCACAACCTCGAGCTCATCCGGCGGCACGAATTCCGGACCGTCGAGATGAACCGCGGCGCCGTGGTGTTCGACTCGGCCGAGCAGGCGCCGGGCGCGGGGCGGAACAGCTGATGCGCTCCGTCCGCGATGCCCTCATCACGTTCCGCCGCACGCCGCTGCTCAGCATCCTGAGCATCACCACCATCGCGTTCTCGCTGTTCGCGTTCGGCCTGTTCGGCCTGGTGGCGCTCAACATCCGCGACGCGCTCGACCGCCTCGAGGAGCGCGTGGAGATCCGCGCGTTCGTCGCCGACGCCACCGCGCCCGAGGCAATGGCGCAGGCCGCGTCGGACATCGCCGCGTATCCCGAGGTGCTCGCCGCCCGCATCGTGACGCAGGACGAGGCCCTCGCGCGGGCGAAGCAGGAGCTCGGCGACTTCCGCGACGTGTTCGAGGGAGCCGTGCTGCCCGCGTCGATCGACGTGAAGCTCAAGCCCGGCTTTCGTGATCCCGCCACCGTGAAGCGCGTGGCGGCCCGCGTGAAGGCCTTCTCCTTCGTGGACGACATCCGCTACGGCGAGGAGTGGATCGAGAAGCTGTACCGCCTGCGCAACATCGCCGGCATCGCCGGCCTGGTGCTCGGCCTCTCCTTCGCCGGCGTGAGCGTGATCATCATCGGCGCGACCATCCGCATGGCGGTGCTGGCGCGCGCGAAAGAGATCTCGATCATGCGCCTCGTGGGCGCCACCGACGGCTACATCCGCCGGCCCTTCCTCATCGAGGGGCTGGCGAAGGGCGTGCTGGGCGGGCTGCTGGCCCTCGTGTTCACCTGGGTCGCGCGAACCATCATCGACAAGTACCTCATCCAGACGGTGTTCTTCGACACGAAGGTTGCATTCCTCGGCCTGCTGTTCGGCGCGGCGCTCGGTTTTGTCGGCAGCGCGTTCTCGGTCGGGAGGCACCTACGTCGCGTCTAGGTTGTCATCCTGAGCGCAGCGAAGGATCTGCTTTTCAGGTCGGGGAAAGCAGATCCTTCGCTGCGCTCAGGATGACAGGGGCTGTTGCTGCGCTGCCGAGCGAGTGTTGTCGTCCTGAGCGAAGCGAAGGACCTGCTTGCGGCGTTGCGAGAAGCAGATCCTTCGCTGCGCTCAGGATGACAACGGGTATCGCTGCGCTCAGGATGACAACGGGTATCGCTGCGCTCAGGATGACAACGGGTATCGCTGCGCTCA
>JBBRZK010000055.1:0-28738 GCA_038236775.1 Gemmatimonadales bacterium
CCGCACACGAAGTTCACGGCCGAGGTGTACGTGCTCACGAAGGAAGAGGGGGGGCGGCACACGCCGTTCTTCAAGGGGTACCGGCCGCAGTTCTACTTCCGCACGACGGACGTGACGGGGGCGGTGGAGCTGCCGGAAGGGCTGGAGATGGTGATGCCGGGCGACAACGTGCAGATGACGATCGAGCTGATCACGCCGATCGCGATGGACGAAGGGCTCCGGTTTGCGATTCGGGAAGGCGGCCGCACGGTGGGTGCGGGCGTCGTGGCAAAGATATTAGCGTAACGCGGGAGACGGCCCGCCGCTACGCGGCTTGACGGCGGACGGGAATTCCCGTCCCCCGTCCAGCGAGCGAAGCGAGCGAGCCGTCAGCCGTCAGCCGTCAGCCGTAGTTCACAGACTTTCTCTCGGTAAAGCCAATGTCAGGTAGAATCCGCATCCGTCTCAAGGCCTTCGATCACGCGGTGATCGACCAGGCAGCCGCCGACATCGTCCGGACGGCGGAGAAGACGGGCGCCCAGGTGTCGGGACCGATTCCGCTCCCGACCAAGACGCAGCGGTGGACCGTGCTCCGGTCGCCGCACGTCGACAAGAAGTCGCGCGAGCAGTTCGAGCTGAAGACGCACAAGCGTGTGATCGACATCCTCGACAGCCGTGCGCAGACGGTGGACGCGCTGACCAAGCTCGACCTGCCGGCGGGTGTGGACGTCGAGATCAAGGTGCAGTAACAGGGGACAGCCCGCCGCCTCGCGGCGGCTTGACGGCGGACGGGAGCTCCCGTCCCCCGTCCAGCGAGCGACAGCGAGCGGGCCGTCTTCAGCAGTACCACAGCAGGACGAGGCCCAAGCGGCCCTCAGGCCGCCGGCACGATCCACAGTCCAACTGGCATTGCGCCAGTGACTCAGCGATGAGGAGCAAACGTGATAGGCATCATCGGCAAGAAACTGGGAATGACCCAGATATTCAACGCGGCGGGGCAGCAGATCCCGTGCACCGTGATCGAGGCGGAGCCGAATTCGGTTCTCTCGGTGACGAGCACGTCGACGCTGAAGGCCGTGCAGCTCGGCGGGCTGGGTGCGCAGAAGAACACGCGCGATTCCGCGAAGGGCGAGCGCACACCGCGCGGCCGTCGCGTGAACAAGGCGGAGCTCGGGCACGCGAAGAAGGCGGGCCTCGACGCCGCGCCGCGCGTGCTGCGCAGCATCCGGCTGGACGAGAAGGGCAATGCGAAGGCGGAGATCCCCGACCTCAACGTCGGCGACACGATCAACGTCGGCATCTTCGCCGAGGGCGAGACGGTCAAGGTCACCGGCACGACGAAGGGTCGCGGCTTCCAGGGCGTGGTGAAGCGCTGGGGCTTTCACGGCGGACCGAACACGCACGGCAACACGAAGCATCGCCGTCCGGGCTCCATCGGACCGGGCACGGACCCGTCGCGCGTCATCAAGGGGAAGAAGATGCCGGGCCACTACGGCGCCGAGCGTCACACGCAGATCGGGCTTCGCGTCGAGAAGGTCGACTTGGAGCGCAATCTGATCTACATCCGCGGTGCGGTGCCCGGTCCCAAGAGCGGGATCGTCGTCGTGCGGAAGCAGGGGTAAGCCATGACTGACAACGGGAACAAGAGCGTTGCCGCGTATTCGGCGCTTGGCACGGCGCGCACCGAGAAGGTGCAGCTGCCGGAAGCGACGTTCGACGGCATCATCAACATGCCGGTGATGCACCAGGCGGTGAAGGCCTTCATGGCCAACCAGCGCCAGGGCAACGCCTCGACGAAGATCCGCAAGTACGTCGTCGGTGGCAACCAGAAGCCGTGGAAGCAGAAGGGCACCGGCCGCGCCCGTCAGGGTTCGACCCGCGCCCCGCACTTCGTGGGCGGTGGCACCGTGTTCGGCCCGACGCCGCGCCCGTACGACGAGTACGTGCCGCGCCAGGTCCGGGCGCTCGCCAAGAAGAGCGCGCTGAATGCCCGCGCGAACGAGGGTGCGATCATGGTGATCGACGCCTTCAACTTCGAGGCGCCGAAGACGGCGCACCTGCTCTCGCTGGTGGCCCGGCTCGACGTGGCGGACAAGAAGGTGCTGGTGCTGACCGACGGCGTGAAGCCGAATGTCTTTCTCAGCGGCCGCAACATCCCGAACCTGCACGTGATGCCGTACGGCGACTCGTCCACGTATCACATCCTCTGGTCGGACGTGGTGCTGGTGGAGGCGGGTGCGCTCGGCACGACGCTGGAGCCGCTGGCGAACGACACGGGAGCGCCGGTCACGAAGAAGGCGCGTCCGGCGGCCGAGGTGGAGAAGGCGGCGCGCAAGGTCGCGAAGCGTGCGGCGAAGACCGAGGCCAAGACGGCGGCGAAGAAGAAGGCGCCGGCGAAGAAGAAGGCGGCGGCCAAGAAGTCCGCGGCCAAGAAGGCGCCGGTGAAGAAGAAGGCGGCGGCCAAGAAGTCCACCAAGAAGGAGAAGTAACCGATGCCCACGCTTCATCGCACGATCGTGCGGCCGCTCATCACGGAAGCGAGCTCGGTCGCCTATCAGGACCGCGGGGAGTACCACTTCGAGGTACATCCCGATTCCAACAAGCAGGAGATTCGCCACGCCATCCAGACGCTGTTCGGCGTCAAGGTGACGGGGGTGTGGACGTCGAACCATCGCGGGAAGGACAAGCGGATGGGGAAGAGCGTCGGGCGCAAGCCGCACTGGAAGCGAGCGATCGTGAAGCTCACCGACGGCGACAAGATCGAGATCTTCGAGGGCTGACCCGATGCCAATTCGTCAATTCAAGCCAGTCACCAAGAGCAGCCGGTTCCGCTCGGTCTCCGATTTCGCGGAGATCACGCGGAGCACGCCGGAGAAGTCGCTGCTCGAGCCGATCAAGAAGAGCGGCGGGCGTGACAACCATGGCCACATCTCGATGCGTCGCATCGGGGGCGGCCACAAGCGGAAGTACCGCATCATCGACTTCAAGCGCAACCGCCTTGGGCTTCCGGCGACGGTGCGCGAGATCGAGTACGATCCCAATCGCTCGGCGCGCATCGCGCTGGTGCAGTACGAGGACGGCGAGAAGCGCTACATCCTGCACCCGAAGGGGCTGAAGGTGGGCGACGTGATCGCGTCCGGTCCGGGCACGGATGTCCGCCTGGGCAACGCGCTGCCGCTCGGCGAGATCCCGCTTGGCACCGATGTGCACAACGTCGAGCTGAAGGTCGGGAAGGGCGGGCAGGTCTGCCGCTCGGCGGGAATGTCGGCGCAGGTGATGGCGAAGGAGGGTGAGTATGTCACGCTCCGGATGCCGAGCACGGAAGTGCGGATGGTGCACAAGCTCTGCCTGGCGACGATCGGCGAGGTCGGCAACTCCGAGCACGAGCTGGAGTCGTGGGGCAAGGCGGGCAAGAGCCGCTGGATGGGGCAGCGCCCGAAGGTGCGCGGCGAGGTGATGAACCCCGTCGATCACCCGCACGGTGGACGGACGCACGGCGGACGCAACGTCGTCAGCCCGTGGGGCAAGAAGGAAGGCGTGAAGACGCGCAACAAGAAGAAGCCGTCCACGCGGATGATCGTCCGCGGGCGGAAGCGCGGCAAGGCCACGCAGTAATCCGGGATTGATACCATGGCGAGAAGCGTAAAGAAGGGCCCGTTCGTACAGCCGGCCCTCGTGAAGAAGGTCGAGACGCAGAATGCGGCGGGCTCGAAGAAGGTGATCAAGACGTGGTCGCGCGCGAGCACGGTGCTCCCGGACTTCGTCGGCCACACCTTCGCCGTGCACAACGGCAACAAGTTCGTCCCGGTCTACGTGACCGAGAACATGGTGGGGCACAAGCTCGGCGAGTTCTCGCCGACGCGGCTCTTCCGTGGGCACACGGGCGGCAAGGCGGTGGACAAGAAGACGTCCGCGCCGAAGCCGGGAGGCAAGTAAGCGATGCCGGCAGCGAAGAAGAAGGCGGACGGGGGACGGGGAACGGGAGCGCCTGCGGCGAAGAAGGCAGCGTCTCGCCGTGCCGGGCCGGCCACGGAAGCCCGCGCGTTCCAGCGCGGCACGCGGCAGTCGCCGTACAAGATGCGGCTGGTGATCGACCAGATTCGCGGCAAGGACGTGAACGAGGCGCTCGCGCTCCTGACGTTCTCGAAGAAGCATGCGGCGAAGCAGATCTCGAAGACGCTGAAGTCGGCGGTCGCGAACGCGGAGCAGGCGGCGCGGTCGACGGGTGCGGCGCTGGACGTGGACTCGCTGTACATCAAGCACGCCATCATCAACGAGGGGCCCAAGCTCAAGCGGTTCATGCCGGCCGCCCAGGGGCGTGCGACTCCGATTCACAAGCGGACGAGCCACGTGGAAATCGTGGTCTCCGAACGGGAAGGGCGCTAATGGGACAGAAGACCAATCCGATCGGCTTTCGCCTCGGCATCAGCAAGCAGTGGAGCTCGCGGTACTACGCGGGCCGCGAGCTGCCGGCGCTGCTGCGTGAGGACGAGCTGCTTCGCAAGTACCTGAAGGCCCGCCTGGGCCACGCCGCGATCGCGAACATCGTGATCGAGCGGAAGCCGGGCAAGGTCGTCGTCACCCTGCACACGGGCCGTCCTGGCGTCGTGATCGGGAAGAAGGGCGCCGAGGTCGACAAGCTGCGCGACGAGCTCTCGCACCTGACGAGCAAGGAAGTCGGCATCAACGTCGAGGAGATCAAGCGGCCGGAGCTCGACGCGCAGCTGGTGGCGGACAACATCGCCGCCCAGCTCGCGCAGCGCATCTCGTTCCGCCGCGCCATGAAGCGCGCGGTGCAGAGCACGATGCGCATGGGCGCCGCCGGCATCAAGGTGAAGGCGGGCGGGCGGCTCGGCGGTGCGGAGATCGCGCGCGTGGAAGGCTATCACGAAGGTCGTGTGCCCCTTCATACGCTGCGGGCCGACATCGATTACGCGATCTCGACGGCGAAGACGACCTACGGCACCATCGGCGTGAAGGTCTGGATCTTCAAGGGCGACATCGTGCAGGCGCGTGCCGGCGCCACGTACTCTTCGGGCCAGTAAGGAGCTGACTGAACAATGCTGAGTCCAAAGCGCGTCAAGTTCCGCAAGCAGTTCAAGGGTCGGATGACCGGGCTGTCGCACACCGGCAACAAGGTGTCGTTCGGCACGTACGGTCTGCAGACGCTGGAGCCGGGCTGGGTGACGAGCCGCCAGATCGAGGCGGCGCGTGTGGCCCTCACCCGTCACATCAAGCGTGGCGGCAAGGTGTGGATCCGCATCTTCCCCGACAAGCCGATCACGAAGAAGCCCGCCGAGACCCGCATGGGGAAGGGCAAGGGCTCGCCGGAAATGTGGGTGGCGGTGGTGAAGCCCGGTCGCGTGATGTTCGAGCTCGAGGGCGTGTCCCTGGAGATCGCACAGAAGGCGATGGCGCTGGCCTCGGCCAAGATGCCCGTGAAGACCAAGTTCGTGGTGCGTGAGGAGGCGCATACGGATGCCAGCTAAGAACATTCTGCGCTCCAGCGACATCCGCGAGATGTCGGTGGCGGATATGTCGGCGAAGATCGCCGAGCTCGAGGAGGAGCGCTTCCGCCTGAACTTCCGCAGCGCCACTGAACCACTCGAAGATCCGCTCCGGCTGCGCTGGATCCGCAAGGATATCGCGCGCCTCAAGACCATCCTGCGCGAGCGTACGCTCGAGAGCGCGCGCTGAGCGCGGGGGGATATGACACATGGCTGAAATGACAAACGAGCAGGCCACCGAGCGGAACGCGCGCAAGTCGCGCACCGGCCTCGTGGTGAGCGACAAGATGGACAAGACGGTGGTGGTGGCGATCGAACGTCGCGTGCCGCACCCGATCTACGGCAAGATGATCACGCGTACCAGGCGGTTGAAGGCCCACGACGAGGAGAACTCGGCGAAGGTCGGCGACACGGTGCGTATCGTCGAGACGCGACCGCTGTCGAAGGACAAGCGGTGGCGCCTGGTCGAGATCGTCGACCGCGCACGCTAAGGGAGGCGGACCATGATCCAGCAGGAATCGATGGTGAAGGTCGCGGACAACTCGGGGGCCAAGACGGCGCTCGTGATCCGCGTCCTCGGCGGAACGCGCCGGCGCTATGCCGGCCTCGGCGACATCGTCGTCGTGGCCGTGAAGAACGCGCTCCCGAACGGCACGGTGAAGAAGAGCGAGGTGGCGAAGGCGGTCGTCGTGCGGACGGTGAAGGAGACGCGGCGGAAGGACGGCAGCTACATCCGCTTCGACGAGAATGCCGTCGTGATCATCAATGACGCAGGCGAGCCGCGCGCCACGCGCATCTTCGGCCCGGTCGCCCGCGAGCTGCGCGAGAAGAAGTACATGAAGATCGTCTCGCTCGCGCCCGAGGTGTTGTAACATGCGTATCCTCAAGTACAAGAAGACGGACCGCGCCCGCCACAAGGGGCAGAAGCGCCACGCACAGAACTCGGAGCGCCAGAAGCTGCATGTGTCCACTGGTGACACCGTGAAAGTCGTACGGGGAGATGACAAGGGTCACGTGGGCAAGGTGATCCGCGTCTACCGCAAGACCGGCCGCGTGGTGGTCGAGGGCGCGAATTTCGTGAAGCGTCACCGCAAGGCGAAGACGGCCGAGGAGCAGGGCGGGATCGTGTCCTTCGAGGCGCCGATCCATTCGTCGAACGTGATGCTGCTCGATCCCAGGAGTGATGCGCCGACGCGGACGCGTCGCCGCATCGATGCCGATGGTACCAAGGAACGCTTGAGCGCCAAGAGTGGGGAAGCAATTCCCCGCATTCGCTGAGCGACAGGGGAATAGAGAATGGCGACCAAGGAACCGAAGGAAAAGAAGAAGAGCGCCGGCGCACCGCCGGGCGCCAAGCAGCCCAAGAGCGAAAGCAAGAAGAAGAAGGGCGGTGAGCCGAAGGTGGCGCGCGGTCCGCACGCCGGCGCCGGCAAGCCGGTGCCGCCACCGCGCCTCAAGGCGTACTACGAGAACACGGTCCGGCCGAAGCTGACGGAGCAGTTCGGGTTGAAGAACCTGCACCAGCTCCCGACGATGTCGAAGATCGTGCTCAACGTGGGCGCGGGCGAAGCGATCAAGCAGCCGAAGTTCCTCGACAACATCGTCGAGGAGCTGGCGACGATCACCGGCCAGCAGCCGGTGCGGCGCAAGGCGAAGAAGTCGATCGCGAACTTCGGGCTGCGGGAAGGCCAGGAGATCGGCGCGTCGGTGACGCTGCGCGGCGCCCGCATGTGGGAGTTCCTCGACCGGTTCGTGACGATCGCCCTGCCGCGCGTCCGCGATTTCCGCGGCGTCGGCACGAAGTCGTTCGACGGGCGCGGCAACTACTCGCTTGGCGTGAAGGAGCAGATGATCTTCCCGGAGATCAACTACGACTCCATCGAGTCGATTCACGGTATGGACATCACGTTCGTCACGACGGCCGGCCGCGATGACCTCGCGTTCGCCCTGCTCAAGGAGCTGGGAATGCCGTTCCGCGGTAATGACAAGAACGGCACGCGCCTGTAAGCGCGCCGGCCCCTCCAGGAAGAGAGACTGCAATGGCTCGTAAGGCCATGATCGAGAAGAGCAAGCGGAAGCCGAAGTTCCAGGTCCGCGTCAAGAACCGCTGTGGACGTTGCGGGCGCTCGCGCGCCTTCCTGCGTCGCTTCGGCCTCTGCCGAATCTGTTTCCGCGAGCTGGCACTGTTCGGGATGATCCCGGGCGTGCGCAAGGCAAGCTGGTAAAGGGGCGGCGGACAGCCCGCTCGCTCACGTGCGCTTGACGGGAGACGGCAGCGCCGTCCGCCGTCGAGGGAGTGAAGCGACCGGGCCGTCCCCCAGTAGTACACACTTTCATGTTCGCCACGTCCTACCACGGATACGGGCGGACCAAGGATCAATCAGCATGAGCATGACCGATCCGATCGCCGATATGCTGACGCGGATCCGCAACGCCTGCGGATCGAAGCACCGCCGCGTCGACATGCCGGTATCGAAGATGAAGATCGAGGTAGCGCGCATCCTGAAGGAGAACGACTTCATCCAGGATTACGCGACCGTCGAAGCCGAGGACGGCAAGACCGTGCTGCGCGTGCGCCTCAAGTACGCCGCGGGCGGCCAGCCGGTGATCCGTGCCCTGAACCGCGTCTCCACGCCGGGCCTGCGCAAGTACGTCGGGGTCGCCGAGATTCCGCGCGTGCGCAATGGCCTCGGCATCGCGATTCTCTCCACGTCGAAGGGGCTGATGTCCGACCGTGAGGCGCGTCAGGCGCGCACGGGCGGCGAGCTCCTCGCCCTGATCTGGTAAGGAGAGACTCATGTCACGTATCGGAAAGGCGCCGATTCCCGTCCCGGGTGGCGTCACGGTGACGCTCAAGGAAGGGAACATGGTCACGGTGAAGGGCCCGAAGGGCGAGCTCACGCGCTCCGTGCCCGGCGCGATGGCGCTGAAGCAGGAGAACGGCGAGATCACGGTCACGCGGCCGTCGGACGAGCCGGGTCACAAGTCGCTGCACGGGCTCACGCGCACCCTCATCGCCAACATGGTGGAAGGGGTGACGAAGGGCTTCACGAAGAACCTCGAGCTGGTCGGCGTCGGCTACAAGGCGGAAGTCCGCCCGTATGGCCTGCAGCTCGCGCTCGGCTACTCGCACGCGATCGAGTACAAGGCGCCCGTGGGGATCAAGCTCAGCGCTCCGGTGCCGACGCAGATCCTCGTCGAGGGCACGAACAAGGAAGTGGTCGGGCAGGTGGCCGCGGAAATCCGCAGCCTGCGTCCGCCCGAGCCGTACAAGGGGAAGGGCGTGAAGTACGCGGGCGAAGTGATTCGCCGTAAGGCCGGCAAGGCGGGAGGCAAGTAACATGGGCATCAAGATTCCGAAGAACCGGGCCGAGAAGCGCGTGCGCCGTCACCTGCGCGTCCGCAAGGCCGTGCAGGGCACCGCAGAGCGTCCGCGCCTGGTCGTGTTCCGGTCGCTGAAGCACATCACCGCCCAACTCGTGGACGACGACGCGGCGCGCACGCTCGCGACGGTCACGTCCTCGAAGGTTGGCGAAGGGAAGAAGTCCGAGAAGTCGCTCGAGGTCGGGAAGCAGATCGCCGTGGTCGCGAAGGAGAAGGGGATCACGAAGGTCGTCTTCGACCGTGGCGGGTACCAGTATCACGGCCGCGTGAAGGCAGTGGCCGACGGGGCTCGCGAAGGCGGGCTGGAGTTCTAACATGGAATCCAATTCAGGTTCGGGCGCCCCAGCGGGCGGACAGGGCGGCGGTGCACGTCCCGGCGGGTTCAGCGGTGGCGGCAGCGCACGCAGTGGTGGTGGTAGCGCACGGAGCGGCGGCGGAGCCGGCGGTCGTGGCGGCGCGGGCGGCGGTCGGGGCCGTGGTGGCCCTGGCGGCGGTGCGGGCGGCGGCGGCGGTCGTGGACGCGGCGGTCCGGGCGGCGGCCCCGGTGGCGGGCGTGGTGGTCCTGGTGGCGGCCCTGGCGGCGGTCCCGGTTCCGATCGCGGTCGTGGCGGCGGTGGCGGCGGGCGCGGCGGTGACAACCGCGGCGACCGCGAGCAGAGTGACCTGATCGAGAACGTGGTCGCCATCAACCGCGTCGCAAAGGTCGTGAAGGGTGGACGTCGCTTCAGCTTCAACGCGCTCGTCGCGGTGGGCGATGGCCAGGGTCAGGTGGGCTTTGCCACGGGCAAGGCGAACGAAGTGTCGGAGGCGGTCCGCAAGGCCGTCGAGGGCGCGCGTCGCAACCTCGTGCGCATTCCGCTCACCGGCCAGACGATCCCGCACGAGGTCACGGGCAAGCATGGCGCGGGCAAGGTCTGGATGAAGCCGGCGGCGCCGGGTGCCGGCGTGATTGCCGGCGGCGCGGTGCGCGCGGTGATGGAGTGCGTCGGCATCAGCGACATCCTGACGAAGAGCCTCGGCTCGACGAATCCGCACAACATGGTGCGGGCGGCGATGGACGGGCTGGCGCAGCTCACGACGGTCGACCAGATCGCCCGTGAGCGTGGTATCGATCCCGAGAAGCTCGGCTACCGCTCGCGCGGCAAGTCGAAGGTGAGTGCATAATGGCGCGGACATTCGTGTGGCACCCCAGCAAGGGGCCCAAGACGACTGGAAAGAACGAGTTGACGACCGGCAAGGTGCGCATCAAGCAGGTGCGCTCGGGCATCGGACACTCGTGGCGGATGAACCTGACGCTCAAGGCGATCGGGCTCAAGCACCACCAGGACGCGGTGATCAAGCAGGATTCCCCCGCCCTTCGTGGACAACTCAAGCAGGTGCGCCACCTCATTGAGGTGGTGCCCGTCGAGGAGTAAGACAGTGGCGACGGAAAAACTCGGCCTCCATAACCTCTCGCCCGCCCCGGGCAGCCATCGCGACCGGAAGCGTATCGGCCGCGGTCCCGGCTCCGGCACGGGCAAGACGTCTGGCAAGGGTCACAAGGGTATCAAGGCACGCTCGGGCCATCACGGCCCGGGCGGCGGCAAGCCCGGCTTCGAAGGCGGCCAGATGCCGCTCACGCGCCGGCTGCCGAAGCGTGGCTTCACGAATCCGTTCCGCGAGGACAACAATGTCATCCGGCTCGACCAGCTCGCGCTGCTCGACGGCGAGGTGACGGAGGAGTCGTTGCGCGCAGCGGGCCTCGTGAAGCGGAAGGGCGCGGTGAAGGTGTTGGCGAACGGCGAGCTCTCGACGGCAGTCACGGTGCGCGGCCTGAAGGTCAGCAGCGCGGCCCGCGAGGCGATCGTCGCCGCCGGTGGGAAGGTCGAGGAGTAACGCCGCACCCCCGAGGATTGTCATGGCTCAGAACAATGCCGCCGCGGCGGTATCGAGCGTCTTCAAGACACCGGAGCTGAAGGACAAGATCGTCTTCACGCTCCTGTGCCTGCTCGTGTATCGCGTCGGTGCGCACATTACCGCGCCCGGAATCGACACGCAGGCACTGATCGACTTCTTCGCCAACCAGGGGAAGACCGGCGGCGGCGGCCTGCTCGGCATCTACGACCTCTTCACCGGCGGCCAGCTGTCGCGCGCGACCGTGTTCGCGCTCGGCATCATGCCGTACATCTCGGCGAGCATCTTCCTCCAGATCGCCGGCGCCGTGGTGCCGTCCGTCGAGAAGATGCAGAAGGACGAGGAAGGCCGGAAGAAGATCAACCAGTGGACGCGCTACGCCACCGTGCTGCTCGCGGCGGTGCAGGCGTGGGGCTTCGCGCTGTTCACGGAGTCGCTCACGGGCGCCATCGCCAACCCGGGCATGGCGTTCCGCTTCCAGATGGCGTTCTTCCTCACCACCGGCGCGATCTTCGTGATGTGGCTGGGTGAGCAGATCACGGAGCGGGGCCTGGGCAACGGCGCCTCGCTGATCATCTTCTTCTCCATCGTCGAGCGCATCTGGCCCGGCATCGGCACCACGTTCGGCTTCCTGAACACCGGCGCGATCGGCTCGTTCTCGCTGCTCGTGCTCGCGGCGCTCATGGTGGCGGTGGTGGCCGCGGTGGTGGCGATCACGATGGCGGCGCGCCGCATCCTCATCCAGATCCCGCAGCGCACGATGGCGCGGGGCCGGATGCGCGAGGCGGCCCGCAGCTTCATCCCCCTGCGCATCAACACGGCGGGCGTGATGCCGATCGTGTTCGCCCAGTCGATCATCGTGGTGCCCGGCGCGTTCGCGAGTTTCTTCAAGAACGCCACGGCCCAGCGGCTCGCCGAGATGTTCTCGCCCGGCAGCACGCTGTACATGCTCGCCATGGCGGTGCTCATCCTGTTCTTCACCTACTTCTACACGTCGATCATCTTCAACCCGATCGACCTGGCGGAGAACCTGAAGAAGCAGGGCGGCTTCATTCCGGGCGTGAAGCCCGGGGCGAAGACGGCGGAGTACATCGACCAGGTCGTCTCGCGCATCACGCTGCCGGGCGCGCTCTTCCTCACGGCGATCGCGCTCCTGCCGGTGCTCATCTCGCGCCTCGTGAACGTGCCGAGCAGCCTCGCGTTCGGCGGCACGTCGCTGCTGATCGTGGTGGGTGTCGCGCTCGACACGCTGGCCCAGGTGCAGCAGCACCTGCTGCTGCGCAAGTACGACGGCTTCATGAAGAAGGGCAAGCTCAAGATCCGCGGACGCCAGCAGGCGGGCCCCGGAGGGTTCTAAAAAGCAGGTCCTTCCCTTCGACAGCGCTCCCCTTCGGCCCTGCTCAGGGCAGGCAGGGCTGGCGCTTCGCTCAGGACGACAAATCTCCATGATCATCGTTCTCTTCGGAAAACCTGGTGCCGGAAAGGGAACCCAGGCGCCGCTGCTCGCAGCGGCGCTTGGCGTTCCGACGCTGGCAACCGGCGACGAGCTGCGCGCCGCGATCCGCAACGGCACCGAGCTGGGTCGTGAGGCCAAGGCCTACATGGACCGCGGCGACCTGGTGCCCGATGCCGTGATCCTCGGCATCATCAAGCAGGCGCTCGGTGAGCCGCGCGCGAAGGGCGGCGTGCTGCTCGACGGCGTGGTGCGCACCGTGCCGCAGGCCGAGGGCCTCGCCACGGTATGCGCGGAGCTCGGCAAGCAGGTGGATGCGGTGCTCGCCTTCGACATCGACGACGACGAGATCGTCGCGCGGCTGGCCGGCCGTACCGTCTGCGACGCGTGCCAGACGCCGTACACGGGCCGCGAACCCGGCTCGAAGTGCGACAAGGACGGCGGCATCCTGGTGCGCCGCAAGGATGACGAGCCGGATGCGATCCGGAACCGCCTGGCCGTGTACGAGCGACAGACGGCGCCGGTGCTCACCTGGTACCGCGAGCACGGCACGAAGGTCGCCGTGATCGACGCCGTCGGGTCCGTGCAGGACGTGACTGCCCGTGCGCTCGGCGTACTGGCCTCCTGATTGCCGAGTGACACGCCCATGATCCAGTTGAAGAGCGCGCGCGAAATCGACGTGATGGCCGAGGGCGGCCGGATCCTCGCGGCCACCGTGCAGATGCTGCGGAGTGAGGTGCGCGCCGGCGTGTCGACGCAGGACCTCGACGAGATCGCCGAGGCGTTCATCCGCAGCCATCCCGGCGCGACCCCCGCCTTCAAGGGGCTCTACGGCTTCCCGGGTACGCTCTGCACCTCGATCAACCAGGAGATCGTGCACGGGATCCCGTCGCGCAAGCGCGTGCTCGTCGAGGGCGACATCATCTCGATCGACGTCGGCGTGGGTTACCAGGGCTACTTCACCGACTCGGCGACGACGGTAGCCGTCGGCGTTGTTGACGCGGAGACCCTGCGGCTGCTGGACACCACGGAGCGGTCGCTGCACGCGGGCATCGCCGCCGCGGTGCCGGGCAACCATCTCGGCGACATCGGCGCGGCGGTGCAGAAGGTCGTCGAGGAGGCGGGCTTCAGCGTGGTGCGGGACCTCGTGGGGCATGGCATCGGCGTGGAGTTCCATGAGGAGCCGCAGGTGCCAAACTACGGCAAGGCGAAGCGCGGGCTGAAGCTCGTGCCGGGCCTCACGCTGGCCATCGAGCCCATGGTGAACATCGGCGGTCCGCAGACGCGCACGCTCGCGGACAAGTGGACCATCGTCACGCTGGACGGGTCGCGCTCGGCGCACTTCGAGCACACCGTGGCCATCACCGAGTCGGGCAACCGGGTCCTGACGGCCGCGTAGCTCGGCCTGATGATGGCCCGCTCGCTTCGCTCGCTGGACGGGTGACGGGAGTTTCCCTGCGCGGTCAAGGCCGGCGCCCCAACGATCGATGCCGTGCTCGCGTTCTCTCCGCGAGACCCTTCCATCCGCACGTTCGACCGCGGCGCATTCACCCGCGCCGCCGACACGGCATCCACGGAGACCGCATGCTGGGACCCACCACCAGGGCACGCCGACGCCTCGCGTCGGGCCTCGTGCTCGCTGGCGCCATCGCCCTCGTCGTTCCCGCCGCGCGCGCGCAGGGCACGATCACGTCCCCAAAGCAGCAGTTCGGCTTCAACATCGGCGACGACTACAAGCTGGCGAACTACACGCAGTTCGAGACCTACTGGCGCAAGCTGGCGAAGGAGTCGAACCGCATGAAGCTGGTGGAGATCGGCAAGACGGCCGAGGGGCGCCCGCAGCTGATGGCGATCATCTCGTCGCCGGCCAACCTCGCGACGCTCGACCACTACAAGGAGATCTCGCGGAAGCTCGCCTTCGCGGACGGCGTGAGCGAAGCGGAGGCCCATGCGCTGGCGAAGGAAGGAAAGGCGGTGGTCTGGATCGACGGCGGCCTGCACGCCACCGAAGTTCTCGGCGCGGCGCAGCTCATGGAGACCGTGTACCAGCTGCTGTCGAAGAACGATCCCGAGACGCTGCGCTTCCTCGACGACTGCATCATCCTGGCCGTGCACGCGAATCCGGACGGCATGGAGCTCGTGTCGAACTGGTACATGAAGGACGCGGATACGTTGAAGCGGAACACAAACATCCCGCGCCTCTACCAGAAGTACATCGGGCACGACGACAATCGCGATTTCTACATCTCCAACCAGCCGGAGACGCAGAACATCAATCACGTCCTGTACTGGGACTGGTTTCCGCAGATCGTCTACAACCACCACCAGACCGGTCCCGCGGGCACGGTGATGTTCGCGCCGCCGTTCCGCGACCCGTTCAACTTCAACTTCGATCCGCTCATCCCCGTGGAGCTCGACCTCGTCGCCGCGTCGATGCACTCACGCTTCGAGGCGGAAGGCAAGCCAGGCGTCACCATGCGATCGGGCTCGAGCTACTCCACGTGGTGGAACGGCGGATTGCGCACGACGGTGTACTTCCACAACCAGATCGGCCTGCTCACGGAGGCCATCGGCAATCCCACGCCGCAGACCATCCCGTTCATCCCGGAGCAGCAGCTGCCGCGTGCCGACCTCCCGTACCCGATCGCGCCGCAGCGCTGGCACTTCCGGCAATCCATCGAGTACTCGCTCACGGCAAACCGCGCGGTGCTCGACATCGCCTCGCGCGAGAAGGAGAACCTGCTGTTCAACTTCTGGCGCATGGGCCGCAACTCCATCGACCGCGGCAGCCGCGACACGTGGACGGCGAGCCCGAGCCGCATCGAGGCGGTGAAGAAGCAGATCGAGGCTGACGCGGCCGGCAGCGCGACAGCCGCTGGTGGACGCGGTGGCCGTGGTGGACGCGGTACGGGCGCGGATGCAGCGCCGGCCGCCGGCACGCCGGTGGGCGACCCGATCAACCAGTTCGGTCGCGGCGCCGACCCGAAGTACTACACGAACGTGCTGCACGCGCCGGAGCTGCGCGATCCGCGCGGCTACATCCTGCCGAGCGACCAGCCCGATTTTCCGACGGCGACCAGGTTCGTGAATGCGCTACTGCACGTGGGCGTGATCGTGAACCGCGCGACGGTACCGTTCACGGTAAACGGCAGGCAGTATCCCGCCGGCTCGTACGTGGTGAAGTCCGCGCAGGCATTCCGTCCGCATGTGCTGGACATGTTCGAACCGCAGGATCACCCGAACGACTTCGCGTATCCGGGCGGCCCGCCGAAGCGCCCGTACGACAACGCGGGCTACACGCTCGCCTACCAGATGGGGGTGAAGTTCGACCGCATCCTCGACGGCTTCGACGGACCCTTCCAGCCGATCAAGGGGCTCGCATCACCGATGGCGGGCACGGTGGCCGGCGTCGCGAATCCGGCCGGCTACCTCGTGAGCCACGCGATGAATGACGCGTTCATCGTGGTGAACCGCGCGCTGAAGGACAAGACGGACGTGTTCGAGCTCCGCTCGCCGGTCACGGAAGACGGGCACACCTGGCCCGCCGGCACGTTCTACATCGCGGCGACGCCGTCGTCGACGTCGCTCATGCGCGACCTCGCGCGCACGAAGGGCGTGTCGTCCATGGCGGTGGCGATGCGGCCGGCCGCGGATGCACGGCGGCTGCACCCGATGCGCGTCGCGCTCTACGACGTGTACGGCGGCTCGATGCCGTCGGGGCACACACGCTGGCTGCTCGAGCAGTTCGAGTTCCCCTTCGACGTCGTCTATCCTCCGACGCTCGACGCGGGCAACCTCGCCAGCAAGTACGACGTCATCATCCTGCCATCGGGCGCGATGCCGCGTGAAGGGCAGGGCGGTCGCGGCGGCTTCGGCGGTGCGGTGGACACGTCGAGCATTCCCGCGGAGTTCCGCGAGCGGCTCGGCCGCTTCACCACGGCGCGCACGGTGCCGCAGCTGAAGCAGTTCATGGAAGCGGGCGGTATCGTCGTCGCCGTCGGCACCTCGGCGAACCTTGGCATGAGCCTGGGCCTGCCGATCACGAATGCGCTCGTGGAGAAGACGAGCACGGGCGCGGAGCGCGACCTGCCGGGCGACACGTACTACGTGCCGGGCTCCGTGCTGCGCGTGCAGGTGGACACGACGCAGGAGGTCTCCGCGGGCCTGCCGCGCGACCTCGACGTGTTCTTCGACAACAGCCCCGCGTACCGCCTGGGTTCTGATGCGGCAGCCAAGGGCCTGCGTCCGCTGGCCTGGTTCGCCACGCCCACGCCGCTGCGCAGCGGATGGGCATGGGGCCAGAGCTACCTCGACGGCACCGTGGAGGCGGCCGAGGCGACGATCGGGAAGGGCAAGCTGTACATGTTCGCGCCGGAGATCACCTTCCGCGGCCAGCCGCACGGCACGTTCAAGTGGCTGTTCAACGGCATCTACAGCGGCGTGGACCCGCGGTCGGTGCCGTGATGGGCGGGCGATAGGGGATCAGCACGTTCGCTGCCAGGGCTTCCCGGTTGGCAGGAGCGCCTGGGAGAAGCAGATCCTTCGCTGCGCTCAGGATGACAGCACGTCATCCTGCGCGCAGCCCCGTTGTCATCCTGAGCGCAGCGAAGGATCTGCTTTATGATCGAGACCCGGCGTGCAGAGCGTCGGCACTGAACGCCGCGAACCGGTTTCGTCTTCTACTGCCCGATGGCCTTTTCCACGACATCCTGCGCACGGCGCGACGCCGACCGCGCACGCTCCACGCAGTTCTTCGCATCCTCGGCCAGCCGGATGCCGCGATCCTTGTCGTGCAGCGATGACACGTTGATGCGTACGTTGTACGCGGCGCCCACGCAGCCGGCTTCCGCGAGCAGCGCCGCCACGCCGGCATCACTCGCGGCGTTGCTGTTGCCCTTCTCGGCCACCACCAGCGCGAGCGCCGCGACGTCGGCGCAGGCGCGCGCCGTCTCGAGCGGCACCTCCGCCGCACGGATGAGCGCGTCGTCGACACGCGCCGTCTTGTCCGCCTGCTGCTCGG
This sequence comes from Gemmatimonadales bacterium, assembly GCA_038236775.1. GTDB lineage: Bacteria > Gemmatimonadota > Gemmatimonadetes > Gemmatimonadales > Gemmatimonadaceae > AG11. Next base: position 17,237 of record JBBRZK010000055.1, read on the forward strand.
GAGTCTCCTCCGGCAGCTTGTACGCCGCGTAGACGATCGCGAACGCGGCCGCATCGCGCGCCACGAGCGCGCTGAGCGCGTTGCCGAGCGCCGCGGCGCGCACGGCGACGTCGCGCATCTCGGCGTCCACCGCCACGTATTTCTTGCGGCCGGCCGTGAGGCCGGCAACCATCTGCGCCAGTGCGGCCGCGAGCGCGCCGGCGTGTGCCGTGACGCTGCCGCCGCCGGGCGTGGGGCTTGGCGACGCCACGGAGGCGACGAAGCCGCTCAGCGATTCGCCGCCGGAGATGGCCTCGCGCACTTTCCGCTCGAGCACTACCTGCGGCGAGAAGTCGCGCAACTGGATGTGCCGCGCGGCGGCGGCGTGCAACACGCGCTCGGGTACGAGGCCGATGATCTCGCTCCACGTAGGGGAGACACCGTGTGCTTCCGCCTCCAGCTTCACCATGTCGAACACACGGTGCAGCGGCGTCTTCTCGGTGTCCACGAGGTTCATGGACACCTGCGCCTGGCCGTCGACCTCGAATCCCATGGCTTTCACATAGCGCAGCCCGCCCGACGAACCGCGGAGCGCCTTCGCCACCTCCTTCGCCACGGGCAGGTTGGACGCGGGACCGAGGTAGACGTTATAGGCGACGAGAAAGGGACGCGCGCCGATGGCAATGGCGCCGGCAGTGGCATGCACTGTGGAGGGACCGAAGTCCGGCGTGCGCGCGGGCGTGGTACCGATCTCGTCGCGGATGCCCTCGAACTCGCCGCGGCGGACGTCAGCGAGGTTCTCGCGGTCCGGCCGCGTGGCGGCGCGCTCGTACAGGAACACGGGGATCCCGAGCTCGCGTCCCACGCGCTCGCCGAGCTCGCGCGCGAGGGCGATGCAGTCCTCCATCGTGGCGCCTTCGAGCGGGATGAACGGCACCACGTCGGTGGCGCCCATGCGCGGATGCTCACCGCTGTGCGTCGTGAGGTCGATGCGGTCGTGCGCCTCGCGGATGCCGGCGAACGCGGCGTCGACCACGACGTCGATGGGCGCGACGAAGGTGATGACGCTGCGATTGTGGCTCGCGTCGGCGCTGGCGTCGAGCACGTGGGCGCCCGTGACACCGGCAATGGCGTCACGAATGGCGGCGACCACCTCGACGCGGCGGCCTTCGGAGAAGTTCGGGACGCATTCGATGAGCTTCATTACAAAAGAGGACGAGAGGGAGAGAGGACGAGAGGGCGAGAGGATAGCCAGAAGGCGTCAGCGGTGCAGGGTCGAGAGCATCCAGGCGTGCATCGTGGGGTTGGCGGCCAACATCGATGTCTCTGCAATGGGGCAGGGGGCGCCGTCCATCGTCGTAACGAGCCCACCCGCCTCGCGCACCATGAGGACGCCGGCGGCGAGATCCCACGGCAGCAGCCGCAGCTCGAAGAACGCGTCGTAGCGCCCGCAGGCGACGTCGGCGAGGTCGAGCGCCGCAGCGCCGTTCCGCCGCAGGCCGGACGTGGCGCGCATGAGCGCGGGCAGGAGTGGCACATAGCGCTCGATCTCCTCTTCGCGCGAGAACGGGAAACCCGTCGCGATCAGCGCGCGATGCGGCTCCGTGGTAATGCTCACGCGCATCGCCTCGCCGGCGCGCCGAGCGCCGCCGCCGAGGGTCGCGGTGAAGAGCTCGCCGGTGGCGGCGTTGATGATGGCGCCGGCGACCACCGCACCATCCACGAGCGCGGCGATGGACACGGCATACCACGGAACGCCATGCAGGAAGTTCGTGGTGCCGTCGAGCGGATCGGCGACGAAGACAAGTCCCCGCGTGGCGTCGGCCTCGGGCGAGCCTTCCTCTGCCAGCAGCGTGGCGTCCGGATGGCGCGCGGCGATCACTGCCGTGAGCGCGGCTTCGCTCGCACGGTCCACGTCGCTGACGAAGTCGAAGGTGCTCTTCGATTCCCAGGTGAGCGTGCCGCGACGCGTCGCGCCCTCGCGTATGACCTCGGCCGATCGCGCCGCGGCCGCCACACAGGTGGCCAGCAACGCGCGGCGGTCGCCATGGCTCGCGCCGGCCCCGCCAGCCTCGTTGCCGTTTCCTTGCCCACTCTTCGACGCGATCATTACGTTCTCCGGATGGCACGCATCTTCAGTGGGATCCAGCCGTCCGGAGAGCTCCACATCGGGAACTACCTCGGTGCGGTCAAGAACTGGGTCGCCCTCCAGGGGACGGCGGAGTCGTTCTTCTGCATCGTGGACTACCACGCGATCATCGCACAGTACGAGCCGGCCGAGTTGCGTGTGCGACGTCGGGAGATGGCCATCGGCCTGCTCGCGGCGGGGCTCGATCCGGACCGGTGCACCGTGTTCGTGCAGTCCGACGTGCCGGAACATACCGAGCTGCAATGGATTCTCAACACCGTGACGCCGGTGGGAGAGCTCGAGCGGCAGACGCAGTTCAAGGACAAGTCGCAGCGGCAGGAGAGCGTGAACGCGGGCCTGCTCAACTACCCCATCCTGCAGGCGGCGGACATCCTCCTCTACCTCGCCGACACGGTGCCCGTGGGCGAGGACCAGGTGCAGCACCTCGAGCTCTCGCGCGTGATCGCGCGGCGCTGGAATGCGCAGTTCGCGCCGGACGCGGACTTCTTTCCCGAGCCCAAGCCGCTGCTCACGCCGACGCGCCGCATCATGGGGCTCGACGGTTCGACGAAGATGTCGAAGTCGATGGGGAACACCATCGGCCTGCTCGAGACGAAGGAGCAGATCTGGGACAAGCTGCGGCCGGCGATGACCGATCCCAAGCGGATCAGGAAGACCGACCCGGGCACGCCCGAAGTCTGCAACATCTATCAGCTGCACAAGGCGTTCAGCCCGGCGGCCACCGTGGAGCACGTCGCCACGCAGTGCACCACGGCGGGCTGGGGCTGCATCGACTGCAAGAAGGTGCTGCTGGAGTCCATGGAGACGGAGCTGGTGCCGATCCGCTCGCGGGCGGCTGAACTGCGCGCGAAGCCCGCGCTGCTGGACGAGGCGCTCGGTGCGGGTGCGGAGCGGTGCCGGGTGGTGGCGGGCGAGACGATGCGCGGCGTCAGGGCCCGCATGGGATTCGATTGAATCCGTTCCGGCGATCGCTGGCGCGGACGCCGTGCCGTCGTCATGTTTCCGCTGCCTGACTGGACCGTACGGCGATCGCGTGGTCCGCATGCCTCTTGCACACGAGGGCCGCACTCTCACAGCGAGCGGATCATGGCGAACAAGGAACCGAGGGGTGTGGTAACGCTGGTCTGCCTTACCTGCGGCAAGGAAAAGTATTTCACTCAGGAAGTGCCGGCGGCGGTGTCCTGCGACCAGTGCGCCGGCACCGTGTTCCGGACGTTCGCGACCCCTACCGAGCCCGACGACGCGGCAATCGACGCGCTCGAGGCGCAAGCGCGTAGCATGGCATACGGCGACAGCTCGCCGGACACCACGCGGGACGACGTGCGCGACCTCGACCTGCTCTGAGCCGCCGGCGGGCGGGAGCCTGGCATCATCCTCACACAATCGTCCGACATGAACCTCCCGCAGATGATGGAGATCGTGCGTACCCTGCGCCTCGATCTCCTCGTCAAGCTGGCGCTCGCCGTGCTGCTCGGCGGCATCATCGGCTTCGAGCGGGAGCTGTCGGGAAAGCCGGCCGGCCTGCGCACCAACATCCTCATCTGCATCGGCGCCGCGCTGCTGATGGACGTCTCCGTCCGCATCGGGCTCGTGGATGGCAAGCGGATCGGTGATCCGGCACGCATCGCGGCGCAGATCGTGAGCGGCGTCGGCTTCCTCGGCGCGGGCACCATCATGCAGTCGCAGGGTGTCGTCACCGGACTCACCTCGGCGGCCACGATCTGGGTCGTCGCGGCCATCGGCATGACGGTTGGCGCGGGCCTCTACATCGAGGGCATCGGCGCCGGCCTGCTCGTCACGTTCGTGCTGGCCGGTCTGGGCAGCCTCGAGCACTGGGTGCGCCGCGCACGGCGCGTGGTGAGTGCCACTGTCCGTGCCAAGGCGGGCACGTCGGCGGACGAGATCCGCATCGCGCTCCGCACGCATGGCATCAGCATCGACTCCGAGCGCATCTTCGATCACGACGAGGACCGCACCTTCGAGCTGAAGCTGTCAGGGCCGTCCCGTCAATTCGAAGTAGCTACCGCCTCGCTGCTGGCGCGTGCCGACGTCTACGGCGTGCACATTGACTGAAACGAGACGCCTCGTCCTCGACCTGGCGGCGACGTCGAGGAACTGGGCGATCCCACCGGACGCGCTCGCCCGACTGGAGCGCGCCACGCCACCCGGATGGGACGTCGCGGTAGTGAACGCCGCCACGAGCTCGGACGGCGACGGGCCACAGGGCGGCAGCGACGAATCGCGGCGGCTGATCGCGGATGCGGAGGTGTACTTCGGCTTCGGCATCACGCGCGACCTCTTCCGCGCCGCACGACGACTGCGCTGGGTGCACTCGGCGGCGGCGGGCGTGGGCAATGTGCTCGCGTCGGGGATCGGGGAGTCCGACGTCATCCTGACGAACTCGGCCGGCGTTCACGGTCCGCCCATCGGCGAATTCATCGTCGCCGGCATCCTGCACTTCATGCGTGGGCTCGACGTCGCTGTCGCGCAGCAGGCGCGGAAGGAATGGAGCAAGGCCTTCTTCGTGGCGGAGGATTCGCCGCTGCGCGAGGTGTCAGGCTCACGCATCCTGATCGTGGGCACCGGTGGACTCGGCGGCGAGGCTGCCCGCCGGCTCGCCGCGCTCGGTGCCATTTGCACCGGACTTCGGCGACGGCCGGAGCTGGGCGCGCCCGCCGGGTTCGCGCGCGTGGCGGGCCTGGACCAGCTCGATGCCGAGCTGCCCGGTGCCGACGTGGTCGTGCTGGCCGCGCCGCTCACGGCGGCCACCGCCGCCCTGCTCACGCGCGAGCGGCTGGGGCTGCTCCCGCCGCACGCCGTCGTGGTGAACGTCGCGCGGGGCGCCATGCTGGACGAGGAGGCGCTCGCCGACCTGCTGGAAGAGGGCCGGTTGCGCGGGGCGGTGCTCGACGTCTTTCGGGAGGAACCACTGGCGACGACCAGTCGCCTATGGCAGCTTCGATCGGCACTCGTCGTGCCACACGTTTCGCCGGTGTCGCCGGGCCGGTTCTGGCCCCGGCAGCTGGACCTTTTCCTGGACAACTGGCGTCGGTACGCGGCTGGTGAACCGCTGCGCAACGTCGTCGACAAGCAGGCAGGATACTGACTGAATGGAACGCATCATCAAGGCCGCGGTCGATCGCGGCGCCTCGGATCTGCACATCAAGGCGGGCGACGTGTTTCGCGCCCGCATCCATGGCAAGCTCGTGCCGCTCACAAAGCAGGCGTTGACGCCGGACCAGACGCGCACGATCGCGCTGCACCTCATGTCGAACGAGGACGACAAGGCGCACATCGACAAGATCATGGACTACGACTGCTCGTGGTCCTCGCCCGGCATCGGGCGCTTCCGCGTCAACATCATGAAGCAGCGCTCCAGCTTCATGATCGTGATGCGCGTGATCCCGTTCGAGATCCCCACGTTCGATTCGCTGCGCCTGCCGCACGCCCTCGAACGCGTGGCGGAGGCGGAGCGCGGCATGGTGCTCGTGACGGGCGTGACGGGGTCGGGCAAGTCGAGCACGATGGCGGCGATGGTGAACTACATCAACCAGCACGAGAACCGCCACATCCTCACCCTCGAGAACCCGATCGAGTTCCTGCACCTGGACCTCCAGAGCTCCATCACGCAGCGCGAGATCGGCCAGGACACGTCCGATTTCAAGATGGGACTTCGGGCGGCGCTGCGGCAGGATCCGGACGTCGTGATGATCGGCGAGATGCGCGACGCGGAGACGATCGACACCGCGATGAAGGCGGCCGAGACGGGACACCTGCTCATCTCGACGCTCCACACGCCGGACGCGCAGAGCACCATCCTCCGCATCATGGCGATGTTCCCGCCCAAGGAGCAGGACGTGGTGCGCATCCGGCTCAGCGAGACGCTCACGTCGGTGGTGTCGCAGCGCCTGCTGCCGCGCGCGGACGGCGACGGTCGAGTGGTGGCGGCGGAGATCCTCATCGTCACACCGGCGGTGCGCGACATGATCGCGGACGGCAACCGCATCAGCGAGATCCGCGACTACATCGAGGATGGCCGCGACCAGTACGGCATGCAGACGTTCGACCAGCACCTCTCCGACCTGGTGCAGGACGGCACGGTGACGTTCGACACGGCGATGGCGGCGGCCACGAACCCGTCGGACTTCCAGCTGAAGATGAACATGTTCCGGCGCAGTTCCGGCGGCGTGACGGCCGCGCAGGTCGCGGCGGCCGAGGCGGCTGCGGAGGCGTCGGCGGGGGGCAACTCGCCGCCGTCGGGGATGGACGGCATCACGACGGGCGGCTTCGACTTCATGAACTCATGATCGCACTGCGCGGCGTGCTCGCACCGGTGGTCACGCCGTTCGACCGTGACGGCGCCGTGGACCTGTCCGCGTTCGGCCGCAACGTGCGCGCACACGTCGCCGCTGGCGCCTGCGGCGTGGTCGTCGCCGGCTCCACGGGTGAAGCCGCGCTGCTCGACGATGCGGAGCGCAACGCCCTCGTCGAGCGTGCGCGTGGGGACGCCGGCGATGCCACGCTGCTGGTGGGCACGGGCGCGGAGTCCACGCGGGCGACCATCGCGCGGTCGAAGGCCGCCGCGGCGCGTGGCGCCGATGGCGTGCTGGTGGTCGCGCCACACTACTACGGCGACGCGATGACCGCCGACGCGCTGCTCGCGCACTACCGGCGCGTCGCGGACGAGTGTCCGGTGCCGGTGCTGCTCTACACCATCCCGAAATACATGCATTTTGCGCTATCGCCGGATGTAGTGGCGACGCTGGCGCAGCACGGCAACATCCTCGGGATGAAGGACAGCTCGGGCGATGCGGCGCTGTTCGCCCGATATTTGGAGGCGCAGGGCGCATCCTTCCACGTGCTCACGGGAAGCGGCGTGCAGTTCGGCGAGGCACTCCGGATGGGCGCGCGCGGTGCCATCCTCGCCGTGGCACTGTTCGCACCGCAGCTGTGCATGGATATCTGGCACGCCCGTGCCAGCGGCGACGCGGATGCAGCGGAAAAGGCACAGGCGGCGCTCACGCCGCTGGCGGCGAAGATCGTCGGTACGATGGGAGTCGCAGGCGTGAAGGCCGCGCTCGACGCGGTCGGCCTCGCGGGCGCCGCGCCGCGGCCGCCGCTGCGCCCGCTCGCCGAGCCGGCGCGTACGCAACTCGCCGACCTGTTGCGCGCAGCGGAGCTGGCGCCCGCGGCGTGACGGCTGTGTCGCGGCCGCCTCATCAGGCGCGGCCCGCATGAACGCACGAGTCCATCCGGCGAGCGGAGTACTCCACCTCATGGCGATCGCGCTGCGCCCGCGACCGGCGGGCAGCGACGCCGAACGCGACGCACGCGCCTATGCGGCGGGCATACTCGCATCCGCCGGGTTCGTCGTGCACGAAGAAGCCTTCTCGTACTCGGCGTTTCCCGGGCGCTATGCCACGCTCATCGGCGGCGCGGTGCTCGGCGCCACCATCGTGCTCGCGAGCGTGCGGGGGCTCGTCGCTGGCGGCGCGCTCGTGCCAGCCGTGATCCTCGCCGTTGGAGCGGGGGCGACCGTCGCCTTCGCGCGCTTCATGCTCGCCACGGGCGTACGGACGACGCCACTGCTGCGCGCGGAAGGCACGAACCTCGTGGCCACGCGCGCGGGCATTGAACCGCGTGTGTGGCTCGTGGCGCACCTGGACAGCAAGTCGCAGCCGGTGCCCTCTGCGCTGCGCGTGGCAGGCGTGGCGACGCTCGGCGCTGCACTCGTGCTCGCCGTGATCGCGGTGGTGCTGACACTTTTCGGAGTCGGTGCCCGTACGACGTGGTATGTCGCGCTGGTGGCTGGCGTGGCCGGTGCATTGCCCGTGATGGCCAGCGTGGTGGGCGCGGAGTCCGACGGCGCGGTGGACAACGCCTCTGGTGTGGCGGCCGTAATCGCGGCTGCACAGCGACTGCATCGGACTGCCGCGTGCGGGGTACTGCTGTCGAGCGCGGAAGAGCTGGGTCTCGCGGGCGCAGGTGCCTGGGCGCGAACGCGCGCGCCCGGCGTGGCCCTCAACTGTGACGGAGTCGACGATGACGGAGCACTCGTGATCCTCCATGATCGACGGGCGCCTCCCGACGTGATCGCCGCGGTGCGAGCCGCCGCGCCCGCCGGCACGCACGTGCGCGCGCGCCGGATGCCACTCGGCCTGCTCACCGACTCCACGGCGCTCGCCGCCAACGGCTGGGCGGCGGTGACGGTGAGTCACGGCTCGCTCGCCACGCTGCGCCGCGTGCACCGGCCGGCCGACAACCTGTCCGCCCTGCGCGGCACGTCGATCGACGCGGTCGCCGACCTTCTTGCCCGCGCCGCGGAGGCGCTCGCGACATGAACGTGCTGCTGCTCGCCGCCGTGCTGGCGCTCGGACTCCTGATGATCCCGTTCGGCCTGCCGGGCACGTGGATCATCGCCGGCGCGGCGCTCGGCTACTCGATCCTCGTGCCCGGCACGGTGGGGATGATCACCGTGGTCCTCGTGACGATCCTCGCGATCATCGCGGAGGTGATCGAGTTCACGCTGACGGCGAAGTACACGCGGAAGTACGGCGGGTCGCGCCGCGCGAGCTGGGGCGCGGTGCTCGGCGGCATGGTGGGGGCCATCATGGGCGTGCCCATTCCGCTCCTCGGCTCCGTGATCGGGGCGTTCGTGGGTGCGTTCGTGGGCGCATTCGTGTTCGAGATGTCGCGCGGCAGCAGCGGCGGCACGTCCACCAAGGTGGCGACCGGCGCCCTGGTCGGCCGCGTGGTGGCCGCGGGCGTGAAGATCGGCATCGGGTTCTCGATGGCGGCGTGGATCCTGTTCCGGGCCATCGTGTAGCGGCGAAAATTGACTTCGACCAATCGTCCGATAGATTCGAACAACGCCCCGCGCACCAGCGGGGCGTTTTTTGTGTCCGTCGCCCTACCTGCTCGGGAGCCCCATGTTCGGTCCGGATTCGCACGTCGTCGTCGTCGTTGGCGCTCAGTGGGGCGACGAGGGCAAGGGGAAGCTCGTGGACGTGCTGGCCGAGCGTGCCGACTGGGTCGTGCGCTACCAGGGCGGCGCGAATGCGGGCCACACCGTGGACCTGGGCGACCGGACGTTCGTGCTGCACCAGATTCCCAGCGGCATGCTCCACCCCGGCGTGCGCTGCGCCATCGGCAACGGCGTGGTGCTGGACCCCGACACGCTGTTCGACGAGATCGACGGGCTGGTGAAGGCCGGCGTGGACGTCGAGGGCCGGCTCTACGTGAGCGAGCGCGCCCACCTCGTGCTGCCGTATCACAAGCTCGTGGACGGCGAGAGCGCGTCGAGCAAGGCCATCGGCACCACGGGGCGCGGCATCGGGCCCGCCTACGAGGACAAGGTCGCGCGTCGCGGCGTGCGCGTGCTCGACCTGCGCCATCCCGAGCGGCTGCGCGAAGTGGTGGCCAAGGGCGCGGAGAACGCACAGCGCCGCCTCGTGGCGTACGGATCGGACAAGGTCATCGACGTGGACGCCGTCGTGGCGCAACTCGAGCGCCTCGCGGAGCGACTGCTGCCGCTCGCCGACGACGTGGGCCTCACGGTGCACCGCGCCGTGAAGGCGCGCGCGGCCGTGCTGCTCGAGGGCGCGCAGGGCTCGCTGCTCGACATCGACCACGGCACGTATCCCTATGTGACGTCGAGCAACACCACCGCGGGCGGCGCGTCCGTGGGCGTGGGCATCGGCCCCACGGACATCGACCGCGTGCTCGGCGTGGTGAAGGCGTACACCACGCGCGTGGGCAATGGGCCGCTGCCCACCGAGTTCACCGAGCCGCTGCAAAGCGAGGTGCGCACGCTGGGCAACGAGTTCGGCGCGACGACGGGGCGCGCTCGCCGCTGCGGCTGGTTCGACGCGCTGGTCGTGAAGTACGCCACGCGCGTGAACGGGCTGAGCGACCTCGCGGTGACGAAGCTCGACGTGCTCGACACGCTGCCCGAGCTGAAGATCTGCACGGGCTACGAGGTGGACGGTGAGCTGCACGAGGACTTCCCCGGCGACCTCCTCGCGCTGGAGCGCGTGGTGCCCCGCTACGAGTCCTTCGCCGGGTGGCATCAGTCCACGGGCGAGGCGCGCAAGCTGGCCGACCTGCCCACCGCGGCGCGCGTGTACCTCGACCGGATCGAGGCGCTGTGCGAGGCGCCCATCACGTACGTGAGCGTGGGAACCCGCCGCGACCAGATCATCGGGCAGTGAGCGGGCCGGTGCGTCACGCCATCCATTCCACGGCGACGGCATGATCGACCTCCTCATCGTCGGCGCGGGACCCTGCGGTCTCGCCGCCGCCATCTCCGCGCAGCGCGCCGGACTGTCCGCCGTGATCCTCGACGCGGGGCCCGTGGTCAACACGATCACGCAGTATCCCTACTACGTCAGCTTCTTCTCCACGGCGTCGAAGCTGTCACTGGGCGACATCCCGTTCGTCGTCGCCGCGGACAAGCCCTCGCGCCGCGACGGGCTCGCGTACTACCGCGCCATCGTGCGCCATTTCCGCCTCGACGTGCGGCAGTACGAGCGCGTGTCGCGCCTCGAACGCACCGATGCTGGCTGGCTCGTGCACTCCGTGACGGTCGAAGGCGTCGCGCACGCGATGCCTGCGCGCTCCGTGGTGGTGGCGACGGGCTACTTCGGGTCGCCGAACTACCTCGGCGTGCCGGGCGAGCAGCTTCCCCACGTGCGGCACGTGTACCGCGAGGGCCACGAGGCGTTCCAGCAGGACGTCGTGGTTGTCGGTGGCGGCAACTCGGCGGCGGAGGCGGCGCTGGACCTGTGGCGCGCGGGGGCGCGGGTCACGCTCGTGCACTTCGGCCCCGACTTCGACAAGCGCATCAAGCCGTGGGTGCTACCCGACCTGCAGAACCGAGCGAAGGAAGGCGCCATCGCCCTCCTGTGGAACAGCCGCGTGGCGAACATCGCGCCGGGCTCGGTGGTGGCGCGCAGCGGGCGCGGCAAGGAGACGACCGTCGCCGCCCGGTTCGTTTACGTGATGACCGGATTCGCGCCCAATACGGAGCTGCTGCACGCGGCCGGGGTGCCCATCGACCCCATTACGGGCATCCCGAAGCACGACCCCGATACCCTCGAGACCAGCCTGGCCGGGCTCTTCATTGCGGGCGTAGTGGTGGCGGGCTTCGACGCGAACAAGGTGTTCATCGAGAACGGGCGCTTCCATGGCGACCGGATCGTGGCACGCCTGCTCGGAAAGCCGGTACCCGCGCCTCCCCGTCTAAGCGCGGAGCTGGATACCTGAATAGCTTAATGTCGTCCTGAGCCGCAGGCGCCGGAACCGCGATTGGGGCCGGACCCTGCAGGGCCATCGCCGTGGGCGCAGGCCCTCCCACCCACTCGGCCTTCTTGCCC
>JBBRZK010000056.1:0-28391 GCA_038236775.1 Gemmatimonadales bacterium
TCACATCACGGCCTGTTCCGGTTTCGGAACAGGCCGTGGTGCAGCAGGGCCAGTCGTTCGATGGCGGCGCCGGTGCACCGGAGACGGTTGCGTCGCGCCGTCGCGCCGTCGCGCATTCCCCCGCAGCTCCCGCCTCGCTGTATGATCCGGCTTCACATCCGCCCGTCCAGGCGCCTCGCGGCTGCGCTCGTCGCCGCCGCGGCGTTCTCCGGTTGCTCTGCCCAGCGCGACGGCGCGGCAGTCGAGGCGGTTGACGCGCCGCCCCCAGGCAACGTGCTCTTCACGCTGATGCCGTCGAAGGTCACGGGCGTGCATTTCCAGAACACGCTCACGGAAACCGCCGACCTCAACGTCTTCACCTACCGCAATTACTACAACGGCGGCGGGGTGGCCATCGGCGACCTCACCGGTGACGGCCTCCCGGAGATCGTACTGGTCGCGAACCAGGGTGGACCCCGCATCTTCCTGAACCATGGCCACTTCCACTTCACGGACATCACGGACGCGAGTGGGGTGCGGACGGAAAAGAACTCCTGGAGCACCGGCATCACGCTCGCCGACGTGAATGGCGACGGGCGGCTGGACATCTTCATTTGCCACGCGGGTCCCGGCGGCCCCGCGCACCGTGCGAACCAGCTGTGGATCAACCAGGGGCTCGACCGGGACGGCGTGCCCACGTTCAAGGAAATGGCGCGCGAGTACGGCCTGACCGACGGAGGATACTCGACGCAGGCCGTCTTCCTCGACTACGACCACGACGGCGACCTCGACCTGTTCCTGATCCGGAACTCGCCCCGTCCGGTGAGCAGCTTCGGCCTCCGGAACACGCGCACGGTGCGCGACAATAATGGCGGCGCACGGCTCTACCGCAACGACGGCGGCCACTTCGTGGACGTGAGTGCCGCGGCGGGCATCCACAGCCCCGAGATCGCGTTCGGGCTCGGTGTCGTGGTCACCGACGTGAACAACGACGGGTGGCCGGACATCTACGTCTCGAACGACTTTTTCGAGCGCGACTATCTCTACATCAACAAGCACGACGGTACGTTCTCCGAGGCGCTCGACCAGCAGGCGCCCGTCCTCAGCTACTTCTCGATGGGGGTGGATGCCGCCGACGTGGACAACGACGGCTGGCCGGACGTCTACACGACGGACATGCTGCCGCAAGATGAATTCCGCCTGAAGACCACGGCGCAATTCGAGTCGTGGGACGCGTACCGCACGAAGGTGCAGAACGGCTACCACCACCAGCTGATGCGGAACATGCTGCAGCGCAACAACCACGACGGCACGTTCACGGACGTGGGCCAGATGGCCGGGGTGTCGCGCACCGACTGGAGCTGGGCCGCACTCATCGCCGACCTGGACCTCGACGGCCTGAAGGACATCTTCGTGACCAACGGCCTCGCGAAGGACATCACGTCGCAGGACTACGTGGCGTACCTCGCGAACGACGAGACGATGAAGTCGGTGACGAGTGGCGGCCGTACGCAGGCTGACTTCCGCAAGCTCACGGCAGCGATGACCTCCACGCCGATCCCGAACTCCGCGTTCCGCAACGATGGCGCGCTGCACTTCACGAACGAGTCGGCTGCCTGGGGCCTGGCGACGCCGAGCTTCTCGAGTGGCGCCGCCTATGGCGACCTCGATGGCGATGGCGCGCCGGATCTCGTGGTCAACAACGTCAACCAGGAAGCGTTCGTCTATCGCAACAACGCGCGGAGTCTCCATCCGGTAAACCACTACCTGCGCGTGAAGCTCGACGGCGAAGGGATGAACCGGTACGGCGTAGGGGCCCGAGTCACGCTTCACGCGGGCACGAGCATCCTCATGCAGGAGGAATCACCGACGCGCGGGTTCCAGTCCAGCGTCGATCCCGTGCTGGATTTCGGACTCGGCGCGGTGGCAACGGTGGACAGCGTCCGCGTGGTATGGCCGGACGGACGCGTGAGCGTCCAGACGCATGTGGCCGCGAACCAGCTGGTCACGGTGCGGCAGCGTGAGGCCGCGGCGGCGACGCCGGGGATCGCGCACGCTCCGGCAGCGACGCGCTTCGTGGACGTGACGGCGCATGCCGCACTCGGCTTCCGCCATCAGGAGAATGACTTCCTCGACTTCGACCGCGAGCGGCTGATCCCCAAGCTTCTCTCGACGGAAGGGCCGTACATGGCCGTGGCCGACGTCAACGGCGATGGACTGGACGACCTGTTCATCGGCGGCGCCAAGGAGCAGCCGGGGCAGCTGCTGCTGCAGAACCGCAACGGCACCTTCACGCGCAGCAACCCGGGACTCTTCGAGCTCGACGCGATCTCGGAGGACCTCGGCGCGGTCTTCTTCGATGCGAACGGCGACGGACGTCCCGACCTCTACGTGGTGAGCGGAGGCAGTGAATACTCCGATGGCGCGCCGGCGCTGCAGGACCGCCTGTACCTGAACGATGGCCACGGCCGCTTCCACAAGGCGGCCAACAGCCTTCCACCGGAAACCGTGAGCGGCTCGCACGTGGTGGCGGCGGACTACGACGGTGACGGGGCGGTGGACCTGTTCGTGGGGGGCCGCGTGGTGCCGTGGCGCTACGGCATGGATCCCACGAGCATGCTGCTGCACAACGACGGCAAGGGCCACTTCACGGATGTGACGGCGAAGGCGGCGCCGGAACTGGCGACCGTGGGCATGGTGACCGACGCCGTGTGGCGCGACGTGGACGGCGACGGCCGGCTGGACCTGGTGGTGGTGGGCGAGTGGATGCCGATCACGGTGTTCCACAACGCGGGGAACGGCACGTTCCGGAAGATGGCGACCAAGGGGCTCGAGAAGAGCAACGGCTGGTGGAACCGCATCATCGCCGGCGATTTCGACGGCGACGGGCGGGTCGACTTCGTGGTCGGCAACCTCGGGCTGAACGGGCGGCTGCAGGCGTCGGAACGCGAGCCCGCCGAGATGTACGTAAAGGACTTCGACGGCAACGGGTCGGTCGAGCAGATCCTCAGCGTGTACAACGGCGGCGTGAGCTACCCCATCACACTGCGGGACGAGCTGCTGGTGGCCTTGCCGTACCTCAAGCCACGCTACCCGACCTACAAGTCGTACGCGACGCAGCGCGTGACCGACATCTTCAGCGCCGCGGAACTATCAGGCGCGGCGCACAAGGTGGCCTACACGTTCGCGACGTCGTTCGTGCGCCACAACGCCGATGGGTCGTTCACTGTCGTCCCGCTGCCGGCAGAGGCGCAACTGGCGCCCGTGTACGGTCTGCTGGGCGTCGAGGGGGAGCAGGGGCGTACCGACCTGCTGCTCGCGGGCAACTTCGACGGGTTCAAGCCGGAGATCGGGCGCATGCACTCGAGCGACGGGCTGCTGCTTCGCGCCGATGGCAAGGGCAGCTTCACGCCGGTGCGCGGAGACGAAAGCGGTTTCCGGGTGCCGGGCGAGGCACGCGATATCCAGCGGATCCGCACCGCGGACGGCGTGCTCATCGTGGTGTCGCGCAACAACGACACGCCGCTCGTGTTCCGCGACGTCCGGCCTGCGCGGGTCGCGCAGCGTCGGCGGCGGTGAGGCGGGGTCAGGTCATGGATTCGGCCGGCGCGTCTTGATGACGATGACGCCGTTGGCGCCGCGCGAGCCGTACATCGTGAGGTCGGTCGCGTCCTTCAGCACCTTGATCGACTCGATGTCGTACGGGTTGATGCCGGTGAGGCTGCCGTTCGGTCCAGGCTCGATGGGGATGCCGTCGATCACGTACAACGGCGCGTTGCTGCCACTCAGCGACGTGGCGCCGCGAATACGGATCGCGAGGCCACCATCCTCTGTGCGAGCGACGACGACGCCGGCGACCTTGCCGGCGAGGATCTGCTCGATGGGGACGTTCGGCGAACGCTGGAGGTCCTCGGCGCCGATACTGGAGCGGCCCTGGCCCGGATTGGGGTCCGGCTGGGTCGCGGTGCGCTCGGTGGAGCGGGCGCATGCGGCGCCGAGGACGAGCGCGCCGATGACGGAGAGCCGTATGCGTGATGGGGAGCTGGGCATGAATGTCACACGCCTCGGTGGGGGTTCGCGCCACATGACCTGCGCATTGGCGACGGCGACGGCACCGTTCCCTGGGACGGCGCGTGCCACATGTTAAATGGGGCGTGCGGGCCGCGCCCCGTCAAGCAATACCCCGGTGCATCCGTCGCGCGTCACAGGGCGATGCCAGGGAGAGACGGGTGATGGGCGCCCCGACGGCGTGGAAGACGTGGTGCGTCACCGTCCTCGCCGGCGCGATGGCCCTCGTGGCATGCCGCGACTCGGCTGCACCTCCGCCCCTGTTCGAGCTGCTGCCGCCGTCGGCCACGGGGGTGTCCTTCGAGAACCGGCTGCCCGAGGACACCGCATACAACATCCTCAACTACCTGTACTACTACAACGGCGGCGGCGTCGCGGCCGGCGACGTGAATGGCGATGGCCTGCCCGACCTCTACTTCACCTCGAGCACGGGCCACAATCGCCTGTACCTCAATCGCGGCAACTATCGGTTCGAGGACGTCACGGCGAAGGCGGGGGTCGGCGGCACGGGCGAATGGACGACGGGCGTCACGATGGCCGACGTCAACGGCGACGGCCATCTCGACATCTTCGTGTCGGGGGTGAGCTACCTCGGGAAGCACGGCCACAACGTGCTCTACATCAACAACGGCGATGGCACGTTCAGCGACCAGACGACGAGGTACGGTCTCGACTTCGCCGGCTACTCCACGCAGGCGCTGTTCTTCGACTACGACGGCGACGGCGACCTGGACATGTACCTGCTCAACCACTCGACGCACACGGAGCGGTCGATCGGGCAGCAAGGCAGCCGCACGGAACGCAACCCGCGGGCGGGCGACAGGCTGTACCGGAACGACGGCGGCCATTTCGTGGACGTGAGCGAACACGCGGGCATCTACGGCGGGGCCGAGGGATTCGGGCTGGGCGTGGTCGCGAGCGACTTCAACCAGGACGGGTGCCCTGACCTGTACGTCGCCAATGACTTCCAGGAAAACGACTTTCTCTACATCAACAACTGCGACGGCACGTTCACCGAATCCATCGCGCGGCTGACCGGGCACACCAGCCGCTTCTCGATGGGCGTGGACGCGGCGGACTTCAACAACGACCTGCGGCCGGACCTCGTCTCGATGGACATGCTTCCCGACCGCGAGGACGTCCTCAAGACGTCGGCCAGCTCCGAGAGCTACGCGCTGTCCAGCCTGCGCCTGAAGGCGGGCTACCATCCGCAGTATTCGCGCAATGCGCTGCAACTCAACCGCGGCGGCGGCCGGTTCAGCGAGATCGGGTTCCTCGCCGGCGTGGCGGCGACCGACTGGAGCTGGGCACCGCTGTTCGCGGACCTCGACAACGATGGGCGAAAGGACCTCTTCATCACCAACGGCATCGACCGCCGGCCGAACGACCTGGACTACATCGGCTTCGTGGGCAACGAGGCGAACCAGGCGTCGCTCGCGCGGGGCATCACGCAGCAGAACCTCTCGCTGCTGCAACGGATGCCGAGCATCCCGCTGGCCAACTACGTGTTCCACAACAACGGCAACCTCACGTTCACGAATCTCGCTGCCGCCTGGGGACTGGCGCAGGAAGGCTTCTCGAACGGCGCCGTGTATGTGGACCTCAACAACAGCGGCGCGCTCGACCTCGTGGTGAACAACGTCAATGCGCCGGCGTCGATCTACCGGAACCGCGCGCGCGAACGCAACGGCAATCACGCGCTCACCATCACGCTGCACGGCACCGGCGGCAACACCGCCGGCATTGGCGCGAGCGTGACGATCACGAGCGGAGGCACCCACCAGCTGCTCGAACAGATGCCGACGCGCGGCTTCCTCTCCTCCGTCGATCCCCGCCTGCACTTCGGGCTCGGCAAGGCCACACGCGTGGATTCACTGGTCGTGGTGTGGCCCGACCACCGTTACCAGACGCTCACCAGCGTGCCGGCCGACACCTCACTCGTACTCGACCAGCGCAATGCCGCGGGGCACTTCGCGTACGCGCACCCGAAAGTCACGCCGCCGTTCACGGACGTAACGGCGACGCTCGGCATCGACTTCAAGCACGCGGAGAACACGTCGTTCGTGGACTTCGAGCGCGAGCCGCTCATGCCGCACCTGCTCTCGACGGAGGGGCCCGCGCTGGCCGTGGCCGACGTGAACGGCGACGGGCTCGAAGACGTCTACATCGGTGGCGCAAAATGGCAGGGCGGCGCGATCTACCTGCAAGGACACGACGGCCGATTCACGCGCAGCGCGCAATCGGCATTGCAGGCGGACAGCCTGGACGAGGATGTGGACGCGACCTTCCTCGACGCCAATGGCGACGGGCATCCGGACCTGATTGTGGCGAGCGGCGGCAACGAGTTCTGGGACCAGGCCGATGCGCTCCGACAGCGCCTGTACCTCAACGACGGGCACGGACGATTCGTGCGCGACTCCACGATGCTGCCGCCGATCTTCGAGAACGCGGGCTGTGTGGTCGCCGGCGACTTCAACGGGGACGGCCACGTCGACCTGTTCATTGGCGGGCGTGTGGTGTCGCGTCGGTACGGCGAGTCACCGCACAGCTATCTCCTCGAGAACGACGGCACGGGACACTTCATCGACGTCACGAAAGTGAAGGCACCGGCGCTCGCACAGGCCGGCATGGTGACGTCCGCCGCGTGGATTCCGTCGCGTACGCCCGGCCAGCTCGACCTCGTGGTCGCCGGCGAGTGGATGCCGATACGCGTCTTCCGCCAGGAAGGCGGGCGGTTCGTGGACCGCACCAGCGACGCAGGACTCGGCGGTACGAACGGCTGGTGGAATACCGTGGCGACGGCCGACCTCCGCGGCAACGGGCGAGTGGACCTGCTGCTGGGCAACCTCGGTCTGAATTCCTACCTGCACGCCAGCAAGGCGGAGCCGACGCGTCTGTACCTTGGCGACTTCGCGCACAATGGATCGCTGCAGCAGATCCTCACCTTCTACAAGCACGGCGAGAGTTATCCGATAGCGGGGCGCGACGAGCTGGCGCGGTTGATTCCCGAGTTGCGCACGAAGTACCCGACGTACAAGGCCTTCGGTGCGAGCCGTCTCGAGGACATCTTCCCCGCCGCCGACCTCGCGAAGGCCACCGTGCTCGAGGCCGATGTATTCGCGAGCTCCGTGGCGTTGGGCAACGCGAACGGCACGTTCGACCTCCGTCCACTTCCCGCGGAGGCGCAGTTCGCCCCGGTATACGCCGCCGTCACCGGCGACTTCGACGGCGACGGCCACACCGACGTGGTGCTCGGCGGCAACTTCCACGGCGTGACGCCCATTCAGGGCCAGTACGACGCGAGCTATGGCCTGCTGCTGCGGGGCAACGGTGCGGGTGCGTTCGCGGCCGTGGACATGGCGGAGAGCAACCTGCTGCTCGAGGGAGAGGTGCGGCACATGAAGCGGCTGCGCGCCGCGAACGGCGACGAGCTGATCGTCGTCGCGCGCAACGACACGACGGTGCAGGTGGTGCGGGCGAACCGGCTGGGCCGGCCGCGGGTGGCGCGCGCGCCATGAGACACGCGTGACGCCGTGTCGCGCGTGAGGTCAGGGGCGCTGGTGCGCGACCTGGAAGTCACTGTCGATGACGACGTCGGCAAGTGGGCGCTGCGCCGCGATGATCGCGTGCTCGATGGCGAGCACGCGCTCCACGAAGGGATCATCGGCATCGCGGTTCCGCGCGACTCGGCGCTGGCGTGTCTCGAGGCTCGTGGCCGAGAGGAAGATGCGGACGTCGGCGTCGGCTTGCGCGAGCACGTAGGTGCCCTCGACGACGAGTACGTGGAGCGGCGCGAAGTCACGCTGCCGCGCGACGAAGCGATTGCCGGGGTAATCGACGAGCGGCGTGTCCACACCGTTGGCGCCCGCACGGAAGGCCGCGACATCGGCGACGAGGCGGGCGAAGTCCACTTCCTGCGGTCCCACGCTGGTGAGGTCCGCAAGACGGTGCGCGTGATTGGTGGCCGGCGGACGGATGAAGTAGTCGTCCTGGCTGAGGACATCCGCGATGATTCCGGCGGACGTCAGCGCCGCGACGAGATGCTGTGCAGTGACTGTCTTGCCGCTTCCGGATTCTCCCGCCACCGCGACCACACGGCGCGGGCCACTCGGTCGGATGTCGTGCTGCTCGGCAAGTACCTCGAGCAGGCGCGCGGACAACGGGTCTGGCGCGGGATGGCGCGGGGCGTCACCCGGCGTCACAGCGCGAACAGGGCGAGCGCCGCGGGGTCGCCGGCGGCGCGGAAGAAGAGCAGGCCCGTCGCCGTGTATGCCATCTGCGCCGTGCCCATCGCGACGCCGGTGCGGCCGTGAAAGTATTCCTCGAAGGCGAAGCCGTCGCCGAGCGCGGGCAGGGATGCGAGCGTGCGCGTGAGGCGTTCGCGCGCGTCCTGTCGTCCCGTACGCGCGAACGCCAACGCGAGCCATCCCAGCCAGATGGGCCAGATACCGCCGTTGTGGTATTCGTGCGGGCGGTTCCGGAAGCCGTGCAGCTGATAGCGGTTCAGGGCAGGCCAATCGGGGTGACTGTCGTCGATGACGGGAGAGTATGCGGGCGGCAACTGGTCGCGGCTGACGAACTGGGCGTCCACCCAGGCGAGCGCGGATTCGCGCAGCGGCGTACACACGCCCGATACGCCGAGCAGCGTTGTGGTCGCCAGGTCGAACGTGTCGTTCACGCGAACGGGCGACACCGCGGCGAGCGGGTAGGGATGCGCCGCATCGCGCGAGGCGAAGGTGCGGGTGGCGGCGTCCTCGACCTGCTCCGACTTCCGGCGCCATGCGGCCACGTCGTACGTGGCGCCGACGAGCCGGAGCGCCCAGGCGCGCAGGACCTGCTCGTGGAGGACGTAGCCCTCGGTCACGTACTCGTCGGCCCAGTTGGCGCCAACGGGCACGTAGAGCAGGTGCCGGCCGTTGTACTCGATGGCGTCGAGCAGGCGCACGACCCGCTGCACGGCATCCCGGAATTCGGCGGGGTCGAGCGCACCGGCGCGGGCGCCGAGGCCGACGCCGATGAGGAACCAGAGGGGTGCGTCGATTCGGGGGACGAGCGTGCCGAAGCTGACTTGCGCTGGCGCGTCCGTGGGCAGCAGATAGTTGGACGCGATCTGTCCTTCGGGGCCCTGGAGATCGCGCAGGTGTCGGAGGGTGCGTACGAAACCATCGATGACGATGGTGTCCTTGGTGAGGAGGCCGGCGATGCCGGCCATCACGCCGTCGCGCGCGAAGACCGCCGCGTAGTTCGCGACGTGCGACGCCGACGCATGAATGCCGGTGGGCCCGCTGAGCGAGTGAAGGAGTTCGGCAGCGGCGTCACAGGGCAGGACCGCAGTGGACACGAGGGGCTCGGGCTGGCGGAGTGTCGAAACGACGGGCGACTCACACGAACCGGGGGAACATAGCGCCGATGCACAGCACCGCGAACGAGGCCCAGGTCCCGCAATCCGAGGCGCCGCGTCGCCCCCCGCTGTCGCTGATGCAGATCCTGAACATGAACATCGGGTTCTTCGGCATCCAGTACAGCTTCGGGCTGCAGCAGAGCAACATGAGCCCGATCTACAAGTACCTTGGCGCCAACGAGGCCAGCTTGCCGCTGCTGTGGCTCGCCGGCCCGATGACCGGCCTGCTCATCCAGCCGCTGATCGGCGCGATGAGCGACCGCACGCTGAGCAAGCGCGGGCGGCGCACCCCGTACTTCCTGGTGGGCGCCGTGCTGTGCAGCATCGCGCTGCTCTGGATGCCGTTCAGCCCGACGCTGTGGATGGCCGCGGGACTGCTGTGGATCCTTGACGCCGGCAACAACGTCACGATGGAACCGTATCGCGCGTTCGTGAGCGACCGGCTCGACGTCTCGCAGCACTCCCTCGGCTTCCTCACCCAGTCGGCGTTCACGGGCCTCGGCCAGACGCTGTCGTACCTCACGCCGTCGCTCCTGCTGTACTTCGGCATGAATCGCGATCGGGTGAACGCGCACGGGATCCCGTGGGTGACCGTGATCGCGTTCATCATCGGGTCGGTGCTGTCGATCACGTCGATCCTCTGGACGGTCCGCACCACGAAGGAGATTCCCCTTACGCCCGCCGAGCGGGCCCGCATCGAGGCGTTGCCGCGGGGCCTTGCGTCCACGTTGCGCGAGGTGGCCGACGCGGTGCGTGACATGCCGCGGACCATGCGCCAGCTCGCGGTGATGAGTCTGTTCCAGTGGTACGCCATGTTCTGCTACTGGCAGTACGTCGTGCTCTCGCTGGCGCTCACGCTGTATCACACGCACGACGCGAGCACGGCGGGATTCCGGGAGGCATCGCTCGTGAATGGACAGATCGGCGGCTTCTACAACTTCGTCGCCTTCATGGCGGCGTTCGCGATGGTGCCGTTCGTCCGCCGGATCGGGCCCAAGTGGACCCATGCCGCATGCCTCACGCTGGCCGGATTCGCGATGCTCGCGCTGCCAGGGATCACCAGCCGGCCCATGCTGTTCATCCCGATGCTTGGCATCGGCCTGGCGTGGGCGAGCATCATGGCGAATCCCTACGTAATGCTCGCCGGCTGCATTCCGCCGGAGCGGTGTGGCGTGTACATGGGCATCTTCAACATGTTCATCGTGATCCCGATGATGATCGAGATCTTCACGCTGCCGTTGATCTACCGTTCCTGGCTGGGTGGCGACCCCGGCAACGTGATTCGTCTGGCCGGTGCGTTCATGCTGTGCGCCGCGGTGGCCGCCGCATTCGTACGGCCCGTTTCCGAACGCGCGTCGCGCGAGCTCGCGCTGGTGCCGGCGTGATGCCACCTCGTCCCGATATCCTTTCGTCCCGACTCCCATGAGCCCTCTCCGTATCACGCGACCGGCCGGCCTCGATCACGCGGCGCTGCTCGTGCTCGCGTTCGCATCGGCCTGCGGGTCGGTACCGGTCGTCACCACGGCGCCGCCGCGCGTCGAGGCAACGCGCCTGTACGACCCGGCGCACGACCTCGGCCCGCTGTTCCACGACATCCAGATGGCGCGGGTCTATCCGGACTCGAAGACACTTGTCGATGCGCGCCCGCGGTCGGCGCCATCGGATGTCGCCGCGCAGTACCTCGCGCAGCGGTCTGGGCCGGGCTTCGACCTCAAGGCGTTCGTCGCGGCGCACTTCGATGCGCCGCGCGCGGCGGGCGAGGGAATTCGCTCCGACACGGATCAGTCGATGGAAGGGCACATCCGTTCGCTCTGGCCGGCGCTCACGCGCCCGGCCGATATCGCCGATCCGAACTCGTCGCTCATTCCGCTGCCCGAGGCGTACGTCGTGCCGGGCGGGCGGTTCCGGGAGGTGTACTACTGGGATTCGTACTTCACGATGCTCGGACTCATCCAGAGCGGGCGCACGGATCTCGTGAAGAACATGCTCGACAACTTCGCCTACCTCATCCGCACCGTCGGCCACATCCCGAACGGAAACCGGACCTACTACCTGAGCCGGAGTCAACCGCCCTTCTTCAGCGCAATGGTGGGGCTCTACGCGACCGCGACGGACAGTGGCCGCGCGACCGCCTGGCTCGGCGCGATGGAGGCGGAGCACGATTTCTGGATGGCCGGTGCGGACTCCGTGCGGCCCGGCACCGCGGCTCGGCGCGTCGTCCGGCTGCGCGACGGCTCGGTGCTCAACCGCTACTGGGACGACCGGCCGGAGCCGCGTCCCGAGTCGTATCGCGAGGACTTCGAGTTGGCGCAGCGCGTGCCTGAGGCCCAGCGCGAGGCGCTCTACCGGAACATCCGCGCGTCGGCGGAGAGCGGCTGGGACTTCTCGAGCCGCTGGATGCGGGATCCGTCCGACCTTCGCACACTGGAGACGACGGAGCTCGTGCCAGTGGACCTCAACAGCCTGCTGTATCACGCCGAGCGGACCATCGCCGCGCTGCGGCTCGTGCGCGGGCGAGCCGGGGACGCAGCGGTTGCCGCGCGCTATGCCGCGGCGGCTGAACTGCGCCGCAATGCGCTGCTCGCAGCCGCATACGATCCACGCGAGGGCTATTTCTTCGACGTCCGCTGGCGCACGGGCGAGCGGGTAACGGACCGGCCGACGATGGCCGCCGCGGCGCCACTGTACTTCGGGCTGGCGACGCCGGAGCAGGGACGCGCCGTGGCGGAGCGCCTCGGGCGCGACTTCCTGAAGCCGGGCGGGTTCGTGACGACGCTGCAGGCCTCCGGACAGCAGTGGGACGCGCCCAACGGATGGCCACCGCTCCAGTGGCTCGGCGCACAGGCGGTGCGCGCCTATGGCCGAGCGGACCTCGCTGACGACGCGCGCAACCGGTGGCTGGCGCTGAATCGCCGGACGTATTTCGTGACGGGAAAGATGACGGAGAAATACGACGTCACGGACCTCAACCGGCGTGCGGGCGGCGGCGAGTATCCCACGCAGGACGGCTTCGGGTGGACCAATGGCGTCGCACAGGCCTTTGCGGCGCAGGAGCGCGGGGCGGCCGGCCGGCGTGCGCCCGTGAGGTAGCAACCGTTCGCGGCGCGCGTGATCAGCGCGCCGCCGGCCGCTCCATCACATACCCATTGGTGGCGATCCGCTTGCCCGAAAGCTCGTACCCCATGGGCGACATGTCGCGCACGCCGGTGGCGTCGATCCACGCGTTGTAGAACTGGAACAGCGCGACCACGGAGATGGCATCGTACAGCCCCTCATCCGACCATCCCGCCGCCCGCACCGCCTCGGCATCGGCGGCATCGATCGACAGGGAATCGTGCACCATCTTCTTCACGAAGCGGTACAACGCGCGATCCTTGTCCGCGACGGACGCGGTCTCCACGTCGGCGAGCACACCTGCGACGAGATCCCGATCCCCCAGCAGCTCCGCCGCGACCGCGGCGTGGGAGCCGATTCAGAAGAGGCACTGGTTGAGCTTGGAAGTCAGGGCGGCGATGAGCTCGCGCTGGCCGGCCGGCAGGGGCGACGGGCCCCGCATGACGCCCTGCGTGAAGGCCGCCAGATGGTCCGTGCGGTCGGGCTTGAACGCGAAGAGGTGCATGATTTGCGGCACGGGCACACCTGCCGCGCGCATCTGCTCGATTGCCTCGGCGCGCGCGCCCGTGCCCTTGAACGCCTCCACCTGCGGGAGGTACATCGATTCCATCGGGTCCTCCGTGGTTGCCGCCATAGTATCGCGGTTCACGTCGCTGGGTCAATGCTCCTCGCGCGTGGCGGGGTGGAGCGGTATATACGTGGCACGCCGCCGGATCATCCCTTCCCGCACGCCAGCACGGCTCGCCGGCGTGTGCGGCCAGCCCCACCCATCGCGATGACTCGCCGCGCCGCAGAGAACCCCATCATCACGCCGGCGATGGTGCCGTCGTCGCGCCCCGACCTCGAGGTCGTGGGCGTGTTCAACCCCGCGTGCATTCGCCACGGCGCGGACGTCGTGCTGCTGCTGCGCGTGGCCGAGGCGCCGGTGAGGCGCGAGGAAGGGGAGATCGCCGCGCCGTATTTCGACGCCGCTGCCGGCGCGCTCGCGGTCCGTCGATGGCCGGCAGGTGCGCCGGGAGTGGATACGACCGATCCGCGCGTCGTCGTCGATGGTGGGCAGACCTGGCTCACGTCCATCTCGCACCTGCGCGTGGCGCGCTCGCGCGACGGCATTCACTTCGACATCGCCGAGGTGCCCGCGATGTCGGCCGCGACACCGCTGGAGAGCTTCGGCCTCGAAGATCCGCGGATCACGCAGCTCGGGGACACCTTCTGGATCAACTACTCCGCCGTTTCCCCGCGCGGCATCGCCACGGCGCTCGCCTCTACCACCGACTTCATCACGTTCACCAGGCACGGCGTGATCTTCGCGCCGCCCAACCGGGACGTCACGATCTTTCCCGAGCAGATCGACGGACGCTACATGGCGCTGCACCGCCCGATGCCCGAGGGCATCGGTGAGCATGCCATCTGGCTGGCGTCGTCGCCGGACCTGATCGCATGGGGCGACCATCGGTTCGTGGCTCGCGCGCGCGACGACGCCTGGGACGACGCGAAGATCGGCGGCGGCGCGGTGCCCTTCCGCGTGCGCGCCAACGGCCAGGACGCCTGGCTCGCGGTCTACCACGGCGTGAGCCGCGCGCCCATGCAGTACGCCCTGGGCGCGCTGCTCCTCGACGCGCGCGACCCCAGCCGCGTGCTCGGCCGATCGCGCGCGCCGATTCTCGCGCCGGAGGCGCCGTACGAGCGCCGTGGGTTCTTCGACGGGGTCGTATTCACGTGCGGGCTGCTCGCGGAGGGCGACAACGTGCATGTGTACTACGGTGCGGCGGATGGCGTGACGGCCCTCGCGACGCTGGCGCTGGCGACGATCCTGGAGGGACTCGCGTGACACGGCCCGACTTCGAACTGGGGATCAACTACTGGCCGCGACGCCGCGCCATGTACATGTGGCGCGAGCTCGACTTGGCCGAAGTGCGCGACGACATGCAGCGGATCGCCGAGATGGGCTTCGACACGGTGCGCCTGTTCGCGATGACGCGCGACTTCCTGCCGGCGCAGAACGTGGTGGACACCGTGATGGTGGACCGGCTCGTGGAGGTCGTGCGCATCGCGACCGACAACGGGCTGTCCGTGGTGCCCACGCTGCTCGTGATCAACATGAGCGGCCGCATCTGGTGGCCCGAGTGGATGCTCGACGAGCATGGCCAACCGGGCGACCTGTACGCCGATCCCGAGCTCCTCCGCTCGCAGGAACTGCTGATGCACACCTGCGCGAAGGCGCTCGCCGGCAGCGAGCGGCTCCGCGCCTTCGACGTGGCGAACGAGATCGACGACGCGAAGCGCCCCGAGCGACGCGCGCATGCGAGGGCGTGGACGTCGGTGATGACCAGCGCGATCCGGCGCGGCGCGCCGGGCGTGCCGGTGCGCATCGGCGCGCACCTGCCGTCGCTCACCACTGCCAACCAGATGCGGGTGGACGACCTGGCCACGGTGTTCGACGAGGACGTGATGCACGCGTATCCGCTGTACAGCGCGGTCGCCCGCTCGTACGTCGATCCGGAGCTGGTACCGTTCGCCTGCGCGCTCACCTCCGCCCTCGCGGGACGCCAGCGCGGCACGCTGATGCAGGAGTTCGGCATGTGCACCGCGCCAGTGGGCGCGCAGGGCCACGCCTTCATCGACGACTTCCTCGGCACGCCACGCACGCAGTACCTCGCGTCCGAGGACGAGTGCTGCACCTACTACGAGACCGTCCTCGCGCGACTCGTGGAGACGGGCGCCGCTGGCGCGTACGCATGGTGCTACGGCGACTACGATGCGCTGCTCTTCGATCGCCCGCCGTTGAACACGGTGCTGCGCGAGCGCTCGTTCGGCCTCATCCGCGCCGACGGCGTCGAGAAGCCGGCGGTGAAGGCCTTTCGCGACCTGCGCGCACGGCGTGACGCGGGCGCGCTCGTCGTGGGCCCGGTCCCCAACGTGCTCGACGTGAGTCCGGACAACTACTACGCGGACCCCGGCGGTCACTTCACGCGTCTGTACGCGCGCTGGATCGCGGCGCAGGCGTGATCGCACCGCTGCGCCGACTGGAACGGAATCCCGTCGTCGTTCCGGGTGACGTGTCCTTCGTGCACGCCTCGGGCGCCTTCAACGCCGGCGCGTCGATCGACCACCGAAGCGGGCGCGTGGTGCTGCTCGTTCGCGTCTTCGAGCGCGACACCGGGCGCTCGTGTCTCGCACTGGCCGTGTCGGACGACGGCGAGCGGTTCGAGCTACCGCTCGACCGGCCCATCGTCGGTCGCGAGGCGCCGTACGAGGAATGGGGCGTGGAGGATGCGCGCGTGACGTGGCTCCCCGAAGAGGGACGCTACGCCATCACGTACACCGGGTACTCGCCGCAGGGCCCGCGCGTGTGCCTCATCACCACGGACGACCTCCTGGACCCATCGCGATACCACCGTCACGGGCCGCGTATCGTCGGGGAGAACAAGAACTGCGTGGTGTTCCCGCGCAAGGTCGGCGGCGAGTACGTCATCCTCCATCGGCCGATGCCGGACATCGTCTGCGTGCGCGCGGCCGCACTGGAGGACGAGTGGCCGGCAACGGGCACGAAACTGCTCGGTCCCGCGGCGGGCACGTGGCGAAGCTCCCGCGTGGGAGCAGGTGCACCGCCGCTGCTGACGCGGCTCGGCTGGCTCCTGCCGTTCCATGGCGCCACCACCATCGCCGAAGGCAACCTGTACTCCATGGGCTGGTGCGTGCTCGACGCCGAGCAGCCGGAGCGCGTCCTCTATGTCTCCGACGCGCCGGCGCTCGCGCCAACGGCGCCGTACGAGATCGAGACCCGCCCGATTCCGCAGGTGGACATGGCGAACTTCATCGCCGGCGTGCGCGTGGTCTTTCCGCAGGGACTCGTCGCGCTTGCCGACGATTTCGTCGTGTACTATGGCGCGGCGGATGTGTGCGTCGCCGCGGCGCGCGTGAATGCCGATGCGCTGCTCTCGTCGATCGAGATGGCCATGGCGACGCGATGATCCGCGCGCGGTGCGCTCGTGCGGCACGATGGACGATGCTGCTGCTTGCGTGCGTCGCATGTGCCGGCTGCGGGCGCGGACTGCCGCCCCTGCCTGAGAGCGATGCGCCGCCGCCGGTCACGCTGAACTTCGCGCACCTGCTGCACCTCACGCGTGCCCTCACGGTAAACGGGCAGCCAGTGCGCGTCGTGGTGCTCTACGCGAACGCGCCGGAATACGTGCCCACCGGTTCCCCACAACGCGATGGGCTCGAGGGCATCGCCAGTGTGGATGACGCCGCGCGCGCCGCCGTGCTGTACCTGCGCGACTTCGAGACCACCGGCGACACCCTCGTGCGCCACGAGGCACTCGGACTGCTGGCCTTCGTCGCCGCGATGGAGCAGGGGGACGGCGAGTTCCTCAACTTCGTGGACACCGCCGGCCACGAGAACCGCACGGCCGCGAGCAGCCGGAAGCGCATGTCGTACTGGGCGGCGCGCGGCATCTGGGCGTTTGGCGAGGCCGAGCGGGTACTCGGGCCTGCGGTGCCGACCTCGTTGCATGCTGCACGCGATCGCGCCGTGGCGCGAATGGCCCGCGAGATCGATGCGGGCCGGCTCGTCGGCGGATCGGCGACGGCCACCTCCGAGGCGCTGCTCGGGTTGCTCGCGCTGCAGCGGGCCGCACCGGACCCTGCGCGCGCTGCGCTCGCGCTGCGCATAGCGCGGTTGCTCGTCGGGCTCGCACACGGCGACGCGACACACGCACCATGGCGCGCGCATCTCGATACGCCGACATCCGCATGGCACGCCTGGGGTGCGCGCACGGTGATGGCGCTCGCGCAGGCGGGCATGGTGCTCGGGCATCCGGAATTGGTTGCCGCGGCGCGCGAGGAAGCCGATGGGCTGTGGAGCCGCTTCCTGCTTGCCGCGCAGGTGCCGGCGTTAGTCACACCGGACGGTACCGCCGAATGGTATCCGCAGATCGCGTACGGCGTCGGATCGATAGCGGAGGGCCTCGTGGCGCTCGCGGACGCCACCGGCGACCGGCGCTACGCCGTCGAAGGCGGACTCGTGGCCGCATGGCTCCTCGGCGCCAATCCGACGGGCATCGCGATGTACGATGCGCGCACCGGCCGCACGTTCGACGGCGTGGATGGTCCGTCACCCCTGCGGCTCAACAAGAATTCCGGCGCGGAATCCACCGTCGAGTCGCTGCTTGCCATCCAGGCGGTGTCGCGCAATGCAGATGCGGTGGAGTACCTGCGCTATCGTCCCGCTGGAACAACGTCGGCCTCGCTCGCGAATGTACCGGCTGCGCGGACGTACAGCGGTCCCGGTGGTCGGCTCGAGCTGCGGATGCGCGGTGGCCGCCTCGAGCTCACGGAGTCGCACGGGCCGGTTGGTCCCATCACGCTCACCTACTGGCCGGCGGCGAATCCATCGGAAGTGCGCCTCGCGACGGTGCTCACCGAGCACTGGAACCGCGAGCATCCCGACGTGCAGGTGCGCGTGCAGCCACTACCGGCCGGTCGCTCCACCGAGGAGGTGCTGCTCGCGGCCATCGTGGCGCGCGCGACACCGGACGTCTGCTCCAACGTGTCGTCCGCGCTGCTCTCACGGCTCGTGCGCGCCAACGGTGTCGTCCGCATGGACAACCTCGCGCCCACCGCGGCTCGACTGGCCGAGCGTACAACGACGGCGATGCTCGCGCCGCTGCGTCTGCCGGATGACGGGATCTATTCCTTCCCGTGGAAGACGAATCCCGAAATGCTACTGTACAACGTGGACCTGCTCTCGGCGGCCGGCATCGCGCCGCCGCGCAACCACACGGAACTGCTCAACGCGTTCCGCCGGCTGGCCAAGGACACGGACGGCGACGACCGGCTGGATCACTGGGCGCTGTGGGCCCCGCTCAAGACCACCTGGTTCGAGCGATTCTACGACTTCTATCCCCTGTACCTCGCCAGCTCCGGCGGGCGCACGCTCGTCACCAACGGCAAGGTGCTGTTCGACAACGCCGCCGCCGTCTCGGCGATCGAGGTGCTGCGCGCCGGCTTTGCGCAGGGGCTCCTGCCGAAGGCGAACTTCGCCCTGGGACGGGATCCGTTCATGGACGGCACGGTGGCGATGAAGATCATCGGGCCGTGGTTCCTGAAGGAGTTGGATGCAGCGAAGCCCGCCGGGCTGCACTACGCGGTCGCGCCGATTCCGCCCGCGGACGGCGTGTCGCCAGCCGACGCATACGCGTTCGCCGACCTGCGCAGCATCGCGATCTTCGCGACCACCACGCACCCCGATGCCGCGGCGCGGTTCGTCGCGTACCTCACGTCACCGGAGGCAGACCGCCTGCTCATCGAGGAAGCGAGCCAGCTGCCGTATCGACGCGCGCTTGCCGGCGACCCGCGCTTTGCCGCGCCGCTCGCGGCCAGTCCGGTGCTCGCGGGCTACGCGCGCCTGGTGGAGCACACGCGCGACATCGACATCGATCCCGACATCGTGGAGATCTTCGACCTCTTGTCCGAGGCCTACGAAGCAGCCGGCATCTACGGCGTGACACCGGTGCGGACAGCGCTCGCGCGCGCCGCGACGGAAGCGCGGAAGATCATCGATGCGCGCTGAGCGTCGCGCGGGCTGGCTGCTCTCGGCGCCGTACGCCGCATTCCTGCTCGCCTTCGCGGCGTATCCCATCGCGTTTGCACTCGCGCTCGTCATGATGCGGTGGGACCTCGTGACGACCCCGTCGTTCGCCGGCGCCGACAACGTGCGCCTGCTCGCCGGGGACGCGCGCTTCTGGCAGGCCGTCGGCAACACCTTCGTCTTTCTCGCCATCCACCTGCCGCTGCAGATCGTCGCCGCGCTGGGGCTGGCGCTCGCACTCAACCGGCCCATGCGCCTGCGCGCCTTCTGGCGGGCCGCGTTCTTCCTCCCCGTCGTGATCTCCGGTGCGGTGGTCGCCATCCTCTGGAACGCACTGTACGCGACAGACGTGGGCCTCATCAACGCGCTGCTCGGGAAGGTCGGCGTGGCACCCGTGCCCTGGCTCACGTCTCCCACGCTGGCGATGCCGTCCATCGCCGTGATGGTGACCTGGAAGAACGTCGGCTTCTACGTCATCATCTACCTCGCCGGCCTGCAGTACATCCCGCGCAGCTGCCAGGAGGCCATCGCGCTGGACGGCGCGTCCAGCTGGCAGCGGTTCCGGCACCTTACGCTGCCGCTCCTTCTCCCGCAGACGATCCTCGTCGTCACGCTGTCCACGATCAACGGCTTCCAGCTGTTCATCGAGCCGTACGTCATGACCGGCGGCGGACCGCTCCGCCGCACCTTCTCCATCGTGCTGTACATGTACATGAATGCGTTCTCGTACCAGAAGATGGGGTACGCGGCCACCATCGGCGTCGCGCTGGCCTGCATCATCGGCGCGGTCGTCGCGGTGCAGCGCCGCCTGATTGGCAGTGGAGACTCGCTGTGAGGCGACTCGCGGAGATCGGCCTGTACGTGCTGCTGGTCGTCGCCGCCATCACCTTCATCTATCCCTTCCTGTGGATGGCGTCGAGCACGCTCAAGCCGCCCATGGAGGTCGGTTCGCTCGCGCTGTGGCCCGCGCATCCAACGCTCGAGAACTACCGCATCATGTGGGGCCGAGCGCCGTTTGGGCGCGCGCTGCTGAACAGCATGCTGGTGGCGGGTACCGTCACCGCGTCGGTGCTCGTGTTCGGGTCGATCACGGCGTATGCCATGGCGCGGCTCACCTTTCCCGGCCGACGCATGCTCAACCTCGCCACGATCGCCGTGCTGCTCGTACCGGGCCAGCTCACGCTCATCCCGCTCTACACGCTGGTGGTGCAGCTCGGATGGATCGACAGCTATGCTGCGCTCATCGTGCCCTACCTCTTCAACGCGACGGCGATCCTCCTGCTGCGGCAATTCTTCCTCCGGATTCCGCAGTCGCTGGTGGACTCCGCGCGCATGGACGGCATGGGCGAACTGCGCATCCTGTTCACGATCTTCTGGCCGCTCGCGCGGCCACCGCTCGCCATCGTGGCCATCTTCACGTTCATGGGATCGTGGAACGAGGTGCTGTGGCCGCTGCTCGTCGTGCGCGACCAGCACCTGATGACCCTGCCGCAGCTGCTCACGGTGTTCTCGCTCGGTGGCGGGGCAGGGACCCTCGGCGTCTCGCTGGCCGCGGCCATGGTGCTCGTGGTGCCCGTCGTCGTGGCGTATGCGTTCCTGCAGCGCTACTTCATCGAGAGCATGGCGGGCGCCGGAGTGAAGGGCTGATGCCGTCCGTCTCGTTCGAGCACGTGACCAAGCGGTTCGGCGACGTCACCCTCGTCGAGGAGTTCGACCTCGAGGTGGCGGACGGCGAGCTGCTCGTGCTCGTCGGCGGCTCGGGGTCCGGCAAGTCCACGATCCTGCGCATGGTCGCGGGCCTCGAGTCGGTGTCGTCCGGCACCATCCGCATCGGAGATCGCGACATCACCCCGCTCGCGCCGCGTGACCGGGACGTGGCGATGGTGTTCCAGGACTATGCACTCTACCCGCACCTCACCGTGCGCGAAAACCTGTCGCTCGGCCTCAAGCTTCGCCGCGTGGCGAAACCGGAAGTCGCGCGGCGCGTGGTGTGGGCGTCGGAGATGCTCGGCATCGCCGCGCTGCTGGACCGGCGGCCGAAGGAGCTGTCCGGTGGCCAGCGCCAGCGTGTGGCCATGGGTCGGGCGATGGTGCGGGAGCCGCTTGCTTTCCTGTTCGACGAGCCGCTCTCGAACCTCGACGCTGGCCTGCGGGCCCAGATGCGCATCGAGATCGGCAGCCTCCAGCGCCGGCTGCGCACGACGACCATCTACGTCACGCACGACCAGGTGGAGGCGATGACCCTCGGCGACCGCATCGTGGTGCTGTCGCAGGGACGCATCCAGCAGGTGGGCGCCCCCATCGACCTCTATCGCGCGCCGGCCAACCGGTTCGTGGCCGGCTTCATTGGCTCGCCGCCCATGAACTTCATCGACGGGCGCATCGAGGGGGGTGGCGACAGCAGCCGGTTCGTGGCTGACGGCGTGTCCCTCGGGCTGGCCCGCGTGCTCGCCGCGAAGGCGGCAGCGGGATCGCCCGTGGCGCTCGGCATCCGTCCCGAGGACCTGCGGCTCGCCGCGCCCGCGGGCGATGGTGGCGATGCGGCTGGGGGGCGGCTCGCCGGACGGGTCGTCCTCGTGGAACGGCTCGGCGGGTCGAGCCACGTCCATGTGGACGTCGGAAGGCACCGGCTCCTCGCGGCCGTCACCGACGAACGCGTCCCCACCGTCGGCCAGGCGGTGGACCTGGTGGTGCCTTCGCTGAGGATCCATCTCTTCGCGGCGGACGGACGCGTGGTGATCGCCGATTGATTCTGTCTGGCTTCGGTGATAGCCTAGTCCGCTCGCAGGCCCCTCACCACGCGCTGCTCCCACCCTGGAGGCACCTGTAGATGGCGTCCGGTCTCACACCCATCGGTCTTCACTGGATCGACTACACGATCATCGCCGTCTATTTCGCCTTCGTCCTCGGCATCGGGTGGCAGCTGCGCCGGGCGATGAAGACGAGCACGGACTTCTTCCTGTCCGGCCGCTCCCTCCCGGCGTGGATCACGGGCCTCGCGTTTCTCTCGGCAAACCTGGGCGCGCAGGAAGTCATCGGCATGGGCGCGTCGGGCGCCAAGTACGGCATCTCGACCAGCCATTTCTACTGGATCGGCGCCGTGCCGGCGATGCTCTTCGTCGGGCTGTTCATGATGCCGTTTTATTACGGCTCCCGCGCGAGATCGGTCCCCGAGTACCTGCGCCTCCGCTTCGACGAGAAGACCCGCGCGTTCAACGCGGTGTCCTTCGCGATCATGACCGTGTTTTCCTCCGGCGTGTCGATGTACGCGATGGGCGCCCTGATGCACCTGCTGCTCGGCTGGAGCTTCAACGTCAGCGTGTTCGTCTCCGCGGTCATCGTGCTCACGTACATCCTGCTGGGCGGCCTCACGAGCGCGATCTACAACGAGGTGCTCCAGTTCTTCCTCATCGTCTTCGGCTTCGCCCCGCTGGTGATCGTGGGGCTCAATGAAGTCGGCGGCTGGAGCGGCCTCACAGCCAAGCTCTCCACCCTCGCGGTGGCGCAGGGGCATCCGGCGGGCGCGTACACGCACGCGTGGCAGGGCATGGACGCGCCGGCCAACAACCTCATCGGCGTCGAGTGGTTCGGGCTGGTGATGGGACTCGGCTTCGTGCTTTCGTTCGGGTACTGGTGCACGGACTTCCTCGTCGTGCAGCGCGCCATGGCGGCGGACTCCATGGATTCTGCGCGCCGCACGCCGCTCATCGCCGCGGTGCCGAAGATGGTGTTCCCGTTCCTGGTCATCCTGCCCGGGATGATCGCGCTGGTGATCGGCGGCAAGGGAATCATTCCCGCCAAGGTCGCGGCCGGGGGCGGACCACTCCTCGATACCGCGGGCAAGGTGGTGCTCGACTACGACCTCGCGACGCCATCCATGCTCATGCACCTCTTCCCGAACGGGATGCTCGGCCTGGGCCTCGCCGCGCTGCTCGCGTCGTTCATGTCCGGCATGGCCGGCAACATCACGGCGTTCAACACCGTGTGGACGTACGACCTCTACCAGACCTACATCCGCAAGGATGCCGACGACCAGCATTACCTCTGGATCGGGCGCGTCGCGACGGTGGTGGGCATCGCGCTGGCCATCGCGGCGGCGTACGTCGCCGCGTCGTTCAACAACATCATGGAGCTGCTCCAGCTCGTGTTCGCCTTCGTGAACGCGCCGCTGTTCGCCACGTTCTTCCTCGGCATGTTCTGGCGCCGCACCACGGGACACGGCGCGTTCTGGGGCTTGCTCTCCGGGACCGTCGCCGCGGCGGTGCACCATGGCCTCACGCTCCCCGACGGAGCCGTCGCCGGCATCAAGGGTGGTTACTTCGGCGTAGTACAGGTGTTCCGCAGCGAACTGGGCCAGACCTTCTGGACGGCCATCTTTGCGTGGACCACCTGCTTCGTCGTCACCATCGTGGTGAGCTTGCTCACGCGGCCGCGCCCCGACAACGAACTCGTGGGCCTGGTGTATGCCCTCACACCTCGTCCGGCCAGCAGCGTGCGCGTCTTCTGGGAGAGACCCGCGTTCCTCGGCGTCTTCACGCTCGTGCTGCTGCTGATCCTCAACCTCCTCTTCAGGTAGACCGATGAGCGCTACCGGCGACCTCGACGTTCGCGTTCCCATCGGAGCGCTGTTCACGCTCCTCGGCCTGCTGCTCATGGTGTACGGCGTCCTCGAGCCGGGCACCGTTGTGGCGGCGTTCCGGAAGGGCGGCCAGATCAACATGTGGTGGGGCGTGGTGATGCTGGTATTCGGCATCTTCATGCTGCTGGTCAGTCGGCCTCAAAAGCCACGTTCCACGTCCTGACACACTCCTCTCTGCCACTCATGTACCGACGACAATTTCTCCAGGCCGCCGCGCTCGGCATCGGTGCCGGCCGGCTCGATGCCATGCTGCCGGACACGCCAGTCAGTGCGCCCCTCGAGGACGCGCCGCGGCGGGCCGAGAAGCCTTTTCCTTCGAGCTTCTGGTGGGGCGCCGCGACCGCGGCCTACCAGCTCGAGGGCGGCGCCAATGCCGACGGCCGCAAGCCCAGCATCTGGGACACCTTCAGCCACACCGCGGGCAAGGTGAAGGGCGGCGACACCGGCGACGTGGCGACCGATCACTATCACCGGTATCGCGACGACGTGAAGCTCATGGCGGCGCTTGGGGTGAAGCACTACCGCCTCAGCATCTCGTGGCCCCGCGTCATTCCCGACGGTCGCGGTGCAGTGAACCCCAAGGGCCTCGACTTCTACAGCCGCCTGGTGGACGAGCTGCTCGCGCATGGCATCACGCCGCACGCCACGCTCTATCACTGGGACCTGCCGCAGGCGCTCCAGGACCGCTACCGCGGCTGGGAGAGCCGCGAGATCGCGCACGACTTCGGGGTCTACGCAGGGGTCGTCGCGAAGCACCTCGGCGACCGCGTGACCAACTGGATGACGCTGAACGAGATCAGCACGTTCGTGTTCGTCGGGTACGGCGTGGGTCAGACCGCGCCGCATGCACCGGGTCTCGCCGTGAAGCGGCCGAAGGACCGCTGGCAGATCGTGCATAATGCCCTCCTCGCGCACGGCACCGCCTGTCAGGCGATCCGCGCGAACTCACCGCGGCACTGCTCGGTGGGCATCGCGGAAAACATCAATCCGTTCGTGCCGGTGATCGAGACGCCGGAGCACATCGAGGCCACGCGGCTCGCGTTCACGCGCACCGATGCCAACGCGTCGATCATCACGCCGCTGCTCACGGGCCGGTACGATCCCTGGTGGCTCGAGCAGCAGGGCGCGCAAGCACCGGAAATCCTGGATGGGGATATGGAGCTCATCCACCAGCCAATGGACGCGCTGGGCTTCAACTGCTACACCGGCTCCTACGTGCGCGCCGCCGACACGCCGGCCGGCTTCGAGGTGCTCGACACCTTCGAGGGCTACCCGCGCATGGCGCTGCCGTGGCTCACCTTCGTGCCGGAGTCCATCTACTGGGGCATCCGCATGATCCGCGATGCGCTCGGCCACGGGAAGCTCCCGATCTTCGTGAGCGAGAACGGGTGCGCGGACAGTGGTCCCACCAGCAACACGAAGCAGATGCAGGACATCGATCGCGTGATGTACCTGCGATCGTACCTCGGACAGGTAAAGCGTGCGGTGGACGAAGGCTATCCCGTGATCGGCTACTTCCCCTGGAGCCTGATGGACAACTTCGAGTGGGCCGAGGGCTACTCGAAGCGATTCGGGCTGGTGTACGTGGATTATGCCACGCAGCGCCGCATCCCGAAGCTGAGCTACGACTGGTACCGTCAGGTCATCCGGCATCGCACGATCGTGTGATCCGACGGTCGCGCGGAGACCGTAGAGACCTTCAGTGCAACCCCTCGCCGTGGATGGCTCCCCGGTACATATTCGGCGCAAACATCCGGTGGCCAGCGCTTCGCGGGCCGCATCGCACAGGAGGCGAATAGTGCAGTCTACGACGCAGAATCCGTCGCAGTCCTCGGAATACGACGCGATCGTGGTGGGCTCCGGCATCTCTGGCGGATGGGCCGCCAAGGAGCTCACGGAGAAGGGGCTGCGCGTCCTGCTGCTCGAGCGCGGCCGCAACGTGGAGCACATCAAGGACTACGTCAACGCGACGAAGGCGCCCTGGGAATACATGCACCGTGGTGGGCGCACGAAGGCCATGGAGGAAGAGTATCCCGTCCTCAAGCGCGACTACCCGCTCAACGAGAAGAACCTCGCGTTCTGGGTGAGCGACAAGGAGAACCCGTACACCGAGGTGAAGCGCTTCGACTGGTTCCGCGGTTACCAGGTGGGTGGGCGCTCGCTCCTGTGGGGACGCCAGAGCTACCGGCACAGCGACTTCGACTTCGGCGCCAACGCGAAGGAAGGTGTCGCGGTGGACTGGCCCATCCGCTATGCCGAGATCGCGCCGTGGTACGACCATGTGGAGAAGCATTCCGGTATTTCCGGGTCGCACGAGGGACTGCCGCAATTGCCCGACGGGCAGTTCCAGCCGGCGATGCCACTCAACTGTGGCGAGGAGCTCGTCGCCGGAAAACTCAAGAAGGCCTTCGGTGGCACGCGGCACCTGATTCCCGGGCGCACCGCGAACGCGACGAAGCAGCTCGAGGGCCGGAACGCGTGCCAGTACCGCAATGCGTGCTGGCTCGGCTGCCCGTACGGCGCGTACTTCAGCACGCAGTCGTCCACGCTGCCGGCGGCCGCCAAGACAGGCAAGCTCACGCTGAAGCCGTGGCAGATCGTCACGGAGGTGGTGTACGACAAGGATCGCAAGCGCGCCACGGGCGTGCGCGTCCTCGATGCGATCAGCGAGAAGACCACCGACTACTCCGCCAAGGTCATCTTCCTCTGCGCGTCCACGATCAACTCCACGTGGCTGCTCATGCGCTCCGCCACCGACGTGTGGCCGGGTGGACTCGGCAGCAGCTCGGGTGAGCTCGGGCACAACCTGATGGACCATCACTTCCGCGCCGGCGCGGAGGGTACGCTCGAGGGGCTGGATGACAAGACCTACTACGGGCGTCGGCCCACGGGCTTCTACATCCCGCGCTACCGCAACCTGTTCGGCGACAAGCGAGACTACCTGCGCGGCTTCGGCTACCAGGGCAGCGCGAGTCGCGACGGCTGGTCGCGTGCCGTGAAGGAGCTCGGAGTCGGTGGAGCGTTCAAGGACGAGATGGCGCTGCCGGGCCCGTGGAGCATCGGCGCCACGGCGTTCGGCGAGATGCTGCCCAACCACGCGAACATGATCTCCCTCAACTCCACGAAGAAGGACAAGTGGGGACTGCCGGTGATCAAGATCGATTGCGCGACGGGTGAGAACGAGGCCCGCATGCGGAAGGACATGATCGCCGACATGGCGGAGATGCTCGAGCAGACGGGCGTGAAGCAGGTGAAGACGAACGACGACACGTACTTTCCCGGCATGGGCATTCACGAGATGGGCACGGCGCGCATGGGCCGCGACCCGAAGACGTCCGTGCTGAATCCGCACAACCAGGTGTGGGACGCGCCGAACGTGTTCGTCACCGACGGGTCGTGCATGACGTCCGCGGCCTGCGTGAACCCCTCGCTCACCTACATGGCGCTGACAGCCCGCGCGGCGGACTTCGCCGTGAACGAGCTGAATCGCCGCAACCTCTGACCGGGCGGATCCCATGGAATCGGACATTGACCAGATCCAGACGCTGAACCGGCGCGAGGCCATTCGCCGCGTGAGCGCGATGCTCGGTGGAATCGCGCTCGTGGGAGGCAGCGGACTGCTCACGGCATGCGAGAAGGCCGCCACGCCCGTCAC
Source organism: Gemmatimonadales bacterium (assembly GCA_038236775.1). GTDB lineage: Bacteria > Gemmatimonadota > Gemmatimonadetes > Gemmatimonadales > Gemmatimonadaceae > AG11. The sequence goes on from JBBRZK010000056.1 coordinate 27,449, forward strand.
TGACGCGGCGCCAGGAAAGTTCTCCGCGCAGGACGTCGCCTACCTCGACGAGATCGCCGAGACGATCCTGCCGGCGACGAAGACGCCGGGAGCGAAGGCGGCGAAGACGGGCGCCTTCATGGCGCTGATGGTGACGGACAGCTACGGACCGGCCGACCAGCGCATCTTCCGCGACGGCATGCGCACGGTGGACGAGGCAACGCAGAAGGCGAACAAGGTGTCCTTCATGGCGGCGACGCCGGCGCAGCGTCTCGCCGTGCTCACGGCGCTCGACCGCGAGCAGAAGAGCTACATGGACGAGCGCGAGGCTGCCTCTCGCCGGAAGAAGGGGCTGGCTCCGGTGTCGCCCGGCACCGTGTCGAAGAGTCCCGACTCATTCCTGCCCGACCAGCGCAAGGAAGAGAGCCACGTCAGTCAGTCGAGTGCGGCACCAGCCATCAGCGCCGATTCACCGTCGCACTACTTCCGCATGATGAAGGAGCTTGCGCTGCTCGGCTTTTTCACGTCGGAGATCGGCTACAACCAGGCGCAGCGCTACGTCGAGTCCCCGGGTCGCTTCGATCCGTGCCTGCCGTACACCGCGGGCGAACCGGCGTGGGCTGCGCACGCGTAATGCGACGCTGGCCCCGCCCGGGGCGCTGATGGTTCCGGGCGTTGGTGCTTGGTGCTACCGTTCGCACCCTGTGCGGTCCTCGTGCGCTCCTCGGCGCACCTCTGTGTCCTCTGTGGTTCAAAGCTTCCTGACGGCATTTACCGCAGAGGACACAGGGGGCCACAGAGGAAAACCGCGGCGCTGTCACGTCTAGCCCGGATTTCTCACGAGACTATTGAGAAACGGCTGCCCCGAGTGGTATAAGGCGTTTGTCGAGAACGACCTACATACCACCACGGAGACAGCCGTTATGCAGACAGAGTGTACGGCGGAGACGTTGCAGTTTCAAGA
>JBBRZK010000057.1:0-27918 GCA_038236775.1 Gemmatimonadales bacterium
AACCCTGTCATCCTGCGCGCCGCAACCCTGTCATCCTGCGCGCCGCAACCCTGTCATCCTGCGCGCCGCAACCCTGTCATCCTGCGCGCCGCAACCCTGTCATCCTGAGCGCAGCGAAGGATCTGCTTCAGCAGCCCTGATATGGTCCCGTCCTTGCGCTCCACGCCGTCGACCTCATCAACGGGCACGCACTATGTCAGCATTCGGCACGTACCTCATCGGCTTCATCGTCCTGGTCGTCGGGCTGGGCATCGCCGCCTTCCTCCTCAACGTTCCGACGATGTGGATCGCCGTCGGCGTCATCGTCCTGGTCGGCCTCGGGATATTGATGGCCACGAGTCGGACGAAGATGAAGGACCCGCCGTCCACCTGAGACACAGCGGTTTCCGTTCTGATCGACGACTTTGCAGACCCGGGGCATGCTGCCCTGCTCTTCCTCTGCGTCCCTCCGTGTCCTCCGCGGTGAAAGGGCCGTTTGCTGTTCCACGGCGCGAACAGATTGACCGCCGAGGACGCAGAGGTTCACAGAGGACTGCCTCCCTTGGCACCGGGCGCTGTCGCCCGATACGCTTGACGCATGCGAACACACCTCCTGCTCACAATCGGCGCGATCGCTGCCACGCTCGTTCCTTCCGTCGGCTCGGCGCAGCATGTTGGCGCTGTGGTACGGGTGTCGAGGTGCTGCTCACCGACTCGGTCCCCATGATCCGTGGCAAGTGTTTCGGGCTGATCACCAACCACTCCGGCCGCGACCGGACGGGCACCAGCACGCGCCGGGCGTGAAACTCACGACGCTCTTCGGACCGGAGCATGGCAGTCGCGGCGTCGGAAAGGCGGGCCGGGTTTGGCGTTTCGGCGAGCGCAAAACCTTGTGAGTCATGCGTTTACCTATCCGTTTGCCCGGTCAATGTGCCATAACACGCGGACACGATGACCGAACTCAGGAATTCTGCCGCAAAACTTTCCGCGTAACCGCCAAACAACTGTCAATACAGCAGTTACGGCGATCACAAATCTGCTGAAGGGGTCATTCTGGCAAACTCGCTGTTGACGGGTTTTTCCCCGGACATTATCGTGGCCGTCCTGCTGACTCACGCGGGCGCGCGGCTCTGTGCAGCCGAGGACGCCCGACCACCTTCCGCACAGGTAAGGGGCGTGTATGGAGCAAGCGACCGAGACCAGGTCCAAGGGTTACTTCCGTTCGTCCCCCTCCACTGCGTTTGACCAGTACCTGCAGGACATCCAGAAGCTGCCCCTGATCAGCGACGCCGCCGAAGAACGCCGCCTCGCTCGACTCGCGCAGAAAGGCGACGAAGCCGCCGCAGAACGCCTCGTCACGGCGAACCTCCGCTTCGTGATCTCCTACGTCAAGAAATACCAGGGCCACGGCCTCGACCTCAGCGAGCTCGTCGCCATCGGCAACGAAGGCCTCCTCAAGGCGGTCCGCAAGTTCGATCCGGACCAAGGCGTCAAGTTCATCTCGTACGCCGTGTGGTGGGTTCGTCAGGCCGTCCTCAAGGCCCTCGCCGAACAGACCCGCAGCGTCCGCATCCCGCTCAACCAGAACTCGCAGCTCATTCGCCTCGCCCGCGCCGAGACGATCCTCGCGCAGGTGCTCAAGCGCGATCCCACCGAGAACGAGATCTCGCGCCTCCTCGAGGAAACCCCCGAGGCCGTCCGCGCCGCCAAGCAGATGAGCTCCACCGAGGTCTCCCTCGACGCGCCCATCGACCGCTCCGATCGCGAAGCCTCCACGCTCGGCGAGCGCTTCGCCGGCGTCGACGGCACCGAGATCGAGGAAGTCACGGACTACAAGCTCATGAAGGAATTCATCGAGAAGGTCTTCCGGAAATACCTCACGCCGCGCGAGCGGAAGATCCTCTTCCTCTACTACGGCCTGGACGAGAGCGGCGAGCCCATGACACTCGAGAAGATCGGGGCACTCATGGGCGTCACCCGCGAGCGCATCCGCCAGATCCGTGAGCGCGCCTTCGAGAAGCTCCGGGAATCGCCAGACGGGCGGGCCCTCGCGGGGTTCTGGCAGGCCGCCTGACCACGACATCCGCGGGCGAATGTGACTGAACGGGGCGGACCTCACGGTCCGTCCCGTTCGTCATTCGGGTACCGCTTTCCCGTCCGACTGCCGATGCTGTTGGCGCGGACGATAGCGCACGGTTCGGCGTCCTCGTATCGGACCTCCGGATGCCGGGCGTGTCCGGCGTGGAACTTCACGATCGGCTCGCGGCCCAGCCCGCGCTGCGGCGGCGGTTCGTGTTCGGCACGGGCGACGTCGCCTCCTACGAGGCGGCAGCCTTCGTCCGGCGCACGCATTGCCACGTGCTCCGGAAGTCCTTCGAGCGGCGGATGCTCGACGCGGCCATCGCCGTAGTGGACACCGGCGTGGACGCGCAGCGCGTGATAACTTAGGGAGACGGTCACGGGGGCGCCCGCGGGCACGCCCGACCGCATTCACGCCGCGCTCCCTGCATGGTCGACCGCAGCCGTCACTCACCGATCTTCATCGACTACACCGGTAAGCGCTGGCGCCACATCAGGCGGGCCGCGCTCGCCGTTGGCGTGGTCACCACCGTGCTCGCGCTCGTGCTCATCGGCACGATCGTGCTGATGCCCTCGATGCCGCCCGAGCTGCCGCTCGCCACGGCGAACAACCGGACCATCGCGCACGCCACTACCGGGAAGCCGGGGCGCTTCACGAAGGTGGACCGGCTGCGCACCGCCTACCGGCGCAAGCTGGCAGCGGCGATGCGCGAATACGGCACGCCGACGTCGCGCCGTCCCGAGAACGTGCCGGCAATCGACATCGGCACGGGCGCGCGCGCACCGCGCACCGACGCGATCGTCGCCGGCTTCTACGTCAACTGGGCCGACAACTCCTTTGCCTCGCTCCAGCGGAACTACGAGAAGCTGGACTGGGTGATCGGCGAGTGGGGCTTCTTCCCTCGCGACGCGGACAGCCTGCTGCTGCGCATCAAGCCGCAGGTGATCGAGCTCCTCAACAGCCATCCGGTCGAGACGCGCCCGTCGCTCTTCCTCATGATCACGAACTACGTCGTCGATCCCGGCAGGGACTCGGCCACGGGCAAGTTCGATCCCGAGGTGGTGCGCCGGTTTCTCTCGAACCCCACTGCACGGCAGGCGGCGGTCCGCCAGCTGCGCGCGGCGGTGGAGACCTATGGCCTGGCCGGCACGACGCTGGACCTCGAGAACTTCACGGACCCGGCGCTGCAGGTGCAGGTGCTCGGCTTCGCCCACGAGCTGCACGACGCCATGCACAGCATGGGCAAGCTCGCCACGCAGGCCATCGCCGCCGGCGACGCGGACGCGTACATCCAGCATGCGGGAGCGATCAACGACAAGATCTTTCCCATGCTCTTCGATGAGCACTACTCCGGCGGCAACCCGGGGCCCATCGCGAGCCAGCGCTTCTACGTGGCGCAGGCGAGGCGGTTCGCGCGCCTCGTCCCGCCGTCGAAGCTGGTGCTCATGGTGGGTGCGTATGGCTACGACTGGAACGACGCGGAGGCCGTCGCGGCGCACCGCGCGGAAAACTTCGACTTCCAGGAAACCATGCGCGCGGCGCGCGGCCCGAGCCAGCCGAGGCCGCGCTTCGACCCGGTGTCCCTGAATCCGTACATGCAGTGGACGACGCCGGACTCCACCGACCACGTGCTCTGGTACCTCGACGCCGCCACGGCCTACAACGAGATGCTCGTCGGCAAGTCGCTCGGCGTCGCCGGTCACGCCATCTGGCATCTTGGCGGCGAGGATCCGTCGATCTGGAACGTGATCAGGATGGACGGCGGCCTGCTACCGGCCGACAGCCTCAAGGTCATGCCACCGAGCTACGATCCCGAGTTCGACGGCACGGGGGAAATCCTCCAGGTGGCGCTGTTCCCGAGCAATGGCCACCGCAACATCGCGCTCGACCAGGCGTCCGGCCTCATCACGAACGAAACGCTCGTCAAGGTGCCGATCCCGTGGGTGGTTGCACGCACGGGCGGACAGCCGGCGAATGCGCACCGCGTGGCGCTCACCTTCGACGACGGGCCCGACAGCCGGTGGACGCCGCAGATCCTCGACACGCTGCGCTCGCGCGGCGCGAAGGCCACGTTCTTCGTCGTCGGCCAGAACGTGGATACGCACCAGCGGCTGCTCCAGCGCATTTACAACGAAGGGCACGAAATCGGGAACCACACGTACACCCACCCGAACCTCGCCCTCACCACCGAGCGGCGGGCCCGCATCGAGCTCGACGCCACGTCCTCACTCGTGGAGGCGGTGCTCAATCGCCGCATCGCGTTCTTCCGCCCGCCGTACTTCGGGGACGCGGAGCCGAGCACGGACGCGGAGCTGGTGCCGGTGGGCATCGCATCGCGTCGCAACTACTGGACGATCGGTCTGCACGTGGATGGCGAGGACTGGAAGGAGCTGCCACCCGACTCGATCATCAAGCTGGTGCTCGAACGGCGCACCCTGCCCAACGCCATCAACGCGCTGGCCCAGGACTCCGCGCGCAATGTGATCCTCCTGCACGACGCGGGCGGCGACCGGCACAACACCGTGGCCGCCCTCGGTCCGCTGATCGATTCCTTGCGCGCGCGGGGCGACACCGTCGTGCTGGTGAGCGAGCTCGCCGGCATCACGCGCGACGACGCCATGCCTCCCCTCCCGCCGTCGAGCGAGGCGACGCGGCTGCTGCGCCGCGCGGGCTTCCTGCTCCTCGGCAGCGTGGAGACGGCCCTCTTCTGGGTCTTCACGGTGGCGGTGGTGCTGGGCATCGCGCGGCTCGTGCTCATCGGCCTGCTCGCCATCATCCAGCGGCTGCGCCAGCACCAGGAGCGCGGCGTGCCGGTGGCGTACACGCCGGGCGTGAGCGTGATCGTTCCCGCATTCAACGAGGAGAAGGTCATCGTGCAGACGATCTCCTCGCTGCTCAACCAGCGGTACGCGGGCGCGCTCGAGATCGTCGTGGTGGACGACGGCTCGTCGGACGACACGGCAGTGATCTGCGAGGAAGCGTACGGCGGGCACCCGCAGGTCACGATCTTCCGCACGGAGAACGGCGGCAAGGCGAGCGCGCTGAACTTCGGCATCGCGCGCGCGCGGCACGAGGTGGTCATCGGCCTCGATGCCGACACCGTGTTCGACGACGACACCGTGGCCGAGCTGGTGCAGCCGCTGGAGGATCCGAAGGTGGCCGCGGTGGCGGGGAACGCGAAGGTGGGCAACCGCATCAACCTGGTCACGCGCTGGCAGGCGCTCGAGTACGTCACCAGCCAGAACCTCGACCGTCGCGCCTTCGCGCTCCTCGACTGCATCACGGTGGTGCCCGGAGCCGTGGGCGCCTGGCGACGCGAGGTGGTGCTGCAGGTCGGCGGCTTCCGCGAGGACACGCTGGCCGAGGACCAGGACCTCACGCTCGCGATGCGGCGCGCCGGCTACTCGGTGGCGTACGCGGACGGCGCCGTGGCGTACACCGAGGCGCCGGACACCCTGCGCGGCCTGGCGAAGCAGCGCTTCCGCTGGTCGTTCGGCACGCTGCAGTGCACGTGGAAGCACCGCGATGCGTTCTTCCGCAGTCGCTACGGATCCCTCGGGTGGATCGCGCTGCCGAACGTGTTCCTCTTCCAGCTGCTGCTGCCCGCCATCTCGCCCATTGCCGACCTGATGTTCCTCTACAGCATCCTCTCCGTCTGGATCAACGCGGCGAACCACAGCGTCGACGACCGCCTCACGTACGCGCTCGTCGACCTCGAGAAGGTGTTCACGTACTACGCGATCTTCCTGCTCGTGGACTGGCTCGCGGCGGTGCTCGCGTTCCTGATGGAGCCGGAGGAGGACAAGCAGCTCACGTGGCTGATCTTCCTGCAGCGGTTTGCTTACCGCCAGGTCATGTACTGGGTCGTGGTGCAGTCCTTCATGGCGGCGCTCAGCGGCCGCCTGGTGGGCTGGGGCAAGCTCGATCGCAAGGCGACGGTGGCGATTCCGTCGCCACGCCGCAATGGATTCTTCAAGTGGCTCGCCGGCGTCCGCCGCCGCCCCAACACCGACGTGACATGACCGTGGAGACCCGCAGGATTCCCGCGTTCATCAACGCCGCGGCGGGCAGCGCGGATGCCGCGCGCGCCGCGCTCGCCGACGCGGGCGGGTTCGACGTGCGCGACATCGCGGCCGACCAGCTCGGCGCGGCGATCAAGGCAGCGGTGGCAGAGGGCGCCACGCGCGTGCTCGTGGCCGGAGGCGACGGCACCATCGGCACGGCGGCTGCCGCGCTGATCGGCGGCCCCGGCGAGCTCGCCATCCTGCCCGGCGGCACGCTGAACCACTTCTCCACGGATCTGGGCATCCCGTCGGAACCGGCCGAGGCCCTGGCTCTCGTCGCAGGGGGCGCCGTGCGCCCCGTCGACGTGGGCATGGTGAGTGGTCACCTCTTCCTCAACACCAGCAGCGTGGGCGCCTACGTGCACTTCGTGCGCGTCCGCGAATACCTCGAACCGCGCTTCGGCTATCGCATCGCATCCGCGATCGCCGCGCTGCGCATCCTGTTCCAGCTACGGCTCATCGCCGTCGAGGTGGAGGTGGATGGCAACCGCCGCATCTATCGCACACCGCTCGTCTTCATCGGCGTCGGTGAGCGCGAGCTCAGGCTGCCAAGCCTGGGCAACCGCGTGCTGGGTGGCAGGCGCGGCCTGCACGTCATGATCGTGCGCGGTCGATCGGCGGCGCGCATGCTCGCGATCGGACTGAACGCGGTCGCGCGCGGCGTGAAGACGGTGTCCCGGTCGCTCGAGGTCGACAGCTTCATCGTGGACCGGTGCAGCATCACGATGCGCCGCGCCACCATGGTATCGGTGGACGGCGAGCTCGTTCAAATGCGCACGCCACTCGAGTACTCGCTCGAGCGCGATGCTATCCGTGTGGTATGCCCCTGAATGAAACGCTCGCGCGCGCGCTGGAGGACATCGTCGGGCCGTCGCGGCTGCTCCGACGGCCCGGCGAGCTGCGCGCGTACGAGTCGGACGGCCTGCCCGGCTACCAGGCACGCCCGTCGCTCGCCGTCTTTCCGGGAACGCGTGACGAAGTGATCGCCGTGGTGCGCGCCCTGGCCGCCTCGCACACGTCGTTCGTGGCACGCGGCGCGGGCACGGGCCTCTCGGGCGGTGCGCTGGCGGACGACGTCGTCCTGCTCGGCCTCCACCGGCTGAAGCGCATCATCTCGATCGACGGCGACAATGCGCGGGCCGTGGTGGAGCCGGGCGTGGTGAACGCAACACTCTCGGCGGCTGCCGCACCGTACGGATTGCACTACGCGCCCGATCCCTCGAGCCAGACGGCGTGCACCATCGGCGGCAACGTCGCCGAAAATGCAGGAGGGCCCCACTGCCTGAAGTACGGCGTGACGCTCAATCACGTCCTCGCGCTCACCGTCATCCTGCCGGACGGCGAGGTCGTCACGCTCGGCAATGCCGAAGGCGAGCTGGACGGATGCGACCTGCTGGGCGCCTTCATCGGTTCCGAGGGATGCTTCGGCGTGGTGCTCGACGCGACCGTTCACCTCGAGCACACGCCGGCGTCGGTGCGCACACTCCTCGCCGACTTCGCGTCCGTGGATGCCGCGGCCCATGCCGTCTCGGCGATCATCGCGTCGGGCATTGTCGCGGCGGCGATGGAGATGATGGATCACGCCGCGATCCAGGTGGTGGAAGCGTCGATCTATGCGGCCGGCTATCCCACGGACGCTGCGGCGATCCTGCTCATCGAGCTCGATGGTGCGACCGCCGGGCTGGATGACGACGTCGCCCGCGTCGCCGCGCTCTGCACCGCTGCCGGCGCGCGGGGAGTGCGGATCGCCACCGACGCCGCCGAGCGTGCCAGGCTGTGGCAGGGGCGCAAGAAGGCGTTCGGCGCGATGGGTCGCATCTCCTCGCACCTCGTGGTGCAGGATGCCGTCGTCCCCCGTACGCGCCTGCCAGACGTGCTCGCGCGCATCCACGACATCGGCGCACGGTATCGCGTGAACGTGTGCAACGTCTTCCACGCCGGCGACGGCAACCTGCACCCGAACATCGGCTACGATGCCAACGACGCCGACGAGTCGGCGCGCGTGCACGCCGCGATGACGGAGATCATGCAGGCGTGCATCGATGCCGGCGGCACCATCACGGGCGAGCATGGCGTGGGCCTCGACAAGCTGCCCTACATGGAGGCGCTGTTCACGCCCGACACGCTCGGCGCCATGTGCGCACTGCGCGAGGTCTTCGATCCGGAACATCGCGCGAATCCCGGCAAGGTCGTGCCCGTGCACAGCTGTCGCGAATGGCACGGCGCCGCGTCGGCGCGTGCGCCGCGATGACCGGCCACACGGGCTCGATCACTGCAGGCGTCGTCAACGCAGTGCGCGATGCGCACGCGCGCCGCGCGCCGCTGCGCATCGCCGGTGGTCGAAGCTGGATGGATGCAGGCCGTCCGTGCGGCGGCATCGAACCGCTCGACGTGGGCGCGCTTCGCGGCATCGTATCGTACGAGCCGGGCGACCTCACGCTCACCGCGCGCGCCGGGACGACGCTGGCCGAGATCGCCGGCGTCACCGCCGCCGAGGGACAGTGGCTCACGATGGACCCGCCCGGTGCCGCGGCCGGCACGCTCGGCGCAACCATTGCGACGGCGTCCGCCGGTCCGCTCGCCACAGGGTTCGGCACGCCGCGCGACCACGTGCTCGGCTGCGAATTCGTGAGCGGCCGCGGCGAGGTGGTGCGCGCTGGCGGACGCGTGGTGAAGAACGTGGCGGGCTTCGACCTCGTGCGGCTCGTCACGGGCGCGTGGGGCACGCTGGGCGCGCTCACGGAAATCACGGTACGGCTGCGTGCCCTTCCCGAAGCCGACGTCACGCTCGCGGTCAACGTGGGAGGCAACTCGCTCGCGGAGATAGCCGACGCCGCTTGGCGCTGGACCCGCGAGACCGAGTTCCGTCCCCTTGCCGCGGAGCTGCTGTCCCCGTCGCTCGCGCGCCGCCTGGTGAACGAGGACGATACACTGCTGCTCATGCGGTTCGGCGGTAACGCGGGCTACATCGCGGCTGCCACGAGCGCCGTCGCGGCGCTGGGCGACGTGCGTCCCATGTCCGCCGACGTGTGGACAGGCGCCGCGCGCAATGACCCGGATGGCGCCGTCGTGTTTCGCGCGAGCACGCTGCCGTCGCGCGCGGGCAGCCTGTTCGCGCGCCTCTCGGCATTCGCGGAGTCGGCCGGCGGCTGCGCGCAGGCCACGGTGGCGCGCGGGATCGTCCGCTGCGTGCTGCCCATCGCCAGCACGGACGTACTGCCGTTGCTGCGCGCCGAGCTGGCGTATCATTCCGCGAGCTGCACGTTGGTCGGTGAGCACCTGCCGGCTGACCTCTGGGACATCGTTGACCGTGCGCGGACGACCGATGGGCTGGCGGCGCGCGTGCGTGCGGCATTCGATCCGGACGGCGTCATGAACCCAGGCATTCTCGGAGCACGATGAAGAGCGGCATCGGCGAGACGACCGCGTGCGCCATTCCCGGCACGCCGCTGGCCGACGCGGCCGCGGGCCTCGATGCGTGCGTCCACTGCGGCTTCTGCCTGCAGGCGTGCCCCACCTACCTGGTGCTGGAGGACGAGAACGACAGCCCGCGCGGCCGGCTCGTGCTGATGCGCGCACTCGTCGAGGGCACGCTCGCCACCACCGACACGGATGTGCGCACGCACATCGACCGCTGTCTCGGCTGCCGCGCCTGCGAGACGGCGTGTCCGTCGGGCGTGCCGTATGGGCACCTGCTCGAAGCCACGCGCGCTACGCTGACGAAGGTGCGTCCCAATCCGCTGATCGTCCGGGGCATCCTGTTCGCCTTCGCGCGACGTCCGCTCCTGCGGCTGGCGATGCTCGGCGGGCGCATCGCGCGGGCGCTGCGCATTTCGCGCCTGCTCGCGCGCGTGCCGGGGCGGCTCGGCTTCGCGATGGCGATGCTCGAGTCCACGCGGACGCCGGTCGCACGTCATGCGTACGTGCCAACATCGGACGGCACGCGCGGATCCGCCGCGGTGCTGGATGGCTGCGTGATGGAGGGCCTTTTCACGGAGACCAATCGCGCCACCGCGCGCACGCTGGGGATGAACGACTACACCGTCGTGCCGGCGCCGGGCCAGCGGTGCTGTGGCGCACTGCACGCGCACGCCGGCGACGTGGAGACGGCGCGCGCGCTCGCACGCGCGAACATCGCCGCGTTCGAGCGCAGCGGCGCGGACGTCATCGCGGTGAATGCCGCCGGCTGCGGCGCCATCATGAAGGAGTACGGCGTGCTGCTCGCCGACGACCCCGCGTGGCACGCGCGCGCCAGCGCACTGGCCGCGCGCGTGCGCGACATCAGTGAGCTTCTCGCCGAGGCAGGCCCGAAGCCCGGTGCAGCGCTGCCCCTCACGGTCACCTACGACGCGCCGTGCCACCTGCTGCATGCACAGCGTGTCGCGGTGCCGCCGCTGCGCGTACTCGCGGCGGTGCCGGGCCTCGCGCTCGTACCGCTCGAGGGCAGCGAGTACTGCTGCGGCAGCGCGGGGATCTACAACCTGGTGGAGCCAGACACGAGCGACCGCGTGCTGTCGCCCAAGCTGGAGTACGTCGCCCGCACGGGCGCGGCGCTCGTGGCGACGGGCAATCCGGGCTGCCTCATGCAGATCGGCGCGGGGCTCATCCAGTCAGGCAGCGCCGTGCGCGTCGTGCATCCGGTGGACCTGCTCGACGCATCTTACGGCGCGGCGGCGCGGCGCGGCGCATGAACAGATGCTCCGCGTGCGCGCGTGAGTCGGCGCCGAGGCTGGTTCAGCCCCGTGCCGTAGCGCGCCCTGCGGCGCCCCGTTTACTTACCCCTCATGCCTGACGCGGTGCTCATCGAGTGGGAGAACGTGCTCGCCGACACCGTCAGCGCGCGCCGCGAGGCACTCGTGGGCGCACTGGCCGCCGAAGGCGTGACACTCGGCGACCGTGACTGGGCCGATCGGTGCGCGGATCTCGCGCCCGCGGATGCCGTCCGCGCCGCGCTCGCCGGCGCCGGCGTGGTGGACGACGCCCTCGCCGACCTCGTCGCCCTGCGCGCGTCGCGTGCGTTTTCGGAGCGGATGGCGCACGGGTTCGTGCTGCGTCGTGGCGCTCGCGAGTTCATGGAGCGGTTGCAGCTTGCCGCACGCGTGGCAATCGTGACGTCCGCCTCCCGCAGCGAGACGGAGTTCATGCTGCGCCTGGCCGGCCTCGATGACGCGGTGGCGATCGTCGTCACGGCCGACGACGTCGGCACGGCGCCGCCGCACCCTGACGCGTACCTGCGCGCGGTCGCGCAGCTGGGGCGACGCAGGCCGGTGCGGCGCGAGCAGGTCGTCGCGATCGCGGCCACGGCGGCAGCCCTGCACGCGGCGCGCGCGGCCGGCCTGCGCACGCTGGCACTCGGCGCGCCCGCGCACATCGCGCTCGAGGCCGATGGCGTGGCCAGCGACGTGGATGGCCTCGTGGCCGCCGATCTTGCCCGCATGACGGGCATCGTGCCGTCGGGACGGTCCGCATGAACGCAGGCCACGCCAGCCTCACGCACGGCGACGTCGGCGGGCGCAGCGTGGTGCTCGCCTACGGCAGCGTGGCCGAAGAGTACGAAGCCATGCAGACGCGCGCCGCGCTGTTCGACCGCAGCCATCGCGGGCGCATCCGCGTGAAGGGCCCGAAGGCGGCGGAAATGGTGGCGGGCCTGGTGACCAACGACGTGTCCGGCCTGGTGCCGGGCCAGGGATGCTACGCCGCAGCGCTCACGGCCAAGGGGAAGATCGTCGCCGACGTGCGCGTGTTCATCGACGAGGACAGCGTCCTCACCGACGTGCCGCCGCGCGCAGCCGCCGCATGGGCGGCGATGGTGAAGAAGTTCATCAACCCGCGCGAGGCGCCGCACGTGGACGAGAGCCTCGCGCTGCGCGACATCGCCATCTTCGGGGCGAACAGCAGCCACGTCGTCGCGAGCCTCACAGGGGTTCAGGCGTCCGCGCTCATCGCGTTGGCGCCCTATGCCCACGTCACGGTGGAGATCGACGGCGCCAAGGTGCTCGTCGCGCGCTGCCCGGAGCTGCACGTGGAGGGCTTCGAGCTGGTCGTGCCCGCCGATCACTTCGACACGCTGTGGGCCAGGGCCGTTGACGCCGGGGCGGTGCCCGCCGGCCTCGAGGCGTGGGAGATCGCGCGCGTGGAGGCCGGCCGTCCGGAGTGGGGCCTCGACATCGACGACGCCACGATTCCCCAGGAAGCCAACTTCGACGAGCTGCACGCCATCTCGTACACGAAGGGCTGCTACGTGGGGCAGGAGACGGTGGCGCGCCTGCACTTTCGCGGGCACGTCAACAAGCACCTTCGCGGCATCCACGCCGCCGGGCTCGAGGCGCCGCCCACGGGCGCCACGCTGCACGACGACGCCGGCCTCCAGGTCGGCGACGTGCGAAGCACGGCGCGCTCGCCGCGGCTCGGCGGCATCGCGCTCGCGATGATCCGCCGCGAAGTGACGGCCGGCTCGTCGCTCACGGCGCGCTGGCCCAGCGACATCGCGGACGACGATGCGCCGCACGAGCGGCGCGTCGAGGTCACCGCGCTCCCCTTCCCCGCGACCTGACCGTGCCGTCGGCGCTCGTCACCGGCGCCACCGGCCTCGTGGGATCGTACGTGGTGGAGCGGCTGCTTGCGGACGGCTGGTCCGTGCGCGCGCTCGTGCGCGATGCGGCACGTGCGAGCATCCTGGCCGATGCGGGCGTGGCCCTCGCCACCGGCGACGTGCTGGAGGCGGTGGGATTTCGTCGCGCCGCCGCCGGCTGCGACGTCGTGTTCCACACCGCCGCCGCCGTCACGCCGTCCGGCGGATGGGAGGCGTTTCAGCGGCCCAACGTGGAGGGCACGCAGCACGCGATTGCCGCCGTCGCATCGGCGGGCGCGCGACTGGTGCACGTGAGCAGTGTCGCCGTGTACGGCGGCACCTCGCGCTATCGCGATGGCGAACAGACGAGCGAGGACGCCGAGCTCGCGCCGCTTCCCGAGAGCGCGTTCTACGCGCGGTCGAAGCGCGAGTCGGAAGCGCTCGTCCTCGAGGCGCATCGCGCGGGACGGATCTGGGCCACCGCGGTGCGACCCGACGTGATCTACGGCAGGCGCGATCGCCAGTTCGTGCCGCGCGTCGCGCACATGCTCCGCTGGGGCTTCGCACCGATCGTCGGTGGCGGGGAGTCCACGCTCGCCATCGTGCACGCCGCCAACGTCGCCGACGGCATGGTGCGCGCGGCGGTGGCGGACGTCGCGGGCGGCCGCGCCTACAACCTGGCGAACGACTTCGACGTCACCGTGGCGGAGTTCTTCCGGCTCGCGGGCCTCGGGCTCGAGCGTCGGTTGCGCATGCTGCGCATTCCGCGGTCAGCCGGGAAGGGCGTGGAGGCGATCATTCGTGCTGCGGGCGCCGTGCTGCCCGGAAGCCGCTTCAAGGCGGTTTCATTCTCCGCCGTCGACTTCCTCTCGCGGGACAATCCCTTCACGTCGGCGCGCGCACGCCGCGAGCTCGGATGGAGTCCGACAATGCGGCCCGATGTCGGCGTGCCCGATGCATTCCGCTGGGCCGCCGCGCATCCCTGAGTCCTGGGTGTGCCTGCCAGACAAGAGCAGATCCTTCGCTACGCTCAGGATGACAAAAGCAGAGCGGGCGGCACACCCGAAAGTGTGCCGCCCCCTGTGTGCAGCTCGAACGGTGCTGAAGATTACGGCTTCTTGGCCGCGCCCTTCACTGCGCCCTTCGCCTCTTCGACCTTCTTCGCGGCCGTGTCAAGCTTCGCCTTGGCGGTATCCATCTTCATGGACGACATCGCCGAGTCCGCGGTCTTCGCGGCCGTGTCGGCTGCCATCGCGGGTGCAGGTGCCATCGCCGGAGCGGCGGTGTCAGCCTTGGGGGTTTCCTTCGTGCTGCAGGCGGCGACGAGCACGACTGCGACAAGGGCCAGGCGCTTCATGTGTGTCTCCTGAATGGTTTCGGTGAATGACGCGTTGGTCCGCGCACGTACTCGGTGCCCGGCTTCATGCGGCGTGAAACTTAGAATTTCGAGGCGTCGTGTCAAGAGTGAATTGAGGCGGCCCAAGTGAAAGCGCCCCAACGGCTTCGTGCGCGGCGGCGGCCGCCTGTGCCACCGTCACTCTCGCACCGGTAGTTGCGTCACCCGGACAAGTTCGTCAGATGCGCCGCCATTTTCGACCCAACGCGTTTGGCGGCAATGACTTGGAACCCTGCTCATGCATGGGCGCCAGCCCGCGCCGTGGTCTCCGACGCGTGATGCGTATAGCTTGGCCCGAGGCAATCAGCTCCCCGATCACCACTATGGAAAATTTGCGAAAGGTTCTCGCCACGGAAGGCGCCACCATCGTTCGCGGTGCGTGCCCGCACGACTGCCCCGACACATGCGCCATGCTCGTCACCGTCGAGAATGGACGCGCCGTGCGCGTGGCGGGCGACCCCGCGCACCCGTTCACGCAGGGCTTCCTGTGCGCGAAAGTGAACCGGTACGTCGAGCGCACCTATCACGACGACCGCCTCCGCACGCCGCTGCGGCGCAGTGGCGCGAAAGGCAGTGGATCCTTCACGCCCATCTCGTGGGACGAGGCGCTCGACGAGATCGCCGAGCGCCTCGGGGGCATCGCGCGGTCGACGGATGGGCCGGAGGCCATCCTGCCCTATTCCTACGCGGGCACGATGGGTCTCGTCCAGGGCTCCTCCATGGACCACCGTTTCTTCCACGCCCTCGGCGCGTCGAGGCTCGACCGCACCATCTGCTCGATGGCGGGCACCGTCGGCATGCGCATGACGGTGGGCGCGAACGTCGGCGCGGACAGCGAGGGCGTGCCGGAGAGCGACCTCGTGCTGCTGTGGGGCACCAATACCCTCACGGCCAATCCGCACCTCTGGCCGTTCATCCTGCAGGCGCGCGAGCGCGGCGCCACGATCATCTGCATCGATCCCATCCGCACGCGCACGGCCATGCAGTGCGACGAATGGCTGCCCATTCGACCCGGCACCGACGCCGCCCTCGCACTCGGCATGATGCACGTGATCTTCGCCCGCGGCCTCGAGGATCGCGACTACCTCGAGCGCCACACGCTCGGCCATGAGGCCATGCGCGAGCGCGCCGCGGAGTGGACGCCGGAGCGCACGGCAATCGTCACGGGGATTCCGGCGGAGACGATCGTTTCCCTGGGTGAACGATTCGGTCGCGCGCGGGCGGCGTTCATTCGCGTGAACTACGGCCTCCAGCGTCACGCAGGGGGCGGGATGGCCGTGCGCACCATCGCCTGCCTGCCGGCGGTGACGGGTCACTGGCGTCGCGCTGGCGGCGGCGTGCAACTCTCCACCTCGGCCAACTTCCAGTTCAACCGCGCCGCGCTCGAACGCGCCGACCTCGGCCCGGCGGCGCGCACGATCAACATGATCCGCCTCGGCGATGCGCTCACGCTCCCCGATGCCGGCGTCGGCGGGCCGCCCGTGAAGGCGATGGTCGTGTACAACAGCAACCCCGCCGCCGTCGCCCCGGACCGCAACGCCGTGCTCCGTGGCCTCGCGCGCGAAGACCTGTTCACCGTGGTGCTCGAGCACTTCCAGACGGACACCGCCGACTGGGCCGACATCGTGCTGCCGGCCACCACGCAGCTCGAGCACTGGGACATCCACTTCGCGTACGGGCATCACTACGTCACGCTGAACCGGCCGTCCATCGAGCCCCTGGGCGAGGCGAAGCCCAACAGCGAGATTTTCCGCCTCATCGCCGCGCGCATGGGCATGACGGATCCCGCATTCCGCGACGACGACCTCACCCTCATCCGCCAGGCGCTGGCGTCGCAGTCACCCAAGCTCGAGGGCGTCACGCTCGATGCGTTGCTGGAACACGGCTGGACGCGCCTCAACGTGCCCACGCCGTTCCTCCCGTTCGCCGACGGCGGGTTCACCACGCCGAGCGGCAAGTGCGAATTCGTGTCCGAGCGCATGGCGGCGCTCGGCTTCGATCCGTTGCCCACGTACATCCCGCCGTACGAATCCCTGGAGCGCGAACCCGCGCTCGTGGCGCGCTACCCGCTCACGCTGATCTCGTCGCCGGCGCACACGTTCCTCAACACGACGTTCGTGAACGTGACCTCGCTCCGACGGCAGGCGCATGAGCCCGAGGTGCTCCTCCATCCGGCGGACGCGGGGCGCCGCGGCATCTCGGCGGGCGCGATGTGCACGGTGCACAACGATCGGGGCGCGTTCATCGCGAAGGCGCGCGTGGAACCGGGGATTCGCGAGGGTGTGGCGTGGGCGCCATCCATCTGGTGGGGCAAGCTCGCCGACGACGGAGCCAACGTGAACCAGACGACGTCCCAGCGCGTTACGGACCTGGGGAACGGGCCGGTGTTCTACGACAACCAGGTCGAGGTCGAGCTGGTGTAGTGTACGGGCGGGCGTCGGCGAGTTGGCGATTTCCGCCACGCCCCAGTGGCTGTCCCCTGAATTTCCGCTGCCACACGCGCCGGTCGGCAAGCGGTGTCTCGCGTTGGTTAGTGGTTTCCGCCGCGACGAGTTACGCGAACCCAGGGGTATTCGGATGCTTCGGATTGAACGGAAAGGGCCGGGTACTGCCTCGAGCAGATCCTTCGCTTCACTCAGGATGACAAACAGATCCTTCGCTTTGCTCGGGATGACAAGTTCCGCTCCGCTCAGGGCGGGCGCTTCGGTCAGGATGACAAGCCTTGTCATCCTGAGCGAAGCGAAGGATCTGCTTGACAAGTTCTGTGAAATGGGGACGAGGATCCGACTGAGGCGCTATCCGTCCTTTCCGTTAAATCCGGAGGATCCGCAACGACATGGGTCCTTGTGGCCCGCACTGGCGCAAGACCCCGTCCAACGCGCGGACTTAAGCCGAGAGCGCCGGTGAGATTCTGTGTTACGGCACCGCGAAAGAGGACTTGCGTGGGCTCCCGCTCCCGCACTGATTCACGAAGGGACTTCAAATGCCGGAGGAAGTGTGGCGTCGTATCCAGAGACACTAGGCGCGCTGGCGCGCTCATCATACGGATCCGCTGATCGTCGGACGCGGTCGGTGAAGGACGAGATGCGACAGAACCTGCTGGCGCGCCTCGCGGCCGGTGGCCCGCTCTTCTCGGGCGTGCTCGGTTACGAAGAGACCGTGATGCCGCAGATCGTCAACGCCCTGCTCTCGCGGCACAACTTCATCCTGCTCGGATTGCGCGGACAGGCGAAGTCGAGGATCCTGCGCGCCCTCGTCGGCCTGCTCGACGACGCCATGCCGATCATCGCGGGCAGCGAGGTGAACGACAATGCCTTCGCGCCCATCTCGCGTTACGGCAAGAACCTCGTCGCCGAGGCGGGGGATGACACGCCCATCGCATGGGTGGACCAGGACAGCCGGTTCGTCGAGAAGCTCGCCACGCCGGACGTCACGATCGCCGACATGATCGGCGACCTCGATCCCATCCGCGCGGCGCGCGGCGGGCACGTGCTCTCGTCCGAGCTGACGATCCACTACGGCATGCTGCCGAGGGCGAATCGCGGCATCTTCGCGTTGAATGAACTCCCTGACCTGGCGGGGAAGGTTCAGGTGGGCCTCTTCAACGTGATGCAGGAGGGCGACGTGCAGATCAAGGGCTATCCGGTTCGCCTGCCGCTCGATGTCCAGCTCTGCTTCACCGCGAATCCCGAGGACTACACGGCGCGCGGCAAGATCATCACGCCGCTCAAGGACCGCATCGGCAGCGAGATCATCACGCACTATCCCGAGTCGGTGGAGCTCGGGATGGCGATCACGGCGCAGGAATCGTGGACGAAGCGCGACGCGCGGCCCGTGCGCATCCCCGACTTCATCGCGGAGGTGGTGGAGCGCATCGCCTTCGAGGCGCGCACGGACAAGCGCATCGACCGCCGCTCCGGCGTGTCGCAGCGCATGCCCATCAGCGTGATGGAGAACGTGATCTCCAACTCGGAGCGGCGCGCGATCATCACCGGCGAGGAAGAGATCGTGCCGCGCATCTCGGACGTGTACGCGGCGCAGCCGGCCATCACCGGCAAGATCGAGCTGGAATACGAGGGAGAGCTCGTCGGCGGCCACGCCATCGCGCGTGAGCTGATCCGCCGCGCGGCCGACGCCACGTTCAGCGAGCGCGCCGGCGGCGTGAATACGGACGACGTCGTGATCTGGTTCGACGAGGGCGGTGCGCTCCAGGTGACGGAGGACGAACGCGCGGCCACGATGCAGGCGGCGTTTGGGTCGGTGCCCGGCCTGCTCGAGCTCGTGCACCACGTGGGACTCGCCGCGGACGGCGACGCGCCGCAGACGGTGGCCGCCTGCGAGCTGGTGCTCGAGGCATTGGTGGCGCGCAAGAAGATCTCGCGCTCGGACGGGGGATTGTACGGCCGTGCCGAGCCCGAGCGCCGGCGCCGTCGGCCGAACGAGGACCTCTTCGGAGGCGGGCTCTCGGCCTGAGCATGACCTCTCGCGCGCAGCCGGAGCCGCTCGTTGCCGACCCGGTCGCCGGTGGGTCGCCTGACGTGCGCGTGCGGCTGGCGGGCGTGCGGGACGTCGATGCGGTGCTGGACCTCCGACTCGCCCTGCTCCGCGAGCACCCGAACCATCCCGTGTACGGGCGCCTGCGCGCCGATGTCACGCGGCGCGCGCGCGAGCTGTTCACCGCGCAACTCGGCTCGACGCAGGAAGCCATCTTCCTCGCCGAGAAGGATCAGGTGGCAACGGGCATCCTGCGCTGCGTGGAGTCCATCGGATCACCTCTGCTCGATCCACAGCGCTATGCGTACGTGTCGTCCGTCTACGTACGGCCGGAGGATCGGCGCCGAGGCGTGCTTCGCGCCCTGCTTCGCGCGGCGGACCGCTGGGCGCGCGACCGCGGGCTCGATCAGATGCGGCTGCACAATGTCGCCGGAAGTGAATCGGCCGAAGGGGCGTGGTCGGCCCTCGGCTTCGAGGTGGTGGAGCAGGTGCGGCTGCGACGGCTCACGCCCCGGGGTTGATGCCGATCATCACGATCTCGCGCCAGTACGGCGCCGGTGGTTCCGCCGTGGCCGCGCGCGTGGCAAAGGCGCTCGGCTGGACGCTGTACGACAACGCGATGATCGACGAGGTCACCGCGCGGCTCGGCATCACGGCGGCGGAGGTGTCGGCACGGGAGGAGCGCCTGCCGTCCCTGGTCGAGCGTCTCGCGTCGGCCATCTCGCTTTCCGCTCCGGAGATGATGCCCACAGTAGGAACCCGCGAGACGTCGCCGAGCGAGACGCGCATTGTCGAGGTGACGGGGCGCGTGATGCAGGAGGCCGTGCTCGCCGGGCCGGCCGTGATCGTGGGGCGTGGCGCACAGTGCCTGCTGGCGTCCCGCGACGACGCACTGCACGTGTTCTGCTACGCGCCGGTGGAGGCGCTTGTCGCGTATGCAGTAGCGCACCGGGGCGTGACGCCGGCGGAGGCGCGCGAGAAGGTCGCGACGATGAACGAGCAGCGGGCCGAGTACGTGAAGCGGCATTTCAATCGCGACTGGATGGATGTCGCGAACTACGAGCTTTGCGTGAATACGGCGTGGCTGGGGCTCGACGGCGCCGCCGCGCTGGTCGTGCACGTCGCGCGTGGACGGTTCGGGGAGCGGACAGCGGGACGGACGACGGCGTAGCTCCGTCAGGCGTCGTCGCGTTCCTGCTTGAGGCGCGCGAGATTCTCGTCGACGGACTTGGGCAGGAACATGTCGTCCGCAATACCGGCGACTTCCTCGGCGTCCCGCCACATCTCCTCCAGCACGTGCAGCTCGCCTTCCAGCGCGTTACGCTCGGCGTCCTCGTGGGCGGCCATCTCGAGCGCGAGGCGCACCGGCGCGGGCAGCGAGGCGAGTGAACCGGCCATCGTCTTGCCGCTGGCCAGCGTCCATCGCACCGACGGTTGAATGCGCGCGGCAGTGGCGAAGGCCGACTCCGCGCTGCCGGCATCCTCCATCACGCGTACGGCGTCCTGCACCGTTCGCGATCGACCGACCAGCGTGTTGACGTGCGGCAGGATCAGGGCGGCGGCGCGCTGCGCTTCATCGCCGGTGAGCTCGACACTTTCCGTGAGATGGCGCAGGCCGTTGGACGTGTATTGCAGGCGCTCGCCCGAGCTGAGGTACGGGACGTCGAGCACCCAGTGACCGTCACGCTGGACGAGCGACGTGCGCGCCACGTGCAGACGCGCCAGCGGCAGCCGCGCCACGCTGCCGTCGTCCTGCGCCACCGGCACTCGCGCGATCACCGAGCGACGATGCCTCCAGTGAATGCCGGCGTTCATCAGCAGCGTTATACCGCTGCCCAGGCCGGCAATACCGAGCGCGGGGGCACCCCACGTCGCGCCGACGATGACGGCGGAAAGTCCAACGCCGTACAACACGTTGCGTCTCGTGCGCCGCCCGAATTGATCGCCATAGCGCCACGCCGCCATCTCCGGCCGTTGCGGTTCCCCGACGCGCACGAGCTCAGCGCCTTCGCGAAGACGGGCGAGTCCGATGTGTTCCGTGGACATCCGAAGCCGCGTGTCGCGGAAGGCGCGCTCGCATTCCTCGATCGCCTCCCACCGCTCCTCGAGCGGCGTGAGGTTCCAGCGCTCGCACTTCCGGCAGATCACCCAGAGGCGTCCCCTGGCGGCGTCGAAGGCGAGACGTCGGCCGACGGGAAAATGCTCGATGGCTTCGTTGCGGCCGAGCGACTGCGAGCAGAAGATGCAGGTGGAGTACACCTATCCTTCCTGGTCGCGCGCGCGCTTCTGGCGCGCGAGGCCTTCGTCGATGGAGGGCGGCAGGAACATGTCGTCCGCGATGCCGGCCACTTCCTCGGCATCCCGCCACATCTCCTCCAGCACGTGCAGCTCGCCTTCCAGCGCGCGACGTTCGGCATCCTCGTGCGCCATCATCTCCAGCGCGAGTCGGTCCGCGGTTGGCAGTCGCGTGAGCGCGTCGCCGAACTTGCTCCGATGCAGGCCGCTCGCCGACATGGCGCCGAGCACGTCGGCGCACTTCCGATAGAGACGTAGCGGGTCGCCGGCGTCCTCGATGAGCCGCACGGCGCGCGAGACGTCCTTGCGCGAACCGCCAGAGCGGTTGAGCATGGGGAGGATGACGCCAGCCGCCCGCACTGCGTCGATACCCGACAGCAACGTCGTCTCCACGCCGCGGTCATAGCGGTACCATGGCTTGCTGCGTGAGGGCACCCGCGGAATCACGAGCGTGACGCCTTCACCGGCGCGCTGGAGGCGCGCCTTCGCGAGGTCCGCGAACCGCAGCGTGATCGTGCCGCCGTCCGGCGACGGGATGCGAACGAGCTTGTGGTGCGAGTAGATGGCGCGGACCGCCTGGAAGCCGTTCATCCCTGGGTAGAGCGAGCCCAGGCCCGCGAACCCGAGCAGCGGCCCCGCAACCACGATCGTCCCCACCGCCGCGACGGCACCCGCGGCGAGTACGTACTGCCTTCGACGACGTCGCCCGAACTGGTCGCCATATCGCCACGCCGCCATCTCGGGCCGCTGCGGCTCGCCGATGCGCACCAGCTCCATGCCTTCACGCAGCCGGGCGAGGCCGATGTGCTCCGTGGAGACGCGTAACTTCGTGTCGCGAAAGGACCGCTCGCATTCCTCGATGGCTTCCCACCGCTCCTCGAGCGGCGTGAGGTTCCAGCGTTCGCACTTGCGGCACACTACCCAGAGCCGGCCTTTCGCAGCATCGAACGCGAGGCGGCGGCCGACGGGGAAGTGTTCGATCGCGTCGTTCCGTCCCAGGGGCTGATTGCAGAACAGGCAGGTCGAGTACATGTGCGTCGTAATCGGTTTCGCAATTCTTGCAACCCTCAGCGTACAAACAAATATGTGGCGCGCGCCATGTCGGTGCGCGCCAGCCCTCGGTTGCCTCGGCGAGGCCAGAGTGGAATCATCGCCCAGGCGCTTACTCCTTCGATGCGATCGCGCCCACAACCGCACGCTGCGCGACGATCGGCGAAAAACAGATCCTTCGCTGCGCTCAGGATGACAAGGAGCAGATCCTTCGCTGCGCTCAGGATGACAAGGAGCAGATCCTTCGCTGCGCTCAGGATGACAAAGAGCAGATCCTTCGCTGCGCTCAGGATGACACCACATTCGCTGCGCTCAGGATGACAACGAGCAGATCCTTCGCTGCGCTCAGGATGACGACGCGGCTGCGCTCAGGCCGACCGGCTCGTGATCTCGAAGCGGCACCGCGCGCTCGAACCGCGGTCGCAGCACTCGCGCACCGGCGCGCCAACCACTCCCGCCACGAGCGATTCCACGGCGTGACACGCGTTCGGCTGCGCACGAACCGCCGCCGAGAGCGGGCATGCGTAGCCGTGCAGCCGAAACCCGTCGCGCGTCCGCACGACGTCGATCTCCGCGCCGAGCGCGGTGAGGAGCGCTGCCGCCGAGCGGACGCGCGCTTCGATTGAGCGCCCGGTGTCCGGCTCGGTGGGCGCGAGCCTCATGCCGGTATCGCGAAGCACTGCGTCGAGCTCTCCGGCGGTGAGCTTGTCCCCGAGCGACTCGAGGAGCGCCACGAGCACGGGCGCATAGGCGGCGGAGAGCGCCGGCTCGGCACTCGATGCCACCTGGTAGACCGTTGCCGGCTTGCCCGCTCCTGCACCGTGTCGGGTGCCCGCACCCTCGACGATGCCCGCCTCCTGGAGCGTGGCGATCTGGGCTCGGACGGCATTGTCGGTGATGCCCAGCGCGGCCGCCAGCTCCTCGATCGTCGACACACCGCGCCGCAGGAGTGCAATCAACCGCCCGCGTGTGGTACCTCCGACCTGCTCTTCCCACCAGCGCATCGATGTCCTCCGGGTTGGGTGAAAGATAGTGGTGGAATTAATAAGTCAAGTATTTCCTTGACTTATTATTCGACGCGGCGCACTCTTTCTGTCATCGGCGCCACGATCGGGCGCCGACGTCCCCTCACCCTCATGCTGGAGCGCTCACATGTTCAGACCCCGCGTCGTCGCCGCCGCCGTCCTGCTGGCCGGCACCCTTCTCGTGGTTCCGCGTCAGGCTCGCGCGCAGGCGAAGCTCGACGACCCGACGATCGTCGCGATCTTCGACGCCGCCAATACGTGGGACATCGAGACCGGCGCGCTCGCGAAGCAGAAGGGCACGACGAAGAGCATCCGTGCGTTCGGCGCGATGCTCGTGCACGACCACACGATGGTGCGCCATCAGGGCCGCGATCTCGCGAAGAAGCTCGGCGTCACGCCGACCCCGCCGAAGGAGTTCGGCATGGCGAAGGATCACGCTGCGGCGATGAAGGCACTGCGTGCCGCGAAGGGTCGTGCGTTCGACCGCGCGTTCCTGACGCACGAGGTGGCATATCACAAGGCGGTGCTCGACGCGATGACCACCACGCTGTTGCCGGCCTTGAAGAATCAGGAGGTGAAGGACCTCGTCACGAAGGTGGCCCCCGCCTTCCAGGCACACATGGCCGCCGCGCAGGACAAGCTCGACAAGCTGAAGTAGCTAGAGCGTTCGCAGCTCTGGGCGCCTGAAGAACGCCCAGAGCCCGAACAGCAGCATGAGAACAGCCGCGCCGCCGATCGATGCAGCGACACCGATGACGTTCGCGACGCTGCCGGCGACGAACGCGCCAACCACCTGTGCGAGCCCCACGACGACCAGCCCGTAGGCCGCCATC
The DNA here is from genome assembly GCA_038236775.1 of Gemmatimonadales bacterium. Taxonomy (GTDB): domain Bacteria; phylum Gemmatimonadota; class Gemmatimonadetes; order Gemmatimonadales; family Gemmatimonadaceae; genus AG11. Next base: position 23,788 of record JBBRZK010000057.1, read on the forward strand.
ATGCGGCCGCGCAGTTTGTCGGGGACGATGGTCTGGAGGAGGCCGTTGGAGATGGCGCCGTTCAGGATCATCGTGCACCCGCTCGCCAGCAGGAGCATGTATCCCATCCACGGCACACGTGTAAAGGAGAATGCGAGCAGGAGCACCGGCCACGCCATCGACGCGCCGATGAGCAGCCGCACGCGCGACACGCGATAACCGGCGCCTGCAAGGGCGAGCGCGCCGGCCAGGCCACCGAGGCCGAGGCACGACATCAGCAGTCCATAGCCCGCCGCACCGAGGCCGAACATGTCGCGCGCCACCAGCGGCATGAGCGCGAGCACTGGGACACCGAGGATCGAATAGACGGTCACCATCGTCATGAGGGCGCGCACCTTCGGCGTGTCACGCATGTAGCGCAGCGCCTCGAGCACCCCTTCCCACGGGCTGTCCTGCGTCTCGTGCGCAACCCAGTCGGGCAGGTGGATCATGAACAGGCCGATGAGCACCGTGATGAAGCTCGCGGCATTGAGGAAGAAGCACCACGCGATGCCGAGCCGCGCGATCACCACCGCCGCGATGCCGGGCCCCACGACGCGCGCCAGGTTGAACCCGCTCGAGTTGAGCGCGATGGCGTCCGGCAGGTCGTCGCGACCGACGAGGTCGATGAACATCGACTGGCGCGCCGGGATCTCTACGGATGAGATGAGGCCGCTCACGAACGCGAGGGCGAGCAGCAGGCCGATCGTCATCCGGTTGGTATACGTGAGCCACCAGAGCAGCGAGGCGTCGATGAGGAACGCCGTCTGTGCGATCTTCACGAGCCGCAGCTTGTCCGACCGGTCCACCATCGCGCCGGCCGGCATGGTGAAGATCAGGATCGGGATCGACGACGCGGTGGCCACCAGTCCCACCAGGAACGCGCTGTTCGACAGTTCCAGCGCGAGCCATCCCAGCGCCATCGCCTGCATCCACGTGCCGATGAGCGACAGCGTCTGGCCGATGAGGAACAGCCGGAAGTTCCGGTGACGGAGGAAGACCCGGAACGGGTTGATGGACGTGGCGGATGGCACGGAGGGAATATAGGTCCTCGGTCCCATTGGCACTTCGGCGGCACGGGCGGTATTTCTCATGGAGGAGAATCGCCATGCGCTTTCACACGTACAGCAAGTTCTCGCCGGAGATGGCCGACGCGGTCGATCTCCAGTCGCTGCTCGACAAGCTCGCCGATTTCCTGCTGCAGTCCGGCTTTGCCGGCGGCGAGGGGCAGCCCTACTACGGCATGGGCTTCGACGAGCCCGGCGACCGCAGCCTCGAGTCCCTCAAGCAAGCGATCCTCGAGGCGCTCATGGAGAGCGGCCAGTTCACCCCGGAGATGCTCGAGGCCCTCCGCGGCGACGGCGACGAGGAAGCACAGGCGAAGCTCGCCAAGCTGCTCGACGATCTGGTGCAGCGGCTCATCAAGGAGGGCTACCTCAACCTCGAGACGCCGCCCCAGATGCCGGCCGGCCACCAGCCGGTGGAGGGCAAGGGCTCGATGGCCCACGCCGCGAGCAAGGACGTCAACTTCAACCTCACGAACAAGGGCATCGACTTCCTCGGCTACAAGACCCTGCGCGGCCTCCTCGGCTCGCTCGGCAAGTCGAGCTTCGGCAGCCACGACACGCCCTATCTCGCCACGGGCATCGAGTCAGACGGGTGGAGCAAGCCGTACGAGTTCGGCGACGTGCTGAACATCGACGTCAACGAGACGCTGAAAGCCTCAATGATGCGCACCGGCAGTATCGAGGTGCCGATGGATCTCGAGTACAGCGACCTCATGGTGCGGCAGGCCGAGTACCGGTCGAGCTGCGCGACGGTGCTGATGCTCGACTGCTCGCACTCGATGATTCTCTATGGCGAAGATCGCTTTACACCAGCCAAGAAGGTTGCGCTCGCGCTCACGCACCTGATCCGCACCCAGTTCCCCGGCGACTCCATCAAGGTCGTGCTCTTTCACGACTCGGCCGAGGAGATCCCGCTGGCCACGCTGGCGAGTGCGCAGGTGGGTCCGTATCACACCAATACGGCTGAGGGGCTGAAGCTCGCGCGGCGGCTGCTGATGGCGCAGAAGAAGGACATGCGCCAGATCATCATGATCACGGACGGCAAGCCGAGCGCGCTCACGATGCCGGATGGCCGCATTTACAAGAACTCGTTCGGGCTGGACGTCACGGTCATCGAGAAGACGCTCGAGGAAGTGGCGGCGTGCCGGAAGTCGGGGATCATGATCAACACGTTCATGCTCGCCCGTGACCGTGCACTGGTGGAGTTCGTGAAGCGGATGAGCGAGATCAGCCGGGGCAAGGCGTACTTCACCACCACGATGACGCTCGGCCAGTTCATCCTGATGGACTTCCTCAAGCGGAAGACGCGGAAGGTGAGCTGAGAGGTTCGCGGTGCGAGCGCGGTGGTGCGCCACCTTTGTCATCCTGAGCCCACACCGTTGTCATCCTGAGCGTAGCGATGGATCTGCTTTTCGCTCGCCCGGCGTGAGAAGCAGATCCTTCGCTTCGCTCAGGATGACAGAGGAGTCAGAGCTCGCGATTGAGAATGCGACGCAGCACGCCCGAGTCCATGTTGCCGCCGCAGAACACCACGCCCACCGACTTCCCGCGCAGTTGCTCGCCAAGCTGCATGGCCGCGGCGATCCCCATGGCGCCGGCTCCCTCGACGAGGTGGTGCGTGGCCGAGAGGATCACGCGCACCGCTTCCGCGATATCGGCATCCGTCACTTTCACGAAGTCGGCAAGGCCATCGAGCAGGGTGTCGAACGTGAGCGGATAGGTGGAGCGGGTAGCAACTCCCTCGGCGATGGTATCCGCGCGCGGCGTGGTGCGCATCGCGCGCGCATGCCAGCCGTCGTAACCCGCGGGGGCGCCCGCCGCACCCACGCCGATGATGCGAACGTCCGGCCGCAGCGCGCGCGCCACGGTGATGGCGCCGACGGCCTGCGAACCACCACCGACGGCGATGATCAGCACCTCCAGGTCCGGACACTGCGCGAGGATCTCGAGCGTCATGGTGCCCGCGCCCGCGAGGACCTGCGGATTGTTCGTGGAGTGACAGAGCGTGAGGCCGCGCGCGTCGACGAGCCGCTGCGCCACCTGCGTGGCGGCGTCGTAGTCGGCGCCCTCCTCCACCACGGTGGCGCCCCATGCCCGTAGCGCGGTGTTCTTTTCGGGGTTGTTGCCTTGGGGTACGCAGATGGTGACGTCCACGCCGAGTGCGCGGCCGGCGTACGCGAGGCCGAGTCCGTGGTTGCCTGTCGTCGCACCGACGACACCGCGCGCCCGCTGGCCGGCGTCGAGCGCGGTGAGCGTCGCGAGTCCATTGCGGACCTTGAACGACCCGGTGGGCTGCACGTTCTCGTGCTTCACGTACAGCGTGACGCCCGGTACGTGCGCGGCGAGGGTGGGATAGGCCCGCCACGGTGTGGGCTGGAGGTGCGGTGCCAGGCGGTCCTGCGCGGCCTGGACGTCGGCGAGGCTGATGGGGGCAGTCATGATGCAGTCACGTTAGATTGGTCCCCTGAAATGCGCAAAGCACCGGCATGCTGAACTATCTGTACGTCGCCATCGGGAGCGCCGTGGGCGGGCTCGCGCGCTTTGCCGTGGGCACCTGGCTGCAGCGTCGTCTGGACGACCTCGTGCCGCGCGCCGGCGTCGGCCCGTTCCTGCCTTTTCCCGTGGGCACGCTCATCGTGAACGTGACGGGCTCCTTCCTGCTTGGCGTGATCCTGGTGATCGTCGCGCGGCAGGGCGAGCACGCGAACGCCACGCGGCTGCTGCTCGCGGTGGGGCTGTGCGGCGGGTACACCACGTTCTCGACCTTCACCGTCGACACGGTCGGCCTCGTGGAAGGCGGAAGTGCGTCGCTCGCGGTGATCAACATCGTCGCCAGCGTAGGGCTCGGGTTGCTCGCGGTGTTCACCGGTGCGGCGGTGGCGCGGGTCGCGCTGGCGAGGTTCGGGTGATGCGCGAGATTGACGCTTCACTCCACTCTTCCTGGCGAGGACAAGCAGGTCCTTCGCTCCGCTCAGGACGACAAGGGTGCTCGTTGCGCTCAGGGCGACAGCAAGCAGGTCCTTCGCTCCGCTCAGGACGACAAGGC
>JBBRZK010000058.1:0-27512 GCA_038236775.1 Gemmatimonadales bacterium
AGGACGCCGTGCCGAGAGAGTACCGCGGCGAGCGTGAGACCAGTTGGTCCTGCACCGACGATCAATACACTCTGCATGGCGATCTCGCGCGGTTGGGACGCTTACAACAAACGGGCGGATGACCCGAAGGTAATCCGCCCGTTCAGTCGTGCAATTTATGCTGCTTACTCGTCGTCGAGCGGCGGCATGAGGTCCGCGGGAATCTCGGGCGGAGTCAGCTCGTCGTCCGTATGAATCTTCGAAGGCGTATCCGGCTTGGGCGGCTGCTCTTCCGGAATCCCCACGACGCTCAACACGATGCGGCGGTGGATCGGATCCACCTCGAGCACACGCGTGTCGAGCAGCATCGTCTCATACACGACGTCCGCCGGGCTGTTGACCGGCTTGCCGTCGAGCGTGAGCTGCGAGATGGGCACGAAGCCTTCGATATCGTTGCCGATGTCGACGACGACGCCCTTGTCCATCAAGCGGACCACGTGCGAGCGCATCTCCGTACCGACCGGATAGTTCTCGCCGATGCGGAGCCACGGATCTTCCTCGGCCTGCTTGAGGCCGAGCGAGATGCGCTTGTTCTCGCTGTCGATGTTCAGGATCACCACGTCCACCGCGTCGCCCTTCTTCACGACTTCCGACGGATGCTGGACGCGCTTCGTCCAGCTCATGTCGGAGATGTGAATGAGGCCGTCGATGCCCGGCTCGATTTCAACAAAAGCACCGAAGCTCGTAAGGTTCCGGACTTTCCCGTTGATGCGAGTTCCAACTGGGTACTTCAAAGGTAGAACGACCCACGGATCCTGCTCCGTCTGCTTCATGCCGAGCGAGATCTTCTCCTCGTTCGGATCGACCTTCAGCACTACCGCTTCAATGGTTTCACCAATGGACACGAGCTTCGACGGGTGGCGCACATTGCGCGTCCAGCTCATCTCGCTGATGTGCACGAGGCCCTCGATGCCCGGCTCGAGCTCGATGAAGGCGCCGTAGTTCGTGATGCTCACCACCTTGCCCTGCACCCGCGTGCCAACCGGATACTTCTCGGCGACATCCTTCCACGGGTACGACTGGAGCTGCTTGAGGCCGAGCGAGATGCGCTCACGCTGCCAGTCGATATCCAGGACCTTCACTTCCAGCTCGGCACCAATCGACACGAGCTCCGACGGGTGCGAGATGCGGCCCCAGCTCATGTCCGTGATGTGCAGCAGGCCGTCCACGCCACCGAGATCGATGAACGCACCGAAGTCCGTGATGTTCTTGACGACGCCCTTCCGGATCTGGTCCTTCTCCAGCTCCTTCATCAACTTTTCACGCTTGCCGGCACGCTCGTTCTCGAGGATCACGCGGCGCGAGACGACGATGTTGCGGCGGCGCTTGTTGAGCTTGATGATCTTGAACTCGAACTTCTGGCCGAGGAGCTCGTCGATGTTCGGCACGCGACGCAGGGCGATCTGCGAGCCAGGGAGGAACGCGTCGACACCCATGAGGTCGACGACGACACCACCCTTGATCTTCTTGACGAGCGTGCCTTCGACGGGCTGGTCGTTCTCGTAGGCGAGGCGAATGCGCTCCCACACGCGCATGAAATCCGCCTTCTTCTTCGAGAGGACGACAGATCCCTCCTGGTCTTCCAGGTGCTCGAGGAGGACTTCGACTTCATCGCCGATCTTGAGATCGGGGAAGTCCTTGAACTCTTCGAGGGGGACACTGCCTTCCGACTTGAAGCCGATGTCGAGCACGACCATGTTGTCGCGGATCTCGAGCACACGGGCCTTGACGATCTCACCTTCGTCAATCGAGGCCATCGTCCCGTTGTACATCTCCATCATCGTCTCGAGCTCGTCGGGCGAGTAGCCCTCGTCGTCTACGAGTTCCGGGCGGAGATTGGCCAGCGGGCGGAGCTGGGCGCGCTGCTTGTCACGCTTCTCACGGGCGATGAGCGCTGCGGCTGCGGCGACGTCGAGTGGGGTTTCGAGCTCAGTCATACAGAGAGGAGTTCTCCAAATCGCGGATATTTTCGCTCGCCGCAACGAGTCAGAGGGAGGCGCATCCGCGAACAGCGGACGCGCAATGTGCCGCACGGGCATGTGGCCCGGCAGCGGAATATTCGATCCAACCATGAATCATAAGCGCCCCAGCGCCCGACGTCAACCTTAAGTCACGTCAGGGCGGTGACTTACGGCGTGCGCCAGCGCGACGATGCGCTCCACCTGCTCCGGCTGCGTCAGGTAGGTGGTGTCGAGCAGGATGGCGTCCTTCGCCTGCACCGTCTGCGTCGCATCCTTGGCATCACGCTGCACGAGTGCGTCCACCTCGCCCGCCACCTCGTCCTCGGTCGGCCGGCGCTCGAGGCGCTGGGTGAGCCGGCGACGCGCCCGCTCCCACGGGTCGGCGATGAGGAAGATCTTGAGCGGCGCCTCCGGGAAGACCGCGGTGCCCATGTCCCGCCCGTCCACGACGACATCCTGCGTCTCGGCCGCGCGGCGGACGCACGCGTTCACCCAGGCGCGCACGTCCGGCATCGTCGCCGCGAGCGACACGTGCGCCGTCACCGCGCTGCCCCGCAGCTCCGCCTCGGCGGGCTCGCCGTCGATGAGCGCCTCGAACGCGCTGGCGCCCGGCCGGAGCGTGACCCGATGGCCGTGCGACAACAGGAGGTCAGCAGTCCACTCCGCCGCTGGCGTGTCGGAGCGGAGCGTCGCGGCCGTGAGCGCACGATAGAGCGCGCCGGAATCCACGTGCAGGTAGCCGAGCCGCTCGGCCACCCACTGCGCGGTGGACGACTTGCCCGACGCGGCGGGCCCGTCGATCGCGATCACCGTGAACTTCGAAACCGACGCGCTCACGACGTCACCCGCCGCAGGTCGTCCCAGAAGCCCGGATACGACACGGCGACGCAATCCCTGTCGTCGATGGCGATCTCGTTCCCCGGCAGTGCCGCGAGGATGCCGAACGCCATCGCCATGCGGTGATCGCCGTGGGTCACGACGGTGCCCCGGAGCCGCGGACGCTTGCCGGTGACGACGAAGCCGTCGGGCAACTCCTCAGCGTCGGCGCCCAGCGCCTGGAGGTTCGACACCACCGCCGCGATGCGGTCGCTCTCCTTCACGCGCAGCTCCTCGGCGCCGCTCACGCGCGTCTCGCCGTCGGAATACGCGGCGATGCACGCCAGCAGCGGCAGCTCGTCGATGAGCGTGGGAATCGCCGCACCGCCGATCGTGACGCCGTGCAGACCGGACGCGGCGGACACGCGCACGTTCGCGACCCACTCCCCGCTGCGAAGTGCCTTGCCCTCGAACTCCACCGTCGCGCCCATCTCCACCAGGGCCGCGAGGAATCCCGTGCGCGTCTCGTTCACGCACACGCCCTCGAGCAGCAAAGTGCCGCCGGACGACAGCGCGGCGAGCGCCGCGAAGAAGGCGGCAGACGATGGATCCGCCGGCACGTCGAGGTCCAGTGGCGTGAGCGACTGGCCGCCAAAGAGGAGCACGGCGCTCTCGTTGACCCACACCTCCACGCCGTGCGCCGCGAGCATGCGCTCGGTGTGGTCGCGCGACCGCGTCGGCTCGCGCACGGTGGCTTCCACGCCGGCGCAGAGCGCGGCCAGCAGCACGCAGCTCTTCACCTGTGCGCTGGAGGTGGTGTTGTCCCACTCGATCTGGGTGAGCGCACCGCCACCGACGGTCATCGGCAATCCACCGTGCGGACTCACCTCGACACGCGCACCCATTGCCTCGAGTGGCCGCTGCACGCGGCGCATGGGACGACGGCTGAGGCTCGCGTCGCCGACGAAGCGGCCGGTAATGCCCGCGCCCGCCACGACGCCCGAGAGCAACCGCGCCGACGTCCCGCTGTTCGCGCAGTCGAGGTCGACATCTGGTGTGCGGAGAGCGGCGGGACCGGCACCCTGCACCGTCATCGAGGCGCCGAGCGCGGGGACGCTCACGCCAAGGGCGCGAAGCACTCCCGCCGTGGCGTGCACGTCGGCAGACGGCAGGATGCCGCGCACGTGCGACTCGCCGGTCGCGAGCGCGCTGAAGATCAGCGCGCGATGCGAGATCGACTTGTCGCCCGGCACGCGCAGCGACCCTTCGACGCGCACGCGAGACGCGCTCAGCGGAGCCATCCTTCGAGCGCCGTGGCGAGGTCCGTCCGCTCGTCGCGGTACTTCACGATGACAGGAGTCTGCAGCGAGAGACCCTGTTCAGTGCCCCAGGCTCCGCTGACGCGGCGGGCGCCCGGCACCACGACGGCGCCTGCCGGAATCTCCAGCGGCGCCTCCGCCGTCGCGCGATACACGCGCTCGTGCACCAGGTCATACACGGGAGTGCCGCGCGTGAGTACCACGCCGGCGGCCAGTACGGCCTTCGCGCGAACGATGGTCCCTTCGTACACGCCGCAGTTTCCGCCCACCAGCACGTCGTCCTCGATCACCACCGGCGCCGCGTTCACCGGCTCGAGGACGCCGCCGATCTGCGCGGCCGCGCTGAGGTGCACGCGCTCGCCCACCTGCGCGCACGAGCCCACGAGGGCGTGCGAATCCACCATCGTACCGGCGCCGACCCACGCGCCGACGTTCACGTACATCGGCGGCATGCACACGACACCCGGCGCGAGATACGCTCCCCGTCGCACCGAGGAGCCGCCGGGCACGATCCGCACGCCGCCCTCCACGCGCATCGCCTGCGGCGGATAGGTGTGCTTGTCGAAGAACCCCAGCCGCGGCTCGCCGTGATGACCGCCCAGCGACATGTCCACGACGCGGCCGACGCGGAAGCCGAGCAGAATGCCGCGCTTCACCCACGGCACGGCGCTCCAGGTGCCGGCGTCGTCACGCTCCGCCGCGCGCACGACCCCGTGCTCGAGCGCGCCGAGCAGTGCATCGACAACCGCTTCCGCGTCATGCGGCAGAGTCTCGCCGGAAGGCGTGTCCGCGTAACGCAGGAGCTTCGCGACGAACGCGTCGTCGAGGACGGGGGCGATTGCGCTCACAGCGTCACCCCGGCGGTACGCAGGGCATCGCGCACCACGCCGACGCGCGCCTCGGCCAGCGGCACGAGGGGGAGCCGCAGCACGTTCTCGCACCGCTTCATCATCGCGAGTGCGGCCTTCACCGGCATCGGATTCGATTCCACGAACGCGGCACGCATCCAGGGCAGCAGCCGCATGTGAAGCTCGCGCGCCTCCTCGAACTCTCCGGCGCGACCGAGCCGCACCAGCTCGGCCATCTGCTTCGGAATCACGTTGGACACGACGGACACGAGGCCATCGCCGCCGAGCGCCAGGATGGGCAGCGTGAGCTCATCGTCGCCCGAGAGGACGGTGAAGGTGGCTGGCTTGCCGCGAATGCAGTCGCTGATCTGCGGCAGGCTGCCCGACGCCTCCTTCACGCTGATGATGCGCGGATGCGCCGCCAGCTCGATGGTGGTGGCCGCCTCGATGTTGCTGCCGGTGCGGCCGGGCACGTTGTACACGACGATCGGCAGCGTGACGGCGTCCGCGATAGCGCGGAAGTGCGCGACGATGCCGCGCTGCGGCGGCTTGTTGTACATCGGCGAGACGTGCAGCAGATGCGTCGCGCCCGCGTCGCGCATCGCGTGCGAAAGCGCGATTGCCTTGACGGTATCGTTGGAGCCTGCGCCCGCGACCACCGACACACGGCCGTTCACCTGTTCGGCGGTAATCTCCACGACGCGCCGGTGCTCGTCCGTCGTCATGGTCGCGGCCTCGCCCGTGGATCCGCACGGCACCACGAAGTCGATGCCCTCGTCGAGCTGCCAGTCCACGAACCCGCGCAGCGCACGCTCATCCACCGCGCCACCCGCCGTGAACGGCGTGATGAGGGCGGTGCCGCAGCCCACCAACCTGGTGTCACTCATTCGATCCGGTCCTTCGCGGTGAGAGGACATCCTGCATGCCGAAGACGCCGGTGCGTCCAACCAGCCAGCGCGCGGCCACGAGTGCACCCTCCGCGAACACGCGCCGGTCCCGCGCCTCGTGCACGAGCCGGACCTGCTCGAACGGTGCGTCGAAGATGAGCTCGTGCGTACCCGGCACGGAGCCCACGCGCACACTCGTGATCGCGAGCGGCCGTCCGGCCGCCAACTCGGCCGTGCGCGCGAGCGACGCCGCCGTGCCCGACGGCGCGTCCTGCTTGGCACTGTGGTGCGTCTCGACGAGGTGCGCCTCGAAGCCTGGAACGCCCGCGAACAGCCGCGCGGCTTCCGAGACCACACGGTCGAAGATCGCGACGCCCACGGAGAAGTTCGGCGCGACGAACATCGCGCCGCCCGCCTGTTCCACCTCGCGCGTGATCGCCGGCAGGTCGGCGTACCAGCCCGTGGTGCCGACGACGACAGGACAGCGCGCGGCGAGGCAGGCGCGGATGTTCGCCGGCGCCGCTGAAGGCACCGTGAACTCGATCGCGACGTCCGCGCTGCCGAGCGTTTCGCGCGAGATGGACGCCGCGTTCGGCAGCGACGGATCGATCTGCGCCACGATCTCGCAGTCGCGCTCCTCCGCGAGCAACGCGATGGCACGGCCCATCTTCCCCATGCCGATGAGTGCCACGCGCAGGCGGCTCACTTGCCGCCCACCACGGGAAAGAATGCCGCGTGCAGCCGCTGCATGGCCGGATGCACCTGCTCGCCATCGACGACGACCGTGAGGTTGATGCCGGAGGAACTCAGCGAGAGCATGTGCACGCGGAGGTCACCGATGGCCGACAGGGCGTGTGCCATGGCGGTGCCGCCATCACTGAGGCCGTTGCCCACGATCGAGACGATGCCGCGGTTCCGCTCGATGGTGACGTCGCCGAGATCGCGCAGTTCCACGACCAGCACTTCGAGGCGCGATGCGTCGTCGATGGTGACGGACACGCTCACCTCGGACGTGGCCACGACATCGACGGAGGTGTGGTGGCGCTCGAAGACCTCGAACAGCGTGCGCATGAACCCTTCCGTGAGCAGCATGCGCGGGCTGCGCACCTTCACGAGGGTGACGCCGCTCTTCCCGGCGATCGCGGTGACCGCGCGGTGTGGCGTGTCGAAGGTGATGAGCGTGCCCGTGCCTTCAGGCCGCGCGGAATTCAGCACCCACACCGGGATCCCGCGCATGACCGCCGGCGCGATGGTGTTCGGGTGCAGCACCTTTGCTCCGAACGACGCGAGCTCGGACGCTTCGTCGAACCCGATGCGCTCGATGAGCCGCGCATCGGGCACCACGCGCGGGTCCGCCGTGAGCATGCCGTCCACGTCCGTCCAGATCTCGATTGCCTCCGCCTGCAGCGCCGCGCCGATGAGCGAAGCACTGTAGTCGGATCCGCCGCGGCCGAGCGTCGTCGTCACCCCCGAGCCCTGCGCGGCGCCGATGAACCCGCCCATCACGGGAATGCGGCCGGCCCGCACGATGGGCATCACCACTCGTTGCGCGGCCTCGGCAATGGCATCCGGCTGCGGCTCGGCGCGCGTGAACTGCGCGTCGGTGACCATCACCTGCCGCGCGTCCACATGTTCCGCATCGAGCCCATGCTGGCGGAACGCGGCGACCACGAGCACCGACGACAGCTGCTCGCCGAGCGACGCGATGGCATCGAGCGAGCGCGGGGTCAGGTCGCCCAGCGTCTTGAGCGCTTCGGCCAGCGCGGCCAGTTCGTCGAACATTGCCGAGAGCTCGCCGCAGATGTCGGCACACGACGCGGGATCGCCGACGAGCAGCAGCTCGGCCTGTCCGAGGTGGCGGTCCCGCAGTCCCTCCACGGCACTCAGCGCGCCGATGAGCTGGCCCTTGGCCGACTGCTCGGCGATCTGGAGCAGCTTGTTCGTGGTACCGCCGAGGGCGCTCACGACAACGACGGGCTGCCGGTCGCGCCGAGCGGCGATGATCGCCGCCGTGCGGGCGATCGCTTCCGCGTCGCCAACCGACGTACCGCCGAACTTGCAGACGATCACGCGGACTTCATCCGGTCCGTCGCGACGAGCAGCTCGGCGTTGAGCACGGACGCGCCGGCCGCCCCACGGATGGTGTTGTGCCCCATCGCCACGAGCTTCACGTCGAAGAGCGCATCGTCGCGCACGCGACCGACGGTGACCGTCATCCCGCGCCCGACGTCCACGTCGCGGCGCGGCTGCGGCCGATCGGGATGGTCGGTCACGAGCAAGGCTCGCTCGGGCGAGCTCGGAAGTCCGCGCGCCGACGCATCGCCGCGCCACGCGCGAAGTGCGGCGTCCGCCTGCGCGGCCGTCACCTTCTCCTCGAACCCGATCGACATGCACACCGTGTGGCCGTTCTCCACCGGGACGCGGTTCGCATGCGCGCTGATCACGATTGGCGCGGGCTCGATGCGCGTCTCGACCCGACGGCCGAGCATCTTCTGGATCTCGGTCTCGATCTTCGCCTCTTCGCCCTTGATGTGCGGCACGACGTTGCCGAGAATGTCGAGGGACGGCACGCCGGGATAGCCCGCGCCGCTCACCGCCTGCATGGTGGCCACGAACAGCTTCCGGATGCCGAATGCCTCGTGCAGTGGCGCGAGCGGCATTACCGCCATGATCGAGGCGCAGTTCGCGTTCGTGACGATGCCCCCGCTCCAGCCGCGGTTCTTCCGCTGCACGTCGAGCAGCGCGAGGTGGTCCGCGTTCACTTCCGGAATGACGAGCGGGATGTCGTCCTCCATCCGGAAGTTCTTCGCGTTGCTGAGCACCATGCGTCCGGCATTCGCGAACGCCGCCTCGACCTCGCCCGCCACCGATGCATCGAGTGCGGAAAAGACGAGGCGCGAGGTGATCTCCGCGGGATCACAGCGCTGGACGATCATGCCCCGGACGTCCTCGGGCATCTCGTCGCCGCCGATCCAGCTCGCCGCCTCGGCATAGGGACGGCCGGCCGAGCGCTCCGAGGCGGCCACTTCGGCGACGCGAAACCACGGGTGCGCCTGGAGGAGACGGATGAACATCTGTCCGACAGCGCCCGTGGCGCCGAGCACCGCGACCGGCGTACGGCGATCCGGCACGCGACTCATGACGCGAGCACCGCGTTCACGATGCGATCGTACGCATCGACAGCCGCGCGCAGCTCCTCGACGTCGATGAACTCGTCCGTCGTGTGCGCGACGTGGATGGAGCCGGGCCCGAACAGCAGCGGCGTGCCCCAGCGACTGAGCAGCGGGATGTCCGACGTGTACGCCACCGGTGCCACCTCGAAGCCGGGGATGGTGTGGAAGTGCTGCGCGGGAATGTAGGAGCCCCACTCGAGCTCCGCCGTGCCCTCCGCCCACCTCGTGACAGCATCGCGCAGGGGCGCGACGTCGCTCACGAGCCGGAACATGAGCTCGGCCTCGCACAGCGCGGGAATGATGTTCGCCTCGGTGCCGCCGTGAATGGTGCCGATGTTCACGGTCGTCTCGCCGAGATCGGGATCGGTTGGCAGCGGAAGCTCGCCGATTGTCGGGAGCAGCCGCAGCATCGGCTCGATGGCGGAGACACCGAGCGCCGCGTAGGCGGAGTGCGCGGCGCGGCCGCGGGTGCGGACGATGACGCGCTGCGACCCCTTGGCTCCCGACGCGAGCTTGCTCTCGGTGGGCTCGCCGTTGACGAGGAACTTGCTGGTGGCGGCGAGGTGGTTCGCCGCGCGCGCGCCATCCGATCCCTTCTCTTCACCGATGACGAAGAGCAGGTCCACGCGTTCTTCGCCGGCCGCCACGAGTCGTTCCGCCGCGCAGAGCATCGCGGCGGCGATGCCCTTCGCGTCACACGCACCGCGGCCGTACAGCCGCTTGCCCTCGAGCCTCGGCGGGATGTAGGGCGGCACGGTGTCGAGGTGCGTGGACAGCGTCACGCCTCCACCGGCCCGTGAGGCCCACACGTTGGCGCGTCCCTTCACGACCTCCTGGGTCGTCACGTTCCACCCACGCGCGATGAGCCAGCGGGAGACGAAATCCACTGCGGGCCCTTCCGAGCCGGTGGACGATTGAATGGCCAGCAGTTCGGCGGCGAGCGCGACGACGTCAGTCATGACGGTGAAAATAGCCGCGCGACGGGACCGGGGAACAGTCGCGCGTCAGATCTCTCCGGCGAGACCGCCGCGATGCGGATCCAGCACGTCCGTCGGCACGGCGTGCCCGCCCTCGGCGGCCAGGTCCGCGAGCGTACCGAGCAACGCGCGTCGCAGGCGCAGGCCGGCGTCGCCCGAGGGCAGCGTGCGCAGCGTCGCCGCGATGTGATGCGGATCCGCGAGATATTCGGCGATGGTGACCGGAAGCGCCGTCCCGAGCCCGACGCCGTGCGCTGCGCCATTGGTGTCCCGCCGGGCGCCCGAGGCGATTACCGCCGACTCCACCGCCAGGGCCGATGCGAGGCGCTCGCGAAGGGAGGGCGTCAATTCCGACTTGCCGGTCATCACGCGCCACAGTTGCTGCCGCGAGGTGCCGGCGTGGCGTGCGAGGCGCTGCTTGGAGAGCCCTCGCTCGATGCGCAGGATCTCCACGCGTTTCCCGAGCGTGGTGAGCTCCGCGGCCCCGGCGTCATCCAGAATGATTTCCCGAACTTCTGTTGCCATGGGTGCTGGCCCGTCTTAAGTTTCTGCGTCCCGAACATATTCCGAAGCGCGGCACCATCGCTGCGCGGTGCAGGAGCGCAAGTGTCTAAACTCAAGCAAGTTAGCATGCGTGCCATCCCACGCAACGCGAAGGGCCGCCGCCCTGCGCCAACGCCGGCCACGCGACGCCCGAACGTGGAGGTCCGCGAGCTCGATCCCCTGCGCAAGTGCGGCCCCGGCACGACCGTGGAGCTGATGTTCCGCGTGATCGAACGCGCCGATGGCGGCGCCGTGAACCATCTCGTGTTTCTCGACCGGCACGGCTGGTACTGCGAGCACGGGAGGACGTGCCGGGCGGTGGCCCTGGCGCGCGGGGCGGGCGGCGGCCGACGGAGGTGATGCCGGCTGCGCGGCGCCGGAGAGTGAGCCGTGCTGAGGTTGTCACGCGGATGCCGGGACCGGGGATCGAACCCGGATGTCCTTTCGGACACAGGATTTTAAGAGATCCGTGTGCCTGGAGGCAGGGGCCTCCTCGTTGCAGTCAGAGGCGACGGACCGCCCAGACGAGACGCTGCATCACGGTGACCAGCACGAGCGCCGTCATGAGCATGAAAAGCGAGAACAGACTTCGCGGGAACGCCAGGAAGAGGACGTAGAAGACGATCGTCTCCGTGCCGCCAACGAGCCCCCGCGGCATGGCAATCGTCGTCAGCTCGCCCCGTGCCGCCGCACCGGCGCCGCGCCGCTCGAGGATCGCCGCCAGGTACATCCACGAGGCGGCATTCACGTAGAAGCTCGCGACCATCGCGAGCGCGGCGATGGCGAGCGCCGCGCGCTCGGGTGGGGCAGCGCCGAGCACGAGCCCGAACGGCACGGCCGCGTAGACCACGAAGTCCAGAACGATGTCCACATAGCCGCCGATGTCGCTCTGCGCGCCTTGAGCACGCGCGAGGGTGCCGTCGAACCCATCGAGTACACGGTTCGCGAGCCAGAGCGCGAGTGCCGTGCGATTCGCCCCGAGCGCCGCCGATCCGGCGGCACCGAGCCCGACGACGAAGGCGGCAAGGGTGACGACCATCGGGTGCATGCGCCTGCCGACGACGGTCGCCGCCGGCATGAGCAGGCGCTCCTTGAGCCGACGCAGCAGGTCGTCGAGCACGCGAGCCGTCCGTCAGCGCGGGTAGACCATGACGTCAGGCGGATCGAGTGTCGCGACGACCTCGTCGCCGACATCGCACGCCACATCCTGTCCGGCGATCGCCGCTTCGACCAGCGACTCCGCACCGCCGTCCTCGAGCCGGAGCACCAGCGTACTGCCACGCGGACGGTGCCTGATGCCGACGACCCGTGCCCGCACTGCGTCAGGCCGGCATCCGGCCGCGGAGAGCCGCACGCTTTCCGGCCGGAAGCCGAGCGTGACGAGGGACGCCGTGGACGCCACACCTCGGCGCTCACGTGAAACGTCGACGACGCCCAGCGCGCAGGCGATCATCCCGTCCTCACGTACACGGCCGACGAGCTCCTGGTAGATACCGAGGAAGCGGGCGACCGCGAGCGTCGCGGGGCGGGCGAACAGCACGTCCGGTGTCACGCACTGCGCGACGCCGCCGTCAACGAGCGCCGCCACCCGGTCGGCGAGCGCGCCCACGTCGTCGAGATCGTGTGTCACGATCAGCATCGCCGGTCCGTACTCCGCCTGCGCCGCAGTGATGGCCGCGCCAACGTCGGCGCGAAGCGCGGGATCGAGCGCCGAGAGTGGCTCATCCAGCAACAACACGGCCGGCCGCGCGGCGATGGCGCGCGCGAGCGCCACACGGTGGCGCTGGCCGCCGGAGAGCGCGTGCGCGGGCCTCGCCTCGAACCCGTCGAGTCGCACCGCGGCCAGTGCCTCACGCACCCGCTGCCGCACCGCCTCGCCGCGCTGGCCTCGCACTCGCAGCGGGAACGCGATGTTCTCGCCGACGCTGAGGTGCGGAAACAGTACGGGAGTCTGATGCAGGTACACGACGTCACGGCGCTCCGGCGGGAGCGCGGTGACGTCCTGTCCGCGCACGAGCACGTGGCCATCGTCAATCGCCGCGAGGCCGGCGACGGCACGCAGGAGTGTCGTCTTCCCGACGCCGGACGGTCCCACGATCGCCACGCGCTCGCCGCTCCCCACGCGAAGCGACACGTCCGTGAGGCCGGCGCCGTTCCCGAACGCCGCGCAGAGTGCGCGCAGTTCGAGCGCCGGGATGTCGTCGTCCCGCTCCGCTGATGGTGCTCGTGGCGTCGGCATCGCGCTCACGCCGGCGCCACCGCGGTGCGCTGCGCGGCCCACCGCAGTGCCGCCAGTCCGATGGCCGGCGGCACCACGAGGAGCAGCGCGCCCACGGCCGCCGCACGGTCCTGCCCGGCCCGGACGAGCGCGAACACCTCGAGCGGCAGCGCGCGCACGGCCCCGCCGCCCACCACGAGCGTGAGCGCGAACTGACCCCACGAGATCAGGAACCCCAGCGCCACCGCTTCGACAATGGGGCCGCGGAGCATCGGCAGCAGGACGTGACGCCATACCTGCCACGGGGTTGCGCCGAGGGTTCGCGCCTCGGCCTCGACGCGTTCGTCGAACAGCGTGAAGGTGCCCAGGAAAAAGAGGGAGAGGTAGCCTACCGCGGGGACGAGGTGGGCCAGCAACACGCCGGCTACCGTGCCGCCCAGGCCGACCGAGAGCAACACGACCTGCAGGCCGGTACCGAGCGCCAGCGGCGGGGCCGCGACGGGGAGAAAGGCCGCCGCGGCACCGACATGTCGCCGCCACCCACGTAGCCGGGCGAGCGCGCGGCCCAACGGCAGTGCCAGCACGCATCCGACGAGGCCCGCGGCAGCCGCGAGCGCGCCGCTCGTCACGAGCGCGGGCCCGAGCGACTCCGCGCCGAGTGCGCGCCAGCTTGCGGCGCTGTACTCCGTGGGCAGGAGCGCGGGATAGAGCCAGCGTCCGCTCATGGACCAGATGGCGAGGAGGACGAGCGGTGCGAGCGAGCTCGCGACCAGCGCGAGCAGCAGCACTCCGCGGACGATTCGGCCGGGACCAGGCCGGGGGACGGCGGCCGCGAGATGGGAGCCGGTCATGGGTCGAGCGGCTCCCATCGCGCGCGCGTCCACTCGTGCGCGACGACGGCGAGGACGGCAATCCCGAGCAGGAGCAGAGTCGCGACGTACGCGTCGCCACGGCGCCCGAGGTCGGGGTCCGAGGCTCGATCGGCAACCAGGAGCGGCAGCACCAATGGGTCGCTTGGCGCGAGCAGCGCGGCCGCCTCGTAGCTTCCCGCCACGAACACGAAGACCGCGATCACGGCGGGCAGGAGCCCACGCCACAGAATGGGCCACGTGATTCGAACGAAGGTCTGGAGCGGTCCCGCACCCAACGTCCGCGCCGCGTCCTCGACATCGACGGACCGGGTGGCGAGGAGCGCCGTCGCGACGACGGCCAGGAACGCGGACTCCTTCCACGCCATTGTCAGGGCGAGGCCAATCCCCCACCGATCGTAGACGAGCGCCGGTACTTCCGCGGGCATCCGCACGGCACCCACCGCGGCGAGGACACGCGCGATCTCCCCGCTCTGCCCGAGAATCCAGACCCCGAGCGCACCGGCGACGAGGTGCGGCACGGGGAGCGGGAGCACTGCGAGGCCGCGCGCGACGCGATCGAACCAACCGGCCCCGCGGAACAGTACGGCGACGAGCACGGCTCCAGCCATCGCGAGCGCCGTCGCGAGAACGGCCACCCAGAGGGTCAAGCCGAGTCCACGCCAGGTGGTGCGCTCGGCAAGCACCCGCGCGATCCGCTCGACACCCGCTGCCGTCGCGCCCGGCCCGACGACGCCGAGACTCGCGGCCGCGGCATATCCGATTCCCACGAGCACCGGGGCCGCGAGCACCACCCCGGCACCGAGCCCGATCAGGTCCGCCGCGCTCCCGCGCCGCAGACACATGCGGATCGACATCGGAAGCTTCGTCAGGGCTGGCGCCCCCGCACGTGCGAGCGCCAATCCGCCGCGAGTCGCTCGTGGTAGCGGGGCGAGATCTCGGGACGCGCATACTTCGCGAGCGAGTCGCGCGGGAGCTGTCGCGGGTCGGCGTCCAGGGCAGCGAACCGGGCGCGCCACTCGTCCGGCAGACGCGTTGCGTCGAGGACCGTGCCGTCGGCCCACACGTCGGGCTTCAGCTTCTCGAGCTGCGCTTCGGGCGAGAGGAGGAAGTCGGCGACCACCATCGCTCCCGCCGCGTTCGGCGCATTCGTGGCGATGCCGAGGTAGTGCGTGTTCGCGATCGTGCCGTCGGTCAGGAGCAGCGCCCGGGCGGTGGGCGGGAGGATGCCCTGCCGCACCTTCGTCACGACCTCGTTCTGGTTGTTCGACATGCTGAAGTCGATCTCCCGATTGGCGAACAGCCGGTGCATCGCTGAGACGTCCGGCGGATACGTGGTGCCGCCCCGCCAGAAGAATGGGCGCAGGGAGTCGAGCCAGGCAAACACGCCGCTGCGGGCCGCCGCATATCGCGTCGAGTCGAACCCGCCCTGCAGGCCGCGCACGCCGCCCGCCTTGGCGTAGAGTACCATCTTGAGGAACGTCGTGCCGGTGAAGCCCTGGTCGTGCGTGAATCGGCCGGGGTGCGCGCGAATCCACGCGGCCAGCTCGGCGAGGGAGCGCGGAGGCGCCGGCGTTCGCGTCGAATCGTAGATCAGCGCAAACTGCACCCGCCCCCACGGGCTCTCGTAGCCGGCAGGGTCCTGCTCGAAATCGCGGCTGACGATGGGCGAGGTGCTGTCCACGTACGCGGCGTTCGGCAGTCGTCCGGCCCACGGGCCGGCGAGGAGCTGCTCGCGTCGCAGGTTGGAGAACGTCTCCCCGTTGATCCAGAGGAGGCTCGCCGTGCCCGTGTGACGGCCGGCCTCACGTTCGACAACGAGCTGATTGACGATCTCGGGCCCCTGCCCTTCCACCGCACGCAGCGTGATGCCATATCGGTCGCGCAGCCGCGGCGCGACCCAACCGTCCACATATGCGTTGATGGACGGATCGCCGCGCCACATGCGCCAGATCACCTCCGTGCCCCGAGCGCGGGCGACGACCGAGTCCCACGGGAGCGTCGCGAGCGCCGCCACAGTCTCCTGCCCCTGATCGCCGCTCGCGGCGCGCTTCCGCGAGTCGCGGCCGCCGCACGCGACAAGGGCCGCGAGGGCCGCCGTGAGGACAAGTGCCGGCGTCGCCCGCACCCCGCGCCGCGCCGGTGCTCGCCGCGCCGCCCCGGGCGGCTCAGAACGCATAGCGTGCCGAGAACTGGAGCTGTCGCGGCGCGCCCACGTTCGCGATGACGATCGGATCGCCCGGACGCCCCACCTGCGTGCGCGTTCCGCCACCGGGTATGCCGTTGGCGATGCCGCTCACGTTGACGCGATTGAACACATTGAAGACATCGGCGCGAAGCGCGAGCCGCCGCTGCTCGCCCGGCAACGGCACCGTGTACGCGGCGCTCGTGTGGACGAGGAATGCGCTCGGCAGGCGCTCGCCGTTCCGGGGGACGCCGTAGTAACGGTCCTGGTTCCCGAGGAAGCCGTTGCCGAAGGTGTCCCCCGAGCCATCGAGGTCGCGGAAGTTGGCGATGCGGTTGACGGGCGTCCCCGTTTGATAGTCCCCGATGCCGGAGAGTGTGAGGTTCCGGAGGCCGGTGTACGTCGCCCGCACGGTGACCTTGTGCCGGCGGTCGTTCACGGCGTCGGCCCCTTCGAGGTCGAAGCGATTTCCCTGCGTCGCGTTGAAGTTGATGTCCTCCGTGTTGTCCTGTGCGTGCGACCAGACCCAGTTGGCGTCCAGCACAATCTCGCGGGTCGCGTCGACCCGGAAGGCCGTGAACAGCGCGGCGTACGTCGATCGGCCGCCGCTCTCGCTCGTGGTGTGCCGCCGGTAGCTGCCGGGGACCGGCGCGACCGGACGGAACGTGTCGCCATCGGTGACCGGAAGCGAGAGCGTATCCGCCGGACCGATTCCATGCGTATCCGCGTTGAGGTCCCACGAGCGCGGCAGGTGTCGTGTGTCCACCCACACCGCGTCGAGCGAGAGTGCGGCCCGCGTGCCGAGCTGGCGCTGCACGCCCCCGGACAGCTGGCGGCTCATGGGCTGCTGGAGCCCGAGCGCAAAGAGCTCGCGGATCTCACCAGGCGGGAGCTTCGAGCGGTCGAGCGTTGCCGTGCGGGGACCCTGCAGGAAGGCCGGCGCTTGTGTCCCCTGGAACGTCACCGTCTGGTTTCCGTTCGGCCCGAACTGGATGGCGTCCGAGTAGATGGCGTACGGGAGCTTCCCCGCGTAGAGTCCCGCGCCGGCGCGCAGCACGGTCAACGGCCCCGCAATCCAGTTGACGTTCACGCGCGGCTGGAAGTTGTTCAGGTCCGGCGTGCTGTTGCCGCGGCTCGTCAGGTCGTCGTAGTCCCAGCGGAGCCCCGCCGTCAGCGTGAGCGACGCCGTGGGCCGCCACCGGTCCTCGACGAAAGCGCCGACGAGGGTCTGCGAGAGATTCACCTGCTTCTGCGCCGCATCCACCGTATAGCCGAGGACGCGTACGTTGGCCGGCACGTCCGCGAAGCGGTAGCGCCCGTCCGGCTGCCGCGGAATGTTGGCTTCGTCGAGCACAACGTACGCGCCACTCGGGTTGGTGCTCGACGCGGTGAGCCGAAACGCCGAGCGCCAGGCGTCGGCGCCGAGGCGCAGCGTGTGCCCCGTCCAGCGGCCGCCCAGCGCGCTCTCGAACACGTCCTTGAGCTGAAGCTGCGTCTCGTGCTCGTCGAAGACGAAGTTGCTGGAGCCCACGACGCCGACGTCCACGGTGTCGCGCCCCTGCACCTGCCGGATCGTCACCTGCGGACGCGAGAAATCGGAGGCGGCCGGCGGGTAGTTCCAGCGGAAGGTGCCGAGCTGCACGCTCGCCTCGTTGCTCGCGCGTCCGTCCCGCAGCGCCGACCGGTGCACGAGCGCGCTCGCGGAGCCGATGCGCTGCACGGTGATGTCCGCCTCCGGCGCGACGATGCCGCTTCCCCGCCCTTCCCGATTGACGCTGCTCGCGACGATGCGGAGCGTCGTCGTCTGCGTGGGACTCCACCCCTGGTCGATGCGCCCGAAGCCCTTCCAGGTGTTACGCACCTCGCGCCCGGTGAAGGTCGCGCGCGCTGTCGAGGCGATCCGGTCCTCGTTCTCGTTGGTGTACTCGAGCGCGCCGAAGACGTACGTCCCGGTGCCGTTCGCCGCGTTCACGCGCAGCGGCCCGCCGCCGGACCCGCCGGCCTGCGTGCGCCGGAAGCCTTCCTGTGCACGGCGGAAGTCGTCGGCATTCTGTCCGAGCGGAACGATCGCCGATCGCGCGTCGAACGGGATGCCCGGGCGATCGTACACGAAGGCCTCGCCGCTCCAGCGCTCGCCGCCGGTGCGCGATTCCATGTTCACGACGCCGTTGGACGAGCGCCCGAAGTCGGAGCCGTACGTCGTGGCGAGCACCTGGAATCTCGCGAGGGCCGAGAGCGGCACCTCCACGCGCGGTCCGCCGAGAAAGCCCTCGTTGTTCTCCAGGCCATCCAGCGAGTACTGCGTATACAGGCCGTTCGCTCCGTCCACGGTGAGTTTCGGCGCGTCGCCGAAGAAGCCCGTGCCCTGCGCGACGCCCGGGATGTTGTAGGCGAGCGCGATGGGATCTCGCGCATCCGTCGGCAGGTGCTGGAGCTCGGCTCGCTCGATCGCGCCGCCAGTGGCCGCGTCCTTCGTGTTCACCAGCGCACGTGAGCGCTCGGCGACGACGCTCACCACGTCGAGGCGCGCAAGTCCCGGCAGCGTGACGCCGATCGCGCGCCGCTCGCCTGGGCGCAGCGCCCCCACGGAGAGGGTGACGGGCTCGAATCCGACGCGGCGGATCAGCAGCGTACCGGCGACTCCCGCAGGGACGACGAGCGTGAACCGACCGGCCGCGTCCAACGTCGTCGTCACGTTCCCGGGCGTCCAGCCGAGCGACGCGTCCGCGACCGGACGGCCGGCCTGCTCACGAATCACTCCGCGAAGCCAGGCCGAGTCCCGCGCCACCTGCGCGTGTGCGACGACGCTCGTCAGGAGGAGGAGAACCGCCGCGAGAATGGCCGGCATGGCCGCGGATTGTCTGTGTGATGCGTGGAACCAACATCTCGTCATGTGCGCTCGTGCTCGTGTGGGAATGGCGTGGTCGCGCGCGCTGGCGCTCGCTTCATCGCCGGACATACCAGGTGACGACGCGCTGGAGCGCGCCCGTGAACCGCGATTTCGTATACTGCTCGGCGGCCTGCTTGATCGCCTCGGGATAGGTGGGATACGCGTGCATCGTGTTGCCCAGCGCATGCGCCGAGATCCCGTGCTTCATTGCGAGCGTGATCTCGCCGATGAGGCTCCCCGCGCCGTGTCCGAGGACGTGACCACCGAGGATCTTTCCGCGCGCGGTCGTCACGAGCTTCACCATGCCGCTGGTCTCGCCGTCGGTGATCGCGCGGTCCACCTCGGCGAAGGGGCGACGCCAGACGCGCACGTCGTCACCGTGCGTCGCCCGTGCCTCCTCCTCCGTGAGACCGACGTGGGCGAGCTCCGGCTCGGTGAATGTCACCCACGGCACTACGGAGTAGTCCGCCTTGCTGCTGAAGGGGAAGAACGCGTTGCGGATCACGAGTCGCGCCTGATAGTCGGCCACATGCGTGAAGCGAAGGGGCCCGACGCAATCCCCCGCGGCCCACACACCCTTGGCGGTGGTGCGAAGGCCATCGTCCACCACGATCCCGCCTTCGTCGGTCTCCACACCTCCTCGCGCGAGGTCGAGTGTGTCGAGGCGTGGCGATCGTCCGGTGGCCACGAGCAGGGCGTCGCCGTCGAGCGTGAATGACGCGGCACCCTGGTGGTCTCCACTCCGGGTCGCCGTCACCCGCACGCCGCTACCGTCCGGCTGGCGGTCGATGCGCGACGCCGTCGCGCCCACGTGCAGCCGCACGCCTTCGGCACCGAGTCGCTCGCCCAGCGCGGTGGCGAGCTCCCGGTCCTCCCGCGGGAGAAGCTGCGGCGCGGCCTCGAGCACGTGCACCTCGCTGCCCAGCCGCGTGAACGCCTGCGCCATCTCGAGGCCGATGGGGCCGCCGCCGAGCACGAGCAGCCGCCGGGGCAGCTCGGTGATCGAGAAGATCGACTCGTTCGTGAGATACGGGACCTCGGAGAGCCCCGGGATCGGTGGCACCGCTGGCGCCGAGCCCGTCGCGATGACGATGCGCTTGGCGTCGATGCGGCGGCCGTCGACGACGATCGAGCGCTCGCCCGTGAATCGGGCCTCGCCCTGGATGACGTCCACACCAAGCCCGCGGAACCGCTCAGGGCTGTCGTGCGGCGCGATGCGCTCCTGCGCACTCCGGACCCAGTGCATGGCGGCCGCGAAGTCCGTCTCCACGCCATCCATATGCACCCCGTAGCGGCCGGCGGTGCGGGCCTCGGCCGCTGCACGGGCAACGGCGATCAGCGCCTTGCTCGGCACGCAACCGTTCCAGAGGCATTCGCCGCCGAGCCGTGCACGTTCCACGAGGGCGACGCGTGCGCCGATCCCCGCGCCGCCGGCCGCCGTCACCAGTCCAGCCGTTCCGCCGCCGATCACCACAAGATCGTAGCTCGCCATCGTCTCCCAGGGCTCGAATTGCGCGGACGTGTGCGTTCCCGATTGCTCGAGACCGCAGGGTGCACGACCGCTGCCGCGCGGCAAGTCGCACGGGGCGCCAGGAGTTCCCGGTGTCGTCGGTCTCCTCCGCTGTGCGGCAGCGAAGGGCCTATACGGCACCAGATCGCGCGCTGCCATGGCCGTGCTCCTTCTCGGCTACACCCTCTACTGGTGGCACGCAGCAGAGCACGCGCCCCGTGGCTCTACCGCTTTCAGCTGGATGCCATGCGGCCGCGGCGACGAGATCGGAGTCGCCGGCCCAGTGAGGTTGCGCTCGCATCGAGCCTCGCGATGCCGCTTCGCCCATTGCTGCATGTCGTGTCCCCCAGCCGCCGCGGCGTGCGGAGGTGGAGCGCGTATCATGGAACTCCGCGCGATCGTTGCGACTTGTCCGGCAGGACGGCGGCCACATCACCGTCGCGTCTCCCACCGTGTGCCCCGTGCCCCACGACTCAACTCATCGCACCGCTCAGCGCCCACCTCCGCCGGAGCCTCCTCCGCAACCGAGCCTGAATCGCGGCCGGGCACTCCGGCGCACTGCTCTCCTGGTGCTCGTACTCGCCGCAGCGGCGCTGCTCGCCTGGAAGCTCGGCGTCTTCGAGCTCCGGGATCGCCGGACGCTGCTCGCGACCATCCGCCATGTCCGAAGCTATCGCCTGCTGGTGCCGATCTTCGTCGCGGCGTACGTGGTCGCGATCACCTTCGGGCTTCCAGCGTCCCCTTTCACCCTGGCCGGAGGGGCGCTGTTCGGCTTCTGGCGCGGCTTTCTGCTCAACTGGCTCGGCGCGAGTCTCGGCGCATTCCTGGCGTTTCTCTTCGCCGGTATCCTCTGCGGAGAGACGTGTCGGGCGCTGCTCGGTCGACGTGCCGAGACGATGGAGCGCCTCGCGGCCGAGCACGGTTTTGTCGGAACGCTCCGGCTTCGACTCATTCCAGTGGTGCCGTTCTCCCTCCTCAACTTCGGCGCGGCGCTGGCGGGCGTGCGGCGGCGTGACTACCTCGCCGCGACTCTGCTCGGGATCATCCCCGGCACCGCTATCTACACCTACTTCGCCGACAGTCTGCTGCAGGGGGCGGCAGGCGCGGGCCGGCACGCCCTCGTGCGCGTCTCGATGGCCGGTGCCCTCCTGCTGGCGCTCTCGTTCGTGCCATCGATCCTCCGTCGAGGCAAGCGAGCTTCATGACCGTTGCGGCTCGACATCATCCGCTCGTATCCGTCTCCCACATCCGCATCCGATGACCTGGATCCCGATCGTTCCCCGCGCCGACGCCGACCCAGCGCTCGCCACCGCGTACACCGCGGTTGCGGGTGCGCGCGGCACCGTCGCGAACATTCTGGGCGTGCACAGCGTGCATCCCGAGGCCATGATGGCGCACCTGCGGCTCTACCAGGAGCTGATGTTCGCACCATCCGAGCTGACGCGGGCCGAGCGCGAGATGGTGGCCGTGGCGGTCTCGCGCGCGAACGACTGCTTCTACTGAATCACGCATCACGGGGCGGCCCTCCGCCGGCTCGTGCGCGACGACGTTCTCGTCGATGCGCTCGCAGCCGATCCGGACGGGGCGTCCCTCGGCGCGCGGTCGCGCGCCTTCGTCACGTACGCGCTCAAGCTCACGCGCACGCCTCACGCGGTGGTGGAATCGGACCTCGCGCCGCTCCGCGCGGCGGGGCTATCGGACGGCGGCCTCCACGACCTCGTCGCGGTGGTGGCGTACTTCAATTTCGTCAATCGCGTGGCGGCGGGACTCGGCGTGGAACTCGAAGCGACGCAGTAGGGCGACGCGGCGTACGCCGTCAGTGTCGCAGAGCGAGCCCACCTGCAGATCTCCGCCACGAGAGCGGCGAAGCCCGCAGGTCGTGGGGATCGCGACCACGGCCTGCAGCCAGTTACGTGTGCGCTCCTCGCGACACAGAGTCCATCAGCGACGGCTCGCGTGCGTGTCGACCGTCTTGCCGTGCGAGTGCGGATGACGCCGAAGGCTTCCCGGCGCTTCTCGCGCGTTGCCGCGCGGGTGTGACGCGGGGCGCCACCACGTTGCTTCACCGGTCACCCGGCTTCCCCGTCATCCTTGTCCATGGCCGTGAAGAGGTTGTTGAGCGCCTCGGCGAGCGTGGGATGCGAGAAGACGCCGTCCCGCAGCGCGGTGTAGGGGAGCTTGCCCATCATGGCGATCTGGAACAGCGTCGCGATTTCGCCGCCTTCCAACCCGAGCACGGTCGCACCAAGAATCTGCCCTGTCCCGGCGTCCACGACGGCCTTCATGAATCCACGGGTCTCGTCCACCTCGAGCGCGCGGGCGACGCTGGTCATCGGCAGCTTGCCGACGCGAATGCGGCGGCCGCTCGCCCGCGCTTCGCGCTCCGTCATTCCCACCGCGCCGAGTTGCGGGTCGATGAAGACGGTGTAGGGCACCATTCGTCCCACGGTAGTCGCTGCGCCCTCCTCGAGCAGGTTCGTGCGCAGAATGCGGAAGTCGTCGTACGAGATGTGGGTGAAGGCCGGTCCGCCCTTCACGTCTCCGATCGCGTACACACCCGGCGCCGAGGTTTCCAGTCGCTCGTTCACCTGCACGTAGCCGCGCGCATCTGTTGCGACGCCCGCCCGATCGAGCCCCAGGTCGTCGGTGTTGGGCGTGCGCCCGGTCGCCACGAGAAGGTGTGATCCGTCGACGGTCTGCTCGCCGGCTGCGCCCTCGCGCGAGCGCCACACGAGGCGCACGCCGCCGGCCGCGTGTCCAGCACGCCCCACACGTACCGCCTCGGCCGACAGCAGGACGTCGATCCCCTCCTCGCGGAGGATGTCGGCGACCGCGTCGGCGACGTCCCTATCCTCGCGCGACAGCAGCTGCGCATCGCGCTGTACCACCGTGACACGGCTCCCGAACCGGCGGAATGCCTGCGCGAATTCGAGCCCCACGTAGCCCCCACCGAGCACAACGAGGTGCTCCGGACGCTCGGTCAGCTCGAGGATCGAGGTGGATGTGAGATACGGCACGGCCTCCAGCCCCTCCAGTCGCGGCACGGCAGCCCTGAGCCCCGT
Source organism: Gemmatimonadales bacterium (assembly GCA_038236775.1). Classification (GTDB taxonomy): domain Bacteria; phylum Gemmatimonadota; class Gemmatimonadetes; order Gemmatimonadales; family Gemmatimonadaceae; genus AG11. The sequence continues at coordinate 23,298 of JBBRZK010000058.1, forward strand.
GTTGATCACCACCCGCTCGGTGGTGAGCGTGCGCGCATCCGCGGCGTCACGCGGTTGCCCCGCGACGACGACCTCGATGGTTCGCGCGCCGACGAATCGCGCCTGGCCGCGGATCAGCTCCACGCCCGCGGCAGCGAGCGCGCGCTCGCTGCCCGATCGAAAGCTGTCCACGATGTGCTGCTTGCGCTCGTGCACGCGCCGCATGTCCACGCGCCAGTCGCGCGGCGCGCGCGCGTGCTCGCCGGCCGCGTCAGCCGGCGCCACCCCGTACTCGCCAGCGCGCCGGACCAGATGTGCGACGCGCGCACTGGCGATCACCGTCTTGGTAGGGCTGCACCCCTCGTTGACGCACGTGCCGCCGACGTGCACGCGCTCCACCAGTGCGACCCGCCGCCCATCACGCGCAAAGGCGCCTGCGAGCGGCCCTCCCCCCTGCCCCGCACCAATGACGATGAGGTCGTAGTGCCCGCCCGATCCGTTCCTGTTCGTCCGCATGTCGTTCATCGCTGGCTCCTCGCGCGTTCGCTTCGGTTGGGCAGGGCTGAGATTCCGTCGTGTCGTTGCCTTCCCGGCGGATGGGCAAGTCGGCACACCTCCCGCGAGTTCCTGGGGAGCTGACTGCTCACGAAACCCGACCCGGTGGAACTTCCCTCGGGGGGTGGGGCTTGCCACGCCTCGAGGTGGTACTCCAAATCGCCATTCGCTGTGCGCTGCCAGCGACTGAGCTCCGGCACATGATCTACGCGTACCCGACACGCATGTCCGACATCCCGTACATGCTGTAGTCTTTCCCGAGAGTGGACGCCTGCCAACGAGCTGCCGGGCGACCCGATGCTTTTCGCACGCGAGGATTCCGTGGACGCCGCATGGTCCGTCGTGCATCCTGTTTTTCTGGAACGTGACGTCGGGACACGAATACGAAATCGGCACGAGGGCCCGCCCGAGGCAGAGCAACTCGCGGCGAACGTTGGCGGCTGGCACGAGCTGAGCCAGCTGCGGAAGGCGTAGCGGAGAATCGCCGTGATGCTTCATCAGGATAGTGATACGAGAATGCTGGACGTCCTCCAACGCCAGGCGTTCGAATACTTCCTCCGAGCCGCGAACCCGAACAACGGGCTGATCGCCGACAGCTCGCGGGAAGGTGCTCCGTGCAGCATTGCCGCCACTGGGCTCGGCCTCGCCGCCTACGTCGTGGGCGCGGAGCGGGGCTTCCTCTCCCGTCGCGATGCCGCCGCGCGGACCCTGACCGCGCTGCGGTTCTTCCGCGATAGTCCCCAGGGCGAGGAGCCGGACGCCACCGGCTATCGAGGCTTCTACTACCACTTCCTCGACATGAAGACGGGCCGGCGCGTTTGGGAGTGCGAGCTGTCGATGATCGACACCGCGATCCTCATCGCCGGCGTCCTCACCACCGGAGCGTATTACTCCGCCGCATCCGAGGATGAACGGGAGATCCGCGAGCTTGCCCGGTTCCTCTACGAACGGATCGAATGGCCCTGGGCCGCCGCAGACGGCATGCTGGTGCACATGGGATGGAAGGCCGGGGCCGGTTTCCTGAGCTACGGCTGGGAAGGATACAGCGAGGCGATGCTGCTCTACATCCTCGGCCTGGGCTCGCCCACGCACCCACTGCCTGCGGAAAGCTACGGCGCGTGGTGCCGGGCCTATCAGTGGGAGAACCTCTACGACATCGATTTCCTCTTCGCGGCACCGCTGTTCATCCACCAGCTTTCGCACGTCTGGCTCGACTTGCGCGGCATCCAGGATGCGTTCATGCGGGAGAAGAAGTCAGACTACTTCGAGAACAGCCGCTGGGCGACCGCTGTGCAACAGCAGTACGCCCTGCGCAATCCCCTGTCATTCAAGGGGTACGGTGAGAACTGCTGGGGGATCACCGCCGGCCCCGGCCCCGGCGTCTCGCAGCAGCGCGCGGACGGGTGCCTCGAGCGGCAGTTCTACGGCTACGCAGCCCGGGGAGTCCCGTTCGGGCCCGACGATGGAACACTGGCGCCCTGGGCGGCCGCCGCGTCCCTTCCCTTCGCACCGGAGATCGTCCTGGCCGCGCTCCGGCACTTCCGGGACGCGTATCCGGAAACCCTCAGCACGGCCGGGCTTCTGACCAGTTTCAACCCCAGCTTCGACACCGGCAACGGGGCGCGCCACGGTTGGCTCTCCCCGGAACACCTCGGGCTGGATCAGGGACCGGTGGTCCTGATGATCGAGAACTACCGCTCGGGGCTGCTCTGGCGCCTGATGCGCGAGTGTCCCGTGGTCGTGACCGGGCTCCTCCGCGCGGGATTCAACAAGGGATGGCTGGGATCGAGCAACCGATGAACGAGGCCGACCACACCGAAATGGTGCACGAATCCTGGCGCTGGATTGCCGTCATTCTCATCACGTTCGCCCTCCACTTCGCATGGGAGATGGCCCAGCACAACCTCTATCTCCTGATGCGTTCCATGTCGTTCTGGCGGGCGACAGCAATCTGCGCGAGAGCGACGGCCGGGGATCTCGTGATCACGACGATGGCGTTCTCCGCGGCGGCGATGTCGGGTGGACGGCATTGGCCGCTGATCCGGCGGCGTCTCTCCCCGACCCTGATCTTCCTGACCGTCGGCATGATCCTCACCATCGGATATGAGATCTACGCCATCTCGACCGGCAGGTGGGCCTACGACGAACGGATGCCGCAAATCTTCGGGATCGGGCTATCGCCGCTGCTGCAATGGATCGTCATCCCGCTTCTGGAGATCGCCGCATTCCGGGTGATCTGGAGACGTGCTTGAATCGACCTGCTGGAACGCACATGCCGACTTCAACACCGATGAACGAGACCGACCACACCGAGTCACGCCCCGCGCCGCTGCCGGACGACGCCTACGACGCCGAACTGCTGGCCAACGTGCGGCCGGCGGACTGGACGAACCCGCACCCCGCTCCCTGCTACAACCTCGTCGTCATCGGCGCCGGCACCGCCGGGCTGGTCACCGCGGCCGGCGCCGCCGCCCTCGGTGCCAGGGTGGCGCTGGTGGAACGAAGCTTCCTGGGCGGCGATTGCCTGAACTTCGGCTGCGTACCTTCCAAGGCGCTCCTGCGCTCCGCGCATTTCTACAGCGACCTCCACCACGCGCCGAGATTCACCGGGGGCGCGCCGGTGCCCTCGGAAGCGGAGTTCGCCGCGGCCATGGAGCGCATGCGCCGCCTCCGCGCCCGCATCAGCCACCACGACTCGGCCCAGCGGTTCCAGGCCCTGGGTGTCGACGTGTTCCTGGGCGACGCCGCGTTCGTCGATCGCCGCACGGTGCAGGTCGCCGGCGCCACGCTCGAGTTCACGAAGGCCGTCATCGCCACCGGCACCCGCGCCGCGCGACCACCCATCGAGGGACTCGACGCAGCCGGCTATTTGACCAACGAAACAGTCTTCAACCTGACCGAGCGCCCCCGGCGGCTGCTGGTGATCGGCGGCGGGCCCCTGGGCTGCGAGCTGGCCCAGGCCTTTGCGCGCCTGGGCTGCGAGGTGATCATCGCCAGCCGGGAACCCTACTTCCTCCCGGACGAGGAGCGGGACGCCGCGGAGATCCTCGCCACCGCGCTGCGGAGAGACGGCATCGAGGTGCGGTTCAACACGGAGGTGGCGAGCGTCATCACGGTGGACGGCGAGAAGCGCGCGCACCTGGTGAACGACCACCATGAAGCGTGGGTCGCGGTGGATGAGATCCTGGTGGGGGTGGGGCGTGTACCAAACGTGGACGGGCTGAATCTCGAAGCGGCGGGCGTCGATTACGATCACGAAAACGGCGTGCGAGTGAACGATTACCTCCAGACGAGCAACCGGCGCATCTATGCTGCCGGCGACGTGGCCCTGGAGCGGAAGTACACCCACATGGCCGACGCCACGGCGCGCATCGTGATCCAGAACGCGCTGTTCTGGGGCCGCAAGCGACTGAGCGCGCTGACCATTCCCTGGTGCACGTATACGGACCCGGAGATCGCCCACGTGGGCGTGTACGTGAAGCAAGCGCAGGAGCAGGGCTTTCCTCTCAAGACCTTCACCATTCCGATGAGCGACGTGGATCGGGCGGTCCTCGACGGCGAGGAGGAGGGTTTCGTCAAGATCCACGTCCGCGAGGGTACCGACACCATCCTGGGAGCGACCATCGTCGCGCGGCACGCGGGGGAGATGATCAACGAGATCTCCCTGGCCATGGTGGCGGG
>JBBRZK010000059.1:0-27202 GCA_038236775.1 Gemmatimonadales bacterium
AGTAGTTGAAGTTGTACGGCGTGCGCACCCAGATCGCCGGGTACTTCTTCGACGCATCCTTCGGGTGGTAGATGTCGGCGGCGACGTGGATGCCGTCGCGCATGGAGATCATGACCTTGCGGTCGACCGTGGCGAGCGACTGGAGCTCGTTCTCGGTGGCCCAGCGTTTGGCCTTCACGCTGTCCGGCATGGCGCCGCCGCGGCCTTGTGCCGAGACGGCCTGCCATGCGCAGAGGACGAGGGCGGATGCGAGGGTACGACGCGCGACCTGGAGCATGTGCGGTTTCCGTGAATGGGGAGGGTCCGGAGAAGCTACGGCGAAGACGGAGCGCTCGTTGACAGGCGACCGATTACGCGGCGCGCGACAGCGCAGCAAGTTGTTATGACGTCGCCCTTCGCGGACTCACGCTCGCCGGGTACCCTCATGAGCCACCGCCGCATCCATTTCGCACGCCGCCTGCTGGCTGGACTGGCGCTGGTTGCGGGGATCGCCGCGCCGAGCGCGGCTCAGGGCACCACCCGGCCGGCCACGCCGTCGAGGCCGCCAGCCGCCGCACCCGTGGTCGAGGGCAGTCCGGTCGTGATCGCCGACGACACGCTCTTCCGCCTCTACGGGCACCTTGGCCCCTTCACGGCGGTGGCGCGGGCGGCGGCAGTGGCGGTGCGGCTACGCAGTGTGCTCGAGACAGTCGGTCGCGACCGGGTGCCGATCACGGTGACCGACCATGAATCGAACAGCGAGCTGTCGGTGGGCGACCAGCTGCTCATGACCGTCCTCGACGCGGACGCAACGCCGCTCGGCCGGCCGCGTGCGGTGGTCGCACGGCAGTACGCCCTGCGCATCGACAGCACGCTCGTGGCGCTCAGTGCCCGCGAAGGCACGCAGGCGCTCATCATCGACATCGGGCTCGCGCTGGCGGCGACGGCGGCGCTCGTGGTGCTGCTGCTCCTCGCGCGGTGGGGCTTCGCGCGCCTCTACCGCCGCATTCGCGCCCTCGAGCGCGTACGCCTGCCCGCGCTCCGCATCCAGGACTTCGAGCTGCTCTCGGCGGGACGGCTGTCGCAGCTGCTGCTGGGTACCGCGCGACTCACGCGGCTCGTCCTCACGCTGCTCCTGTTCTACGTGTACGTGCCGCTCGTCCTCAGCTTCTTCCCATGGACCACCCCGCTCTCGCGCCGGATCGTGGCGTACGCGCTGACGCCGTTCGCGGCGGCGTGGGCGGCGTTCGTGGCGTACCTGCCCAACCTCTTCTACCTCGCCGCGGGCGTCATCATCGCGCGCTACGTGCTGAAGTTCGTCCGGTCGGTGTTCGAGGCGATGGGCTCCGGCGCCATCAGGGTGGAGGGCTTCCACCGCGACTGGGCGGACCCCACCTACAAGATCGCGCGCGTGATGGTGCTGGCCTTCGCGGTGATGGCGCTCTATCCATTCCTCCCCGGCGCCGGATCCGATGCCTTCAAGGGCGTCTCCATCTTCCTCGGCGTGTTCTTTTCGCTGGGCTCGTCCGCCGCGATCGGCAACGTGGTGGCCGGCGTGGTGCTCACCTACACGAACGCATTCCGGATTGGCGATCGCGTGAAAGTCGGGGACACGGTGGGCGACGTGGTGGAGAAGACGCTGCTCGTGACGCGTCTCCGCACCATCAAGAACATCGCCGTCACCATTCCGAACGGCGCCGTCCTGGGCAGCCAGATCGTGAACTTCACCACCCACGCCAGCGCGCAGGGGCTCATCCTGCACACGGCCGTCACCATCGGCTACGATGCCCCCTGGCGACAGGTGCACGGGCTGCTCATCGACGCGGCGCGCGCCACCGAGGACATCAGCGCCGAACCACCGCCCTTCGTGCTCCAGACCAGCCTGGACGACTTCTACGTGACGTACGAGATCAACGCCTACACGGACCGCGCCGACCGCATGGCGGGTACGTACAGCCGCCTGCACCAGAACATCCAGGACGGGTTCAATGCGGCCGGCGTGGAGATCATGTCGCCGCACTACGCCACCCTTCGCGACGGCAACGAGATCACGATTCCGGTCGCGCAGCGTGCGGCGGACTATCGGGTGCCGGGGCACCGCGTGACCGTTGAGCGCGCGGATCCGCCGGCCGCCGGGTGATGGCTGACGAGGCACATCAGCTGCCGGACGGAAGCACGGAGGCCTCGTGGGAATTCGCCGGATGGGGCCGTGCCGAGCGCCTGACCCATCTGCCGCCGGCAACGACGGTCACGCACCTCGACCAGCCGAAGAAGCACATGCTCGGCGTGTGGGGCGCCACGGCGATCTGCGGCAACGACATCACGTCGAGCGTGCTGTACGTGTCGGCGCTGTGTGCCGCGGAGGCCGGCGTGCTCGCGCCAATCGTGCTGATCTTCGTCAGCCTCGTGCTGTACCTCTACCGCCGCGTGTACGCCGAAGTGGGCAGCGCGCTGCCGCTGAACGGCGGCACGTACACGCTGCTGCTGAACACCACCAGCAAGCGCATCGCGGCGGGCGCGGCGTGCCTCACGCTGCTCTCCTATGTCGCCACCGCCGTGATCAGCGCGACGGAGGCCATGCACTACGCGAGCAACCTGCTGCCGAACCTCGACGTCTTCAGCGGCACCATCGGGCTGCTCGGGGTGTTCGCGCTGCTCAACATCCTGGGCGTGTCCGAGTCCGCGGTCATCGCGCTGATCATCTTCGTGCTGCACATCGTGACGCTCGCGGTGCTCGCCGTGGCCGGCACCATCGCCGTCGCGCACGATCCGTCGCTCCTCGCGCACAACTGGGCGCTGCCCGAGCCGCGCGGCGTGATGCACGCACTGTTCTTCGGCTTCGCGGCGGCCATGCTGGGCATCAGCGGCTTCGAGAGTTCCGCCAACTTCATCGAGGAGCAGCAGCCGGGCGTCTTCCCGAAGACGCTGCGCAACATGTGGCTCGCCGTGGCGGTGATCAATCCGTGGATCAGCCTCCTCTCGCTGGGGCTGCTGCCGCTCGCGCAGATCCGCCAGGTGCCACCCGACCTCCTCGCCACGATGGGCAGCCTGTCCGCCGGCCATGCCTTCGGCACCTGGATCAGCATCGACGCCGTGCTCGTGCTCTCGGGCGCCGTGCTCACGAGCTACGTCGGGGTGACGGGCCTGGTGCGACGCATGAGCCTCGACCGGTGTCTGCCGCAGGTATTGCTCGCGGAGAACCGCTGGCGCGACACGAACCACTGGATCATCCTCGGCTTCTTCGCCGTCTGCACGTCGATCCTCGTCATCACCGAGGGGAGCATCAGCCTGCTGGCCGGCGTGTACACGCTGGCGTTCCTCAGCGTGATGGCGCTGTTCGCCGTGGGCAACATGATGCTGAAGAGCAAGCGCGCGCAGTTGCCGCGCGACGTTCGCGCCAGCTGGACGACGGTGTGGCTCGCGCTCGCCGGGGTACTCACCGCGCTGGTCGGCAACCTCCTCCTTGCGCCGCAGGACGTCGCCGTCTTCGCGATCTACTACGGCATCGCCCTCGCCGTGGTCGGCGCGATGCTGATGCGCCTGAGCATTCTCCGGCTCTCTCTGTCGGTGCTGCAGTCGATCATGGATTCGGCGCCGCTGCTGAATCGCCGTCTCCGCGCTGCGGTCGCGCGCAAGATGGAAGCGGTCGGCACGATCGGCGTGGTGTACTTCACGCGCGGCGACGCGCTCGACGTCCTCAACCGCGCGGCGCTGTACGTGCTCGAGAACGAGCAGACCACGCGCATGAAGGTGGTGCACGTGTACGGCGAGGAGGGCGACATTCCGCCCGACCTCGGCAGCCAGCTCGCGACGCTGGACCGTCTCTACCCGCCGCTGCGGATCGACTTCCTGGCGGTGAAGGGTACGTTCGGCCCACAGCTCATCGAACAGCTGTCGCGCCACCTGACCATCCCGAAAAACCTCATGTTCATCGGAACGCCGAGCGACCGCTTTCCGCATCGCATCGAGGAGCTCGGCGGCGTCCGCGTGATCCTCTGACGCCGCCGGCTACGCGGGAGGCTTCGCCGTGGCGGGGTCGGCAGGGGCAGTGGGGGGCACGCACGATGACGCGGCGATGCGCACGTCCCATCGCGGCGCATCGTTGAGGGCCAGCCGCCCAGCCTGCGCCAGTCCCGATGCGAGCACGCGCGTGGCGATCGCCTTCTGGGCCGTCGTCAGGTGACGGTTCTTCGCGATGGGGCCGCGCACGCAGGCCACCGCGCTGTCCGCGAGTGCGACCTCCCGCAGCAGGGCGACCGTCGAGTCGATCCACGCGCTGTCCCGTCGGGGTGCAGCGGCATACACGGTCGCCGGCACGGGCACCGTGCGGGCCAGCACCGGGGAGCTCAGCTGCGCGTCGAGCGCGCGCGTGAGCAGTGCGTCGCCGGATGGTCCGAGCGGCGGGCCAAGGTAGCGCAGCGTCACGCGGGCCGTGTCGTCCGCCGACACCACGAGCGTCCAGCCAAGGGGCGTGCCTGCCGCCGCCGGCCACGTGGACGTGAGGGCGGCCGACACGTTGCTGCGGAGGTCCGCCAGTGCCCGCGCGGGCGGCACCGCGCGCGGCGCCTGCGCGTCCGCGGCGGCGGTGGCGAGCAGCGCGCGGGCATTGGGCAGGGCCACCACGGTCACCGAGGGCGTCACGTCAGTGGCGCGTCGGATCAGGCCGATGAGGGAATCCTCGACGATCACTGCACGCGCCGTGCTGCCGACGATCAGCACGCGGAGCGACAGTGCATGGCGCTCGACCGACAGCTGCGTCTGCACTGCCGTGGGGCTGAGGGTGGTCACGATACGCCGCACGGCGTCGCGGGCGCGCACCTCCCACGTCACCTCGATGAGCGCCTGCCGCAGGGGAAAGAAAACCGCGAGGAAGAAGATTGCCGGCACGATGACGCGCGTCGGGAGGCTGAACCGCGAGCCGAGGATGTGCTGGAGCCCGCGCTGGAGTCGCGCCGCGAACTTGTCGGTGCGCGTGTCGTCGTGATCGATGAACCCGTGCTCCAGCGCCGCCGCATCCACCTGGTTGTACCCGATGAGGAGGAAGCTCAGGACCGACAGGACGAGAATCGCCGAGAGGTTGGCGATGAAGAGCAGGCCGGCCCCGCGCGCGACCGTGAGGGAACCCGTCCCGAGGCCGAAGCCCACCGTGCAGAGCGGCGGGACCAGGGCAATGCCGACCGCCGTGCCTGCCGCCGCCGCAGTCGTGTCCGAGCCTGGGCGCACGGTGGTGTAGGCCGCCGTGAGCGCGCAGAACGCCGCCACGAGCAGGTCGAGCGCCGTCGGCGCGATGCGCAAGCTGATCTCGCTCGTGATCTCGTGGAAGGGGAGGGCCAGGGTGAGCAGCGCAGAGAACGCCGTCGCGATGACGATGCTGAGCGTCACCCGCACGAACGCGCGCATGAGCAGCAGCGGCGAGCCGACGGCGAATCCCATCCCGAGCTCGACGATGGGCCCCATGAGCGGCGAGACCAGCATCGCGCCGATCACCACGGCCGTGCTGTTGAGCACGAGCCCGAGCGTGGCGATGCCGGCCGAGAGCGCGAGCTGGATCCAGTAGCCCGGCGCTCGGCGCGCGTTGTTCGCCAGCATCGTCACGACAGTTTCGCTCCGCCCGCTCTCGTCGATACCGATTGCCGTCGCCGCCTCGTGCTGGACGCGCAGGGCAAGCCCGTGCAGGAACGACGTCACGGGGCTCACGCCCCGGATCGCCGATTCTTCGAGACGATGGCGACGAGGATCAGCACGAACGCGGCGAGGCGCACGAGGTAGTACACCCCGGGGTCCACCCGCGCGCCGACGACGACGCTGAGCGCGACCCGCTGCACGACGAGTAACGCGAACGCCGCGCTGAAGTACGCGAACAGGCTGTCGCGCGTCTGGCGCCAGAACTTGAGGAAGAACAACGCCGCGATCGCGTACGAGCCCGCGAGGACGCCGGAGACGAACAGCGAGATCTCGGGGTTCGTCATCGCGCGTCCGATTCCCAGACCAGGCCGTAGAGCAGCAGGCCCATGCCGAGGAGTGACGGCAGGGAGCGCAGTACGGAGAGGTCGCGGTCCGGCAGCACCTGCTCGTCGATGACGAGGATGATGTTGTTCAGCGCGAAGCAGGCGAAGCAGAGGCCGCTCCACAGCAGCAGCCGTACCCGCGAGCGCTGGTACCCGCGCAGCAGCATCACCGCACAGATGAGGCTCGTCAGCGCGCACAGGGAATACACGAAGATGCCCACGTCAGCCCTCCGTCTTCCGGATGCGGAACGCGTCCGCGAACGACCGCGCGGCGCTGGCCGGCCGGTCGTAGATCGCGCGAACGAGTGTCACGGGTTTCGAATTGTACAGCTCCGCCAGCTCGTCGATGACCGCGCTCGTCGCGGTGTCCGGCGCGTACACATAGTCCGCGCCGCTGCGCTGGAGCAGGTGCGACGCCGTGAGGTCGGCGAGCACGCCGGCCGCGACGTTGCTCTGCAGCCGCGCAGCCGCGACGAGTGCAGGCACGTCGCGGCACTCCGGGTCGGACCGGAACGCCAGCAGCAGCGCCACGTGGTCCATCGTTGGCAGGTGCTGGTGCAGCAGCAGCCGAACCGATTCCGGCAGGTCGATGTCAGCCACGTGGCGGCGTACTCCAATCGCCCTTGCCCGAACCGTGGAGCATCGTCATGCGGCAGCCTGCTGCGGCGGCATCGCCCGCCCAACGCCGAGACGGCGCAGCAAGGCGGGCATCGTTGCAGCCTGGCCCACCAGCGACAGCGCCACCGTCCCCGCCGTCATGACGATGATCAGGTCGCGGCCGTCGCTGGTATCCGGCAGCGCGAGCGCCAGGACGAGCGACAGCGCCCCACGCAGCCCGCCCCACGTCATCACCGCCAGCCACGCCCTCGGCACTCGCTCCGCCGTGCGCGAGATCAGGGCGCCGGCCAGTCCCACGACGATCGCCCGCGCGCAGAGCGTCGCGACCGCCGCCAGCAGGATGAGGAACCAGTTCGCGAGCAGGAGTTCCAGCGACAGCTGTGCGCCCAGCAGAAGGAACACACCGGAGTTGAGCGCGAACGCGAGCCACTCCCAGAAGCTGTTCACGGCGCCACGCGTATTCGCGGTCATGGGGTGATGGCGCCCCGCGTTCCCGCAGGCCACGCCTGCCGCCACGGTGGCGATGACGCCGGAGCAGTGGAGCTGCTCCGCCACGATGAACGACCCGTATGCCGCAATCGTGGTGAGCGTGATCTCGATGGCAGCGTCGTCCACGCGCGTCCGGACGTGCGAGACACCCCACCCGATGATCCCCCCAAGCACCGCGCCGCCGAGGGCGATCCGCACGAAGTTGATCGCGAGTGAGCCCGCCGACGTCGCCTCGCCCGCGAAGAACGCGAGCATGAGCGTGAGGAACACGATGGACGTCCCGTCATTCAGCAGACTCTCGGACTCCACGAGCACGTGCAGGCGGCGCGGTGCGCCGAGCTGCCGGAACAGCGCGGTGACGGCAACGGGATCCGTCGCCGCGATGACCCCGCCGAAAAGGAACGCCGTCTGCCACGTGAGGTGCCCGCCGGTCAGGATCGCGGCGCCGAACAGCAGGGTCGCGGTCAGGGCAATCGCGATGGCGACACCGGGCACCGCCATCAGCGAGATGGTCCAGGCGTTCTCGCGCAGCTCGCGGACCTCGAGGTGGTAGGCTGCCTCGAAGAGCAGGCCCGGCAGGAAGACCTCGAACAGCAGGTCGCGCGTCAAGTGCGGCAGGGATGCCAGCTGCATCGCGCCGAGCGCGATACCGGCGAGCAGCAGCGACGTCGTGTACGGCACGCGTAGCCGTCGCGAGGCGATCGCGACGACTGTAGCAATGCAGTACAGAAGGATGATGCCCGCCGACGCCGTCAAAGCCAACTCCTGTCAAAGCAGCCGAAATGTAACATCGCAGCGCCCGCTGACGACGGCACTGACAATGAATAATGGGGGAGACCCCATTGCAGACCCGTACGGCTCCCTCCACCGTGCCAGCGGACAGCTACACGCCTCCGGCGCCCCGATTCGCGAGGATTTTCACGAACGAACGTCCCCGCAACTCGTCCACGGAGAGCCCGGTCATCGCGACGGCATCCTCCTCGGTGATGGCGCCCGAGTTCACCCCGCGCAGGAAAAAATTGAGCAGCCCCTGCCCGGTGGCCGCATCATCGAACACGTCACCCACGAGTGTCGCCTGCGCGGCCTTGCCCACGAAGTTCGACAGGCGCGCCGCTGCCGCGTCGATGCCGTCGAGGAAGAAAGCGTACAGCGCCGCATAGCGCGTCACGAGCTGCGCCGGGTGCAGGTCCCACCCCTGGTAGAAGCCGCCCACGAGCGAGTGCAGGATGTCGTCGAAGTGCAGCTTCCACGCGCCATGCACGCTGGCCCGGTTCGCCTCCACCTGCTTCGCTGTCAGCGTCTCACCTGCCATGGCGCGATGCAGCGGCACCGGCATCACGGTCGTCGACCCGTCGCTCAGCCACACGCCCGTACCCGCGAGCGACACCTGCATCACGTGCTTCGCAAAGTCGCACGCCGGATGACGCATCCGCTGGTGCGCGGCCGTGATGTTCACGCCGGCGGTGTAGTCGTACGTACCGAAATGCGCGCCGGTGAGCCGCCCGTCCGAAACGGCGGGAATGCGCGGCAGCAGCGAGCGACCCTCCGCATCGAGCACGATTTGCGGGGTCTCCACCATCACCTCGAACTTCAGCACGCCGACAGGAAGTTCCAGCTTACGCTCCAGGCGCGCCAGCTCCGCCACGATGAACTCGACTTGCTCGAGGATCACGATCTTCGGCACCGTCACGACGAACTGCTCCGGCAACCTGCCGGCTCGGCGCACGAGCTCCGTGAGCACGAGCTCGAGGGTGCGGGTGGACCGCGCGCGCAACTCCTCGTTGAGCGGCTTGATCCGGATGCCGATGAAGGGAGGCAACGTCCCCTGCGCCATGCCGGTCGCCAGCGCTTCCGCCACCGCACGACAGTGGCCGTCCTCCTCGGCATCGGGGCGGTTGCCATAGCCGTCCTCGAAGTCGATGCGAAAATCCTCCACGGGCTCGCGTTGCAGCTTCTCGCGCACGCGCGAGTAGATCGTCTCGAGCGCGGGATGGCCGGCGATGCCGAGCGCGTGGCCGAGCGCCGCGGCGTCCGGGGCGTATTCCTGCATGGCGCGGATGGCGACGTCGCCGAGCTTGCGTGCGGCGTCCGGCCCGAAGAGTTGCGCGCCGCCGTAGACGGTGTGCACCGGCTGACGTGCGCCCGCTTCGCCCGGATAGCGCGCAGCGAAGGCGAGGTTGGCCGCGCGCAACGCGTCGGCGGTGCCGGCGTTGTGTGTCGTCATGCGTTGTAGATCTTCCCGCTTCGGGTTCGATAGCGTTCCAGCACGGCGCGCGCTTCTGGGCGCAGCACGTCGCGCACGATGGTGATGCCGCGATCCTCGAGGTATTTGTACGACGAGGGAAACACGGGCCCTTCCTCGAAATCGAGCCGCAGCGCGTCCTCGCGTCCGGCGCCATAGACGATGCGCTTCACGCCGGCCCACAGGGATGCGCCGAGGCACATGGCGCACGGCTCGCACGAGGTGAAGAGCTCGTGGGTCGGGAGCCCGGGGGCGGCGAGTGTAAACGAACCGAGGCGCAACTGCGCCATCATGAACGCCACCATCTCGCCGTGCAGCGTGCAGTTGTTCAGACGCACCACGCTGTTCATCCCCACGGCCACGAGCCGTCCGGTGCCTGCCTCGAAGATGGCCGCCCCGAAGGGCCCGCCGGTGTCGCGCTCCACGTTCTCGTGCGACACGGCGATGGCGAGCCGCATCCGCTCCTCGTCCGTGGGATAGATGCGCTCCCAGTCCACTGTCTGGCGGACCCAGTCCGGATAGTCCACACGCACGCTGAGATCGGGCATGGAGCGGAAGCTAGCCCGCGCCACGTGTCGCGCGAGTCTCGCATTGCGTCTTGCGCGCGACGGGCGCCGGCCAGTTGACGGGGTACACGCGTCGGGTAATCTTCGCAAACCGTAGACAGGATTCACAGCATGCGAGCCGTCGGCACCAGCGTCGCACGGAAGGACGGCATCGGCAAGGCGACCGGTGCCACGAAGTACGCCGATGACCTCCACTTTTCCGGCATGCTGCACGGCCGGACCATCCGCTCCACGATCGCGCGCGGCCGCGTCACCGGCATCCGCTACGACTTTGACACCACGGGCTTCACCATCGTGGACTGGCGCGACATACCGGCCGCGGGCCGCAATGTCGTGGCGCTGATCGAGGACGACCAGCCCTTCCTCGTGGAGACCGAGGTACGGCACCTGGCCGAGCCCATCGTGCTCCTCGCGCATGCCGACAAGGAGACGCTGCTCGCGGCGCGGGTGGTCATCGAGTACGCGACCGACGAGCCCGAGTTCGACCCCGAGCACAGCGACGTCATCCTCAAGGCGCTGGCCATCGACAAGGGCAACGTCGACGCCGGCCTCCTCGAGGCGGACTTGATCGTCGAGGGCACGTATCGCACGGGCCACCAGGAGCACGTCTACATCGAGCCGAACGGCGTCATCGCGCATCCGGAGAACGGCGGCATCGCGGTGCACGGCTCCATCCAGTGCCCCTTCTACGTGGACAAGGCACTCAAGAGCCTCCTTGGCAAGGGCGCATACATCCGCGTGGTGCAGACGGAGACGGGCGGCGGCTTTGGTGGCAAGGAGGAATATCCGTCCATGATCGCCGGCCACGCGACGCTGCTCGCGCTCAAGTCCGGCCGGCCGGTGAAGATCGTGTACGACCGCACGGAAGACATGATCGCCACCACGAAGCGGCATCCGTCCATCGTCCGCCACCGCACTGGCGTGATGAAGGACGGGACGCTCGTCGCGATGGACATCGACATCGTCCTCGACGGCGGCGCGTACATCACGCTGAGCCCCGTGGTGCTCTCGCGCGGCGGCATCCACGCGGCGGGACCGTACCGCTGCGCGAACACGCGCATCCGCGGCAAGGCGATGTTCACCAACACGCCGCCCAACGGCGCCTTTCGCGGCTTCGGCGCGCCGCAGACACTCTTCGCCGTCGAGGCGCACATGGAGCGCATCGCCGACGCGCTCGGCATGGATCCCGTCGCGTTCCGCGAGCACAACGCGCTCGTGCCCGGCGACACCACCGCAACGGGGCAGGTGCTCACCGGCGACACGAGCGCGCTCGCCGTGCTGCTCGAGGCCGTGCGTCGCTCGGATTTCCACCGCAAGCGTGCGGAGTATGCCGGCACCAACCGCGGCATCGGGCTGGCGCTGTTCTATCATGGCGCGGGCTTCACCGGCAGCGGCGAGCTTCGGCTCGCGTCGAAGGCGTCGCTCGAGCTCACGCCGAAGGGTGTGCGGATCCTGGTGTCGAGCACGGAGATCGGGCAGGGGACGCGTACGATGCACGCGCAGATCGTCGCCGACGCGCTCGGCATTCCATACGAGCAGGTGGAGGTCGCGCAGCCCGATACGCAGCGCGTGCCGGACAGCGGGCCCACCGTGGCATCGCGCACCTGCATGGTGGTGGGGAAGATCCTGCAGCGCTGCGCCGAGGAGATGAAGGAGAAGCTCGGCGTGCTGTCGCCGGTGGAGTACTACGGGAAGTACGGCGGCATGGTGATCCTCAAGGAGCACGAGCCGCCGGCATGGATCCAGTGGGACGACGAGACATACAGCGGCGATGCCTACGCCACGTACGCCTGGGGCTGCGACGTGGCGGAGGTGGAGATCGACCGCGACACGTACGAGGTGCGTCCGCTGAAGCTCACGGCGGTGCAGGAGTTCGGACGTCCCATCCACCCCGGCCTCGCCCGTGGGCAGATCGAGGGCGGCACCGCGCAGGGGCTGGGCTTCGCACTGCTGGAGCACGTCGTGATGCGCGACGGCGGCATGGCCAACGCGTCGCTCACGAACTACACCATTCCCACCACGCTCGACACGCCGGTGATGGACGTCGTCATGCTGGAGAACCTCTACGCCGACGGCCCGTTCGGCGCCAAGGGACTCGGCGAGCTGCCGATCGATGGCCCGGCGCCCGCCGTCATCAACGCTATTCGTCATCTCGCCATCGACGTGCGCGAGATACCCGCCACACCCGAACTCGTCATGAGCGCATGCGCTTCACGCTGAACGGCGCTCCCGCCGACGTCGCCGCCCACCCCATGGCGCGGCTGCTCGACGTGCTGCGCGAGGAGTGCGGCCTCACGGGCACCAAGGAAGGCTGCGGCGAGGGCGAGTGCGGCGCGTGCACCGTGCTGGTGGACGGCACGCTCGTCGTGTCGTGCCTCGTGCCGTTCGCGCAGGTGGAGGCGTGCGACGTCCGGACCATCGAGGGCCTGGGCGGCGACCATGCACTGCAGCACGAGTTCATGAACGAGGCGGGCGCGCAGTGCGGTATCTGCACGCCGGGCATGATCATGGTCGCGTCCACCCTGCCGCCCGATGCCACGCTTGAGGAGATCCGCGTCGCGCTCGCCGGCAACCTGTGCCGCTGCACCGGCTACGAGGCGATTTATCGCGCCATTCACGCCGCCCGCGGAGCGGCCACTTGAAGCGTGTCATCCTGAGCGCCCCCCGTGTCATCCTGAGCGCCCCCCGTGTCATCCTGAGCGCCCCCCGTGTCATCCTGAGCGCCCCCCGTGTCATCCTGAGCGCCGCGAAGGATCTGCTTGTCGGCGGTAAGTCGAAGGATTTACGGTTGAAGGCGGCAGCATGAAATCCGCCATCACCCCCCTCTCCATCGCCGCGCCACGCAGCCTCGACGCCGCCTTGTCCATGCTCCGCGACGACCCCCTCGTCCCGATCGCCGGCGCGACCGACCTGTACGTCGCCCTCAACTTCGGCACCCTCGCCGCGCAACGCTTCATCGACGTCACCCGCTTGCCCGAACTCCGCGGCATCGACGTCCGCGACGACATCCTCCACATCGGCGCCGGCGAGTCCTACACCGCGATCATGCGCTCCCCGCTGGTACAGGAACGCCTGCCGATGCTCGTGCATGCATCGTCACAGATCGGCGGCGTACAGATCCAGAACCGCGGCACACTCGGCGGCAACGTGGCGAATGGCTCGCCGGCGGGCGACTCGCTGCCCGTGCTCGCCGCCGCGGATGCCATCCTGGTGCTGCAGAGTGCCGCCGGCGAGCGCCGCGTACCGTTCACGCAGTTCTACACGGGCTATCGCGCCTCCGTGCTGCGACCGGACGAGCTCATCGTGGCCATCGAGGTCCCGCGCGTTTACGGGCGACAGTGGTTCCGGAAGGTCGGCACGCGCGCCGCGCAGGCCATTTCCAAGCTCGTCATCGCCGGCGTGCGCGCGCCGGTGCCGCGCATCGCCATCGGGAGCGTCGCGGCGACCACGGTGCGCCTCCCGCGCACGGAAGCGGCGCTCGCGTCCGGCGCCGGCATCGACGCCGCAGTGAACGTGCTCGAAGCGGAGATCGTCCCCATCGACGATATCCGCTCGAGTGCCGACTACCGCCGCCAGGTGGCGGCCAACCTGCTGCGACGCTTCTGGGCGGACACAGAGGACGGTCCAGCCTGACCGCGTCCCGCACAGTGACGAGCCTCGTCATCCGCAGCCAGCGCGTGCTCCTCGAGGGCGTCCTTCGGCCGGCCGCACTCCACCTCGCCGACGGGCGCATCGCGGCAATCGCGCCGCATGCCGACGTACCCGCTGACACTCCTCTCATCGACGCGGGCGACGACGTCGTCATGGCCGGCCTCGTGGACACGCACGTCCACGTGAACGAGCCCGGACGCACGGAATGGGAAGGCTTCGCCAGCGCCACGCGCGCCGCGGCGGCCGGCGGCGTCACGACGATCTACGACATGCCGCTCAACAGCATTCCCGCCACCACCACCCTGGCGGCACTGCACGCCAAGCGCGACTCGGCGCGAGACCGCATCGCGGTGAACGTCGGCTTCATCGGCGGCGTCGTCCCCGGCAACACGGCCGACCTCGCGCCACTCGCTGCAGCGGGCGTGCGGCTGTTCAAGTGCTTCCTCGTGCCATCCGGTGTCGATGAATTCCCCTGCGTCACCGAGACCGACCTTCGCCAAGCACTGCCCATCCTCGCGTCACTTGGCGCAACGCTCCTCGTGCACGCCGAGCTGCCCGAGCACATCGCGCCCATGCCACATGGCAACCCGCGCGACTACGCCACCTACGTCGCCTCGCGGCCACCGTCCGCTGAGGTCGAGGCCGTCGCGCTGATGATCCGCCTCGCCGCGGAGTTCGATGCCCGCGTGCACATCGTGCACCTGTCGTCGCACCATTCGCTGCCGCTGCTCCGCGCCGCGCGCGCGCGCGGCGTGCAGGTGTCGGCCGAGACGTGCCCGCACTACCTGGCGTTCTGCGCAGAGGACGTGGGCACCGGGCGCACGGAGTTCAAGTGCGCGCCGCCCATCCATGACTCCGCCACGCGCGAGGCACTGTGGGCTGCCGTGCTGGGCGGCGACATCGCCCTCATCGCCTCCGACCACTCGCCCTGCCCGCCGGACATGAAGTCGCCAGACGACGGCGACTTCTTCCAGGCGTGGGGCGGCATCGCCTCACTCCAGCTCGGCCTGCCGGCCACGTGGCATCACGCCCGCGCGCGCGGCGCGGACGTCGCCTGGATCTCGGACCGCATGAGCGCGGCCCCGGCCCGTCTCGCCGGCATCGCGCACCTGAAGGGCCGCCTCACAGCCGGCCTCGACGCCGACATCGTCATCTGGTCCCCGGACGCCCCCGTCGACGTGGACACGCTCGCGCTGTATCATCGGCATTCGCTCACGCCGTACCGCGGACTCACCCTCACCGGGGCCGTCCGCGAGACGTACGTCGGCGGCGAGCGGGTCTTCGGCGACGGCCGCATCACGGACCGGCTGCCCGGCCGCCTCGTGACGTGAGCACACCCCAGCGAAACCCGATGACGGATTTCACGGACCTGATCGACCTGGCCGCCGAGTCACTGGGCGGCACCGTGCTCGCCGCGAATGACGAGTTCTTCGCGCCGAAGGAGGCGCTGCTCAAGGCAGCGCCGGCCGAATGGCGCGAGGGCGCGTACACCGAGCGCGGAAAGTGGATGGACGGCTGGGAGACCCGCCGCCGCCGCACCCCCGGATTCGACTGGGCCATCGTGCACCTCGGCGCACCAGGCATCGTGCGGGGCGTGGTCATCGACACCGCGTTCTTCCGCGGCAACTTTCCGGAGCGGGCGAGCATCGAGGCGTGCGAGCGCGACGGCACGCCGTCACCGGACGACCTCATGGGCGCCGGCACCACGTGGCGCACCGTCCTGCCGGAGTCGGCGCTGGAGGGTGATACGAAGAATCACTTCGCCATCGAGGACGGCGGCCGCGCCACGCATCTTCGGCTCAACATCTTCCCCGACGGCGGCGTCGCACGGCTCCGCGTGCACGGCGAGGTGCTGGCGTCACATCACGCCGGTGAACGCACCGTGCAGGATCTTGCCGCCATCGAGAACGGCGGGTTCAGCGTGGTGTGCAGTGACATGTTCTTCGGCCATCGCCAGAATCTCATCCTGCCCGGCCGCTCGACACACATGGGCAACGGATGGGAGACGCGACGCCGGCGCGGGCCCGGCCACGACTGGTCCATCATCCGGCTCGGCGCACGCGGCACCATCGAGCGGGTGGAGCTCGATACGGATCACTTCAAGGGCAACGCGCCCGGCTCCTGCATGCTCGAGGGCTGCGTGATGCCGGGTGCATCGGCCGAGGCGCTGCAGGGCGCCGCCGTGCGGTGGACGCCTGTCGTCGCACCGTCGGCGTTGCAGCCGCACGCGCGCCATCACTGGAATGTTACGCCGCCCGTGGAGGCTACGCACGTGCGGCTCAACATCTATCCTGACGGCGGCGTCGCGCGGTTGCGCGTGTTCGGCCGGCGCGAGGAGGCGCGACGCGCATGACAATTTCCGTCGAACGACTCGACAGCATGCCCGATACGGAGGCCGCGTTCAAGCTCGCCGCGTGCTGCGGCTCGTCAGAGTGGGTGGCACGCATGCTCGCTCGCCGGCCATTCGAGACACTGAAGCAACTGCTCACCGCCGCCGCCGACGTCGCGAAGACACTCACCGACGACGACTGGCTCGAGGCGTTCCGGCATCATCCGAAGATCGGCCAGCGCAACTCCAACGCCGTCGTCTCCACCAGTGCGGAGAGCTGGTCGGCGGGCGAGCAGTCGGCGGTGTCCGCGGCCAACACCACCGTGCGCGCCGCGCTGGTGGGCGGCAATGCGGACTACGAGGCCCGCTTCGGGTTCATCTTCATCATCAGCGCCAGCGGGAAGTCGGCGGACGAGATCCTCGCGGCGCTGCGCGCGCGCATGCGTAACGAGCGCGACGATGAGATCCGCATCGCAGCCGCGGAGCAGATGAAGATCACGCGGCTCCGACTCGAGAAGCTCACCGGCGGCGACGGAACGCCTGCATGACCACCACCCTCAGCACCCACGTGCTCGACACCGCGCTCGGCGCACCCGCCGCTGGCATCCACGTCACGCTCTCGCGCGTGGGCACCGGCGGGGACACGACGGCGGTCAGCAGCGGCGTCACGAACGACGACGGCCGAGTGGGGTCGCTGGCGCCGGCCGCCGGCGTGCTGGATGCTGGCGCATACCGGCTCTGCTTCGACGTGGCGCCCTACTTCGCCGTCGCTCGGCGCGAGAGCTTCTACAACGAGATCTGCATCGAGTTCGTGATCGCGGGCGATGCGCAGCACTACCATGTGCCGCTTCTGCTCAGCCCGTACGGGTACTCCACGTATCGCGGCAGTTGAGGCGTCACGCGCCACGCGCGGCGGCAGTCCGTCGCCACCACCACGGCAGACCATGACTGCGATCCTCACCAGGAACAGCTACGGCAAGTCCGCGGTCCGCCTGCTCAAGGTGGTCCGCAACGGCGGATACCACGAAATCCGTGAGCTCACGGTGGACGTCATGCTCCAGGGCGCGTTCGCCGCGGCGCACGTGGAGGGGGACAACAGCGTCGTCCTCCCCACGGACACGATGAAGAACACCGTCTACGCCAAGGCGCGCGAGCTGTCCCTTGGCGAGCCGGAAGAATTCGGCATGATGCTCGCTGCGCACTTCCTCGACGCGAGCGCCGCGGCGGCGTCGTCGTCCATCACGCTCAAGGAGCACGGCTGGCGGCGCCTCGTCGTGGGCGGTGCGCCGCACGATCACGCCTTCGAGCGGGCCAGCAGCGAGCTGCGAACCGCGGTCGTGACCCAGGCGCGGGGGGCAGCGCCGGTCGTCGTCGCCGGCATCGAAGACCTCCTCGTGCTGAAGTCCGGGAGATCCGCCTTTTCAGGCTACCCGCGGGACCGGTACACCACGCTCCGCGAGACCGAGGACCGCGTGCTGGCCACCTCGATGACAGCCACGTGGCGGTACGCGCCGGGCACCACCGCATTCGGCCGCCTGTTCGCCGCGGCCCGCTCGAACCTGCTCGAGGCCTTCGCGCACCACGACAGCAAGTCGGTGCAGCACACCCTGTACGCCATGGCCGAAGCCGTCATCGACCGCGTCCCGGAGGTGGAATCCATTCGCATCGTCATGCCCAACAAGCACCACCTGCTGGTGGACCTCTCGCCCCTGGGACTCGACAACGCCAATGAGGTGTTCGTGCCCACCGCGGAGCCCTACGGCCTGATCGAGGCCACGGTCGAGCGCGCTACTCCGGTTCGCGACTGAGCCGATGCGGGCTCGGGTGAATCGTGCGTGGATCTTGCGAATACCCTGTCGAGTATACAGGCTCCTCGGTGGGCTGTCGCCGCCGCCGCGACGCGTCCAGGCTGACCTCAATCAACCTGCATGAGGAGCCCATTCCACACGAGTCAGGCTGAGAAACCGCAGTGAGCTTTCATCCGAACGAAATCCGTCGTCGTGGCCGCGTCGCCATGCTGCTGATTGCCGGCGTGCTCTTCTTCCTGATGGGCGGGTTCTTCCGCAGCCAGGTAGTAATGCACGAGAAGTACGCGCTGCAGTCGG
Organism: Gemmatimonadales bacterium; assembly: GCA_038236775.1. Taxonomy (GTDB): domain Bacteria; phylum Gemmatimonadota; class Gemmatimonadetes; order Gemmatimonadales; family Gemmatimonadaceae; genus AG11. Next base: position 17,988 of record JBBRZK010000059.1, read on the forward strand.
AGACGAACCGCATGCGGGAGATCCCGCTGCCGGCGCCGCGCGGCGTGATCTACGACCGCAACGGCAAGGTGATCGCCGACAACGTGGTGGGCTACTCGGTGTCCGTGCTCGCCCTGCGCGAGGACACGCTGCGTGCGATCCTCGCGCGGCTGGGTGACGTCATCCCCATCACGCCCCATCAGGTGGACCAGGCGGTGCGCCGCCTGCGGCGCGCGCCGTCGCGTCCTACCGTCATCATCCCCGACGCGGGCTTCGACGTCGTCAGCGTCCTGGAAGAGCATCGCAGCGTCTTTCCGGGCCTCATCATCCAGAGCTCACCGCGCCGGTTCTATCCGGACGGGCAGATCGTCTCGGCATTCGTGGGCTACACCGGCGAAGTGAGCGAGGCGGACCTCGCCCGCGCGAAGGACACGCTGGACTACAAGGCCGGCCAGCAGATCGGCAAGCAGGGCCTGGAGAAGGAGTACGAGTCCGTGCTGCGCGGCACCGAGGGAAGCCAGTTCGTGGAGGTGGATGCGCGCGGCCGGATCGTGCGACAGACCTCCGTGCGCGCCGACCTCGCGCCCGTGGCGGCGCCGCCGCTCTACACCAACATCGACATGGACCTGCAGCGCGTTGCCGCCGGCCTGTTCGGCGACACGCTGCAGGGCGGCATCGTGGCGCTGGATCCCAAGACGGGCGCCGTGCTCGCGCTGGTGAGCGCGCCGGGCTGGGACGGCAACCGCTTCGTGGGCGGCATCCCGGCGCAGTACTGGGATTCGCTGCGCAACGACCCGCGCAAGCCGCTCTACAACAAGACGCTCCAGGGACAGTACCCGCCGGGCTCCACGTTCAAGATCGCCACCGCCATCACGGCGCTCGAAGGCAACATGGTGACGATGAGCGAGCACATGCCCCAGACGTGCAACGGCGGCTTGCAGTACGGCTCGCGCTACTTCCACTGCGACGGCAAGCACGGCAGCCTCTCGCTCGCGGAGGCCATCGCGAAGTCGTGCAACACGTACTTCTACCAGCTGGGGCTCAAGGTGGGCCTCACCAAGCTGCTCGCCGGCGGCGTGAACCTCGGCTTCAAGGAGCGCACGGGAATCGACCTGCCCGAGGAGCGCACGCCACTCTGGCCCGCGACATCGGAGTACTTCGACCGACGCTACGGCAAGAGCGGCTGGACGGGCTCCGTCGTGCTCAACCTCGCCATCGGGCAGGGCGAGAATGCGCAGACGGTGCTCAACATGGCGCAGTTCTACACCGCGCTGGCGACGGACGGCACCGAAGCCAGGCCCGAGGTGATGAAGCGCGCGCCCGAACGGAAGCGGATCTTCAAGCTGACCGACGAGCAGTTCGCCCAGCTCCGCGCGGCCCTCGCGAACGTGGTGGAAACCGGAACCGCCGCCCGCGCGAAGATCGAAGGCGTGGTGCTCGCGGGAAAGACGGGCACGGCGCAGAGCCGGAAGTTCGCGTCGAACGGCAAGGAGCTCAACTTCTCCTGGTTCGTCGGGTTCGCGCCGGCGAACGACCCCAAGATCGTCGTGGCGATGATGCTCGAGTACGTCCCCTTCCAGGGCGCCACGACGGCGACGATGGTGTCGAAGGTCATCGAGGCGTACCTGCACGTGAAGCCGAAGGTCGACATCGTTCCGTACTGATCCTCCGAGGGCAGTCGCCGAACTACGCTCGACCGCCATCAATGACGAAGGGGGGACACGGATTCTGCGGATGCGGCGGATCGAAGCCGATCTGATCGCTGTGTGATCGGCAGCAAGTGCGCCAGGTCCGCCCCAATCTGTCTTGTTGAAGTTGGAGCTGGTTGTCGTTGCGCATGGGCGATAGCGCGCGCGCGGAGAGATCCGCGAGATCAGATTTCTTCCGCACAATCCGCGATCTCCTCTTGTCGTTGGTGCCCGGCGCGGCGAGGTCTGCCCACGGCAGTGGCACTTTCGGGAACATCGCGACGTAGTATTCTCTCGCGCGGCGCGCTGGCGGCGAACCCCCTCGCTGCCCCGTTTCGCGCGATTCCCGCACCGCCGTGTCCCGCGACACCTGCCGGGACTCCCACCCGATGACGTCCATCAAGCGCTCCTCCGCCGTACCCCTGGCCCTCGTGCCCGCCCTCGCGGGACTCGTCGGTTGCGACCCCGGGCCTGCCACCATTTCCGGCGTGGATCCGTGCCTGCCGCAGGTCTACCAGGCGGCGGCGTGCCTCTACGCGACGCAGCACCAGGGCTACTACTACGGTGGCATGTGGTATCATCACGTGTACGCATCGCCGTTCCTCTACTACCACAACGGCTACTCGGGATTCGTCCGCTCCGGCGGCACCGTGCGCGCCCTCTCGCCGTCGTCGTATTCGCCGCACCTGGGCGGTCCGTCCGCCGGCCGCACCACCGTCGTGCGCGGTGGATTCGGTGGCATCGGCGGCGTCCGCGGCTTCGGCGGCAGCTGACGTGGAGCGCATCGCGAGCACGCCGCGCCCCGATTGGCAATCGGCCGTCGAGGCGCGCGGCCTGAAGTGGCATACCGGGCAGACGCCGTACTGGTCGGAGGACGTCTACTACCGCTTCACCACCGACCAGATCGAGACGCTCGAGCGCGCGACCAATGAGCTGCACGCGCGCTGCCTCGAGGCCGTGCAGCACGTCATCGACGAACGGCGCTACGCCGAGCTGCGCATTCCGGAGAGCGCCGTCCCGCTCATCCGCGCGAGCTGGGAAGCCGAGCCGCCGAGCGTGTACGGCCGTTTCGATCTCGCGTACGACGGCACGTCGCCGCCGAAGATGCTCGAGTACAATGCGGACACGCCGACGTCACTGCTCGAGGCATCGGTGATCCAGTGGGACTGGCTCCAGGCGCTGCATCCCGGTGCCGACCAGTTCAACTCGATGCACGAGAAGCTGGTGAACTACTGGAAGTACATCCGCGACGACCTGGCCCGCAGCGGTCCACTCGGCCCCGTGGTGCACTTCGGCTCCGTGGACGACCTGGAGGACGGCATGACCGCCGCCTACCTCGCCGAGACGGCCGCGCAGGCGGGGCTGCAGGTGAAGCTGCTCGCGATGGCGGACATCGGCTGGGATCCGCGCGCGCGCGAACTCTGCGACCGCGACGACGCCCGCATCGACACGCTCTTCAAGCTCTATCCGTGGGAGTGGCTCATGATCGAGCCCTTCGGCAATCACCTGCGCGTGGCGAAGACGCTGCTGATCGAGCCCGCGTGGAAGATGGTGCTCTCCAACAAGGGCATCCTGCCGATTCTCTGGGAGATGTTCCCGGGGCACGGCAACTTGCTGCCTGCCTACTTCGACGAGCCCAACGGCATGTTCGAGTACGCGAAGAAGCCGCTGCTCTCCCGCGAGGGCGCCAATGTCACCGTGCACACGATGAAGGAGCACGTGGAGTCCACGGGCGAGTATGGCGCAGAGGGGTACGTGTTCCAGGAGCTTGCCCCGATTCCCGAGCTGGATGGCAAGCGCCCCATCATCGGCAGCTGGATCATCGGCCAGGAGGCGGCGGGCATCGGTGTGCGCGAGGCGGACGGGTGGGTGACCGGCAATACGTCGCGGTTCGTGCCGCACCTGTTCCGCTGATGGCTGACGGCTGACGGCTGACGGCTGACGGCTAACGGCTGACGGCAAATTGTCATCCTGAGCGAAGCGAAGGATCTGCTTTTTGCTGTAGCCGTGCGAGCTACGCTCGCCACACGGCCTCACCAGCCGTCAAGACAACTAGCCCGTAACCGTAGCCGTGACGCGGGGCCGGAGGTACGCGAGATACGGCTACCGGTCAGGTCGTACAGCCCTGTAAGATGGCCAGGCCGCTGTCGTCGTATGGTGAGGGGTGCGGGTCGCGCTCATGACTACGCCGTGCACTGCAGGCGACGTCAGGCACTGCATCGCTTGGGTTCCGTGCCGAGCAGAGAAAGCAGATCCTTCGCTTCGCTCAGGATGACAAAGGGGTCGCTCAAGGCGACATGGATTGCGGCTGCAGCCAATCGACACCCGCCCCCGCCCCGCCCCCGTCCCCCGTCCTCCGTCCCCCGTCCCCCGTCAACCAGATAGAACCAATCGACCGCCGGGGGAGTATAGAATGTGTACCCTCCACGCACTCGAGGACCGATGAAGACCACACTTCGCGCCATTGCGCTGCTCGCTCTCGCTGCCGCACCGGCGGTAGCCGCGCCACCTGTCCCCGCCGCTCCGCTTGACACCGTCGTGTTCGCTGGCGGCTGCTTCTGGGGGGTCCAGGCGGTGTTCCAGCACGTCAACGGCGTCGTCTCCGCCACGTCAGGCTATGCGGGTGGCAAGGTGAGCCGTCCGAGTTACGAGGACGTCAGCACCGGTACCACGGGGCACGCCGAGTCAGTGCGCGTCGTGTACGATCCGTCGAAAGTGTCGTACGGCAAGCTGCTCGACGTGTTCTTCACGGTGGCGCACGACCCCACGCAGCTCAACAAGCAGGGCCCCGACCACGGCACGCAATACCGCTCGGCGCTCTTCTTCACGAGCGAAGGGCAGCGCGTCGCGACGCAGGCGTACATCGCCGTGCTGGCGCAGTCGGGCGAGAAGGTCGTCACCGAAGTCGCGCCGCTCGCATCGTTCTATGTCGCCGAGTCGTATCACCAGGACTATGCGACGCTGCATCCGAATGAGCCGTATATCTACTACAACGACGCTCCCAAGATCGCGGCGCTCAAGAAGCAGTACGCCTCGCTCTGGACGGACAAGCTGGCCGCGCATTGACAAGTGCACGGGGCTCGGCGGCCATTAGTCGCTGAGCCCCTTCTCCCGCACCGCCATCATCGTTCCCTGCATGAGCGCGACTACCGTGTCGCGCTCATCGTGCATGGCGCGCAGTTCTCCCGTGCAGACCACCAGCGTGCGACCTGACCGCACGACGCGTCCGGTGGCGAGGAAGGACGTTCCCGCGGCGGGGGCGAGCAGGTTGACCTTGAACTCCACCGACAGCACCGCGGCGCCGGGCTCCATCACGCTCAGCGCGGCGTAGCCGCAGGCGCTGTCCACCACGGACGTCACCACACCCGCGTGCAGGAAGCCGTGCTGCTGCGTGAGGTCGGCGCGAAAGGGAAGTGCGATCACCACCTCGCCTGGCACCACGCGCTCGAGGCGCGCGCCGAGGGTGGCCATGAACTGCTGCTTGACGAAGCTGTTGCGGACGCGCGCCTCGAAGTCCGGGTCGCGTGGGGCCAGCGTCACCGGCTCCCCGTGGGCGTGTGCATGACGCGACGTACGTCCACCAGCGCGTGGACGGCGCGCAGTACGGAGGGCCACGCCTCCGACTGCGGCGCGATGAGGTCGAAGTGGCCCGCACCGGGCACCACGTGCAGCTCCGCCGTGCCGTTCACTGCACGATTCCGCGCGAGGAACTTCCGGCTCTGGGCCACGGGCACGATCGGGTCAGCCTCCCCGTGCACGAGTTGCACGGGCATGTCGAGCGGGACCCGCTCCACTGGACTCACGGCCTTGTAGCGATCCGGATGCGCGGCGGGCGTGCCGCCCATGAGCGGCGTCACGGCTCCGTTGCAGCCGGTGGTGGTGGCGCCGTATTCCGCGAGGTCGGTGATGCCGGCGAGGCTCACCACGCCGACCACGGGCTGTGGTGCGCGGCTCGAGCGGAAGATGCCGAGTGTCTCGTTCTGTCGGCGCGAGCCCGCCCACAGCGCGAGCTGGCCGCCGGCGGAGTGGCCCATGAGCACCACGCGTGTGGTGTCGATGCGGTGCACCTGGAGCGCGAGGGCGCGCACGTGGTCCACCGCGCGCGCGACGTCGTCGAACGTGCCGGGCCATCCGCCGCCCGGGTCACCGAGGCGTCGGTACTCGATGGTCCATGTCGCGAATCCTTCGGCCACGAGTGCGGCTGCTGCGGGACGTACGTGCTTGAGGTCGTACTGGGCGCGCCAGCAGCCGCCGTGGATGAGCACGACGAGCGGCACGTGATCGCCGCGCGGCGGCAGTCGCAGCTCGCCGAACTGCATCGGGTCCGTGCCGTACGCGATGGAGTGCTCGGCCGCCGTGACGGGCAGGGCGGTGAGCTCGGAGTACTGGATCATTCGTCGAGCCGGTTGAGTTCCCGCGCACGCGACCGTGGCCAGTAACGCGAGCGCGACGGGTAGGCGGAGTGAAGCTAGGGGTTCACGACGGCGCCGACAGGGGAAAACTGACGTAGTCACCTCGGTGTGCCAGCGTGACAAGCAGATCCTTCGCTTCGCTCAGGATGACAACAGGGATTGTCGTCCCGAGCGCAGCGAGGGACCTGCTTGTGTCCCGGCGCTGGGAAAGCAGATCCTTCGCTTCGCTCAGGATGACACATGCGCGTCGCTCAGGATGACACACGACGTCATCGCGCGACGACGGTGCCCGCGCGCGGCTGCACCAATGCCTGGTACACGAGCGTGGGAAACTTCGCTGGCAGGTCCGTGTGCGAGGGCAGCTGGTTGATCATGAACACGATCACGAGCCCTTCCGCCGGATCGACCTTGTACGTGCTCGCGTACGCGCCGCCCCAGCCGAAGCTGCCCACGGACGCGAGGCCGTCGGCGCCGAAACGCTCCACCGTCTGGAAGCCGAGTCCGAACCCCTGACCCGTGTTGCCGAACAGCGTGCCGCTCTGGTTGGTGGTCATGAGGTCCACCGTCTTCGGCGCGAGGAAGCGTACGCCGTTCGCGGTGCCGTGATCGAGGAGCATCTGGAGGAACCGCGCGTAGTCGCGCGCCGTGGAGAGCAGGCCGGCGCCGCCCGAGAAGTTGCGGCGCGGACCGTCCACGTAATCGCCCTGGCCGCGCGGCCCCTTCGGCGCCGGCACGAGGCGGCCGGCGCTGTCGGTGTAGACCGTCGCCAGGCGATCGCGCTGGGCGGGCGGCAGGAAGAACTGCGTGTCGTTCATGCCCAGCGGGGCCGTGATGCGCGTGCGAATGAATTCGTCGAACGGCACGCCCGCCGCGCGCTCCACCACGCAGCCCAGCACATCGAGGCTGTAGCCGTACACCCACGCCTCGCCCGGCTGTGACACGAACGGCAGCGATGCGAGGCGCTCCATCGTGGTGCACACCGGTTCGTCCTTGTCGGCCGTGTACCATCCCCAGCCGGCCGCCGGTCCCAGTGCACGCGCCGAGTATTGCGGGGCGACGAACGCATCGACGCCGTACGAAATGCCCGACGTGTGCGTGAGCAGGTCCTTGATGGTGATCTGCCGACGCGCCGGTACGACGGTCCGGCCGCTGTCGCTGCGCAGCGCCACCGTGGTGTGCGCATACGCCGGGATGAAGCGGCTCACCGGGTCCGTCAACGCGATCCGTCCTTCCTCCACCAGCATGAGCACCGCGGCGCTCGTGAGCGCCTTGGTCTGGGAGGCGATGCGGAAGATGGCGTCGGGGGTCATGCGTCGTCCCGCCTGGACATCCCGCCAGCCGACGCTGCGCTCGTAGGCGACCTTACCGTTGCGCATCACGAGGGCAACCGCCCCGCCGATGCGACCGGAGTCCACGTATGCCTGCATCATCCGGTCGATGCGCGCGAGGCGGTCTGGCGCGAAACCGAGGGCCGTGGGGGCAGGCGCCTTCTGGCCCTGTGCGGGCGAGAGCACCGTGAAGCAGAGGATCGCGGTCGAGAGCAGGCGTCGCATGGTCTTGGGTCCCGTTTGGGGGCCGAGGAACAGGGTCGGGAAGCATGGCCCCGGAAACCTGCTCTTGACAACGGCCGCCAATTGTTGAAATATCAACACAGCTGAATTTTCAGCAGAGGACCCCATGTCAGCCACGGTCACGATGGACAAGTCAGAGTCGAACGCCCTCTCCCGCCGCGAGCGGCAGGTAATGGACATCCTCCACCGGCGCGCGGAAGCCACCGTCGCCGAGATCATGACCGACCTCCCCGACCCGCCGACGTACTCGGCGGTGCGCTCCGTCCTGCGCATCCTTGGCGAGAAAAACCTCATCCGCTACAAGGAAGATGGGCCGCGCTACGTCTACTTCCCGGCGCAGGACACCGAGGAAGCACGCGACGACGTGCTCGCCCACGTGGTCCGCACCTACTTCGCCGGCTCGCCGGAACAGGCCGTCACCGCGCTGCTCCGCATGTCCGACGTCGACATGAAGGACGCCGACATCGAGCGGCTGCGCGACACGATCCGCCGCGCGCGACAGAGCGGACGGTAGCCGCATGACCACCTCCGCATTCGCCGGTATCGGCACGCTCCCCGGCTGGAACCTCCCGCTCCTCCTGCTCCTCGCCAAGGCGACGATCATCCTCGTCGCGGCACTCGGCATCACCATGGCGATGCAGCGCGCCTCCGCCACCGCGCGCCACCTCGTGTGGCTCGTGGCGCTCGGCACACTGCTCCTGGTGCCGGCACTCACCGCGTGGTCGCCCATCCGGCTCGCTGTGCTGCCTGCGGCGCCCAATGCGCGCGACATCTCAACGACTCCGCGTCGGCCGATGCTCGATGGCGCGCAGACAACTCAGGTCGTCAACGGCACGTCGGTCGCAGATTTCTCTGCGTCGCCACCGACGCCCGCGACGTCCGCCATACCTGCAGCGCCCGCGCGCGGCCGCCTGCTCGAGTCCATCGCCAGCATGAGCCCCGTCACGCTCGCGCTGTCCATCTGGGGCGTCGTGCTGCTCGGCATCGTGCTCACGCTCGCCTGGGCCGGCATGTCCGTGCGTCGCATCGTGCGCGGCGCCCGTCCGCTCGAGTCGAGCGACTGGCTCAATCCACTGTTCGAGATCGCGGACCGCATCGGCCTCGAGGACGCGCCGCGCCTGCTGCGCAGCGAGGAGGCGAAGATGCCGTTTGCCTGCGGCATCCTCACGCCGACGATCGTATTGCCCGCCGAGTCCGACGGGTGGACGGTCGATCGCCGTCGCGTCGTGCTGCTCCACGAGCTCGCGCACGTGCGCCGTCACGACCTCCTCGGCCACACGCTCGGGCGCCTCGCCTGTGCCGTGTACTGGTTCCATCCGCTCGTCTGGACCGCGGCGAAGCGCCTGCGTTCCGAGAGCGAACGCGCATGCGACGACCTCGCGCTCGCCTGCGGGACGCGCGCGACGGATTATGCCGAGCACCTGCTCGACATCGTGACGTCGGTGCGCGGCGATTCCACGCCCCTCGTGGCGCTCGCGATGGCGCGACGCAAGGAATTCGAAGGTCGCATGCTCGCCATCCTCGATCCGCAACTGCAGCACTCGACGCCGAGCCGGCGCCAGTCC
>JBBRZK010000060.1:0-27164 GCA_038236775.1 Gemmatimonadales bacterium
CGCCGCCCGTTGGCCGGCCGTCCGTCCCGCCGCCGATGCCTGGCGGCCTGCCCGCGCGGTCCAGCACTCCGCCGTGGCCCCCCTCGGCACCCACGCCGGCGCCGCGGAACACACCGGCGCCACCACCCGCCTCGAACGCACCCTTCGCGCGACCGATGTCCGCGCCGACGCCGTTCGGCGCTCCGAGGTCACCGCAGGGCCCGGGTCCGATGCCGCCGCCGTTCGCCCGGCCATCGTCGGCGCCAACTGCTCCGCGACCCGGCGGCGTCCCGCCCGCCGGACCGTTCGCCACGCGCCCGTCGTCGTTTCCGGATCAGCGCGCGGAGGCGCCGGCACCGGCCGCAGCGCCGCCAGCCGCCGCCGCTTCCCTGGCGCGCCCGTCCTCACCCACACCGTCGCAGTCGGCCGCACCCGTTGCCCGTGCACCGATCAACCCCTTCCTCGCCAACGACCCGAACGCGAAGGCCAAGCGGCTAGCCCGCGCGCTCGTGTCGGACATCTGCGTGTACTTCCCGCAGAAGCGGGAGGAAGGTATGCGCGACGGCACGCTGAAGCAGCTGTTCCGCGAGGAGATCAAGAAGAGCTACGAGGAGTACGTGGAGCAGATCGGGCGCGAGTTCGCGGAGTCGACGACGCACTTCCAGGATGCGCTGAACGATGTGCTCGCGGGGGGCAAGAAGCTCTTCTAGTCCGCCGGCCGGCAGGCTATCTTTCGCGTGTCGAAGTTCGACACCGTGCGAGCCGTCCGCCTTCGAGCCGGACGGCTCGTGTCTTACCCGGGAGAACCGTAATGGCGGACAACGAACGCGCGCGCCTGCTGACCTCGTACGACGATCAGCTCGCCGAGCTGAGGAGGTATCTTTGACCTCGATCACAAGCGGCAGCAGCTGACGGCACTCGACGAGCGGATGGGCAGCGCGGATTTCTGGAACAACCAGGAGCGCGCCCAGGAAATCGTGCAGCAGGTGAAGGCGCTCAAGCAGTGGGTGGACCCCTTCGAGGCGCTCGTGGCCCGCATCGACAGTGCGCGCGAGCTCGACGACATGCTGTCGCTCGAGCCGGACGCCGAGATGGACGCGGAAATCGCGGCGGAGATCGAGCGTGTCGGCGTGGACCTCGAGGATTTCCGTCTGCGGTCGCTGCTCTCGCACCCGGATGACTTCCGCGATGCCCAGCTGGAGATCAGCGCGGGGGCGGGCGGCACCGAGGCGCAGGACTGGGCGTCGATGCTGATGCGCATGTACACCCGTTGGGCGGAGCGGAAGGGCTACTCGGTGGAGATCGTGGATCTCAGCGAGGGCGAGGAGGCCGGCATCAAGGGCGCCGTCCTCGACATCAAGGGCCTGTACGCGTACGGCTACCTCAAGGCGGAGAGCGGCGTGCATCGCCTCGTGCGCATCTCGCCCTTCGATTCACAGGCGCGCCGCCACACGAGCTTCGCCTCGGTGTTCATCTATCCCGTGGTCGATACGGACATCAACATCGAGATCCGGGACGAAGACCTGAAGATCGATGTCTTCCGTGCCTCGGGTGCGGGCGGGCAGCACGTCAACAAGACCAGCTCGGCCGTGCGTATCACGCACTTGCCGAGCGGCGTGATCACGTCGTCGCAGGCGCAGCGCTCGCAGGGCAAGAACAAGGCAACGGCCATGAAGCAGCTCAAGAACCGCCTGTACCAGATCGAGTTGAACAAGCAGCTGGCGAAGAAGGCGGAGATGGATGCGAACAAGTCGGACGTCAGCTTCGGCAGCCAGATTCGCAGCTACGTCTTCCAGCCCTACACCATGGTCAACGACCACCGCACGGAACTCAAGATTCCCGATGTCCAGAAGGTGATGGATGGCGGCATCGACCCGTTCATCGAGGCGTTCCTGAAGCAGACGGGTGACGTCGCGACGGGTGACGCGGCGTGAGCGACGACCTGAACTTCGTGCAGAAGGCGAGGCGCGAGAAGCTCGACGCGCTCGTCGCCGCCGGCGTGCCGGCATTCGCCTACAGCTTCGAGCGTTCGCACCTGGCCGCCGACGCCGTCGCGGCGATGCCTGCCACTGATCCGAGTGCGGAGCCGTCCGACGGGAAGTCCGAGGCGCTGGGCGACATCGTGCGTGTGGCGGGGCGGTTGACCACGTGGCGCGGCCACGGCAAGACCGCGTTCGCGCATCTCGCCGATGGCAGTGGCCGGATCCAGCTGTATTTCCGCAAGGACGAACTCGGCGACGGGACGTTCGCGCACCTCGGCCTCTTCGACATCGGCGACGTGGTAGGCGTGACCGGTCCGCTCATGCGCACGCGGACGGGCGAAGTGACCGTGCGGGTGAGCAGCGTGGAGCTGCTGGCCAAGTCGCTGCGGCCGCTGCCCTACGGCAAGGAAGAGATCGTGGACGGCGTGACCCTGCGCCACTCGGGCTTCACCGATCCGGAGCAGCGCTACCGTCAGCGCTACGCCGACCTCGCGGTGCACCCGGAAGTGCGCGCGCTCTTCATTGCGCGCACGCGCCTCATCACGGCCATCCGCGGCTTCCTCGACGGACGCGGCTTCCTCGAGGTGGAGACGCCGGTACTGCAGCCCCTGTACGGCGGTGCCACGGCGCGTCCGTTCACGACGCACCACAATGCGCTCGACATGCCGCTGTACCTCCGCATCGCGGATGAGCTGTACCTCAAGCGGTTGATCGTCGGTGGCTTCGATCGCGTCTACGAGATCGGCCACGACTTCCGCAACGAGGGACTCGACCGGACGCACAATCCGGAATTCACGATGCTGGAGTTCTACCAGGCGCTGGCCGACTACCGCGAGATGATGACGGTGGTGGAGGCGCTCGTGGTGCATGCGGCCGACGCCGTCCGGCGCGTCCCCGGCGTTGGCGACGCGGTGCCGGTACTCCAGCCGCCCTTTCCGCGCATCGAGTGGATGCCTTCGCTCAACGCGGCGCTCGGTCGCGATGCCATGGCCTGTACGGATGCGGCGCTGCGGGCGGAGGCGCGTCGCATCGGGATCGAGAAGGCGGACGCGATGAGTCGGCCCAAGCTCCTCGACGAGCTGTTCGGCGCGCTGGTGGAAAGCAGGATCGTGGACCCCACCTTCGTGATCGACTACCCGAAGGAACTGTCGCCGCTCGCGAAGCCGAAACGTGGAAACCCCGCGCTGACCGAGCGCTTCGAGCTGTTCGCGCGCGGCCGCGAGCTGGCGAACGCGTTCAGCGAGTTGAACGACCCCATCGACCAGCGGCAGCGCTTCGAGGCCCAGGCGCGTCTGAAGGCCGAGGGCGACGATGAAGCGAGTGGCGTGGATGAGGATTACCTGCGGGCGATGGAATACGGCATGCCGCCGACCGGCGGCGTGGGCATCGGGATCGACCGGCTGTTCATGTACCTGACCGACACGGCGAGCATTCGCGACGCCATCCTCTTTCCGACGATGCGCGCCGAATGACTCGTCTCGAGATTTCCATCGCGTGGCGCTACCTGCGCAGCCGGCGCGGGTCCAAGCTGCTGTCGCTGATCAGCGTGATCGCAATCGGCGGCGTGGTCATCGGCGTCAGTGCGCTCATCGTGATCATGGGCGTGATGAGCGGCCTGCAGAACGACCTGCGCGAGAAGATCCTCATCGGGAGTCCCGACGTTCGCGTGCTGAACTTCGGTTCGGACATGGTGCTGCACGACTGGACACCGGTGCTCGAGAAAGTGCGCCGCGAGCCCGGGGTGGTGGCGGTCGCGCCCTTTGTGCTCACGAAGGCGCTTGTTGGCGCAGGGCACAAGTACAGCGACGGCGCGTTCGTGATGGGGATCATACCCGAGGGCGAGGGCGGGCCGCCGGTGACGACGATCCGGTCGTTCCGCACGGCGGGCGACTTCCGCTTCGCGACCACGGATGGCAAGCAGCGCGGCGCCGTCGTCGGCTCGAAGCTCGCCGCACGCCTGGGCGTGTATCCCGGCGCCGACTCCATCACGCTCACCACGGTGGGTACGTCGATCAACCCGGTCACGGGCACGCCCGTGCCGCGCGAGGTGCACCTCGAAGTGACCGGCGTGTTCGACACGGGCATGTACGAGTACGACAACGGCTACATCTACGTGTCGCTGGCGGTGGCGCAGCAGCTCGCGGACCTCGGCGCGGACGTGACCGGCCTCGAGGTGCGTACGCGGAGCCGCGAGACGGCACCCGACGTTGCGGAGTCGCTGTCGCGCATGCTCGGCTATCCGTACCGGACGGAGGATTGGCAGGCGCAGAATCATGCGCTCTTCCAGGCGCTGAAGCTCGAAAAGCTCGGCATGACCTTCATCCTGCTGCTCATCATCCTGGTGGCCGCGTTCAACATCGTGGGCACGCTGACGATGGTGGTGGCGGACAAGACGAAGGAGATCGGCATCCTGCGGGCGATGGGGATGCCGGCGGCGTCGATCCGGCGGGTGTTCCTGGTGCAGGGCACGCTCATCGGCGTCGTGGGCACGACCCTGGGACTGATCGTGGGTCTGCTCACGGCCGTGCTCCTCGACAAGTTCCGGCTGATCCGGCTGGATCCGCAGGTATACTTCATCGATCACCTGCCCGTGGACCGCGCGCCGCTCGACATCGGGCTGACGGTGGCGGCGAGCCTCATCATCGCAGCCATCGCCACGATCTACCCCGCGATCCAGGCGTCGCGGCTGCAGCCGGTGGAGGCGATGCGCGAATGAGTGTGGTGGAGGCACAGGCCCTGACGAAGACGTATGTTGGCGGTGATGGCGCGACCATCACCGTCCTCGATGGCGTCGACATGACGGTCGATCGCGGAGAGATGGTGGCGATCATCGGGGCCAGTGGCGCCGGCAAGAGCACGCTGCTCCACCTCCTCGGCGCGCTCGACCGGCCGACGACCGGAGTGGTGCGCATTGCCGGTCATGATCTTTCCGGTCTCGACGACGACGCGATCTCGGCCCTGCGGAACCGCACCGTGGGCTTCGTCTTCCAGTTCCATCATCTGCTGCGCGAGTTCACGGCGATGGAGAACGTCATGATGCCGCTCCGGATCGGAGGGATGGACGAGGGTGCTGCCCGGCGACGCGCGAAGGAACTTCTGGAGCGTGTCGGCCTCGGCGGGCGTATGTCGCACCGGCCGTCGGCGCTGTCCGGCGGCGAGCAGCAGCGCACGGCGGTGGCGCGCGCGCTGGCCGCGGAGCCGGCAGTGCTGCTCGCGGACGAGCCGTCCGGAAACCTGGACCACGTGAACAGCGAGCGGCTGCACGATTTGTTCAGCGAGCTCGCGCGCGAGCTCGAGATCGCGATGGTGGTGGTGACGCACAATCGCTCGCTCGCGGCGCGGGCCGATCGTATCCTGCAACTGGAGGACTCCCGGCTCGCCCGGATCGGCCTGCCGGAGGTAGTGGCCTGATGGTCTGCGACAACTGCCATGAGCGCGATGCCGTCGTGAACCTGACGACGATCGAGAACAACTCCGTGCGTCAGCTGCATCTGTGCGAGCAGTGTGCGGCAGAGCGTGGCGTGGAGACCACCGTCGCCGCGCCGAAGCATCCGCTGGGGGAGTTCCTCCATGCGGTGCAGCAGCAGACGGTGCCCGCGAGCACGGAGGCTGGCAAGTGCGCCTTCTGCGGGCTCACGATGAAGGACTTCCGCGACACCGGCCGCATGGGTTGCGCGCGGTGCTACACCACCTTCGAGGCGAGCATGCGGGAGCTGTTGCGGCGGGTGCATGGCGGGTCGCGGCACACGGGCCAGAACTATCGGCTGCCGCGCGAGGAAGTGCTGGAGAAGGCGGGCGTCCTGGGCGAGCTACGGGACAAGCTGCGGCGGGCCATCGAGCAGGAACAGTTCGAGGCGGCGGCGGAGTTGCGGGACCGCATCCGGGTGCTGGAATGACGCTCGATCTTTCGCTGCTGCCAGACGGTGGCGTGCGCTGGCTGGATGCATCCGGTCAGCATTCGGACGTGGTGCTCTCGACGCGTGTGCGCCTGGCGCGGAACGTGGACGGCTACGCCTTCGCGAGCCGGGCGCGCGACGGCGAGCGGCTGCGCGTCCTCGCGCAGGTGCGTGAGGCGCTCGGGACGATACCGGCGATGCCGGATAGTTTCCTCGTTCGCGTCGACGAGTTGAGCGCCGCGGAGCGGGCGATGCTCTTCGAGCGGCACCTGGTGAGCAAGGAGCTGGCGGGGCTCGAGGCGCAGCATCCGCTGCGGAGTGGCGCGGCCGTGTACCTCTCGGACGGCTTGAGCGTCATGATCAACGAAGAGGACCACCTCCGCATGCAGTCGTTGCAGTCCGGCTTCGAGCTGCGTGCGGCGTACGCCGCGCTCGAGCAGGTTGACCGCGAGCTGGGTGCGCGGGTCCCCTTTTCGTACCACGCGGAGTTCGGCTTCCTCACCGCGTGTCCGACGAACGTGGGAACCGGGATGCGTGCGTCGGTACTCATTCACCTGCCGGGGTTGGTGCTGACGAAGGAGATCGGCCGGGTGCTGGCGGGCCTGCAGCAGATGGGGCTGACGTATCGAGGGCTGTACGGGGAGGGATCGGAAGTCGTCGGCAACTTCTTCCAGATTTCCAACCAGACGACGCTGGGCCGGTCGGAGGAGGACCTGCTCGACCAGTTGATTCGTGTGGTGGGCCACGTGATCGAGCGGGAGGAGGAAGCGCGGCGTGTACTGCTGCGTGATGCCGGTTATATTATAGAGGACAAGCTCTGGCGGGCATACGGCACGCTGCGATACGCGCGAAGCCTGACGTTCGACGAAGCGATGAACTACCTGAGTGGCGTTCGGCTGGCCGTCGGACTGAAACTGATTCGCGGCCTGAGTGTATATACCCTCAACAAGCTCCTGATCTTTTCGCAGGCCGCGCATCTGTCGGCTGCGGAAGGGCGATCGCTCTCCGACGGCGAGACGAACCTGGCGCGAGCGCGCTACGTGCGTCGGGCGCTCGACGCGGAAGCTGGGGCGGTCGGCTAGCTGCACGTCCACCCGCGTCTCTCCGAGGGGCTGAATGAACGGCTACAACTTTACTGAGCGGGTGCGGAAGGTCCTCGCCATGGCGCGCGAGGAAGCCGCCCGTCTCCACCACGAATACGTGGGCACGGAGCACATCCTGCTTGGCCTCATCCGCGAGGGTGAGGGCGTCGCCGCCACCGTCCTGCAGAATCTCTCCGTCGAGCTCGACGAGATTCAGCAGAAGATCGAGGAGACGGTCAAGAAGGGCAAAGCCGCCCAGACGACCGGACCCGACCTCCCCTATACCTCGCGCGCCAAGAAGGTGCTGGAACTCGCCATGAGCGAGGCCCGCGAGCTCAGCCATTCGTACGTCGGTACCGAGCACCTGCTGCTGGGTCTCCTCCGCGAGGAGAAGGGGATCGCAGCCCAGGTCCTCACGGATGCTGGCGTCAACCTCGAGGCGGCGCGTGCGGAAACGCTGCGCATCCTCGGCACCGAGAATCCGCAGCAGCCTGGTGGCGCTGCGGCCGCACAGCCGCAGCCGGCCGCGCCCAAGGGCGAGAAGAAGTCCAAGACGCCGGCACTCGACCATTTCTGCCGCGACCTGACGCAGCTCGCGGCGGAAGGCCAGCTCGATCCCACGATCGGACGCGCGAAGGAGATCGAGCGGGTCATGGAAGTGCTGACGCGCCGGAAGAAGAACAATCCGGTCCTCATCGGCGAGCCAGGTGTGGGCAAGACGGCCATCGTCGAAGGGCTCGCGCAACTGATCGCGAATGGCGAGTGCCCGGAGTCGCTGCGCGACAACCGCGTCCTCTCGCTGGACATGGCGGCGGTGATCGCCGGCACGAAGTACCGCGGCCAGTTCGAGGAGCGCCTCAAGGCCGTGATGAACGAGATCGCGCAGAACAAGAACGTGATCCTCTTCATCGACGAGCTGCACACGCTCGTCGGCGCGGGTGCCGCGGAGGGCGCCATCGACGCCTCCAACATGCTGAAGCCCGCGCTGGCCCGCGGCGAACTGCAGTGCGTCGGCGCGTCCACGCTCAACGAGTACCGCAAGTACATCGAGAAGGACGGCGCCCTCGAGCGCCGGTTCCAGACGGTCGTTGTCGATCCGCCGTCCATCGAGGAGACGGTGGAGATCCTGAAGGGACTGCGCAAGAAGTACGAGGATCACCACAAGGTGACGATCCCCGATGCCACGCTCGTGCTGGCCGCGAAGCAGTCGGAGCGCTACATCACCGACCGTTTCCTGCCCGACAAGGCGATCGACGTCATTGACGAGGCGGGCGCCCGCGCTCGGCTTGCCGCACAGGCGCCACCGCCGGAAGTGGCGGCGTTGAAGGCGGACCTCGAGAAGGTCAACACGGAGAAGGAAGCGGCCGTCCGCGACCAGAACTTCGAGCGCGCCGCGTCGCTGCGCGACAAGGAGCGCGAGATCCAGGGCGACATCCGCAAGAAGCAGGAGGAGTGGGAGCAGCGGCGCCAGTCGCACCGCCCCGTGCTCGGCGAAGAGGAGATCGCCTTCATCGTGAGCCGCTGGACGGGCATTCCCGTCACGCGTCTCCAGGAAGCGGAGACCAGCCGCCTGCTGCGCATGGAGGAGGAAATCCACCAGAACGTCATCGGACAGGACGAGGCGATCAAGGCGATCAGCCGGTCCATCCGCCGCAGCCGCGCGGGCCTGAAGGATCCCAATCGGCCGATCGGGTCGTTCATCTTCTGCGGGCCGACCGGTGTGGGCAAGACGGAGCTGGCCCGCTCGCTGGCGAAGTTTCTCTTCGCCGACGCGTCGGCGCTCATTCGCGTGGACATGAGCGAGTACATGGAGAAGTTCTCCGTGTCGCGGCTCATCGGCGCACCGCCGGGCTACGTGGGTTACGAGGATTCCGGCACGCTGACGAAGGCCATCCGCCGGAAGCCGTATTCGGTCATCCTGCTGGACGAGATCGAGAAGGCGCACCCCGATGTGTTCAACATCCTGCTGCAGGTGCTGGACGAGGGACACCTGACGGACAACTACGGCCGCGTGATCGACTTCAAGAACACGGTCGTGATCATGACGTCCAACGTGGGCGCCCGGGACATCAGCAAGGGCGGCAAGGGCCTCGGCTTCACGCTGGGCGATGCCACCACGTCGTTCGAGCGGATGCAGGAGAAGGTGAAGGAAGAGCTGAAGGTGGTGTTCAACCCCGAGTTCCTGAACCGGCTGGACGACGTCATCGTCTTCCACCCGCTCAGCCGGGTGCACATCACGCAGATCGTCTCGGTGCTGCTCAAGGACGTGCGCAAGCGCATGGCCGAGGATGACCTGACCATCCGGCTGACGGACAGTGCGACGGCGCTGCTGGTGACGCACGGGTACGACGAAGCGTACGGCGCGCGTCCACTCAAGCGCTCGATCCAGAAGTTCATCGAGGATCCGCTCTCGGACAAGATTCTCCTGGGCGAGTTCTCGCGGGGCGACGAGATCGAGGTCGATGCCGCGGCGGACGGTTCGAAGCTCGACTTCAAGGTGCTGTCGAGCGCATCGAAGGCCTAGTTTCGCTTCGGAAGCAACCAGTCGAAGGCCGGCAGGGTCCAAACACGGGGACCCTGCCGGCCTTTTCCTGTGTATATTACGAGATGCGACGTATGCTTTCTTCCGCCGTCGCCCTGCTGCTCCTGGGGGCGACGGCGCGTGCGCAGGAGCCTGCCGTAGCCGGCGGGCGCTGTGCGACTCCCGACACCATCGTCTTCCATGGCGCCACGCGC
The DNA here is from genome assembly GCA_038236775.1 of Gemmatimonadales bacterium. Classification (GTDB taxonomy): domain Bacteria; phylum Gemmatimonadota; class Gemmatimonadetes; order Gemmatimonadales; family Gemmatimonadaceae; genus AG11. The sequence continues at coordinate 9,676 of JBBRZK010000060.1, forward strand.
GCCTCGGATGCCTCCCTGCGCTCGGATGCCGGCCTCGTGCCGGGACCCGTGAACTATCGCGCCGTGGAGCGCGCCATTCGTGCGCTTTACGCCACCGGCCAGTTCGAGGACGTGATTGCCAACTGCGTGCTGACGTCGGACCAGTCGCACGCGAGCCTCGTGTTCGACCTCCGCGAGCGGCCGCTGCTCTTCGGCGTGGACGTCGCGGGCACGGATCGCGTGTCGCGCAACGACGTGCGCGACCGGGTGGACCTGCTCGTCGGGAAGCCGCTCGATCCTGCGCAGGTCGCGCGCGCCGTGCAGCGCATCGACTCCCTGTACCAGGCCGAGGGTTACTATCTCGCCGACGTGAAGCCGGAGACGACGCTGGTGAATGGCCAGGTCCAGCTGCTCTTTCACGTGGACGAGGGCAAGCGACTCGCCGTGTCGGGAGTGAATGTCAGCGGCAATACCGGCGTGTCCGACAAGGACGTCGTGGGCGCCATGGAGACGAAGCCCGAGGGCTTCCTCTGGTTTCACAAGGGCGAGCTCGACGCCGACAAGTTCGCTGGCGACGTCGGCGAGCGAATTCCGGCGCTGTACTCGTCGAAGGGCTACCTGGACGCCCAGGTGCTGAAGGACACGGTGAAGGTCGATCGCACGCGCGGCAAGGCGCTCGTCGACCTCGCGGTGAAAGAGGGGCCGCGCTACCGCATCGGCACGTTCGAGGTCACGGGCAGCCGTCGCTTCTCCAGCGAGGACCTGCAGCGTTTCTATCCCTTCGGCGAGCAGCCGACCAGCATCACCGGCGCCGTAAAGGGTGTGTTGCGCGTCGGCCGGAAGAACGACGATGCGGGCTACTTCGACCAGAGCAAGTGGGACGACGCGACCCGCCGGGTGGGCGAGGCCTACGCGAACGAAGGGTACATTTACGCCAACGTCCGCCCCGTGGTCGACCGTCGCCGCGTCGGCGCGGACTCCGTCCCGACCGTGAACCTGCGGTGGGAGATCGACGAGGGCGCGCCGGCCATCGTCAACCGCGTGGACATCCTCGGGAACGACGTCACCAACGAGTCGTGCATCCGGAACCAGATCTTCGTCGTGCCGGGAGACATCTTCCGCCGCGAGGCGCTGATCCGCAGCTACCAGAGCATCGGCAACCTGGGCTTCTTCGAGACGCCCATCGCGCCGCCGGATACCAAGCGCGCGAACGACCAGGGCGACCTCGACGTGATCTTCCACGTGAAGGAGAAGCGCACCGGCAACGTGAACTTCGGCGCGTCGGTGGGGCAGGGCGCCGGCGTCGGCGGCTTCATCGGCTTCGACCAGCCGAACCTGTTCGGTCTGTGCAAGAAGGGCTCGTTGAACTGGCAGTTCGGCCAGTACATCAACGATTTCAGCCTCACCTACACCGACCCGTTCATTCGCGAGTCGCAGTACTCGGGCACCGTCACGGCCTATCACTCGCAGACCCGCTACTACGTCCAGGACGTGGGCCAGCAGACGCGCGTGGGTGGCCAGCTGCAGATCGGCTTCCCGCTCATGGGCTCGCGCTTCTCGCGCCTGTTCGCGTCGTACGGCGCCGAGAAGGTGACGTACGGGAACTCCGGCCTCGTGAGCACCATCAACTGCAGTGTCGTCACCTGCGCCCGCTCCACGCTGGGGCTGTCGTTCGAGCATGACACGCGCGTGGGACTTCCGTTCCCCACGGACGGCGGCAAGCAGACTCTGGCCGCGCAGGTGAACGGCCTGCTTGGCGGCGCGACGTACACGCGCTACACAGGCGAGATGCGCCACTATGCGTCGCTTGCCCAGTTCGGCGGCGGCGGCCTCGGCTCCGATCCCATCACACTCGCGCTCGGCCTGTCGGTACGCGGCGGCGCGGTGTTCGGCGATCCGGGCGGATTCTACATTTCGCAGAAGTTCTCGCTGGGCGGCGTGCAGTACGGCGAGCAGCTGCGCGGCTACGACGAGTTCTCGATCACGCCGCGGGGCTACCTGGAGACAGGGACCGGGACGTCGCAGGCGCAGGCGTCATCGTTCGGCAGCGCGTTCTACACGAGCACCGTGGAGCTCGACCTCCGCATCAACCAGCAGCTCAACTTCGACGCGTTCTACGACGCGGGCAACATCTGGGCGCGTCCGCGCGACTTCAACCCGACGCGCCTGTTCCGTGGCGCGGGTGTCGGTGCCTCCGTGGTCACGCCGCTCGGCCCGTTGGGCCTCGACTGGGGATACGGTTTCGACCGGACGACCAACGGGGTGAAGGATCCCAAGTGGCAACTGCACTTCAAGCTCGGTCAGCTCTTCTAACTTCCTGGAGTCTCTCATGCGTGCCTTTCTTCGCGCGGCGTCCGCCGCGCTCCTTCTTGTCGTCGCGGTCAGCGGCAGCGCTGCGGCGCAGCAGAAGTTTGCGTACATCCAATCCTCGATCCTGCTCGACCAGGCACCGGGCCGGTCCGCCGCGGAGTCGCTCTTCACGCGGGAGTCCGCGCCCGTGCAGGACCAGATCCGCCGCATGAGCGACTCGCTGCAGGCGATGGTCGCCGCGTTCGAGAAGCGTGCGCCGACGCTGACGGCTGCACAGCGCGATGCGCAGGGCAAGGAGCTGCAGGCGAAGCAGGCGGGCTACGAGGCGCGTGCGCGCGACCTCGAGGCGAAGCAGAACCAGCGGCAGAGTGAGCTCGTGCAGCCGATCCTCGACCGGATCAAGCTTGCGATCGAGGACGTGCGCGTGGAGGGCGGCTACTCGTTCATCTTCAACTCGGACGGCCAGGGATCGCCCATCGTCGCGCTCGACAAGAACCTGAACGTGACCGACCGGGTGCTCGCGCGCCTGCGGGCAGGCGGATCGACGGTGGCCAAGCCTGCGACTGGTACGCCGGCGCCGGCCCCGTCGGGCGTCACCCGTCCGGTGACTCCGCCGCTCGACTGAGTCGTGGCGGAAACGCGAGGCGGGCAATTGCGCGGCGGTGAGGGCTCACGGGCTCTCACCGCCGCGTCGATTGCGGCCGCCGTCGGCGGCACGTTGCGCGGCGATCCGTCGGCCATCGTCACGGCCATCGCGCCGCTCGACCGGGCGATGCCGCATCACGTTTCCTTCCTCGCCAGCGCGAAGTATGCGCCGCTCCTCGCGCTCGCCGACACCGGCGTGTTGCTGGTCGATGCGGCGCTGGCCGACACTCCCGGGCCTACGCGGGCGCGGGTGGTGGTGGCGAAGCCGTACGAGGCGATGCTCTCGCTCCTGGCCACGCTTCATCCGCCGATTGCGCACGCACCCGGCGTGCACGCCACCGCCGTCATCGGACGCGGCGCCGTACTTGGACCGGACGTGTCGATCGGCCCGTACGTGGTGCTCGGTGACGGCGCGCGGGTAGGCGCCCGCAGTCGGCTCCACTCGCACGTGTCGGTCGGCGCCGGCGTCGAGATCGGCGAGGAGGTGGAATTGTTTCCGGGCGTGACCTGCTACGCCGGCACGAGCCTCGGCGATCGCGTGCGCGCGCATGCCGGCGTGCGGCTGGGGTCTGACGGATTCGGGTATGTCTTCCGCAACGGCGCGCACGAGAAGATCCCGCACGTGGGACGCTGCATCGTGGAGGCGGACGTCGAGATCGGCGCCAACTCGACGATCGATCGCGGCAGCATCGACGACACGGTGATCGGCGCGGGCACGAAGATCGACAATCTCGTACAGATCGGGCACAACGTGCGCATCGGCCGCCTGTGCCTGATCATGGCGCAGGTCGGCATCGCCGGCTCGGTGCACATCGAGGACGGGGCCATACTGGCGGGCCAGGTGGGCGTCTCCGGCCATCACACCATCGGTCGCGGCGCGACGCTGGCCGCGCAGGCGGGCGTGTTCGGTGACGTGCCCGCGGGAGAAACGTGGTCCGGGTATCCGGCGCGACCGCATCGCGACGCATTGCGGGCCCAAGCGGCCATGTTCCGACTGCCCGGCCTCATCCGCGCCCTCGAGCGCCTGGTGCGCCGCGAGGACGGCTGATGCGGCGCACCATCGCTCGCAAGTCCACGATCCGGGGCGTGGGGCTGCACCTGGGTATCGAGTGCAGCCTCGAGTTCGTCCCTGCGCGGAGCGGGACGGGTATCCAGTTCCAGCGCCGCGACCTGCCGGGCGCACCATGCATTCCCGCGCTCGCGGAGCATGCCGTGCTCAGCGAGCGGCGAACGCAGCTGGGCCACGAGCCGAACGCCGTGCACACCGTTGAGCACGTATTGGCCGCCGTAGCCGCACTCCAGCTCGACGACCTCCTGATCTCGCTGGACGGACCGGAGCCGCCCATCATGGACGGGAGCGCCGGTCCGTTCTTCGAGGCGCTTCGCGGGGCAGGGGTGGCCGAGCAGCCGGGGTTCGTCCAGACCGGGTGGCTCCGCGAGCCGGTGCGCTTGAACGACGGCGATTCCGTGTACGAGGCTTTTCCGTCCGAGACACTCGAGCTGGACGTGTCCATCGCATTCGAACATCCGCTCATCGGTGCGCAGCGGTATGCCATCCGGCTCACCGCCGAGTCATTCGCGCGCGAGTTGGCGTTCGCGCGTACCTTTGGGTTCCTGCGCGAAGTCGAGCCGCTGCGTGCGCGTGGGCTGATCAAGGGCGCGTCGACGCAGAACGCCGTGGTGCTGGACGACGACGGCGTCGTGGAGAACACGCTGCGGGCGCCGGACGAATTCGTGCGGCACAAGTTGATGGATTGTATTGGTGATCTGGCGCTTGCCGGCCTGCGCCTCAGGGCGCGGATCGTGGCGCACAAACCCAGTCATCGCGGCACGGTGCTGTTCGTGCGCGCGCTGCAGGCATCGTTAGCGCGGGAGACCCAGGTGCTCGGAATCGAAGAGATCATGCAGGTGCTGCCCCACCGCTATCCGTTCCTCCTCGTGGACCGCGTGCTCGAGATCGAGCCGCAGAAGCGGATCGTCGGGATCAAGAACGTCACGATCAACGAGCCGTTCTTCCAGGGCCACTTTCCGGGGCACCCCATCATGCCGGGCGTGCTGATCGTGGAGGCCATGGCACAGGTGGGGGGCATGCTCCTGATGGGGGCCGTGCCGGATCCCGCGAGCAAGGTGGTGTACTTCACGTCGCTCAACAACGTGAAGTGGCGCAAGCCCGTGAAGCCCGGCGACCAGCTGCGCTTCGAGCTCGAGTTGCTGCAGGTGCGCGGCCCGATGTGCAGGATGCAGGGCGTCGCGAAGGTGGATGGCGAGGTGGTGTGCGAGGCGGAGATGAGCGCGATGGTGCGCGACAAATGAGCGCGCGCATTCACGCGACGGCCATCGTGAGCGCGGATGCGCAGATCGGTGCCGACGTGGAGATCGGCCCGTACGCGATCATCGGCGAAGGGTGCACCATCGGCGACCGTTGCGTGATCGGCCCCCGCGCCATGCTCGAGCGCTTCGTGATCCTCGGCAACGACGTGAAGGTGGGCTCAGGGTCGATCCTCGGCGGCGATCCGCAGGACCTCAAGTTCGGTGGCGAGCACACGACGGTCGAGATCGGGGACGGCACCACGATCCGCGAGTACACGACGATCAACCGCGGGACGACACAGTCGTTCAAGACGACTGTCGGCCGGGATTGCCTCATCATGTCGTACGTGCACCTGGCGCACGACTGCCACATCGGCGACGGCGTGATCCTGGTGAACAGCGTGCAACTCGCGGGGCACGTGACCGTCGGCGACAAGGCGATCATCTCCGGGACGAGCGCCGCCCACCAGTTCGTGAAGGTGGGCAAGTACGCGTTCGTCGGCGGGTGCTCGCGCATCTCGCAGGACGTGCCACCCTACGTGAAGGCGGTCGGCAACCCGCTCAAGCTGTACGGCCTGAACAGCGTGGGGCTCACGCGGAACAACTTTCCCGAGGACGTCGTGCATGAACTCAAGCGCGCGTACCGGTTGCTGTTCCGCTCCGAGCTGAACGTCACGCAGGCGAAGGCGCGCGCCACGGCCGACCTCAAGCCGTTTCCCGAGGTGCAGGAACTGCTGCGCTTCGTGGAGGAGAGCGGCCGCGGAGTCGTCGTCTGAGCACGCGCATCCGGACCGGCGTCATCGGCGCCGGCGGCCTCGGACAGCACCACGTGCGGATCCTGCGGGACATGCAGGGGAAGGACTTCGTCGGGTTCTACGAGTCGCGCGCCGACCGCGCGGCGCAGGTGGCAGCGGACCTGGGCGTCCGCGCGTTTTCCACCCTCGACGCACTGCTCGACGAGGTGGATGCCGTCACGATCGTGGTGCCGACGCCTGGGCACTACGAGGTCGCGAAGCAGGTCCTCGCGCGCGGCATCCATGCCATGATCGAGAAGCCGCTGGCGGCCACGATCGAGGAAGCGGACGCCATGCTGGCGCTGGCGCGCGAGCACGGCGCCATCCTGCAGACGGGCCACGTGGAGCGGTTCAACCGCGCCATTCGCGCCGCGCTGCCGTACGTCGATGCACCGCGCTTCATCGAGAGTGACCGCCTGTCGCCGTTCAATCCACGCGGCTCGGACGTGGCAGTGGTGCTGGACCTGATGATCCACGACATCGACCTCGTGCACACGCTCGTGGGTGGCAAGGCGTCGTCCGTCGCGGCCGTCGGCGTGCCCGTCCTCACGCCCTTCGTGGACATCGCGAACGCACGCCTCACCTTCGACTCGGGCGCGGTCGCCAACATCACCGCGAGCCGCGTCTCCCGCGAGCGGATGCGCAAGATCCGGATCTTCCAGCAGAGCGGCTACCTCTCGCTCGACCTGGCGACCGGCGGTGGCGAGTTCTATCGCATGCGTGGGGACGTGGACCTCGCGGTGCTCGCGAACGCACCCCTCGCCCTCGAGCAGTTCGTGGAGCGCGTGCCCCTCGAGGCCGAGGAGGGCGAACCGCTGCGGCTGGAGTTCGAGAGCTTCCTGGCGGCCGTTCGCGGTGAGGCACCTGTTGCGGTCACGGGCGAGGAAGGCCGCGAGGCGCTCGCGGTGGCGCTGCAGATCGTCCGCGACATCGAGCGCACCATGCCCGCGGCGGGCATCCGCTCCACCCTCGGGGCACGTGCGTGAGATCCTCTTCGTCGCCGGCGAGGTGTCCGGCGACCAGCACGCCGCGATGGTGGCGCGCGCCCTCCGAGACGAAGGGGCGCCGTACCTCCTGACCGGCGTCGGCGGCGACGCGATGCGCGACGCCGGCGTGGACCTCGTGGAGCACTCGCAGAACCTCGCGCACTTCGGTGTGGTCGAGCCACTCCGGCACCTGCCGCAGTACCGGCGCCTGCGCCGAGACCTCCGTGAACGCATCGCGAGCGGACGCGTCGCCCTGGTGATCCTCGTGGACTACGGCGGCTTCAACCTGACCATCGCGAAGGTCGCCACTGACGCGGGTGTTCCCGTGTTGTACTACATCACGCCGCAGGTCTGGGCATCGCGTGCGGGACGGATGAAGCGCCTGGCGCGCACCGTCACGCGTGCCGCCGTGATCCTTCCCTTCGAGGAGGCGCTCCTGCGGAAGAATGGGATCGCCGCGACGTTCGTGGGACACCCGCTGCTCGATCGCGTCGCCACGCTGCCCGACCGCGCACGTGCCCGACGCGAGCTTGGCGTCGGGCCGGACGAGCCGCTGCTCGCGCTGTTTCCCGGCAGCCGTCCGCAGGAGATCGCGCGGCACCTCGATCCATTCGTCGCCACGGCGCGCGAGCTCCAGCGGCGCAACCCGGCGCTCAAGGTGGTAGTGAGCGCGGCGCCGCACGTGACCATCCCGCCCGCGCGATGCCCGTACCCGCTGGTGCACGCGGCATCGTTCACGCTGCTGCGAGCGGCGGACGCCGCGCTCTGCAAGAGCGGCACGACGACCCTCGAGGCCGCGGTCGCGCTCTGCCCACTCGTGGTGGCATATCGCACCGACCGCATCACCTACGCGTTGGCGAAGCACTTCGTGACCATCCCGTTCATCGGCCTGGTGAACGTCGTCGCAGGACGTGCGGTCGCGCGTGAGTTCGTGCAGCATGCGCTCGTGCCGAGCGACGTCGCCGATGCACTGGCTCCACTGCTGGATCCGACGAGTGCGGCGCGCGCACACATGGTCACCGAGCTGGCGCGCGTGAAGGGAATGCTCGGCGAGGCTGGTGCAGCAAGCCGCGTGGCGGCGATGGCCATGGACCTGGCGTCTTCACGTCCGGGGGCGGCGTGAGCTCGGAGCGCCGCGTGCGGTGGACGGTGCGCGCGGGCGCGGCAGTCCTGCGCCTGCTCGCGAGTACCTGGCGCATGCGCTCGCACGACATCGCGCCGCTGCATGCGGCGCGCGCGGCGAACCACCGCGTGATCTTCGCGCTCTGGCACGGCGAGCTGCTTCCGCTGCTCTGGCAGCATCGCGGTGAGAACGTGGCGATCGTCATCAGCGAGCACAAGGACGGCGAGATCGTCGCGCGCATCGCGGAGTCGCTGGGCTATTCCACCGTGCGGGGGTCGTCGTCGAAGGGGGGCAGCCGCGCGCTCATCGGCCTCATGCGCGAGATCGACGCCGGTCGCGACGGGGCTATCACACCGGACGGGCCACGCGGGCCAGCCCGCGTGTTCGCCCCCGGTGCGGCCGTGGCCTCCCAACGCACGGGTGCCTATATCGTGCCGATCCGCGCAGCGGCCTCGCGCGCCTGGCGCTTGAAGAGCTGGGACCGGTTCCTCATTCCCAAGCCTTTCGCCCGCGTGGACGTGAGCTACGGCCCGCTCACCGTCGTGGAGGCGGATTCGCCACGTGCCGCGGCAGCCGATGCGCCGCGCCTGCAGGCGCTCCTCGACGCGACGCCGGGGTCCTGACGCGTGAGTATCGTCGAGACCATCTGGTATGGCGAGTCGGCGTCGGCGCGCGCGGCGGGCGCGGCGCTGCTGCCGGCGAGCTGGCTGTTCGGTGCGGGTGTCGCGTTGCGCGCGTGGAAATTCGCACGACGTGCCGAGGCAGGGCAGTCGTCGCCGCTTCCCGCACTGAGTCTTGGAAACCTCACCGTTGGCGGCACCGGCAAGACGCCCATGGCCGCGTGGGCCGCGGCACGGCTTCGCGCACTCGGCGCCCGGCCGGCAATCGTGATGCGTGGGTATGGGGACGACGAACCACTCGTGCACGCACGCCTGAATGCGGACGTGCCCGTCGTCGTGGACAGCGACCGCGTGCGTGGCGCGGAGGCGGCGCGCGCAGCCGGCGCCGATTGCGTGCTGCTCGACGATGGCTTCCAGCATCGTCGCATCGCCCGTGTGTCCGACTGGGTGCTCGTCTCCGCCGAACGCTGGCGCGACGACCTGCGCCTGCTGCCCGCTGGGCCGTTGCGCGAACCGGTGAGCGCGCTGCACCGCGCTGACGTACTCGTCGTCACGCGCAAGAGTGCCGCGCCCGCCGATGCACTGCGGATCGGCGAGCGGCTCCGTGAACGGTTTCCGCACCTGGACCTCGCGGTTTGTCATCTGGCGCTTGGCGCGCTCGTCGATGCGCGCACCGGCGAGGAACGGCCGCTCGCGTGGATGTCCGACCGTCGTGTGGCGGCCGCTGCCGCCATCGGAGAGCCGGCGGCGTTCTTCGCGCAGCTCACCGCAGCGGGTGCGCGTCTCGATACACGACCGTTCCGCGATCACCATGCTTTTACGCCGGACGACGTGGCGCATCTCGTGGCGGCGGCGGACCGGCGCGAAGGGCTCGTCTGCACCCTCAAGGACGCCGTCAAGCTGGCCCCCCGCTGGCCTGCCGCCGCCGCGCCACTGTGGTATGTTTCCCAGATTGCCGTGATCGAGCGCGGGGATGCGGAGCTCGACCGTGCACTCGTGGCGGTTCTGGCGGCGCGCCAGGCCGTGACCCCAACCGCCGGCCCAGCCGGCTCGAGTTCCATTCCTCATGGCTACCGATCTTCGACTGCCGACTGATAGCATCGTCAAGCCGGATAAGGACCGCTTCCTGAACGAGGTAAATCCGTTCGAGGCGATGATGAGCCGGTTCGACCGTGCCGCACAATTGCTGGACCTGGAGCCCGGCCTCTACAAGGTGCTCCGGCACCCGGAGCGCCAGATCATCGTCTCCGTCCCCGTGATGATGGACAACGGAGAAGTGGAAGTGTTCGAAGGCTACCGCGTGCTGTACAACACCTCGCGCGGGCCGGCGAAGGGCGGCATCCGCTTCGACATGCAGGTGAACCTGGACGAGGTGAAGGCCCTCGCCGCCTGGATGACGTGGAAGTGCGCCGTCGTGAACCTTCCCTTCGGCGGTGCAAAGGGCGGCGTGATCTGCGATCCGCTCAAGATGAGCGCCGGTGAGCTCGAGCGCCTCACGCGCCGCTACACCGCGGCGATCATCCACACGCTCGGCCCCGACTCCGACGTGCCCGCGCCCGACGTGAACACCAATGAGCGCGTGATGGCGTGGATCATGGACACCTACTCCATGCATCATCGGCACACCGTAACGTCGGTCGTCACCGGCAAGCCGGTGGAGATGGGCGGTTCGCTGGGCCGACGCGAAGCCACGGGCCGCGGCTGCATGATCGTCACGAAGGAAGCGCTCCGACACCTCGGCATGCCCATCAAGGGCACGTCCGTCGCCGTGCAGGGCTTCGGCAACGTGGGATCCGTTGCGGCCGACCTCCTCGTGAAGGAAGGCTGCATCATTCGCGGGATCAGCGACCGCACGGGCGCCTACTGGAACCGCGACGGCATCGATATCGACGCCGCGCTGAAGCATGTGAAGCAGCATCGCAGCCTCGACGGATTCACCGGCGGCTCGCCGATGACGAACGAGGACCTGCTCACGTCCGAAGTGGACGTCCTCCTTCCGGCCGCGCTCGAGAACGTGATCACGAGCAAGAACGCCGCGAAGATCAAGGCGAAGATCATCTGCGAGGGCGCCAACGGCCCCACCACCGCCGGCGCGGACTCCATCCTCGCGGAGAAGGAGATCTTCGTGATCCCGGATATCCTCGCGAACGCCGGCGGCGTCACGGTGTCGTACTTCGAGTGGGTACAGGACCGCGGCGGCTACTTCTGGTCGGAAGCGGTTGTGAACGAGCGGCTCACGGACATCATGACGCGCAGCTTCGCCGACGTCCTCAACCTGTCGATCCTGCACAAGGTGGACATGCGCACCGCGGCCTACATGGTGTCCATCAGCCGAGTGGCCACCGTGCACCGGCTGCGCGGCGTCTACGCGTAGCAACGGGTGCGCGTCCTGATCGCCGCCGTGGGGAAGCCGCGCGCCCGGCACCTTGCGGCGGCGATCGGCGATTACGAAACGCGAGCGGCGCGGTACTGGCCGCTCGACGTCGTCGAGGTCCGGGAGGCGGGCGGGCGCGGGATGTCAGCCGAGCTCACGCGCCAGCGGGAAGGAGAGCGACTCCTCGAGCGCATGCCGCCCGCCGCCACGGTGGTGCTGTGCGACGAGACCGGGGAGTGCCTGACGTCGTCAGCATTCGCGGCACTCGTGAACGGAGCGCGCGAACGGGCGGCTGACGTCGCATTCGTGATCGGCGGCGCGTTCGGGCTGGCGCCTGCATTGCGCGCGCGAGCAGCGCGCACCATCCAGCTGGCGCCGTGGACACTGCCGCACGAGATGGCGCGCCTCGTCCTTGCCGAGCAGTTGTACCGCGCCGGAACGATCATGCGTGGCGAGCCTTATCATAAATGACCCTCGTGGCCAGTTTCCGCTTCATCCACCCGGCGCGCGCGCAATGACGGACGTCCGCATCATCACCGAGCCACTCGGCGGATCCGCGCTGTCCCTGCTGCTGCAGGGCGGCAACGCGCCGGCCGATTGGATGCGCGAAATGCCACGCACTGCGGAGGCGTGGCGAGAGCGGGCGCGCGAGCGCGCGGCGCGCGAGTCCTGGTCGGCACACTGGACGGCGCTGGAACCAGCACTCGCCGCGACCGGTGCCGCTGCGGATCGCCTCGAGCGCGTACGCCGCGAAGGCGGCGTGGTCGTCACGACCGGGCAGCAGCCCGGCCTGTTCGGCGGTCCGATCTACACGTGGAGCAAGGCGATGGGCGCGCTCGCGCTCGCCGATGCGCTCGAGCGCGAGACGGGCATTGCGACGGCCGCGATTTTCTGGGCCGGCACGGACGATGCCGATTTTGCGGAGGCGTCATTCACCGTACTTGCTGCTGTCGGCGGTGCAGAGGTCCTGCGGAGCGAACACACGCCGCCGGCCGGCACGCCCATGGCGCTGGCGGCACTCGGCGATCTGGCGCGCGAACGGTCGCGGTTGCGCGACGCGTCCGGAAGCGCCGCGGATCCGCGCGCCCTCGACGCCATGGATCGGGCATACGGCGACCCACGTCGCTCCGTGGGCGATGCCTACGTCACCCTGATGCGCGAGCTGCTCGCCCCGCTGGGCATGCCCGTCCTCGACGCGTCGCATCCCGCGGTGCGCACCGCGAGTGACGCGACGTTGCGGCGCGCGCTGACCTGCGCGAGTGCCATCGAGCAGGCTCTCGACGGACGGACGCGCGCCATCCGCGCAGCGGGTCTCGAGCCACAGGTCGTGGACGTCGGCGGCCTCTCGCTGGTGTTCGCGCGCGAGGCGGGTGTGAAGCGTCGCTTGTCCGTTGCCGAGTCCGCGTCCGTCGCGGACGACGCGGCGGCGTGGCTTACGCCCAACGTGCTGCTGCGCCCGATCGTGGAAGCAGCGCTCCTCCCGACGGTCGGCTATCTGGCCGGCCCCGGCGAGCTCGCGTACTTCGCGCAGGTCAGTGCGGTGGCCGACGCCATGTCGTTGCCGCGGCCCCTCGCGCTGCCACGCTGGTCGTGTACGCTGATCGAGCCGCAGGTCACGTCGCTGCTCGATCGATTCGATGTGGAGCCGGACGAGCTCGCACGGCCCGATGCGCTCGAGGGCAAGGTTGCCCGCACGGCGATGAGCGAGCCCACGGCCGCGGCCCTGCGCAGCCTGCGCGCGACCCTCCAGGCACTACCGGCGTCGCTGGCACCTGAAGCCGAACCGCTTGGCCTCGGTGCTGCAGTTCAGGGCTCGATGCAATCCCTTCTTCATCGGCTCGACCGCCTCGAACGGCGTCTCGTGGCGGGCATCAAGCGGCGCGAACGCGAGCTCCTGCGCGACGTGGCGACCCTCCGTGCGGCGCTGTATCCACTCGGCAAGCGGCAGGAACGCGCGCTCAACCTGATCCCGGCCTTGAGCCGACATGGCCTGGGCCTCCTCGACGAGATGCGCGGGGCCGCAGCCACCCACGCGCGCAGCCTGATCGATTCGGGTCACGCGTCGTGACGGCGCCGGTGTCGACGCCCGGGCCGCAAAGCTCCGGACGAAGCTCGGCCCTGATCGGGGCAGGGATCTTCCTTTCCCGGTTGCTCGGTCTTCTACGGCAGAGCCTCATCGCCAAGTACCTCGGTGTGGGGATGGTGTCGGATGCGTTCAACGGCGCGTTCCGCATCACCAACTTCCTCCAGAACCTTTTTGGGGAGGGCGCGCTCTCCGCGTCGTTCATTCCGGTGTACGCGAACGCCCTCTCGCGCGGTGACGACGCGGAGGCAGATCGCATCGCCGGCGCCGTGGCGGCCATCCTTGCGTTGGTCACGTCCATCATCGTCGTCATCGGGATCGTGGTTGCGCCGCTTGTCGTGAAGCTGGTGGCCTACGGCTTCGCGGGGGAGAAACTCGCGCTGGCCACGACGCTGACGCGAATCCTGTTTCCCGGGGCGGGCATCTTCGTGATGAGCGCGTGGTGCCTCGGCATCCTCAACAGCCATCGCAAATTCTTCCTGTCGTACGTTGCGCCCGTGTTCTGGAACGTGGCGATGATCGCGGCACTCCTGTATTACGGGCCGCGCTTCGGCAGCAGCGGACGGGGCGGAGAGGCATCGCTGGCCATTCGACTGGGCTGGGCGTCGGTCGCCGGCGCGGCCCTGCAGATGGGCGTGCAGCTTCCGTCCGTGTTCCGGCTGCTGCAGCATCCGCGGTTCGTGGTCGACGTTGCCTATGGCCCGGTCCGCGAGGTCGTGCGCAACTTCCTCCCGGCGTTCGTCAGCCGCGGCGTCGTCCAGCTCAGCGCCTTCGTCGACGTGAACCTGGCCAGCAAGATCGCGGCGGAGGGCGTGTACACACTGCTCCAGAATGCGCAGACGATCTACGTGCTGCCGATCAGCCTCTTCGGCATGTCGGTCTCGGCGGCCGAGCTGCCGGAGATGTCGCGCGACAGCGGAACCGATCCGGCCGCGTTCGAGCGGTTGCGCGCTCGTCTCAACTCGGCGCTGCCGCGCGTCGCCTTCTTCGTGGTACCCTCGGCAGTCGGTTTCCTGGTGCTCGGCGAGGCGATTGCGGGCGTGCTGCTGCAGCACGGGAAGTTCTCGGCGGCGAACAGCGTGCAGACCTGGGCCATTCTCGCCGGATCGGCAGTCGGCCTGCTGGCGAGCGCGCTTGGACGACTGTACTCGTCCACGTTCTACGCGCTCCGCGACACGCGTACGCCGCTGTGGTACGCCGTGGCGCGCGTGGTGCTGACCGGCGTGCTCGGGTACCTCTTCGCATTCCCGCTGCCGCGCCTGCTCGGGCTCCCGGCGTGGACCGGCGCCGTCGGACTCACCGCGTCCGCCGGCATGGCGGGCTGGGTCGAGTTCCTCCTCCTGCGCCGCGCCATCACGGCACGCATCGGCCCCACGGGAATTCCCCCCATGCGTCTCGCCCGGATGTGGGCCTCCGGGTTGGCCGCGGGCGCCGCGGGCTGGGGCGTGATGCACGCCATGAACCCGTCACGGCAGACCATGCGCGGCGTCGCTGCGCTCGCCACGTTCGCGCTCGTGTATGGGATGGTCTCCGTGCTGCTCGGCGTGCCTGAAGCGAAGGGGCTGATGCACCGCGTCCTCCGCCGCTAGCGCGAACGACCGCATCCGCGTCGGGGTATATTCAGTCATGGCTGTACCCGACGCGGTTCTCGACAAGATTCCCCATCTGCCCGAGTCGCCCGGCGTCTACCTCTGGCGTGACGCGGACGGCAAGGTGCTGTACGTCGGCAAGGCCAAGCGGCTCCGGTCGCGTGTGCGCAGCTACGTCGCCGCCGATCACGCCGAGAGCATCAAGACCCGTCACCTCATGCTGCAGGTGCGCGGGCTCGACACCATCGTCGTGCCGAGCGAGGCACACGCGCTCATCCTCGAAGCGAACCTGATCAAGGAATACAAGCCGCGCTTCAATATCGCGCTGCGTGACGACAAGTCGTATCCGTACATCAAGGTCACGGTGCAGGAGCCGTTTCCGCGCGTGTGGGTGACGCGGCGCCTCCAGGACGACGGTGCGCGCTACTTCGGTCCCTACACCGACGTCGGCGCGATGCGTCGCTCGCTCGACGTCGTGAAGCGCATCTTCACCGTGCGGTCGTGCAACTACGACATGCCGGCGCAGATGCCCGAGCGCCCCTGTCTCGACTATCACATCGGCCGCTGCAAGGCCCCGTGCATCCTGGCGCAGACGCAGGCCGAGTACGCCGCGATGATCGACGAGGTGCTCGACTTCCTCGCCGGCAAGCCGGAAGAGGTGATGCGCAAGATCCGCGAGCGGATGGCGCTGGCGGCGGAGTCGCTCGACTTCGAGCGTGCGGCGAACCTGCGCGACGTGCTCGGCCACCTCGAGACAATGGAGGAGCCCGCGGTCGTGATGGAGGTGGAGGGTGGCGACCGCGACGTGATCGGTTATGCGCGCGACGGTGACGACGCGGTGATCGCGCTGATGCGCATCCGCGGCGGCAAGCTGCTCGCGCGCGACCACCAGTTCGTGGCGAACACGGAAGGCGAGACCGACGCGGATGTGCTCGAGACGTACCTCGCCGGCCCGTACCGCCTGCTCGAGGAACGCGCGCAGGAGCTGCTGCTGCCCTTCGACGTCTGCGAGCGCGACGTGGTCGAGCAGTCGCTCGAGCGCACGAAGATCCACGTCCCGCAGCGCGGCTCACGTCGCGAGCTCATCGAGCACGCGCAGCAGAATGCGCGACACCTGCTCGAAGAGGCGCGACTCACCGGCGACGAGCCGACGGAGGAGCGCGCTGGCGACCCGGTCTACGAGCTGCAGCGCCAGCTCGGCCTGGCGCGGGTGCCGCGTTCGTTCGTCTGCTTCGACATCTCGCATGCGCAGGGGACGGACACCGTGGCGTCGTGCGTCTGGTTCCAGAATGGCCGCCCGTATCGTGCCGAGTATCGCAAGTTCAAGGTGAAGACCGTCGAGGGCATCGATGACTTCGCGTCCATGAACGAGGTGGTCGGCCGGTACTTCAAGCGACGGCTGGACGACGAGCGTCCGCTGCCGGACCTTGTCCTCATCGACGGCGGGAAGGGGCAGCTCAACGCCGCCGCGGACGCACTGAAGGCCCTCGGCCTCGAGGCGCTGCCCATCGCCAGCCTCGCCAAGCGCGAGGAGGAGATCTTCCTGCTCGGCCGCAGCGAATCGCTCCGGCTTCCTCGCCGCTCGCCCGCGCTGCGCATGCTGCAGCAGGCGCGCGACGAGGCGCACCGTTTCGCGATCTCGTTCCAGCGGAAACGCCGGTCCGTGCGGACGATCACGTCCGAGCTGCTGCGCATTCCCGGCATCGGCGACAACAGGCGCCGGTTGCTCCTGACGACGTTCGGCAGCGTGCAGGCAATTCGCGATGCGACTCCGGACCAGATTGCGGCCGTGCCGGGGTTCTCGCTGAAGAGCGCCCAACGAATCCTCGACGGACTGCGTGCTACGGATGCGCTGGCGCCCGGAGTGTTCGCTGCACCGAACGAGCAGCCTCCGCCGGCGCCCGACCTGGCGACGGAGCCCGCGATGGCGGGCGAGCCAGACGCTCCTGCTGCACCACCCACCATCGACGCACACACATCGTGAGCTCCTGGCACCTCGATTGTTCCGCCTGCGACCATTCGCAAGCCGGTGATACGCTGGCGTCCGTCTGTCCCTCATGCGGACAGCCTCTCCTCGTGCGCTACGACTCGCCGTGGCCTGCCCGCGAGGCAATCCTCCCACGGTGGGACATGTGGCGGTACGCCCCCGTGCTTCCGCTCGCCGACGGCGAGGCGCCCGTGTCCCTTGGCGAAGGGGCGACACCGTTGCACGAGTTGCCGGTGCTCGCGAAGGAGATTGGCGTGCGGCGTCTCTGGGTGAAGGACGAGGGCCTCAATCCCACCGCGTCGTTCAAGGCGCGCGGCATGAGTGCGGCAGTCACGCGCGGCGCTGCGCTCGGCGTGCCGGGCTTCGTCGTGCCGACGGCAGGCAACGCGGGCGCGGCACTCGCTGCATATGCGGCTGCGGCCGGCCTGCCAGTGCGCGTATATGCGCCGCGCAGCACACCATCGCCGATTCTCGCCACCATCCAGGCGCTCGGCGCCGACCTGCAGCTCGTGGACGGACACATCGGCGACGCTGGAAAACTCTCGCGCGCCTTCGCCGCGGAGCACGGCTACTTCGACATGTCCACGCTGCGCGAGCCGTATCGCATCGAGGGCAAGAAGACGATGGGGCTCGAACTGGCCGAGCAACTCGGATGGACGCTGCCGACGCACGTGGTCTATCCGACGGGC
>JBBRZK010000061.1:0-26426 GCA_038236775.1 Gemmatimonadales bacterium
GCCGGTGCTCGAGCTCGATGTCGTCCCAGTCGTCCAGCCACTCCTGCAACTGTCCGTGCTTTCCAATCTGCTCGGGGGCAAGACGCAGCCGCGCGCGCCGGGCCTCGTCGCGCATCGCGCTGTCGGCGCCAACTCGCGTGGACGCGTCCTCGAACTCGCGAAAGACCTCGCGAATGATCTGCGTGTCCATCGTGGGGCCCGCCGTCATCGTGCGCGCGGTGAGCGTGATGCCGCTCACCTCGTCGAAGAACGAAGTGTTACCGGGCCACCCCGGATAGTTCTCCGGTGAGTTGGACGGTGCCGTCACGAGCCATCCCAAAGTGGGATGCGGCACGAGAATGTCGAGGAGAAAGCGGGCCTGGTCGCGCAGCAGCGGGTAGATGGCGCGGAGGTCCGCGTCGTCACCCGAGAAGCGATAGTGCTCCCAGAGCGCCGTCATCAGCCACGCGCCGCCAACCGGCCATGCGCCCCACG
Source organism: Gemmatimonadales bacterium (assembly GCA_038236775.1). Classification (GTDB taxonomy): domain Bacteria; phylum Gemmatimonadota; class Gemmatimonadetes; order Gemmatimonadales; family Gemmatimonadaceae; genus AG11. The sequence goes on from JBBRZK010000061.1 coordinate 475, forward strand.
ACGGGCCATCCATGGGTGCGGTGGCGCGCCAGAGGTCGGTGTTCTGGTGCACCACCCAGCCTCTGGCGCCCCAATGTTCGCGCGCTGTTTCACGACCGACGTCGGCCACCTCGCGCACCAGCTTGTCCAGCGGACCCACGAGCTCACCCAGATTGCCACTCTCGGCAGGCCAGTAGTTCATGGGCAGGTTGATGTTGATGGTGTACTTGGCGTCCCACCACGGATTGGAGTTGTCGTTCCAGATGCCCTGGAGGTTGGCGGCTTCGGTGCCGGGCCGCGAGCTGGCAATGAGCAGGTAGCGACCGAACTGGTAGTAGAGGGCCGCGAGGTCGGGATCGGCGGCGCTCGCGAAACGAACGATGCGCTCGTCGGTTGGCAGCGCGACTACAGCGGCCGGCGTGCCGCCCAGCGAAAGCTGCACGCGCCGGAACCACGCGCGATGCTCGGCCAGGTGATCGGCACGCAGCGCGGCATAATCGCGCGCGAGGGCACGCGCCATGGTTGCGTGCACGCGCTCGGCGGGATGGCCGCTCACGTCGTGATAGTTGACGAAGCTGGTGTTGGCCGCGAGCACGAGCGTCACGGCATTGGCCCCGGTGACGCGCAGCGTGCGGTAGTCCACGGACACCGTACCGCCCTCAGCGCGCGCCACCACGCGCGCCTCGTACGTGAGCCGGCCGGCGATCCCGAGGTAATCGGTGTTCTTGCCAGTGAGACGAAGGCCATCCAGCGCCACGCCGTCCATCTTGAAGTAATCCGTGCCGTAGTTGGAGTGCGCCGGGTTGCGGACGCCGTGCAGGTCCGCGGTAAACGAAACGGCGCCGGGCCGGTCGGCACTGACGCGCAGCACGAGCACCTGGTCCACGGCGCTCGAGAAGACCTCGCGGGTGAACGTGACGCCATCCACCATGTAGCTCACGCGCGCGATGGCCTGGTCGAGATCGAGTTCGCGGCGATAGTTGGTGGCGCGTTCGTGTCCCGGAAAGTGCAGCAGCAGGTCGCCGAGCGGCTGGTACTTCATCTGCTCGTAGGGGATGCCCATCATCGTGCGGCCGAACAGGTCGTGCGCGCGGGGGATGTCACCGGCAAAGAGCAGGCGGCGAATTTCGGGAAGCGCCTTGAACGCGCCCTTCACGACGGGATCGTACGGCCCGCCCGACCAGAGTGTCTCCTCGTTCAGCTGGAGATGCTCGTCAGCCGCTCCGCCAAAGACCATGGCGCCGAGCCGGCCGTTGCCGACGGGGAGCGCGTCGTTCCAGATGCGCGCAGGCTGCCGGTACCAGAGCAGTGGCGTTGCACTGGACGTCTGTGCGGAGGCAAGGCCCGGTAACAGCGCGAATCCGAGCAGGACGACACGGAGTGCTGGGACCAGTCTGTTCGGCGTCGGCTGCAATGCGGCTATCGACATGAAACACCACTGGCAGGGGGAATCGTCGCCTCGCATTGCCAGACCCCAGCGAGGTCCGCGAAGACGACTGTACTGCGGCGGAGCCGATGGGACGTTAGCGCGCCCGCGCCTCGCGCTCCAGTTCGGCGCGCAGGTGGCCAACACTCTCGCATACAATAATTCCACGTCCGCGCACGTGGCGCTCCAGACCGGCGACACCCGCTCCCCCGATCAGCAGTGGAACGGAGTCGCTCAACTTGGCTCGCAGGCCGCGCACCTGTGACACGGTCCCGGCCTGGTCTTCGACATACACGATACTGAGCGCCACGGCGCGGGCGTCGGTCGCGGCGGCCGCGGTGGCGATGTCGGCATCGGGGATATCCGAGCCGAGGTAGACGATCGACCAGCCGTCAATGGATGCGGCGGCGGCGGAGATCGCCGCGCCCACGGCATGAGGTTCGCCGGACGGCGTGGCAACCACGAGGCGCGGGGCGGACGGCGCCGCCGGCACGGCGTGAATGGTTTCGAGGGCGAGGGAGATCACGGCCGCAGTCGCGAGGTGCTCGTGCGCGATCGTCAGTCGCCCGCCGACCCAGCCGTCGCCCACGCTTCGCATCAGTGCCGGCACGAGCTGTTCGAGGAACCACAACAGGCCTTTGCGCGCTATCGCTCGGCGGAGCAGGGCGTCGAGCGTCGCTCCGTTGAGTGCGACGATCGACGTCATTGCCGCGTCCACGTCGCGCGCAGTCGACGCATCCGCGCCGGGATCCGGCGGCGGCAGCGCCGCCTCGTCCTCGACCACCATCCGGGCCAGCTCGTCGGTGCCGAGATGGGCGACTGCGCTGATGTTGCGGCCATGGCGCGTCGCGTCCGCGAGCAATCGGATGCGGTGCACGTGCTCGTCGGAGTACAGTCGCTGGCCGCCGGGGGTGCGCAGTGGCGCCACCGCACCATACCGCCGCTCCCAGGCCCTGAGCACGTCACGTGAAATGCCGGTGCGGGCCGCAACCACCGCGATTGGATGGCCGGTGGCTGGGTCTTCGGACGACGGTTCTGCGCTGGTCGGCTGAGCTCTCATCGAATCAATTACCACATTTGTACAGCTATTGTCAAGGTAAATACATAGACAAACCATTGACAATTATTGAATTTACACTAACATACCTCAGTCAACGCTGGACAATCTCTGGACAACACAAGAGGAAATGGCAATGAAGACGATCACTGCGGCGATCCTGACAGCGGCAACTCTTCTGGCGACGACCTCGGCCAACGCGCAGATGGCCAACCACAAGGGAATGACGCCTTCGAAGAACATCGTTGAAGTCGCGGCTGGTGCCGGATTCAACACGCTCGTTGCGGCGGTCAAGGCTGCGGGGCTCGCCGATGCGCTGTCGGGCAAGGGTCCGTTCACCGTATTCGCCCCGACCGACGCTGCGTTCGCGAAGCTGCCCGCCGGTGCGCTCGACGCGTTGCTCAAGGACCCGGTCAAGCTCGCCGCGATCCTGAAGTACCATGTCGTCTCCGGAAAGGTGATGGCTGCTGACGTCATCAAGGCCAACGGTGCGAAGCCGGCGACGCTGAACGGTGCGGCGCTCGACATCGCGGTCAGGGGTGGCAAGGTGTACGTGAACGATGCTATGGTAACAGCCGCCGACGTGGCCGCCTCGAACGGCGTCATCCACGTGATCGACACGGTCGTGCTGCCGCCGGCTGGCAAGTAGCCTCCGAGCAGAACCTTGAGTTGGCGAGGTCCGGGGTGAACAACCCCGTACCTCGCCCATTCATCAACCCACGGAACACGTGCCCGCATGCGCACCCTTGTCGCCATTCTCCTCATCGCCGCCGTTCACGGGCAGCCGGAGGCAATCATGCCTGTTCACATGACCGCTGCGCAGGATTCGACGCTTCGTTTTCCGAGCGTCGAGGGCTCCAATCTCGAGGGCCGGCGTTTCTCGCTGCCCAACGACTTCGAGGGTGAGCTGAACATCGTGCTCGTGGCATTCCGTCGGGAGCAACAGGACGACGTGGATACCTGGGTGCCGTTTCTCAAGTCCATCGCGGCCACGCACGCCGGATTGAAGGCATACGAGCTGCCTACGCTGAACCGTTCGTACCGCATGGTGCGCCGCTTCATCGATGGCGGCATGGCGCGCGGCATTCCGGAAAAGACCACGCGCGAAACGACGATCACGCTCTACATCGACAAGGCACCGTTCAAGCAAGCGCTCGGTGTCACTGCCGAGGATCGCATCGTGACGCTGCTCGTCTCGCGGGACGGTCGCGTGCTCTGGCGCGGCGATGGGCGGTACACGGAAAGCGCAGCCGCCCAACTCGCGACGGAGATCAACAGGCGAATGCCCGCCGGTACGCCCTGATGCGCGGTACTCGTTAGACGTCGAAAAGGAGCGACTCCGCGAATGATCGTGCCCTGGATCGGCTTCATCGTCTTCGTCCTGCTCATGCTGGCACTCGACCTTGGCGTCTTTCACCGCGAGGCCCACGTGGTCAGCGTGAAGGAAGCCCTGGCCTGGTCAGCCGGCTGGCTCGCCATGGGGATGACCTTCGGCGTGTTCGTCTACTTCGCGTACGAGGGGAAATGGTTCGGCCTTGGCACCGTTGCCGACGCCGTCGATGGCCTGATGAACAGCGGACGGACGGCGGCGGAGAAGTACCTGACCGGCTACGTCGTCGAGAAGTCGCTCAGCGTGGACAACATCTTCGTCATCTCCCTGATCTTCAGTTCCTTCGCGGTCCCACCGCTTTACCAGCACCGCGTACTCTTCTGGGGAATCCTGGGCGCATTGCTCATGCGCGGCGCAATGATCGGGCTCGGGGCACAGCTCATCGCGCAGTACCACTGGGTCCTGTACGTCTTTGCGGCCTTCCTGATCCTGACGGCGATCAAGATGCTCTTCGCCGAAACAGGGCACACGGATCCGAACAGGAACATCGTGGTGCGATGGACGCGCCGCTTCTTTCCCGTGACGGCCAGGTTCCACGGTGAGCACTTCTTCGTTCGTGCCGGTACGCCAGCATCGTACGAGGGCGAGGTCTCCGGTGCCGCAGCGCTGCGAGATGAGGTCGTGGAGAACGCCCGGCCCGGAGTGCTGCTCCTCACCCCACTGGCGCTGGCACTCGTCATGGTCGAGGTCACTGACCTGATCTTCGCCGTGGACTCCATCCCGGCGATCTTCGCGATCACGGGCGACCCGTTCCTGGTCTTTACCAGCAACGTATTTGCGATGCTCGGTCTCCGGTCGCTCTACTTCGCGCTGGCCGGAATGGTGACGAAATTCCGGTACCTCAAGCTTTCGCTCGCTCTCGTCCTTCTGGTCGTTGGGAGCAAGATGCTGATGGCCGAATGGCTGAAGGATGTCCTCGGCAGGCACTTCAACCTGTACCTGCTGACGGTGGTGCTGGCAATCCTGGTGGCCGGTGTGGTCGGTTCCCTGATTGCCGAGCGCCGAAGCACGCGCCGCCAGGCAAGCCGATGACGCTGATGGCCGCTCACACCTGATCCGCAACGGAGGGCGACGTGGCCATGACGCGATCTGGCTACGCGCCCGCCACTCCCGTATGATCCCGGCAGCATTTCTCCCCGGAAATACTGCCCAATGCGCGCACACCTTCAGAACGTCGTATTCCTCGCGACCCTGCTCTCGGCGCCACTCTCGGCCCAGACCCAGGCGCCCGCCCAGAACGTGGTCGATAATCCACAGACCACTCTGCCCTACGGCGCGACCAACGCCACACCGATGTCAAAGTGGACGCCGTCCGCCTCGGCCGGTCGGCAGCTCACGCTGAACGACTTGCTCACGTGGAAGGGCATTCGCTCACCGCAGCTCTCGAATGACGGCAAATGGTTCGCCTACATCCTCGCGCCCAACGAGGGCGATGCGGAGGTCGTCGTGCGAGGCACGGGCGCGGGCGCGCAGGAGATGCGCTTCCCCATCGGCGATGCATCGGTGGGCGCTGGCGCCGGCGGTCGAGGTGGAGTTGCAGCGGCCACCACCATCGCGATGTCGGGGAACAACCGGTGGCTGGCGTTCATGGTGAATGCCAGCGTCAATGCGACTGGCCGAGGTGGTCGTGGCGGCAGGGGTGGTGGTGCGGCGCCGGCAGCGGGTGCGCCTGCAGCGACGCCGGCGAAGCTGGCGATCGTTGACCTGAAGTCCGGCAGCAAGCGCGAGTACGAGAGTGTGCGCGCGTTCCGATTTTCCGGCGACAAGTCCGACTGGATTGCCGTTCATCACGCGGCGGCAGTCGGCGCGGCGACCGCGCCGGGTGCGGCCGGAGCGGCGCCGGCGGTTGCAGCAGGAGCGGCGCCGGCGGCTGCAGCGGGCACGACGCTCGAGGTGGTGCCGCTCGCGGGTGGCACCACGATCCCGCTCGGCGATGTGTCGGAATTCACCTTCGATGATTCGGGCGATTGGCTGGCGTACGCAACGAGCGTGGCGGGCCAGGTTGGGAACAGCGTGCAGGTCCGCCAGCTCTCCACCGGCATCTCGCGTTCACTCGATGTATCGAAGGCGAGCTATCGGCGGCTCGTGTTTGGCGACAGCAGCGATGCGTTCGCGGCGCTGCGCGTGGTGGCGGACACGGCGAATGCCGACGACGAGACGACGGTGCTGGCCTGGCGTCATGTGGCGTCGATGAATGCTCCGGGCGTGGAGATCACGGCAAAGACGCAGGGATTGAACGGTTCGCTGGCGGTGAGTGCGGATCGTGTGCTCACCTGGGGCGATGGGCAGAAGAGCCTGTACTTCGGGCTGCGCGAAGTGCGTCCTCCGCGCACACCGGCGCCAACGGGTGCTCCGGTGCCTCCGGTCACGGGTGCGCCGGCTCCGGGTGCTGGCGCCGGTGGGCAGATTGCCGCGGCTCCGCAGACGAGTGCTGACGTTCCATCGCTCATACTGTGGCATTGGAAGGATCCACGTCTCCAGAGCGAGCAGCAGGTGCAGGAGGTGCAGGACAAGGCGCTGTCGTACCCGGCGGTCTACCAGTTCGGATCGAGCCGAGCGGTGGCGCTGGGAGACGATCGGATGCGGAACGTGGCGACGGGGCCGAAGGACACGTGGGGCATCGGCGCGGATCCGTCGGCGTATGATCTCGATCGGGGTATCAAGGGTTTCGCATACCACGACATGTACGCGGTGAACCTGACGACGGGCGAACGGAAGCTGATCCAGAAGAGGGTGCCGGGTGTTGGTGGTGATGGCGGACGTGGCGTCGGCGCGGCACCGTCGGCGTTCTCGCCGGACAACGGGCAGTACGCGTACTACGACACCGGCGACTGGAAGGTGTACGACTTCGCGAGTGGTGCGACGCAGGCGATCACGTCGGGCGTGGCCGCGAAGTTCTGGAACACCGAAGACGATCACAACCAGGTGAAGCCGGCGATTCCCGGTGCCCTTGTCGGTTGGAGCAACGACGGCAGGAACGTGCTCGTTCGCGACAACTGGGACGTGTGGCGCCTCGCGACAAATGGTGGCGGCGCCACGAACATCACGGGCAACGGTCAGGCGGACCAGATCCGCTACCAGTTGCGAATCAACCAGGATCCGCGTGAGCATGGGGGACTGGATCTCTCGAAGCCGCTGTATTTCGAGACGTATGGTGAGTGGACGAAGAAGGAAGGTCTCGCGCAGGTTGACGCGAGGAAGAGCCCCGCGAAGGTGCTCTCGTGGGAAGATGCGAAGGTGGACTACCGCCGGGCGCGCGATGGAGACACGTGGGTGTACCAGCGGCAGACGGTGACGAAGTATCCGGACTTCTGGGCGGCTGACGACGGCCTGAAGGGTGAGCGGCGACTGACGGACGCCAACCCGCAACAGAAAGACGTGGCGTGGTCGGCCGGTGCGGTGCTCATCGACTACTCGTGCGACAACGGGCTGGGGAAGCATCAGGCGGCGCTCTTCCTGCCGGCGGGCTATGAGAAGGGCAAGGCGTATCCGACGATCACGTACATCTATGAGAAGCTCTCGCAGGGCATGAACGTGTATCCGGAGCCCAATGCCACGCGCTATGCGAATCCGACAGTGTACACGTCGCGCGGATATGCCTTCCTCCAGCCGGACATCGTGTACAAGGTGAACGAGCCGGGCCGGTCGGCGGTGTGGTGCGTCGTTCCCGCCGTGAAGGCGGCGATTGCCGCTGGGTACGTGGACCCGGAGCGCGTGGGCCTGCAGGGACACAGCTGGGGCGGATACCAGTCCACCTTCATCCCCACGCAGACGAAGATCTTCAGGACGGTGGTGGCCGGCGCGCCGCTCACGGACATGACGTCGATGGCGGGCTCGGTGTACTGGAACACGGGGTCGTCGGACAACTCGATCTTCATCTCGAGTCAGGGGCGCTTCACCGGCGGCCCGAACGACGTCCCCGAGGCGTATGCGCGCAATTCACCGCAGACCTACGCGAACAACCTGAGCGTGCCGTTCATGATGATCCACAACGATCGCGACGGCGCGGTGGATTTCAACCAGGGCATCACGTACTTCAATCACCTGCGCAACCTGGGGAAGGACGTGGTGCTGCTGGAGTACGTGGGCGAGAATCACGGGCTCGCGCGTCGGGCCAACCAGAAGGACTACGCGTTGCGGATGACGGAGTGGTTCGACACGTTCCTGCGCGACCAGCCGGCGCCGGACTGGCTCACGAATGGTGTGCCGAGGCTGCGGATGGAGGAGCATCTCAAGGCGCGGCGGCCGATGGTGGACGCGAAGGCGGAGGCGCCGAAGCCTCGGGTTACGCCGTAGTCGTGGCCCGGTGGCGCTCCTTGCAAGGGCAAAAGAGTTCATTGCCAGGGACAGAAAGAAGCGCTGACGGGGCAGGCGGATCTTCGACGCGCGCAGCCCGTTACTGGTTGGCGGGACGCGAGGTCCCCATCCGCTGAGCCGTATCCTTCAGGGAATTCGCCTCGACGTAAATGTGCTTCACGGCAGGCATCGCGGCGCGGATGCGCGTCTCCAGCCGATCGATGGTGTCTCCCAGAGCCGCGCTGTCGAGCGTGTCCCGAAAGGACACGTCCATCAGCACGAGCACACTCTCGGGACCAAGAAACTGGGTGACGATGCGTGAAACGCTGCGCACGTCGGGATCCTCACGCGCCACCTCCTGCATCCGCGCGCGCTCCGCACGCGTGGCACTTTCTCCCAGGAGCAGCCCCTTGCTCTCGCGTGCGAGCAGCATGGCCACCACGGTCATCACCAGCCCCACGCCGATGGAGGCAATGCCATCGAGCGCAGGCATCGCGAGGCGATGGCTGAAGTACACGCCGGCGAACGCGAAGGCGATGCCCGCCAGATCAGCCAGGTCCTCGAGCACGAGCGTGAAGATCGTGGGATCCTTGCTCTGCCGGAATGTCTGCCAGTAGGACTTGTCGCCGGCGCGCTTGCTGAACGTGCGGAACGCGACGGTGAACGAGACGACGGTAATGATCAGCGATATGCCGAGGACGATGTAATTCCATTTTGGGTCGTGGATGGGCTCGGGGTGGAGGATGTGCTGCACGCCTTCATAGAAGGACATGCCGCCGCCGAGCGCGAAGAACAACACGGCCACGATGAGGGACCAGAAGTACAGCTCCTTGCCGTGGCCGAGTGGATGCTCTTCGTCCGGGGGCCGCGCGGCGCGCACCTGGCCGAGCAGCAGCAGGAGGCCATCGCCCCCGTCAACCAGGGAGTGCATACCTTCGGCGACCATGGCGGAGCTGCCGGTGGCAAACGCAGCCGCGAACTTGGTTGCCGCGATGATGACATTCGCGCCCATGCCGACAAAGATGGCGACGCGTGATTCGCTCGCCATCTACAGGGGGCGCCCGCAGAACGTCCGATGCGTCACTTCACGTCGCGGGCTTCGCACGCTTCTTCTGCTGGTCACGCAGCAGTGTGAGGGCGTCCTCGGCGGTGAGTCGCCCGACCTTCCCGCTGGAATAGACTGCGTGAAGGATGTTGCCACTTCCGTCGAGGACGAACGCGGCAGGTTGAACGTGCGAGACGCCTTCATGGAGACCCGTGTAACATCCAATCGCTCGCGATGTGGCGGTTGCGTCGAGTCCATAGGCGACCGGAAACGCGAGACCGAGCCTGGTGACCGTCGTGCTTGCGCTGTCCTGCGGATCCGATGAGAGCGCCACGATGGTTGCACCCAGCCCGTCGAATGCGGTCTTGTGCTGCTGGAAGTCAGCCAACTGCTGACGACAGTGGCTTCACCAGTGTCCGCGATAGAAGAGCAGGACGCTCTCGTGTCCTGCGACCGAGGCGGGGAGCGTCAGCTCGCGGCCCTCGGTCGTGCGCACCGTCATGTCCGGGAAGCGCTGGCCAATCCGAAGTGTTTCCATGTCCGGCGGCGGAGCGAGAATCAGGCCGTTGACGCGTGACTTGTGTCATGAGTCGTGCGAGCGCAGTTTTGGCGTCGTCAGCAACTGCGCGGCCTGCCTCCGACGACGCTGGCCCTTGCAACAAGAACGAGCCGTCAGGCCAGCAGTCTCCTTCCACTGAGCGCAGGGCTCGCATGAACGACTCCAACGATTCATGTCCGCGCTGCAACAGTCGCCGCATCGTGCTCGGCGAGCTCACGCACGGCATAACGATCGGGCCCGCCGGATCGTTCAGCTTCCGCGCCTTTGCCGCGCAACTGTCCGCGCTGCGCAAAGGCGCGAAGTTGAGTCCCAATGTCGCGGCCTGCTCGCAGTGCGGCCTGATCTGGGGTCAGGTGGCAGTCGGCCGCCTCCCCGAGCACCTGGAGTCGTTTCCCACCGATGACGTGGCGGCCTGGCTGAAGTCGTCGCACAACACGCCCATCTGAGCAGTGCGCCAGCCACCATGACTGTCGAGTTCACCGTGCTGGGCATTCCGTGCCTCGGCCTCAACGGCGGACCGGCGTTCACGCACACCGAGGCGATCTCATTCCAGATCGCGACCACGGACCAGGCCGAGACGGATCGTTACTGGAATGCAATCGTCGGCAACGGCGGAAAGGAAAGCGAATGCGGCTGGTGCAGGGACAAGTGGGGATTGTCCTGGCAGATTCGCCCATCGCCCTGACGAAGGCGATCACCAATCCGGATCCCGGCGCGTCCAAGCGCGCGTTCGATGCGATGATGGAGATTAAGAACATCGACATCGCGGCGATCGAGGCAGCGCTCCGTGGGTGAGTCGCAATGATACCTCCTGCGGTCACGACTGGGATTACTTGCGCGGCGACACCTCTCCTCGCGCCGCCGCACGTTCATGCGACGCGTCGGAATGGGCAGGTTGAGCCTTGTATATACAACCAAATCGTTGTATAGTTGTTGATACAACTCGCGCCCGGCAGCGACCCCCTCCCGCCCCACAGATGACCGCACTCGCCTCCCCGCTCCTCGACCCGCGCGCCACCGCCGAAATGATCCGTGCCGCGCCCGGCACCCGCCTCCTCGATGTCCGGTCGCCCGGCGAATTCGAGACCGTCCATATCCCCGGGGCCTACAACGTCCCCCTCGATACGCTGGCCGAGCATGCCCGCGAGATCCGGAGCATCGGTGACGAGCAGATCATCCTCGTCTGCCAGAGCGGCAACCGCGCCCGGAAGGCCGACTCCGCCCTGCGCTCGCTCGGCATGTCCAACCTGCACCTGCTCGACGGCGGCATGATCGCGTGGCAGGCCGCCGGCCTCGCGGTGAACCGCGGCGGAAAGCGCATGTCCCTCGAGCGACAGGTGCGCATCACCGCTGGGGCGATCGCCGCCGTCGGCGCCATTCTCGCGCTCATGGTCAACCCGCTGTTCGCCCTCATTCCGGCGGTGATGGGATCGGGGCTCGTCTTCTCCGGCGCCACCGATACGTGCGCGATGGGCATGATGCTCGCGCGCCTGCCGTACAACCGCACCAACTCCTGCGACGTCGGCGCGATGGCGCGCGCGCTCTCGACCGGCACGCCGCAGCAACCGGCGGCGACGAACCCGCCTGCGCCATTCGCCGGCGCCTGAGGCGCGCGCAATGATCGTCCTCGGGTACGCGCTCGCCGCGCTCATCGGGCTCTCGCTCGGCCTCATGGGCGGCGGCGGGTCGATCCTCACGGTGCCCATCTTCGTCTACGTGCTCGGATTCGACCCGAAGCTCGCCATTGCGATGAGCCTGCCCGTGGTCGGGATCACGAGTCTTGTCGGCGCCTTCGGTCATTGGCGTGCCGGCAACGTGCGGCTGGGTACCGCGTTGCTGTTCGGCGCCATCGCCATGGTCGGCGCGTTCGCGGGCGCGCGCCTGGCGGTGTTCGTCAGCGGAGTGTTTCAGCTGTCGCTGCTGGCGGTGGTCATGGTCGCGGCAGCCGTCTCGATGTTCCGGTCGGCACGTCGCAGCGGCACCAACGCGATCCCCGAGCACGACGAACGGTCGATGTCGCTGCCCCTGCTGATTCCGGTGGCGCTCGGCGTCGGGGTACTCACCGGACTGGTGGGCATCGGCGGTGGCTTCCTCGTCGTACCGGCGCTGGTGCTGCTCGGCCGCGTGCCCATGAAGAAGGCGGTGGGCACCTCGCTGCTCGTCATCGCCATGAACTCAGCGTCGGGGTTCGCCGGCTACCTCGGCACGGTACAGGTGCCGTGGGGCTTCATGGCCGGCTTCACCGCCGTCGCCATCGCCGGCATTCTCGGCGGCACCGCGCTCGTTCGCTTCGTCTCGCAACGTGCACTCAAGCAGGCGTTCGCGGTCTTCCTGCTGGTGATGGGCACGTTCATACTTTACAAGAACCGGAACACGTTCGGCGGTACGCCCGCGCCGGTCACCCAACGGACACACTGACCATGCTGCTCAAGCGATTCTATGACACGAAGCTTGCCCAGGCGAGCTACCTCATCGGCTGCGCAGCGACGGGCGAGGCGATCGTCATCGATGCCAATCGCGATGTCGCGCAGTACCTCCATGCCGCCGATGAAGAAGGCCTGCGCATCTCCCACGTCACGGAGACGCACATTCACGCGGATTTCGTCTCCGGCAGTCGCGAGCTCGCCGAACGTTCGGGCGGGCAGCTGCTGCTGTCTGGCGAAGGCGGTCCGGACTGGAGCTATGCGTTCGCTGCTGCGGCCAACGCGCGACTGCTGCATGACGACGACACGTTCATGGTGGGCAACCTTCGATTCCAGGTGATGCACACGCCGGGTCACACGCCCGAGCACCTCGCGTTCGTCGTCACCGATACGCCGGCGACGGATTTGCCGATCGGCGCGATCACGGGCGACTTCATCTTCGCGGGCGATGTCGGGCGTCCCGACCTGCTCGAGAAGGCCGCGCACATCGTCGGGACGATGGAGGCGAGTGCGCGCACGCTGTTTCACAGCCTGCAGCGCTTCAAGCAGTTGCCTGATCACTTGCAGCTCTGGCCTGGTCACGGTGCTGGCTCGGCGTGTGGCAAGGCGCTCGGCGCGATGCCGTCGTCGACGCTCGGGTACGAGAAGATCGCCAACTGGGGTCTTCAGCTCACCACGGAGGACGAGTTCGTCGCGACCGTGCTGGCTGGCCAGCCCGAGCCGCCGCGCTATTTCGCCGAGATGAAGCGCATCAACAAGGAAGGGCCGCGGGTGCTGGGTGGGTTGCCGCATCCTGCGCTGGTCGCTGACGCAAGGCTCGCCGATGTCATCGGGCGCGGCGACCTGGTCGTCGACACGCGGAGCGCGGCGGCGTTCGCGGCGCAGCATGTGCCGGGCACCATCAACGTTCCGCTGGACAAGAGCTTCAACACGTGGGCGGGCTGGTTCGTCCCGTTTGACCGGGATTTCTACCTGATTGCCGGCGACAACGGGCAATCGGCAATCGCGGAGGCCGCACGTGACCTTGCGATGATCGGGCTGGACCGCGTCGCCGGGTACTTCGAGCCTGGCGCCGTGGATGCATGGGCGACGGCGGGACGCGAGGTGTGGACCATTCCGCAGATGACGCCGCGCGAGGTGGCCCGACGCATGGCCACGGGCGACGTCGCAGTCCTGGATGTGCGCGGGCAGTCGGAATGGACGGCGGGCCACGTGCCGGGAGTGAGCAACATTCCGGCCGGCTACATCGCCGACGACATCGCCAGCCTCCCGACGGATCGGCCGCTCGTGCTCCATTGTCAGAGCGGTGGACGGTCGGCGATTGCCGCGAGCGTGTTGCGCGCGCGGGGTATGGCGAACGTGTTCAACATGAGCGGCGGTTTTGCGGCGTGGTCGGCTCAGGGAAATCCGGTCGACGTCGAGCAGCCGCTCGCCGGCGTATAGGAGGAGGCGGACATGGCGAGAAAACTCAGCACGGGACTGCTTGCGCTCATCGCGCAGCGCTTCAAGGCGTTGTCGGAGCCGGCGCGGCTCGAGATCCTCTCGGCGCTCCGGCATGATGAACTCACGGTGTCCGAGCTCGTCGAGGAGACGGGGATGGGGCAGGCGAACGTCTCCAAGCATCTCCAGATGCTGTACGCGCTGGGATTCGTCGATCGTCGCAAGGGCGGGTTGTTCGTTCATTACGCCCTGGCCGACCAGAGCGTCTTCGAGTTGTGCGACGTGATTTGCGGCCGTATCGAGGCGCAGGAGAAGAGCAGGCGGAAGCTCATCGCGCGGTGACCGCGCGCGCGTAAAGTGGGCGTCGGGGAACTGCGAGCGTACACATCTTGTGCCCCGCGTCGGGCCGCGGCAGTTTACGCCGCATGACCAGCATACGCTTTCTCTATGAGAACACGCCGGTCCGGCATCGGCGCGCCGTTGCGGCGATCACGAAGTACGCCGGCGTCACGAAGCGCTTCTGGCTTCTGGTCTGGGCCGTTCCCGTCGTGATGACCGTCACGGTGGCATCAACCCTTCCAATCGTGAGAGCGTCGCCCGTTTCGCGAGTGCGGTTGTTCCCTGGTGGGTTCTTTATCCGTTGCTCTTTGTCGGAATCATGAAGTCGAGACATCGGAATTCTTTCTATTGTTCCAGAATCGCGACTGCGCGTACGCGCTCCCGAAGGAGATGCTGGTGCCGGAGGACATCCTGGCGGCGCGGATGATCGTGAGTGAGAAACTGGGCCACGGTGCGAAGTTGATGTAGGCTCCAACTCGCAGCGCGACTACTGGCCACTGTGCCCTTCTTGACCGGACCCTCGGAACGGCGGCGAGAAACCAGCGGTCTGCCGTGCGGGTTCTGCTGTCCCTGGTCGCGTGCTGGACCGAACGGCAGGTACGGGCGTATACTGTGCATACTCGTCTACTGGAGTCGTGCCCCGTGACAAGACTTCTCGAAAAGGCCTTCGAAGCCGCATCTCAACTTCCCGCTGGAGAGCAGGACGCACTCGCTGCTTCAATTCTTGCCGAGGTGCAGGCCGAGCGTCACTGGGATGGGTTGTTCGAGAGTTCCACTGCAGCCTTGTCCCAGTTGGCGGATGAAGCCCTGCATGAGCATCGTGCGAAGAGGAGTCTTCCTTTCGTACCAAAGGACGTTTGAACTCTCGGACGACGGAACGCTTTCGGAGCGCACTGGCTGCGCTGCCGAGCGAGATCCAGGAAAAAGCACACGAGGCATACGCGGTGTTCCAGTGCGATACATCCCATCCGAGCCTCCGATGCAAGCAGGTACATCCGACTCGTCCGATTTCCTCTGTTCGTGTCACGCGAGACTATTGCGCGCTTGCCGTCTGGGATACCGAGGGCGACGACGCGCTCATCCGGTTCTGGATCGGTACTCACGCGCAGTACGACCACGTGCTGCGCCATCTTTAGCACATCCATGCCGAGATGGATGATTGGGCCCGTCGGCGTCAGCATCGACGTGACCGCAGCCTCACCGCCTTCAGATACCCGAACGAGTTCGGCACACTCCTGAACTCCCCGTTTCTCCACCCACCCCGGAGCTGTCCCCGTGCGACTGATCCCCCTTCTCGGCCTTGGTCTCCTTGCCATGGCCTGTGCGCCAAAGTCCGATTCCGCGGCTGCCCCGACCGCTCTCTCAGCGGAAGAGCTGGACAAGGTGAAGGCGGTCGACGCCGCGTTCGCCGCAGGCATGAACGCGAAGGATTCGACGGCCGTGTTCGCCGTCTACGCGGCCGACGCCAAGCTGATGCCGCCCGACTCGCCGGCCCTGGAGGGCGCCGCCGGGCATCCCGTGATTGCCGGAATGATCAGCGGCGGCGCCAGCGATTTCGCGCTCAACCCGACCACAGTGTACGGCGTTGGCGACCTGGCGTACCTGGTCGGGACGGCGACCTTCAAGATGGGCGGCGCAGCGGAGTCGGTGAAGTACACCGAAGTCCTGCGGAAGGGCGCAGACGGCAAGTGGCGCTACGTCGTTGACATGTTCAGCGGCATCACGCCGCCGCCCTCCGCGGCGGCACCAGCAAAGAAGTAACGGGTCACCGCGCCGAGCGGCATGACGGTTCGGAAGTCATGCCGCACTCGGTGCGCGCTCCGGCGGCGCTTGGCGGTTCAACCGGTCCATGGATGAAAGGTGAAGGGAGCGAGCCGGAGCGCGTTGGGCGATACTGCGGCCCGCTCGACCCCGGCCTACTCGGCAATGGGCCACACCCGCAGCATGACCACGCCGTGCGACGGAACGGTCGCCGAATAGCGGTTCTCGACGACGGTGGAGTCGGTGTGCGCCCAGAGATCCCGCACACGGGCCTTCTTCGTCCGCAGCCCAACACGACCCCAGTCCGCTGTGATGCTCGACGAAACCGAAGCGCGGTTGAAGAGGAGCACGGCGCGCGATCCGTCGGCCAGTGGCTTCACCCACACCTGCAATTCGCTCGGCGAGGCCTGCACGATCGTGCCCTGCACGCCCAGTGAATCCTGGTCCACCGCGATGACTTCCTTGTTGAGGAGGATCTCCCGCGTCGCGGCAGCCGGATGCGTGGAGTCCATCATCGCGCGCACATCGTTGCCGGCGATGAGCGGTGCGGCCATCATCGCCCAGAGGCTGAAGTGCGACCGGTATTCCGTTGGCGTCATGCCGCCGTTGCCGACCTCCAGCATGTCGGGATCGTTCCAGCTGCCCGGCTTCGCGATGTGCCAGTACTGCGACGACAGGTCGACCAGCGTGATGACGCTGCTCCAGCGGTCGGAGATATCGCCGGTGGTGCGCCACAGGTTGCCGACGGCGGGCGCCCATTCCCACGGGCGATTGCTCCCCCACTCGCAGATGCTGAAGACGATCCTGCGGCCCGAGGCCGCGAGCGCGTCGCGGACCTTCGCGTACTGGGTCGGTGCATCCAGCCCCTCGGCATTGCACCAGTCCACCTTCACGTAGTCCACGCCCAACGACGCGTAGGTCTTCGCATCGATCGTCTCGTGGCCGTAACTGCCGGGACGTCCCTCGCAGGTCTTGCGGCCAGCGTCGGTGTAGATGCCGAACTTGAGGCCCTTGCCGTGCACGTAGTCGGCGAGGGCCTTGATGCCCTCCGGAAAGCGCGTGGAGTCGGCGACGATGACACCGTTCGCGTCGCGCGCCACCTGCCAGCAGTCGTCGATGGTGACGTACTGATATCCGGCGTCGCGCATGCCGTTGCTCGCGATCGCATCAGCCACGCCCCGGATGAGCTGCGAACTCACGTTGCAGCCGAACCTGTTCCAGCTGTTCCACCCCATCGGCGGCGTTCGGGCGAGGCCGTTGTCGACCGGGCGACCACCGCGGCTCGCGGCCATGATGACCAGCATGGCCGCAGCGACGACCGACAACGTAGCGAAACGACGCAGGAATGAGCCCATCGGGATGATCCTCATGGATGGAGTAACCCTGAACAGTCCTCGAGGTGAGCCGCTACAGGACATGCGCTCCTGATCGCCGCTTTCTTCCGGATCGCTGTACCCGTTGGAAGGGGATCGCTGAAGCTACGCGCCGACCGGGCTCGGCGCACCACCGCCCACGGCGAGAGGGCGCTGGTGGATCCCGCTCAGGGAAGGACGATCGTCACGCAGGCGACACTCTGTCGCGGCAGGACGACCGCAAGCACGATCGCGTTGTCCTCGTGCGTCCACGCCTGTGGCTCCTGCCGGAGCGCAGATGCGGCGTGTAACTGCTCCATCTGCGCCGCGCTCAACGACGACGGCTCACCCATGATCTCCCACAGGGCGCGCGGATTGACATGATCGTCGTCGATGCGCTCGATCCATGCCGAGTGGGGCACCGGTGCATCGGTGAGCTGGAGCTGCACGAGCTGGGGTTGGATGTCGTGTCTCGGCATGGCAACGTTCGTCATCAGCATCTTCAGCACCTTGCCGGTTCGCGTCACCCACGCGCTCGCCGTCTCGTGCTCACCAACGATCTCGAGCAGCTCCGTGCCTGACTGGTGCAACAGCTGGAACGCGCGGTACGACGGCTTGGCGATGCCATGCAGGTTGAGCAGCCCGAACCCACCATGGAACGGAACGGACGGAAAGTAGTTCTCGGCAAAGATGTCGCTGAAGGCCCACCAGCTGTAGCCCTGCACCAGCCCGCGCGCTTCCATGACGATGCGCGTCGCGAAGGCCGCCGCGAAGGAGCCGTCATGCATCGGGTCGCGCGAATTGGACGAGATGTTCCACTCCGTGTAGTACAACGGCAGCGTACCCGCCTCATGGCGTACTGTTCGCACCTCGTTGCGCATGTCGTGGCGGGGCGCATGCTCGAGCTGGGTGATCGTGTCCGAGCCGGGCGTACCGAAGGCGTCGGTGGGATAGTGATGCGTGCTGACGAAGTCCACAGGCAGCGCCTTGCTGCGGCAGTACGCCAGGAACTCGGGGACCCACGCATTGTCCGCCGTGGCCGGACCACCCACCTGGAGCGCGTCGTCCACGTTCTTGATCGCGGTGACCGTCTCGCGATAGAGGGTGAAGTAGCCATCCTGCCCGCCGGTCCAGAACGCCGTCAGGTTGGGCTCGTTCCATACCTCGAACAGCCAGCTGCGCACTTCGTCCACGCCATACCGCGCCACCCAGTGCGACACGAGCTTGCCGACCAGCGTGCTCCACAGTGCGTAGTCGGTTGGCGGCGTGACGTTCGCGCGATAGGCGAACACCGTCGTGTGTCCCGACGCGAGCGTCTCCGGCATGAAGGACAGCTCGATGAGGGGCCGCATGCCGATCGACAGCAGGAAGTCGATGACCTGGTCGGTGTTGAAGAACGAGTAAAGGAGCTCGTTGTCCTGGCAGATGAGCGTCCCCATCTCGTCCGAGAGGATTCCGTGAAAGCGCACGTACCGGAACCCGAGCTCATCGTGGGCGCGTCGAAGCTGCTGCTGCCAGTCTGCCCGCAATGCCAATGGCGCATGGCCGCTGCCGACAGTGTGCTCCCAGAAGTGCGGAAAGTCCGTGGGAGTCTGCGAGATCTGGCAGGTGAAACCGGGTGCAGATGTCGTCACAGCCATGCCCGTTGCTCCTCGGGCGAGGTCGATGCATTCGACCCTCTACTGCCCTGCACGCGGGTGCACGATCGGTGCCGCATCCAGGCCGCGAAACTGCGTCGATGTCGCGATATGGCCGCACCCTTGCTCTATTCGTCGTGCACGCATGAGGTGTGAATGACGAAAACGAAAGCGAATGTGGCGGCCTCCGACGCGCTGGTACTGTTCGGCGTCACCGGAGACCTGGCGTACAAGATGATCTTTCCCGCGCTGTACGCGATGGTCGCGTCAGGCGCGCTCACGGTACCCGTGATCGGCGTGGCGTTTCCGCCGATGAGCCTGGCGGACCTCCGCAAGCGCGCGACCGACAGCATCGACCACGCGGGCATCACGACGACGCGCGCGACGCTCGGCCGGCTCCTCTCGCTGCTGCAGTACGTGTCGGGCGACTACAACGACGCCGCGACGTTCGCAGCGCTCGCGCAGGCACTCGGCAAGGCGAAGCGACCCGCACATTACCTCGCCATTCCACCGTCGCTGTTCGCGACGGTCATCCGCGGACTCGGCGCTGCCGGTCTCGCGCACGACGCGCGCGTCATCGTCGAGAAACCGTTCGGGCGCGACCTGAAGTCGGCACGAGAGCTCAACGCGGTGGCACGCTCGGAATTTCCCGAAGACGCGATCTTCCGCATCGATCACTTCCTCGGCAAGGAAGAGATCATGAACATCCTCTACTTCCGCTTCGCGAACTCGTTCCTCGAGCCGATCTGGAACCGGCACTACGTCTCGAGCGTCCAGGTCACGCTGGCTGAGCGGTTCGGCGTGCACGACCGCGGCGCGTTCTACGAGACCGCCGGCTGCCTGCGTGACGTCATCCAGAACCATCTCTTCCAGGTGATCGCCCTGCTGGCGATGGAGCCGCCCGTGACCCGGGACTATGGCGCGGTGCACACCGAGAAGGCAAAGGTGTTCGAGGCGATGCGGCAGGTGACGTCGCGCGACCTGGTACGCGGACAGTACAAGGGCTACCGGAAGACGCCGCACGTGGCGCGCGATTCGGACGTGGAGACGTATGCCGCCATGCGCCTGCACATCGATTCCTGGCGATGGGAGGGCGTGCCGTGGTTCGTGCGCTCCGGAAAGTGTCTCGCGCAGACCGCCACCGAGGTGGTGGTGGAGCTCAAGGCGCCGCCGTCGAAGCTGTTCGCGGATTCCGCGCCCGAGAGCGGCGCCGGCAACTACCTGCGCTTCAGCATCTCCCCGAATTCCGCCATCGCGCTCGGCGCGCGCGTCAAGCGCCCGGGCAAGGAGTTCGTGGGCGAGCAGCGCGAGCTCTACATGGTGGACGAGCCGGCGAACGCCGAATCGCCGTACGAGCGGCTGCTCGGCGATGCAATCGCGGGCGATGGTGCGCTTTTCACGCGGGAAGATGCGGTGGAAGCGGCATGGGTCGCGGTGGACAAGGTGCTCTATCATCACGGCCCCGCGCTGCCGTATGCGCGGGGCAGCTGGGGGCCGTCGGAGGCCGATGCGCTCGTGGCGCGCTACGGGGGATGGTGCAACCCGTCGTCGCGGTCGGCAGGCTGACGTTCAACTCGGCAATAGCACGGGAAGCGCTCGCCGCAGTCCATCGCTTCAGGTCGAATCCCGCGATGCGCCGGAGTGGTTGCCGTGTTCCACCAGATTGAACGCGTCGCTGATGTGCCTTCGCAAGGCATCATCGTCAGTGTGCACGAGGATCACGGCGTTGTCGTCCGTGATGATCGCCGGCGGCTTCTTCCAGACGAGGCGCTGTCCGTTCGCGGACACCTCGAGCGCGTCGAAGCTGTCGAACGCCACGCCGAGGAGGGCGAAGATCGCCGTCATGCCGATACCCGCAGCCGCGGAACGGCGCAACGCGCCATTCGCCTCTCGCCTCTCGCAGCTCGGAAAGCTGGGAGCGCATCACTGCCCGCGTTCGAGATCCGCGATCAGCGCCTTCATCTCTCCGATTTCCCGCACCTGCGCCTCGATGATCCCGTCCGCCAGCTTGCGCACGCGCGGATCCGTGATGTGCGCGCGCCGGCTGGTGAGGATCGCGATGGAGTGATGCGGGATCATGGCCTTCATGTAGGACACATCTCCGACCGTCGCCTGGCTGCGCACCAGCCACAGCGACAGCGCAAACGCCCCGACGCTCGCGACTGCGATGCCGGTATTCATGCGGCGGTCCGTGTACATCCCGCGCATGAAGCCCAGCATGATGACCGCCATCGTCGCCCCCATGACCACCGCCATCCACGCGCGCGTCTGGCTGAAGAACACGTGATCGAGGGCATAGCTGTTCAGGTACATCAGGCCGAACATGACGAGGGTGGATGTGGCCATCATGGCGCCGAATTTCGTGTACTTCTGCATGGACGATCTCCTCGAGCTGGGTGGGCGAGAACGCGGTCGGGTCGGGGCGATGGAGTCTACTCGCCTCGGCGGTGCCAGGACCAGTGCGGCGTAGCCATGCGCAATCCGTCGGCCGTGACCACCCTCTACCTCGCACTGATTCACGCGTCTCACGACTCGCCGCCTTTATATACGGCGTGCGTAGCTCAGCTCGGCTTGCTGGTGCGCGCCGCCACGTACGGAAACGTCTCGCGACCCAACCGTCGCGGTCCCCAGAAGCGCTGTGCATCGAGCTCCGCCTCACCGCCATAGAAGCGGCGCAGTATCATCTCCTCGTCATCCTCGAGCGCCGATCCGATCACCGGTGCATCGAGGAGTTCGTCCAGCCGCAGCTCACGGACGTGCAGGACGCGCCGGTGCGGAGCGACCTGGAGCCGACCGATGGGAACGACGAGCTGCTCCTTGCCAGCTGCCCGCGCCGGCTTGGGATCGAGTGCGATCTCCACGTGCCGCACGCAGAGCGAGCGCGTGTCCACCACCAGGTCGCCGACGCGCCCCACGCGCTGGCCCTCTGCGGAAATGACCAGCCAGCCGCGAATGTCGGTCTCTCCGGCGGCCACGTCATAACCGTCCAGCAGGCCCAGCCGCGCCTGTCGTACTTCGATGTCGTACATGGACAACCTCCTCGATCGGGTGGACGTGCGATCAGACAGGGACACGATCACCCGCGAACAGCGCAGACTCCTCGAACAACGGGCTGTCATACCGCGAGCCGTTCGTCGGCGCACCCGGAAGGGCGAGGCCGAGGGAGTACAGCGTCGCCTGTTCTTCCGTCCGCGTGACGCGTCGCTTGCGCAGTCGCGGCGCCGCGGCGAGCTGGCTTGCCGTGAGGTGGTTCAGGATGAGCCGCCGCCTGAGCCCGTGTCGACGCGCACTGCCCACCGGCACCATGACCCGGCCGATGAGCTGTCCCGATGAATCGCCTGGACTACCGAGCGAGATGCCGAGATAGCGAATTGCCGTGTGCATGGGGTCCAGGTACATCGCGTCCACGTTGCCGACGAGCCGCGAGTCGGCAGAAAAGACTGGCCATGCGCGGACGTCGGTACGGTCGATCCCCAGCTCGAATCCCTTGAGGTCGCGGGCGGCGATCAAGGCGAAGGGTGACATTCCGGCTCCATCGGGGACTTCCGCACCAGGGTGTCTCTCCGCACGTGTCCCGTCCGTCATCGCCTGCTGCTGCTTTCCCATGTGCGTATCCTTCATCTGCACCTCCTGCGTCGAGTCCTCGACCATCACGGTCGTGTCCGTTTCCATTTCATGAAATATATTGATGTAGATGTATTTTCGCAAGTGCTTATCATTCAATAACTTGTAAAGGAACCAGCCCGTTTGCATGACCCAAGTTTCCTCTTCTCCATCAACCGCTCCATGATCGACTCCGACCAACTTTCCGACACGTCCGAGCACCAGCCGGTGCCGGACGAGGAGCGGCGCAACGCGCTCACCGACGTGGTCTGGAGCATCCGCTCGCTGACAAGCGTGCTCGGTCAGTCGGCGCGACGAGTGGAGCAGCGCACGGGGCTGACGAATGCGCAGCTCTTCATTCTCCAGTTGCTCGCGCGCGAGCCCGGGCTCTCGATCAACGCGATCGCGGAGCGCGCGCTGACCGGGCAGAGCACGGCCTCCCTCATCGTGTCGCGGCTCGAGCGCGCAGGTCACGTGCGCCGGGTGCGGGACCCGGATGATGCGCGCCGGGTTGCCGTTCGCCTGACGGAGAGCGGCCTGGCGCAGGTGGCGGTGTCGCCGGAGCCCCCGACGCGCCGCCTCCTCGAGGCCCTCGCACGGCTCGACGACGACGACGTCTCGAGCCTCGGCATCGGGCTGCGCAAGCTCATGGGGGCGATGGGTGTGGACGAGTCCTCGCCCATGCCCCTGTACGAGCAGGCGGATAACCGCGACGGCGCGCCCGCGGACGGAGAGGACAGCGACTCGGCGTGATCCGTGCTGGCGAACACCGATGCGTCATTCCAGTATTCTGCCGGCGAGCGCACGGGCGCTCCTGCGCCGCTACCCAGACAGCAGCATCACATGGACGACATCAAGCTCGACGAGGCGCTGCCCGGTGAAGTGCGCGGCGACGCGCCGCACCTGTACCGACTGCTCGTCGAGAGCGTGGCAGACTACGCGATCTACGCGATGGACCCGACCGGTCGCATCCTCAACTGGAACGTCGGCGCGGAGCGGCTGAAGGGGTACTCGGCCGCGGAGATCGTCGGGCAGTCGTTCGCCCGCTTCTTCGCACCGGAAGACGTGGCCGACGGCGTTCCGCAGCGCGCGCTCGCGGCGGCCGAAAGGGACGGCCGGTTCGCCACCGAGGGCTGGCGGATCCGCAAGGATGGCTCGCGGTTCTGGGCCCACGTCGTCATCACGGCGCTCCGCGCCGACGATGGGCACCTGATCGGGTTTGCCAAGATCACGCGAGACCTGACGGAGCGGCGCGGCGCCGAGGCGCGCGTCGTCGTCGCCGCCACGGAGCTCGCCTCGGCCCAGAGTGCGAACCGCGCGAAGGCGCGCTTCCTCGCGACCATGTCGCACGAGCTCCGCACGCCGCTGCACGCGATCGGCGGCTTCGGCGAGATCCTGTTGACGGAGGCGACGGGGTCACTCACCGCCCAGCAGCGTCATTACGTGCGGCGCGTCATGGCGGCGCAGCGCAACCTGCTCGCGATCATCAACGACATCCTCGAGTACACGAGCACCGACGAGCGCGGCGCCGAGCCGGCCGACGCCAGCAGTCCGCGGGCGATGGTGGTGGGAATCGCGCTGGCGGCGTTGTCCGCGCGCATCGCCGGAAAGCAGCTCACCATCGATACGGCCGGTCTCGGCGACGAACGGGTGCGCGCCAGAACGGAACGGTGCGAGCCGATCATACGGCACCTGCTCACGAATGCCGTGTACTTCACGCCGCACGGCGGGCACATCACGATCCAGTCGGAGGCACGGGGCGACGACGTCGCGCTCACCGTCCGCGACACCGGCCCCGGCATTCCCACCGACATGCTCGAGACGATCTTCGACGCGTTCGTGCAGGTGGGACGCACGCTGAACAGTTCACACGAGGGGACAGGGCTCGGACTCGCCATCAGCCGCAACGTGGCCCAGGCGCTTTCCGGCTCGCTGGAAGCCGCCAATTGTCCTGACGGCGGTTCCCTCTTCACGCTGGTGCTGCCGGCCGCGAGCTCCTGACCCGACGATCAGCGGCGAGAGCCGCCAGCAGTGACGCGTGATCCAGACGTCATGATGTCGTCGCGTGACAGGGCATCCGCGAAGGGCGTCGCTGCGAGGTGCACCGTCGTGGTGGGGAAGGCAAACGACGTCCCGGCCGACTCCACAACGTCCATGAACTTCAGGAGGATGTCCTGGCGGATCTTCTGGAACTCGCTCCATTCGGGTGTCTGGAACCACGCCATGACTTCGATGTCGAGTGATGACGCGGCGAATTCCCTGAAGCGAACCACCACCGCATCCGGCCAGAACTTCGGATGCGCGCGCAGCGCCCGTTCGAGTCCAGCCAGCACCGTCCGCATCTGGTCGCCGGTGGTCTCGTACACCAGGCCGACCACCATCGCGAGCCGCATCCGGTCGCGCGCGGAATACGATTCGAGCCGCATGTCCGCCAGCCTCCCGTTGGGCAACGTGACGATCGTGCGGTCGAGCGTGCGAAACCGCGTCGAGCGCAGGCCGATCGCCTCCACGGTGCCGACGAAATCCGTCACCTTCACGAAGTCCCCTTCGCGAAAGGGCTGGTCGATGCCGATCGAGAACGCGCCGAAGAGGTTCTCCACGGTTTTCTGCGCGGCGAGCGCGAGCGCGAGTCCGCCGATGCCGAGCCCCGCGATGAGGCTCGTGACGGGAAAGCCGAGCGACGAAAGGATCGCCACCAGTGCGAACGCTGCCACGACGACCTTTGCGAGTCGAGCGCCCAGCGGCAGCAGCGAGCGTGACGACGGTACCCGCACCGCCCACGCCGACCCGGTGAGCATCTGCCGTCCCACCTCGATCAGCCGCCAGGTCGCCCAGAAAAGCACCACGTACAACGCGATGCGGACATCGCGGTGCACGGCGTCGATTGCGGGAGCCGACAGGTCGAGGACGGGCAGCAGTACGGTGACGGCGATGAGGGAGCAGGTCGCGGTGAGGGGTGCGCCCAGGCGCTCGAGCAGGAGGTCGTCCCACGTCGTGGCTGTCCGACGCGTGGCCGCGCGGAAGCCGGAACGCAGCACGCGCGCCACGGTGTGCCCGAGGAGCCACGCCAGGACGAGCAGGGGAATTGCGCCGAGCCACTGCCACCACAGGAGGCCCAGGGGCCCGGGCGCGAGGAGCGGCGGGAGCAGGTGCCCCGCCAGCCAGGATGGCTGCGCCCGCGCTGCCGTCAACGGCAGCATGCAGCAGAGGAGTGCCAGGATGCCTTGCACGAGTCGGCGCCGTGCGGGATGCACCTGATCGTTCATGAGTATCTGGTACACATATGGCCTGGAATATAACGGGGGAGACCCCCTAATTCCAGTGTCGTTGCCGCTGCGTCGGGATTCCACGTGCGATGGGCACTCGCTGCCCGGGCCCTACTTCGCGCCGATCGCGTCGAGCTGGATGATCATGTCCGACGTCAGCGTCTGACGCCCGGAGAGCCTGTTCGTGGCCGATGAACCAGAGCGCGTGTAGCACGGAGCTCTTGTCATCCTGGAGCTCTTGTCATCCTGAGCGAAGCAGCCTGCCCTCGAGGAGCGAAAGCGTGGAAGGGAAGGATCTGCTCTTTCTTCGGAGGTCGGTCATGGGACGGCGGCCTCTGTCGCCAATTGATCAGGGGGCTCGACGCGGTGCAGACCAGAC
>JBBRZK010000062.1:0-26302 GCA_038236775.1 Gemmatimonadales bacterium
ACAGGCCGTGATGTGACGATCACACGGTAAGACCCCTAGTAGCCGGGATTCTGCGTGAGCAGAGGATTGGACGCGATCTGCGTGGACGGAATCGGGAAGAGGATCTTGTTGCCCGACGCGGCCGGCTTGAACCGGCGGGCAGACGTGTACGTGCCGGCGCGGATCATGTCCTGCCGCCGCTTGCCTTCCGCGACGAACTCGAACAGGCGCTCGCTGAAGATCGCCGTGCGCATGGAGGCCTGGTCGGCCGCGACCACCGGACTCGCCGGGGAGAACTGGCGCGCGCGAACGATGTTCACCTGCGTGGCAGCATTTGCCAGCTGACCCAGTTCATTGTACGCCTCGGCCTTGATGAGGTACATCTCGGCTAGGCGGAAGAACGGATAGTTGTTCGGGTGCGAGTCGCCGCTGAGCGCGCTCGGCAGCGGTACGAACTTGTTGAAGCGCGGTCCCTCGTTCTCGCGGGCCTGCGTCTCGTTGCCGATCGTGTCCGTGAAGATGAGCGGATTGCCGGCCCGGTCCTTCACCGGAAGGCCGGTGTCGAAGCTGTACTGCTGGCCGGTGAGGAAGATCTGGCGCCGCTTGTCGGCCGGATCGAACGCACGGTACGTCTCGGCGATCGTCGCGAAGCCGTTCCACGGGCCGCCCTGCACCGCCAGCTGGTTGTAGTGCAGCGTGCGCATCGGGAGGCTCATGCCGAGGCCCGGCTGCGCGTTGGTGTTCGCGATGTAGAAGATGTTTTCCTGCGAGTCGTGGTTGTCTGGCGTGAAGTTGTGGCGCCAGTCAGTCGCGAGCACGTACTGCCCGGAGTTGATCACGCGATCGGCGGCGGCGATGGCATCCGTCCATCGTGCCGGTCCCTTCGTGAGACCCGTCGCCGACACGGTTCCTGTGTACACCTGGGCGTTCAGGTACAGGCCAGCGAGGATGGCGTTCGCCGCGCCGCTCGTGAGGCGGCCGGTCTGGTCTGCGGGACGTGTCGCCGGCAGCACCAGGCGCGTCGCATTGAGCTCGGACTCGATGAAGCGGAACACCGAGTCGCGCGGCGCGCGAGCCGTTGCCTGCACCTTCGTGTCGAGCACGAGCGGCACGCCACCGAAGAAGTCCATCAGCATGTAGTAGTACCATGCCCGCAGCGTCCGCAGCTCGGCCAGCGTCTGCGGGGCCGTGGGTCCGCCCGCCTTGGTGATCACGTCGATCATCAGGTTGGCGCGCGCCACGCCGCTGAACAGCACGTTCCACGCACCGTTGAAGTCGGCGAGGGTCGCACCGCTGTTCGCCGTCCAGGTCTGCTTGTAGACCTCCAGCCAGCGGCCGTTGTCGTACCAATCCTGGCCGCGCGTCGGGACGATGATCTCGTCGGTGCTGATCTCCGACGAGTTGTAGTACTCCCACATCGTGCCGCGCAGTCCTGCGTAGACCGACGCGACGCCTGCAAGGACTTCCGCGTCACTGTGGAACGCGTTGTCCGGCGTGAGGGCGTCCTTCGGCACCTCGGCGAGATTGGTGCACCCGTAGAAGGCCATCTGCGCGGGCACGAGGAGCAGCACGCTCATCACGGCTCGACGCATCGACCTCGAGGAGAAAGGCTTCATAAGCTTCGGTACCTGGGTGATTGTGAGGCGTGGCATCAGAACTGGACGTGCGCGCCAGCCGTGAACGTGCGCGCGCGGGGATAGGTCAGGTAGTCGATGCCGCGCGTCGCGATGCCGGCGTCCACGAAGACTTCCGGATCGTAGCCCGTATACGGCGTGAACAGGAGCAGGTTGTCGCCCGAGACGTAGACGCGAGTGGTGCGCCCGCCCCCGAGCACGCCCGGCAGCGCGAACGTGTAGCCGACCGTGGCGTTCTGCAGCCGCACGAACCGGCCGCTCTCGATCCAGCGTGAGGAATAGATCGCCGGCTCGTTGATGCCGATGGGATCCGTCAGCGCCGACGCGAGGAAGTTGCGCGACGACTTGGCGTTGCCCTTCGTCGAGTAGACCAGCGCCGTGTTGTTGAACACGTCCTGGCCGAAGCCGCCGCGCCACAGCCAGCTGGCGTCGAAGTGACCCGCCGAGCCGTTGCTGCGCAGCCCGATGCTGAACTTCGGGTTGGCATTGCCGATGACCATCTCGTCATCGCCGGTCGGCGCGATGGTCTCGCCGCCCGTGCAGCCGACGCTCGCCGCGGCGCACGCGAATACCTGCTGGCCCTGGGTGTTCACCCGCAGGAACTTGGCGCCCCAGAACGTGCCGATGGGCTGGCCCGGAATCAGTCGCTGCGCGTAGCGGCCCGACTGGCCCTGCCCGAACACCGCGCCGGTGATGATGAACTGCGCGTCGCCGAGGCTCTGGACAGAGTTGCGATCCACGGAGAGCACGATGCCCGACGACAGCGTGCGCGAGCCCTGCTCGATCAGGCGCGCATCCATCGACGCCTCGATGCCACGGTTCCGGACCGATCCGATGTTCTGGATCTGCGTCGAGACCACGGCCGGCTGCGGCACCGGGACGGTGAGCAGCAGGTCCTTGGTGGTCTTCTGGTACACGTCGATGGCGCCCGTGAACCGGTCGCTCATCAGACCCCAGTCAATGCCGAAGTTCGTCTGGTCCGACGTCTCCCACTTGAGGTCGGGATTCTGGACCTGCGATGCGGACAGTCCGGTGGTGACCGTGGTGCCGAACGGATACTTGGCGCCGTTGTCCGTGCGCAGCAGCAGCTGCGTGGCGTAGGGCTGCACCGCCTGGTTGCCCTGGCGTCCCCAACCGGCGCGCAGCGCCAGGGTGGAGAACCGGTTGCCGCGCATGAAGTCCTCGTTGCTCACGCGCCACGACGCCGAGACGGCGGGGAACGTCGACCACTTGTGCCCTTCCGCCAGGCGCGACGAACCGTCGCGGCGGATGACGCCGGTCAGGAAGTACTTGTCCGCGAAGCCGTAGTTCGCGCGTGAGAAGAACGAGACGAGCTTGCTCTCCTGGATGTACGAGATCGGCACCGGCGAGTTCGCCTGCGTGCCCGCGCCGAAGTTGTTGAAGGTGAACGCATCCGTGATGAAGCCCTGCATCACGACTTCGAACCCGTTGTTGACGAACGAGCTGTACTCGTACCCGCCCACGACCTCGAGCTCCTGGCGCCCGCCCAGCCTCGGCGTGGCCGTGAGGAGCTGCTGGAAGTTCAGGTTCTGCAGGCTCCGCTCTGCCTGCCGTGCCAGTCCGTTGAACTCGGCGCCGAGCGGGCTCGTACGGGGGACGTAGGTCTGGCGCACCGAGTTGGTGTAGTCGGCGCCGAGCGTCGTCTGCGCGGTGAGACCCGAGACCAGCGTCACCGTGCCGGTGAGGTTGCCCAGGACGCGATTCTCGGGCGCCTGGTCCGTGATCTGGTTCGCGAGCGCCACCGGGTTGCGTACCGCCTGCGACCCCGCACCCATCTCGTAGTACTTGAACGCGTTCGTCGTCGTGTCCAGCACCTGCACCGGGAACGTCGGGTTGAAGATGGCCATGTTCGTGAACACGCCACCGGTGAAGCCGCCGCCGTTCTCCATCGCCAGGTACGTGTTGTTCACGCGCGAGGCGGTGAGGTTGAGGTCGAGGTTCAGGCGGCCGTCGAGTGCCGCATGCTGCGCGTTGAGGCGGCCCTGGTACCGCTTCAGGCCGTTCGCGATGACCACGCCCTGCTGGTCGAAGTAGTTGAGCGACGCGCGATAGTGCGTCTGCTGCGAGCCGCCCGAGAAGGCCACGTTCTGGCTCGACGAGACGCCGGTACGCGTGAGCGCGTCCTCCCAGTTCGTGTTCGCCGTCCCGTTCAGCGCCAGCTGGCTGGCCGGCAGGTTGCCCGCCGTCACCTGCTGCTGCACGAAGGTGCGGTACTGGTCACCGTTGAGGAAGTCGAGCGTACGCGCCGGGCTCGCGGCGGCCACATACGTGTCGTAGTCCACCGCGGACGTGCCGCGTGAGCCGCGCTTCGTCTGGATGAGCACGACGCCGTTGGCGCCGCGGCTGCCGTAGATTGCCGTCGCCGATGCGTCCTTCAGCACCGTCATCGACTCGATGTCGTTCGGGTTGATCGAGTTCAGCGGGTTGCGGTTCAGCGCCGCGTTGACGCCCGGCGTCGCGGCGCCGGCCACGGTGGTCTCGTTCTGGAGCGGCACGCCATCGACCACGTACAGTGGATCATTGCTGGCCTGGATCGAGGTGCCGCCACGGATGCGCACCTGCGAGCCGCCACCCGGTTCGCCGTTGTTCGTGGTGATCTGCACGCCGGCGACGCGCCCCTGCAGCATCTGCTGCGCGTTGGTGATCACGCCGACATTCGCTTCCTCGCTGCTCACGGTGGATACCGAGCCGGTGATCGACTCGCGGCGTTGCGTGCCGTAGCCCGTCACGACGATGTCGCTGAGCACCGCAGCCTGCGGCGAGAGTGCGATGTCGACATTGACCGTGCCCCCCGCCACCACCGTGACCGCCCGCGTGCGTGCCCCGAAGCCGATGCGTGACGCGCGCACCTGCTGGGTCCCTGCGCTCACGAGGCTGATCGTGAAGGTGCCGTCATTGCGGGTCAGGGCGCCATTCGTGGTGCCGACCACCCGAATGCTCACGGCCGAGAGCGGCTGGTTGGACGCGGAGTCGATCACGCGCCCCGTGATGATGCCCGTCGCGCCCTGCGCGGCGAGCGATGATGAGAACAGAATGCCGCCCAAAACTACGGCGAGCGCACATCGAGTGACTGCCATTCGTCTGCCTCCACGTGGACGAGGATTCGCGCTGGACCAGCGGGGGGAGTGACCGGACGCCGCCTCCCTGTATTCGCAATGCTCAGATCGCCATGGTGCTGCGTAAGACCGATGGGCTGACAAAAGAAGCGTACAATCCCGTGACGAGGAGGACTGCTCGTACCGCGGGATTCGAGTCAGCGCGACTGGGAGGTGGAGGGCAGGACGGCGGCGCCGGCGTCGGCGCTCGTTCAAAAGTTCGTGCAAAAACTCGCGAAGATTGTACAGAATCGGGGCGAATTACGCAAATGGCAGGCGTTTTCGCGTGCCATGTAGTAGCAAAATTGCCGGGGGCGCACAAGAGGAACCGACGAAACACGGCGACGCAATCGTTTGTGCAATTGTTGCGAGGAGATTACGGTGGATGTCGCCGAAGCCGGGGCCTTCGGGCCTGGCATGCTGCCCAGCGGGGCGGCGGGTGTCCATGACGCAAACTGACGGCATGCGGTCCGTGGGATGATGGGAGCTCGCATCGCGCACCTACGACACCACGGCCCCCCTGGCGAGCCAAACCGTCACATCTCTTTGTGCGCAGCCGGCACCGGAACGACAACGGCGCCCATCGCTGGGCGCCGTCGAGTCGTAATTGCATGGTCCGTCAGTGGAGGCGCGGGGAATCGAACCCCGGTCCGAAGCTCATTCGACTACAGGCACTACGTGCGTGTCCCTCTGATTGATGTCTCCTGCAGCTGGCCAGTGGGCAGCCCACCCCAGGATAAGCCCTCTTTGTTTCGCCCCGCCGCCGAAGGCGTACGTCGAAGCTAGCCCAGATTTGCGTTACCCCTGAAGCCGCCCCGGGCGGGCTTCCTCAAAGGCACCTTGCAGGCCTAACTAAAAGTTAAGCGGCAAGGGCGAAGTTGTTGTTCGCAGTTGGAATTTTCCCGAGTGTTTTACGAGGTGCCCGAGGACCTCGGCACGCGCCCACAGCTTCACAAGTCCCGTCGAAGCCAGTCGCCCCCTACTCTCCTGAACGTAGGCCGCGACGCCCCGCGCGTCAAGCGTCCGACCGCACCGGCCCCAAATGGCACAAACGGCTCAACTCGCTGCCCTTCCACGAGTTCCGGGCTTTGCTCTCACGCAGTTTCTTCCATCGTGCTTGGCGATGTACAGTGCCTTGTCCGCCGACGGAAAGAGCTGGTCCCGCACCTTGACGGTTTCCGGGTACGTCGCCACCCCGAACGACGCCGTCACGTGGATCTCCGACGGCCCGTGACGCACCGGCATGGCAGCGATCCGCACCCGCAGGCGTTCCGCCACCTCCACCGCATGCACACTGTCCGTCTGCGCCAGCAGCATGGCGATCTCCTCCCCGCCGTAGCGCACGCAGATGTCCACGGCACGCACGCCGTCCTGGAGCACCCGCGCCACCTGCTTCAGCACCGCATCGCCCGCCTCGTGCCCCCAGGTGTCGTTCACCTTCTTGAAATGATCGATGTCCATCAGCACCAGCGACACCGGATGCTCGTACCGGTCCGCCTCCGCGAGCGTGCGCGTGAGCTGCTCCCCGAAGTGCATGCGGTTCCACAGCCCCGTCAGCGCATCCGTCCGCGCCCGGCGGTCCACCTCGGCGAACTGCCACGCCAGCTCGAGCGACCCGGCCACCACGGCGCCGAGCACCGTGAGCGGCCGCGTGTCGTCGAGGGTGAGCATGCCCACGTCGTCGGCCTCGAGCACCAGCGCGCCCAGCACCCGGCCTTCCCTCGCGATGGGGATGATGGCCACGGAGCCCGGCTCGCGGATCACGCGAGACGCCCCGTACAGGGCCTGTCCCGAGGCCGCGCCGCGTGCATCCTCCAGCACATGCAGCTTGCCGGTGCGGCAGGCCTCCGCCACGACACTCGCGCCGTCGAGCGGCGTCGGCGAACGCAGCCCCGTCCCCTCCGTGGCGAAGTGCACCTCGCCCACATCCACTTCGCCATCCCAGCGCACCAGCACGGCGCCCCGCGCGCCAGACACGTCGAGCGCCGTTTCGCAGAGGGCACGCGCCAGCCCTTCCCCGGCCTTGTCTCCCTGAAGCCGCTGCACGGCGTCGAGCAGCGCCTGGCTCTGGCGCATGTGCCGCCCGTAGCGACGACGCACGCCGAGCAGCTCATGGAAGGTCGCGAGCTGATCGGCGAGCCGGGGCATCCACTCCTTCAGCGAAGGACGAGGCAGCTGCAGGCCCGTCGCGTGCGTGAGGCTCAAGACGCCGAGCAATGTCTCCTCGTGCATGACGCAGGCGGCGGCGACGAACACGACATCCTCGTGCCCCACCGTCTGCACCACCCCCGTCTCGAACGACCACTGCACGAGCGGCCCCCACTCCGCCACGTTGAAATGCGTGGGACGCGTGCCAGGCGTGGACCACACCGCGGGCGACAGCGACTCGCGGTCCGCGCGCCAGCGCCAGAAGATCGCCTCCTCCGCACCGGCGAGGTCGCGAAAGTCGTTCAGGAGCTGGGCCAGGAGCGCCTGGTCGTGCTCCACTTCCCTCGCCTCGAACGACACGCGTACGTCGCGCCGCAGCGCCTCGGCGCCGACGCCGACCTCGTCATCCGTCGGCGGCAGGTCCGCGTCGAGCCGCGCCAGTCGCGCGTGTGCCACGGTGAGCGCGTCGCGCGACCGCCGCGCCTGCAGCCATGTCCAGCCCGCCGCGACGCACGCCGCGATGGCGAAGACGATGGCCGCAGACAGCAACATGGCGTGGACTCAGCGATGAAGAATGCGAGCGGCCGCGACGGCCGCACCGAAGCCGTTGTCGATGTTCACCACGGTCACACCGGCGGCACAACTGTTCAGCATCGTGAGCAGGGGCGCAAGTCCGCCGAACGCGGCGCCGTAGCCGACGCTCGTGGGCACGGCGATGACCGGCACGCGCACGAGCCCACCCACCACGGACGCGAGCGCCCCGTCCATGCCCGCCACGACGATGATGACGCCGGCCGAGTCCATCACGTCGCGCCGGGCGAGCAGGCGATGGATGCCCGCCACGCCGACATCATTGAGCCGCGCCAGCTGGCAGGCCATGGCGTCCGCGGTGACCGCCGCCTCCTCTGCCACCGGCAGGTCGCTGGTGCCCGCCGTGATGATCAGCAGCGTGTCGCGCGAGACCGCGGGCGCCTGTGCCGGCCGAAGGAAACACGTACCCGCGACGCTGTTGCACTCGACGCCGGGCAGCGCCTCCTCCAGTGCGGCGGCCGCCTCGGCCGAGACGCGGGTCACCAGCACGCCGTCGCCGTGCTCCGCGATGCGCCGCGCGATGCCGACCACCTGCTCCACCGTCTTGCCCGCGCCGTAGACGACCTCGGGAAATCCCTGCCGAAGGGCGCGATGATGATCGATGGAGGCGAAGCCGAGCGACTCGACGGGGTCGGCGGCGAGAACCTCGAGCGCCCCTTCCACGGGCGTTGACCCTTCGGCGACACGGGTGAGCAGGTCGCGCACCCGGTCCCGCCTCATGCGGCGTCCGCTGCCAGGCCGTCCTGGTCGGCGTCGTCGGCCGAGTGTGCGGCCGCATACCGATCCGCGTGGGCGAGGTAGTCCGCGAAGATGCCTTCCACTTCCCCGAACGACGTGACGGCGTAGAGCTTCTTCCGCAGCTCCGCGCCACCGTGGAGCCCCTTGGCGTACCAGCCCAGGTGCTTGCGGAACTCGATCGCGGCGCCGCGCGGGTCCGTCTCGTAGGCCATCACCTTGCGGGCGTGGTCGAGCGCGATCGCGAACCGCTCCGCCACCGGTGGCGCGGGGCGCTTCGGACGGCCCGCCATGAGGTCCTTCACCTGGTTGAAGATCCACGGTTGCCCGTAGGATCCCCGCGCGATCATGATGCCGGCGCAGCCCGTCTGCGCGTGCATCCGTACCGCATCCTCCGCCGTCTTGATGTCGCCGTTCCCGAGCACCGGAATGTCGAGCGCCGCCGCGACGGCCGCGATCTCATCCCAGCGTGCGCTGCCGGTGTACATCTGCGTCCGCGTGCGCGGATGCAGGGCGAGGACGCGTGCGCCCGCGTCCTGGCAGCGCAGCCCGATGGTGACCGGATCGCGCATCTCCTCGTTCCAGCCACTGCGGATCTTGCACGTCACGGGCAGGTGCGTCGCCGCGACCACGGCGCGTATGACCTGCTGGACGAGGTCGAGGTCGCGGAGGCAGCCCGAGCCGCCATTGCGCCGGACCACTTTCTTTACCGGACAGCCGAAGTTGATGTCGATGAACTCGGGCTGGAACACGTCCGACACGAAGCGCGCGGCCTCACCCATGGCTACCGGGTCGGCGCCGAAGATCTGCACGCCAATGGGCCGCTCGCCGGCGCCGAACGACAGCTTGTGGATCGTGGCCTCGTTCTCGCGCCGAATGCCCTCGGCCGACAGGAACTCCGTGACGACCACATCCGCGCCGTGCTCGTGGCAGAGCTGCCGGAAGGGCGACTCCGACACGCCCGCCATCGGCGCGAGGTACAGCGGAACGGAGACGTCGAGCGCGAAGGGAAACCGCATGCGCTGAAGTTACCGGATCGTGGAATCCTGAGCAACGACCCGGTTTGACAATGCGCAACGCGCACAGGTACGTTTCCCGGTTCGACCACGACGACACGCCGCCCACGGCCGGCACCGCCCACGCACCGGACGCAACGAGATGGAACTGCGCGAGTTCTTCAGTGAAGACGCAATCAAGCTCGAGCTCGAGGGAGACACCAAGGACGACGTCCTCAAGGAGCTCATCGGATTGCTCAAGCTGGACGAGAAGTCCGAGGGGATGCTGTTCAAGATGCTCAAGCGGCGCGAGAACCTCGGGTCGACGGGCATCGGGCGCGGCATCGCCATCCCGCACTGCCGGTCCCTCGTGGTGACCAAGCTCCGGGTGGCCTTCGGCCGGAAGAGCAACGGGATGGACTTCAAGGCCATCGACGAGAAGCCGGTGAACTTCTTCTTCCTGATCGTCGCACCGCCCCTCGAGGTGTCCAACCAGTACCTCCCGGTGCTCGGCAAGATCGCCCAGTTCTCGAAGGAGCCGGACGTGCCGCAGCGCCTGCTGGCGCTCACCGAGCCGGGCCAGTTCCTCGACTTGCTGAAGGAGAAGGGCGTCTAGCGGGCGTCTAGCGGCCGTTGTTCCGCACGGCTCAGTACAGGAGGACCGTCAGCGCGAAGACTGCCGCGATCGCGCCGACGAACGCCGCGAAGTAGAGCGCGCTCGCCACGCCGATCCGCACGAACGCCTGCCCCGCACGCGACGCGTAGACGACCTGCGCGGCGCGCACCAGGTAGGCCGCGAGCGCGATCATGATCGCGACGTCCAGCGCGCTGGCCAGCAGCGGCATGGTGGTGAAGCGCCCTGCCAGGACCATCGTGAGGGCGAGGAACAGGGCGGCATGCACGTGCAGCGCGAACGCCAGGTGCTGCGGGTACCGGCGGCGACGGTCGCGGTACACGAGACCCACGAGCGCGGCGAACAACGGCACGAGCACGAACATCGCGCGGGGAATCGACGCCGCGGTCGCGTGTTTCAGCGCGACAGGCGTCCGAAGTGCGCGCGCGAGGTGCGCCAGGAAGGAGCGGCGCACCGGATTGCCGTGCTGCGCGTCGGCGCGCATGGCGGTGAGCTCCGCCTCGCTGGACTGCCCGATCTGCACGACGCCGCGTTCCACCGGCTGTCCGCGGCGATCGATGCCCATCGGCCGCGGCGCGAGCACCTCGAGCGAGAAGAACAGCACGCTGCAGGCGAGATAGACTCGCAGTGGCGAGATGTACCGCACGCGTCGGCCGGCCAGGTATTCGCGCGTGAGCACACCGGGCTGCGTCACGAGCAGGCGGAAGGTGCGACCGAGCTTGCCGTCCCAGTGCAGGAGCTCCTCGGCCAGCTCGCGGAGGAATTCGCGCAGCGTCGGGTCGGCGTCGATCTCGCGCTGCCCGCACTCCGGACAGTACGCCAGCTGGATGTTGGTCCCGCAGTTGAGGCAGGGATTGGACGCGGGTGCGGACTGCGCGGGGGTGAGCCCCCCGCCGCCCGCACCGCGCAGGGCGAGGGTGCGTCGATCGCCGACGCGCCGCTCGTCGCCCATCACTCCCACTCGATGGTGGCTGGCGGCTTGGAGCTCACGTCGTACACGACGCGATTGACGCCATCCACCTCGCGGATGATCCGGTCGCTGATGCGCGCCATGACGTCGTGCGGAAACGGAAACCAGTCTGCGGTCATGCCGTCCGTGCTCGTGACGGCGCGGAGCGCCACCACGTTGTCGTACGTGCGCTCGTCGCCCATCACGCCCACGCTGCGCACGGGCAGCAGCACGGCGAACGCCTGCCAGATCTCGTCGTAGAGGCTCGCGCGGCGGATCTCGTCGAGGTAGATCGCGTCCGCACGACGCAGCACCGCCAGCGCCGGCTCGGTGACGTCGCCGAGGATGCGGATGGCGAGACCGGGTCCCGGGAAGGGATGCCGGCCGACCATCTCCTCGGGGAGCCCGAGCTCGCGGCCGACGTTCCGTACCTCGTCCTTGAACAGTTCGCGCAGCGGTTCGATGAGGGCGAACTGCATGCCCGGCTTGAGGCCGCCGACGTTGTGATGCGTCTTGATCGTCACGGACGGACCGCCCGTTGGCGACGCACTCTCGATCACGTCGGGATAGAGCGTGCCCTGCACCAGGAACTTCGCGTTCGTCCCCGCGCTCGACGTCGCATCCTCGAACACGTCGATGAAGGTGTGGCCGATGGCGCGTCGTTTCGCCTCGGGATCGGCGATGCCGGCGAGCGCGTCCAGGAAGCGGCGCGACGCATCGACGGTGACGAGCCGGATCCCCAGATGTCGACCCATGGTCTGCTGCACCTGCTCGCGCTCGTGGAGGCGTAGCAACCCGGTGTCGACGAACACGCAGGTGAGCTGGTCGCCGATGGCGCGGTGCACCAGAGCCGCGGCAACGGACGAGTCGACGCCGCCAGAAAGACCGCAGATGACCTGGGCGTCGCCGACGAGCGTCCGGGTCTTCGTGACTTCCTCCTCGATGAACGCGCCTGGCGTCCAGCTCGGCGTGGCGTGGCAGACCTCGAACAGGAAGTTCGCGATCAGCTCGCGACCGCGCGGCGTGTGCGCCACCTCGCAGTGGAACTGCAGGCCATAGATCGGCCTGGTCACGTGCTCGAACGCCGCGACGGGATTGCCGCTGCTCGTCGCCGTGACCTGGAACTCGCGCGGCGGCGCCTCGATGTGGTCCCCGTGGCTCATCCACACCATCGCGTCCTCGCCGGGCGCAAAGCCGTGAAAGAGCACGCTGTCACGCGTCGGGCGGATCTCGTCGCGGCCGTACTGCCGCTGGCCACCGCGCTTCACCTCCGCGCCGAACAGGTGCGCGATGAGCTGCATGCCGTAGCACACTCCCAGCACCGGCGCGATGTCGAACAGCGCGAGATCGGCGCTCGGCGCATGCTCGCCGTACACCGAGTTGGGTCCGCCGGAGAGGATGATCCCGGTGGGGCGCCATTCGCGGATCCACTCGATGGTACGCGTCGGCGGGTGAATCTCGGAGTAGACGCGGGCCTCGCGCACGCGGCGCGCGATGAGCTGCGTGTATTGCGAGCCGTAGTCGATGATCAGGATGCGGCTCGGGGCGGTCATGTCGTCCAGTGCGCGGGGTCGAGGCTGAGGAACTCCACCTTCTTCTCGTCCAGGTCGAGGATGGCCGCCTTCGGCGTGCCGTGCAGCCATCCGCAGGACTCGCCCGGGTTCACGATGAGCGTGTCGCCGCGCCACTTCATCTCCTGCTGGTGCGTGAAGCCGTGCACCACGATGCTGTGGGACTCGATGCTGCGCAGCTGCACGTCGCCGATGTCGTGGACGACGAGGATGCGCTGCCCGCCGAGCTCGAAGCTGTGCGGTCCCTCGAACAGCTCGGCGCCGAAGCCCGCCGTGGCCTTCGCCAGCAGGCCCTGCGTGTCGCCGTCGTTGCGGCCGAACACGCCGGACAGCGACATGCACGCCTCCTCGATGGGACGCAGCGCGAACGGGGCGCAGTAGTCGCCGGCATGCAGCAGCATGGAGACGCCACCCTCCTGCATGATCTTCACGAACTCGGCGATCGCCGGAATCCGGTCGTGGCTATCGGCCATCAGTCCGACGCGCATCAGCCAGTCCTCCAGTGAAGGTCATCCAGCTCGAGCCGTACGAGGTCGTCGTAGCGCTCACGCGCCGTGGTAACGGCAAAGCGATCGCCATCCACCAGCACTTCCACCCCGCGGGGCCGCGTGTTGTAGTTCGACGCCATCACGTACCCGTAAGCGCCCACGTCGTACACGGCGAGCAGGTCGCCGGCGTCCGCCTCGTCCATCGACCGGTCGAGCGCCAGGAAGTCGCCGCTCTCGCACACCGGGCCCACCACGTCCGCCGTCATCTGCCGCGCCGCCGGCCGCACGGCCTCGATGCGGTGATACGCATCGTAGTGCGACGGCCGCAGGAGCTCCGTCATGCCCGCGTCGGTGACGAGGAACTCGCGGCCGCCGCTGTGCTTCCGGTAGAGCACCTTCGTGAGCAACACGCCCGCATTGCCCACGATGAACCGTCCCGGCTCCATGAGCAGCGTGAGTCCGGTGGGCGCCACGCGCGCGATCATCGCCTGCGCGAACCGCTCCACGTCGGGCGCTTCCTCGTCGTCGTAGCTCACGCCGAGCCCGCCGCCGATATCGAGGTACGTGATGGTCTGGATACCGTCCTCGCGAAGCTGCGCCAGCAGGCCGAGAAGCTTCTCCGTGCCGTCGAGGTACGGGTCGAGCCGGAAGAGTTGCGACCCGATGTGCATGTCGAGGCCGACCAGTCGCGTATGTGGCAGCGACGCGGCGACGCCGGCGACGGATCGCACCTCGTTGAACGGGACGCCAAACTTGGCGCCCTTCTCGCCCGTCTTGATGTACCGGTGCGAGCTGTCGACGGTGACCTCGGGATTGACGCGAATACCGACGGACGCGACGACACTGAGCGTCCCGGCAATCTGGTCGATGAGCCGGATTTCCGCTTCCGACTCCGCGTTGATCATCAGCACACCGGCAACGAGCGCCTCGCGAAGCTCGTGCTCCGCCTTGCCGACGCCGCCGAAGATGATGTCCTTGCCCGCGAAGCCGGCCCGCAATGCACGATACAGCTCGCCGCCCGAGACGACGTCGACGCCCGCGCCGAGCTCGCGCAAAACGCGCAGGATCCCGCGATTGGAATTCGCCTTCAGCGTGTAGTGAATCCGGTGCGGCATCGGCGCGAGCGCCGCGTCCAGGCGGCGGAACCGCTCGCGCACCATGCCCGCGCTGTAGACGTACGCGGGCGTGCCCTCCTGCTCTGCCACCTGGTCCAGCGGCACGCCCTCACAGGCGAGCACGCCGCTCGCACGGGAAAAGCCCGGCGTCAGTACGCCTTCGCCCACAGAGCCTCGGCGGTCGCGGGACGTCCGCACTTGAGGCACGTTGTGGGCGCCTTCGCGGAACGGAATTCCTCATCGGGCAGGCACCGGATGGTGGCCTTCGTTTCTTCCTTGATGGCGGCTTCGCATGCGGCATCCCCGCACCAGCCCGCGTACACGAAGCCGCCTGCGCCTTCCATCAGCTCGCGGAACGTGTCGTACGAGATGCGCTCCCGCACGCTGTTCGCCTCGCGCCGGTCGAGCGCCGCCGCCAGCATGTCGCGCTGCATCGTGCTCAGGCACTCGGCCACATCCTCGCCGAGCGTGTCGAGCGACACGGGCCGCTTCTCCTTCGTGTCGCGCCGCACCAGTACGCCCTGGTTCGCGGCGAGGTCGCGCGGTCCGAGCTCGAGGCGCAGCGGAATGCCGCGCAGTTCCCACTCGTAGTACTTTGCGCCGGGCTTCATGCCATCGCGCGCGTCGATGTGGATGCGCAGCCGTGCCGTCTCGCGGCGGTCCCACGCGCCCAGCGAGCTGGCGATGCGATTTGCCGCCTCGAGCACAAGCGCGCGATCCTCGTCCGTGCGGTAGATGGGCACGATGACGAGCTCGATGGGCGCGAGCAGGGGCGGCACGCGCAGTCCGATATCGTCACCGTGCGTCATCACCAGGCCGCCCACCATGCGCGTGGACACGCCCCAGCTCGTGTTCCACGCATACTCGGTGGTGCCCTGCTCGCTCTGGAACTTCAGGTCGAACGCCTTCGAGAAGTTCTGTCCCAGGTTGTGGGACGTGCCGGCCTGCAGCGCCTTGTTGTCCTGCATCATGGCCTCGCACGAGTACGTGCGCAGCGCGCCAGCGAAGCGCTCGGAGTCGGTCTTCAACCCCGTCACCACCGGCATCGCGATGTAGCCTTCCATGAAATCGCGATACACGCCGAGCATCTTGCGCGCCTCGATCTCGGCCTCGTCGTGCGTGACGTGGGCCGTGTGTCCCTCCTGCCAGAGGAATTCCGTCGTGCGCAGGAAGAGGCGCGTGCGCATCTCCCACCGGACCACGTTCGCCCACTGGTTCATGAGGATGGGCAGGTCGCGATAGCTCTGCACCCACTTGGCGAACATCGAGTAGATGATCGTCTCACTCGTGGGGCGGATGATGAGCGGCTCCTCGAGCTTCTTGCCACCACCGTGCGTCACCACCGCCGCCTCGGGCGCGAATCCCTCGACGTGCTCGGCCTCCTTGTGCACGAAGGACTCCGGGATGAGCAGCGGGAAGTACGCGTTCTGGTGCCCCGTCTCCTTGAACTTGTCATCGAGCGCGCGCTGCATGCGCTCCCAGATGCCATAGCCGTTGGGCCGGATCACCATGCAGCCCTTCACGGGCGAGTAGTCGGCCAGCTCGCTCCGCAGGACCACTTCGTTGTACCACGCGCTGAAATCGGCAGCGCGGGTCGTGAGCTTTCGGTCGTCAGCCATTCGTTGCGTCGTCGTTCGAGAGAGTCACGAATTCGCGGGCCCCGCTCGCCTGCGCGGCCTTCTTCTGCTTGCCCAAGGACTGCGGACGCAGGGCATACTCCACCGAGAGTCCCGCGGCCCGGCGGCGGGCGGCGTCCGCCATCACCCGCTCCATCGGCGTGGACTCGTCCGCCGCGACCCAGCAATCCGCCGACGTATCCGCCGGCCGCATGAGTCCCTTTGCCCGAAGCAGCTCGCCGAGGACCACGTCACCCATCCCGAAGCCGAGCGCGGGGAGGTCGGCGCCGCCGAGCGACTGGAGCAGCGTGTCGTACCGCCCGCCGCCGCAGATGGCGCGGAACTCACCCGAGCGATCGAAGAGCTCGAAGACGATCCCCGTGTAGTACGCCAGGCCGCGCACGATCGAGAGGTCGAGCCGCAGCCACGATGCGTCGCCACCGAGGAGCACGGCGGTATACGCCAGGTACCGCGCGAAGTCCTCCGCGTGCACGGCCGCGGGCGAGCCGGCCAGTCGCGCGCGTACTTCCGACAGGTCGACCGAAGCGATGTCCACGATCCGCGTCACCGCCTCCGCGGACAGCCCGAGCGCGGACAACCGCTCGGCGGAGACCGGCGCCGGCGTGCGATCCAGCTTGTCGATGATGCCGTACACGTCGAGCATCGCGTCGGCCGGAACGGCGAGTGACGCGAGAAAGCCCTGCAGCACCCGTCGGTCGGACACGCGCACGACGACATCGCTGGACGTGAGGCCGAAGGCGCGCATCATGTCCACCGCGCACGCCACGAGTTCCGCGTCGGCGGCGATGTCGGACGAGCCGAAGAGGTCCACGTTCAGCTGGAAATGCTCGCGCAGCCGGCCCTTCTGCTGGCGCTCATAGCGGAAGAGTTGCGGCATGGAGAACCAGCGCACCGGCTTGCGGAGAGCGTTGGCGCGCGCGGCCACCATGCGCGCCACCGTGGGCGTCATCTCCGGCCGCAGGGCGACGTCCCGGCCGCCCTTGTCCACGAAGTTGTAGAGCTGGCCGACGATCTCGTCGCCGCTCTTCTTCGTGTACAGGTCCAGCGGCTCCAGCGGCGGTCCGTCGTACTCCACGAACGCATATCGCCGGGCCACGTCACGCCACGTCTGCATGATGAACGCGCGCTCCGCCAGTTCCTGCGGATAGAAATCGCGAAAGCCGGGGAGGGCGCCTTTGAACATCCAGCAAGTTACCCTGTGAGCGGAGACACCTGCAACCGCGCCATCGCGTCGCCCACCGTGTGAAACGACCCGGTGACGAGCACGGAGGCGCCCCACGCCTCGGCGCGAAGCAGCGCCTCGTCGAAGTCGGCGCGCGCCTCGGCGTCATAGCCGTGTTCGCGAGCGTAGGCGAGCACCTGCGCGAGGTCCCAGGCGCGAGATGCGGGCGCGGTCGGCGCATTGGTGAGGACGACGTGATCCACGACTGGCGCGAGGGCGTCGAGCA
The DNA here is from genome assembly GCA_038236775.1 of Gemmatimonadales bacterium. Taxonomy (GTDB): domain Bacteria; phylum Gemmatimonadota; class Gemmatimonadetes; order Gemmatimonadales; family Gemmatimonadaceae; genus AG11. Next base: position 17,041 of record JBBRZK010000062.1, read on the forward strand.
TGGCGCGCCAGTCCTTGTCGCCCAGCACGCACAGCAGCGCGACGACCGGCCGCGCGTGATCCACGCTCCCGAGGCTCGCCACCACGGTCCGGATGCCGTCCGCGTTGTGCGCGACGTCGAAGATCCACCGCCCCACGCGCTGGAACCGGCCACGCAGGTGCAGGCCGCGCACCGACGCCGCGGCCTCGTGGGTGCTCACACGAAAGGGGTCGCCCGCCGCATCGAGGAGAGCCAGTGTGAAGGCGAAGTTGGCCGCCTGATGATGGCCGATGAGCGGCGTCTCCACGACCACATCCTCCCCGAGCGCGCGCAGGCGGAACCGCGTCCCCCCACCTGTAAGCTCGACGTCGCTGATCGCCATCTCCTCGGCTACCACGCGCACCGCGCTGGCTCCTGCGCGGCGCGCGGCGTCCGCGAGCCAGCCGCGCACCTCCGCGTCGGGTTCGCCGATCACCGCCGGAACGCCCGACTTGAAGATGCCGGCCTTCTCGCCGGCGATCGCCTGCAGCGTGGATCCGAGGTACTCCATGTGGTCGTACCCGATGGACGTCACCCCGGCGACGCGCGGCACGACGACGTTGGTGGCGTCCAGTCGTCCGCCGAGGCCCGTCTCGACGATGGCGACATCCACGCCGGCGTGCGCGAAGTGGCGCAGCGCCATCACCGTCGTGGCCTCGAAGAACGAGGCCCCCAGTCGCTCCACCAGCGGCGTGAACTCTTCCACGAAGTCCACCACCTCCGCCGCCGAGATCGGCTCGCCCTGCACCGTCATCCGCTCGCCGAAGTCCACGAGGTGCGGCGACGTATATGTGGCGACGCGAAGTCCCTTCACCCGCAGCAGCGCCTCCGCCGTCGCGACGGAGCTCCCCTTCCCGTTGGTCCCGGCAAGGTGGATGACCGGATACGCGAGCTGCGGTTCGCCGAGCGCCGTGAGCAGCGCGCGCGTCCGTTCGAGCCCGAACTTGAAGGCGCCCGTCGTCCGCGCGAACAGGTAGTCCAGCGCGGCGTCGTAGCCGGTCAGGGTGACGTCCACCCCGAGGCAGACGGCTTCCCGCTCATGTGCCGCAGCAGCTGGCTGATGGTGTGCTTGAGGTCCTTGCGGTGCACGACCTGGTCGAGCATGCCGTGGTCCAGCAGGAACTCCGCCGTCTGGAACCCCTCGGGGAGATCCTGCCCGAGCGTCTGCTTGATCACCCGCGGGCCCGCAAAGCCGATCACGGCGCCCGGCTCGGCGACGATGGCATCGCCGAGCATGGCGTAGCTGGCACTGACCCCGCCGGTGGTAGGGTTCGTGAGGATCGCGATGTAGGGAATGCGTCGCTCCGCCAGCTGCGCAAGCACCGCGCTCACCTTGGCCATCTGCATGAGCGACAGCACGCCTTCCTGCATGCGCGCGCCGCCCGAGGCGCAGATGATGATGAGCGGATGCTTGCGCTCGAGCGACCGCTGGGCCAGGCGCGCGATCTTCTCGCCCACGACCGAGCCCATCGAGCCACCCATGAAGGCGAAGTCCATCACCCCGAGGTTCACGGGCAGGTCTTCCATCGTCCCCGTCGCCGCGAGCAGTGCATCGCCGTCACCGGCGTTGGCCGAGGCCTTCTTCAGCCGGGCCGGATACTCGGGAAAGGACAGTGGATCCGTGGAACGGATGTCGAGCTCCAGCTCCTCCATCGAGCCGTCGTCCAGCATGAGGGCGGCGTAGTCGCTCGCGCGGATGCGACGGTGGTAGTCGCAGTTGGGACAGACGTTGAAGTTGCGCACGAACTTTTCACGGATGTCCGTGTGTCCGCACGCTTCGCACTTCTCCCAGACGTCGGCGGGAATCTCGAGCCGCTCCCGTCGAGGCTGTCGCGCCTTCTTCTCCTTACGGAACCATGCCATAGCAGGACAATGTGACCGAAGTCAACGGCACGGGCAAGGGATTGACGTCACGCGGTCAGACCGCGAACGGTCCGTTGCGGCCACCGCGGCCCTCGGCCGATATGCGCAGGAGGATGCCGATCGCGATCCAGCTGGCGAGCATGAAGCTCCCACCGTAGCTGAAGAATGGCAGCGGGATGCCGGTGATGGGCATCAGGTTCAGCGTCATGCCCATGTTCTCGACGACATGCACGAACCAGCTCGCCAGCAGGCCGAACGCGACGAGTCCGCTGTACGAGTCGTTGGCGCGCTCGGCAATCTTCGTCACGCGGAGGAACAGGAGCAGGAACAGCGTGATGGCGACCGTGACGCCGAGGAAGCCAAGCTCCTCGCCCACCACGGCGAAAATGAAGTCCGTGTGCTGGGCCGGAAGGAACGCCAGCCGCTTCTGCGTTCCCATCGTGAATCCCTTGCCGAACCAGCCACCGGACCCGATGGCCACCTGCGACTGGATGACGTGATAGCCCGACTGGCGCGGGTCGATGTTGGGATTGAGGAAGACGAGGAGCCGCTTCTGCTGGTAGGGCGCGAGCTTCTCCCACAGCATCGGCGAGAACACGCCGAAGATCACGTTGATCACGACGAGGAAGATGCCCTCATACATGTACGGCTTGTACCACAGCACGAGCGCCAGGAGCAGCATGAACCACGCGCCCCAGTAGAACGTGTTGTACGCGAGCACCAGGCTCACGACGGGGCTCGCCACGAGCACGAGCAGCGGCCACGCGACGCCCGCCCAGAACAGCATGGCGAACGCGAACCCGATGAACACGATGCCGGTGCCAAGGTCGGGCTGCTTCATGATGAGTGCCCACGGAATGCCCACCACGAGCGCAGGCTTCCACAGCTCGAGCAGTGATCGCGGCGGCTCCTTGAACGTGGACAGCACCTTCGCCATGGCCAGCACGACGGTGATCTTCGCCAGCTCCGACGGCTGACCGATGCGGAAGCCGCCGATGGCGAGCCAGCTCTTCGAGCTCGCCGCCGTACCCGCGCCCTTGCCGATCACGAGCAGCAACATGAGCATCGCGATGGTCACGCCGTAGGCCGGCCAGGTGAGCCAGTCGAGCATGCGGACCGAGAAGCGGCTCACGCCGTAGGCAGCGGCGAGCGAGAGGCAGAACCACACGACCTGCGACCGCCAGAGCTTCGCGACGGCGGTAACGACGTCGGTCTGGCCGGCCGAGTAGACGATGGAGATGCCGTACAGCGACAGCAGGAGGCCGACGGTGACGAGCGGCCAGTCGATGGGGAAGCGGCGCGTGGACATCAGCCCTCCACCGTGAGGTCGACGATGGGAGTGACATGCAGGTACGCCTGGATGATCTTCGACGCGATGGCGGCGGCGCGCGTGCCGTGCCCTCCGAACTCGATCATCACGGCCACCACGATGGACGGTTTGTCGGCCGGCGCGAAGCCGACGAACCAGCCGTGGTTGAGCTCGCGGCCATTCACGAACCGCCCGCTCTGCGCCGTACCCGTCTTGCCGGCCAGCTGGACGCCCTTGATGGCCGATGCCGCCGCCGTGCCACTGTTCACCACGCCCACGAGCGCCTCACGCATCTGCTGGATCTGTTCCGCGGTCAACTGCACCACCTGCACGCGATCGGGCGGACCCGTCCTGATCTGCGGCCGGGCCGCGCGTCCGTCGGTGCCGAGCGCCGTATAGAAGCGCGCCATGTTGAGGATGGTCTGGGAGTTGTCCCCCTGTCCGATCGCCATGCTCAGCACGAGCGCGTTCGTCCACCCACCCTTCCCGTACTTGAGGTCGAAGTACTCCGTGCTCCTGGGGAAGCGCGGCTTGATCTCCTCGGGCAGGTCGATCCCCGCCTTCCGGTCGAACCCGATCTCGACGCCGCCGGCGATGAGCCGCGCGAGGCCGAGTCGCAGCCCGAGCTGGTAGAAGTAGACGTCGCACGACTTCGCGATCGCACCCTTGAGGTCCAGGAACCCGTGCCCTTCCGGCTTCCAGCACCGGTAGTAGCGAGAGCCAAACTGCATGCCGCCCGTACAGGGAATCGGCATGCGGTCCGTCATCCGCACGGCGCCCGTCTCGAGGCCGATGGCCGTGGTGGCGAGCTTCCAGGTGGAACCCGGCGGATACGTGCCCTGCAGTGCCTTGTTGTACAGTGGCCGCCGCGGGTCCGTGAGCAGCGAATCGAAGTATGCCGCCGACACGCCACCGATGAACCGGTTGCCGTCGTAGCTCGGGGCGCTGTACAGCGCGAGCACGCCGCCCGTCTGCGGATCCATCGCCACAGCGCCACCCTGCAGCGAGTCGCCGAAGATGCCGGCGACGAACTTCTGCAGGTCGAGGTCGATGTTGGTGTGGAGGTCGGGGCCGGCTTCCGGCGGTTCGATCGGCGGCGCGCCCGTGCTCTTCACGATGCGCCCGCGTGCATCGACCTCGACGAACTGGCTGCCCTCGCGTCCACGGAGGAGTGCTTCGTACTGCTTCTCGAGGCCCTGCTTGCCCACCTGCTGGCCGGCCTTGTAGTCCGCGAAGCTGCCCTGGGCGAGCTCTGCCTCGCTCACTTCACCCACGTAGCCGACGAACGACGCGACAGCCGAGCCGGCCGGATAGAAGCGCCGCGGTGCACTCTGGATGATGAGGCCCGGCAGCTGGGCGCGGCGTTCCTCGAGCGCACTGACGACGGAGAACGGGGCATCGGGGATGATCACCGTCGGCCGCGTGGGCGCGCGCCGGAAGCGGCGCACCGACTGCTCGATCTGCGCCGGAGTGATGGTGATGGTGCCGCCGAGTCGCTCGAGGACGGCGCGGAGCGTGTCCTCCTTCAGCGCGAGCACCGACACCGAGTATCCGATGACGTTGTCCGCGATCACCTTGTTGTGGCGGTCGAGGATCAAGCCGCGGGGCGCCGGCAGCGGCAGCTCGCGAAGCCGGTTGGTCCTCGACTGGAGATCGTACTTCGCGTGATTGACCACCTGGCTGCGGAAGAAGCCGCCCACCAGGACCGCGAGCGCGCCGACGACGACCAGACTCGCGACGCGGCCGCGCTTCACGAGGTCGTTCGGCGGAAACCTCATGTCCCTCGCGTTTCGAGCACCGGGCGCAGCGCCATGAGCGCGAGGACACCGGCCACCGCGGTGACGGCCGCGGACAGCGACGACCACACGAGGATCTGCATGAGCAACTCGACGCCGTGCATGCGGCGCTCCGCCAGCTGCATCACGATCTCGTAGGCCCACTTGCCGAGGAACAGGAAGAATCCGTTGAGCAGCACGTGGTCGGCGAAGAACACTGCCTTGAGCCGCGACCATGCGAAACCGATGAGCGTCATGGCCAGGGCGCCGGCGCCGAAGGCGCTCAGTGCCAGCGAGTCCGATGCCAGGCCGATGATCAGGCCGAACACCGCGGCGATGCCAGGCCGGACGCGCACCGACACCAGCAGGAGCGCGATGATGAGGAAGTCCGGCGATGCCCGCCATGCCAGCAGCGGCCGCAGCGTGTAATGCAGCAGGATCAGGATGGCGCACAGCAGGATCGTGCGCGCAGTGGCGCCCCAGTTCATGGCCGCACCGCCGGCGTGGTGTCGCGCTTCACCGTGTCGGCGCCACGCGCGGCAGCGATGCTGTCACGGCGCTGCCGGCGGATCCGGGCGGCCGCGATGCTGTCGCGGCGAATTCGCGCGCGCGCGGCGGAGTCCGCCGGTACCGGCGGCGCACCACTCGCGGCGCGCGCCGTGGAGTCCCCGCGCGACAGGCTGTCGCGCCGCAGGGAATCAGCGTAGAGCCGCGCCGACGAATCGATGGCCGCGCGACGCGCCGCCGCCTCGGCCGTCGCGGACTGCCGTGCGAGCGAGTCGCCCGCCGCGACGATGCTCTTCGTCGCCGAGTCGATGGCGCCGACGTCGGACCAGACGTTGATCAGTCCCGCCGCGGCCCGCTTGGGCGTGAGGATCATCACCGAGCTGAGCTCGGCGGGATTCACGGCCGGCCGCAGCAGGTACGTGCGCGCCCATGCCTCCGCGGTGCGCACTTCCGCCAGCACGACGCCCACCGGAATACCCTTGGGATACACGCCGCCGAGCCCCGAACTGTACACCACGGCACCCGGCTTGAGCGTGGCGCGAAAAGGCACGCCACGCATCTCCAGCAGGTAGCGCTCGGAGCGCAGGAAGGCTGGCTCCTGCGTGGTGCTCGACGTGCTGACGTGCGGCTGCACGATCCCGAAGGCGCTGCCGTCCGCGGACATCGCACTCACGCGGAAATCCGGATGGGCGAAAAGGATCGCGAGGCTCATCGTGGGATCCACCGTCTGCACCAGCCCCACCACGCCCTCGGGCGCCACCACGAGGCTGCGTTCCGCAACGCCGGCACGCGAGCCGGCGCTGAGCGTGATGGTGAAGTCCTCCGCGCGGCCGCGCCCCTGCAACGCCTCCGCGGGGATGAAGCCCCACTGCATCTTGGACGCGAGCCCGAGGAGCTTGCGAAAGCGATCGTTCTCCGCCTCGAGCGTCGGCACGCGGGCGGCCGCGAGGGCGAGCGTGTCGCGGCGCAGTTCCACCCGCTCGGACGACAGGTACGCCGCACGCCAGCGCTCCGCGCCCAGCTGCAGCCGGATCAATGGGGCGACGAGAGTGCGCCGCAGGCTGCCGGCCACCGGTTCGCGCATGTTCGCCGGCACCGCCATCGCGATGATCGAGAGGACGATGCAGGCGCCGAAGATGACGAGGTCCACCCGGCCGGTGAAGCGGGACGTTCGCGCCACGCCCGCCTCAGGTACTCAGGACCGACCAGTACTTCTCCTCGTCGTCGAGGATGCGGCCCGTGCCGCGGACGACGCAGGTCAACGGATCCTCGTCGACGTGGATCGGGAGGCCGGTCTCCTGGCTGAGCAGCAGGTCGAGCCCGCGGATGAGGGCACCGCCACCGGTCATCACGATGCCGCGATCGACGATGTCGCTCGCGAGCTCGGGCGGCGTGATCTCGAGCGCGCGACGCACCGCATCCACGATCTGCTGGATGGGCTCCTGCACCGCTTCACGGATCTCGGTGGAGTGCACGCGCACGGTCTTGGGGATGCCGCTCACGAGGTCGCGTCCCTTCACCTCCATCTCGCGCTCGTCGCCGATGGGCGCGGCACTCCCGATCTGGATCTTGATCTGTTCCGCCGTCGGCTCGCCGATGAGCAGGTTGTAGTTCTTGCGCATGAACTGCACGATCGACATGTCGAGTTCGTCGCCGCCGGTGCGGATGGACGTGTCGCTCACGATGCCGGAGAGCGCGATCACGGCGATCTCCGTCGTGCCGCCGCCGATGTCGATCACCATGTTGCCCGTGGGCGTCTCCACCGGCAGGCCCACGCCGATGGCGGCCGCCATGGGCTCCGCCACCATGAAGACCTCCTTCGCGCCGGCGCCGAGCGCGGAGTCGCGCACCGCGCGGCGCTCCACTTCGGTGATGCCACTCGGCACGCAGACGATGACCCGCGGCTTCACCTTGAAGACGTGGTTGTCGATGATGAGCTTGAGGAAGTAGCGCAGCATCTTCTCGGTCACGTCGAAGTCGGCAATGACGCCGTCCTTCATGGGACGCACCGCGATGATGCCTTCGGGCGTGCGCCCGAGCATGCGCTTGGCCTCCAGGCCCACACCCTTGATCTGCTTGGTCGCGCGGTCGATGGCGACGACGGACGGCTCATTGAGGACGATGCCTTCGCCCTTCACGTAGATGAGCGTGTTCGCCGTGCCGAGGTCCACACCAATCGCGTTCGCGGGGAAGAGACTTCCCGACTTGAAAAGGGGCCAGCGCATCAATCCGGGGTTGGGGCGCTCGCACCGGTTGAAGGGAACGAGCCGTTCATGTGACGGGGGGCGAAAACGCCGAAAGCTAGTCCTCGTGGTGACGAGGGGCAATCCGTTGTCGTAACACAACCTACGCGATTGCGATTCGCCGGATGGGCCCACGTCAGCCCAGCATGCGATATATCGCAAAAGGCACACCGGAGAACGTCCCCGGCGTGCCTTTCACATCCGCCACCGTAGGCGGAATCTAGCGACTCAATCGACGAACTGCGCCGGCGCGTGATACTCCATCCCGAACGCTTCGGCTACGCCGGCATATGTGACCTTGCCCTGCGCCACGTTGAGCCCCTTGAGCAGCGCGGGGTTCTCCTTCAGCGCGCGCTTCCAGCCCTTGTTGGCCAGCTGCAGGGCGTAGGGAAGCGTGGCGTTCGTGAGCGCGAGCGTGGAGGTGCGCGGGACGCCGCCCGGCATGTTCGCCACGCCGTAGTGGATCACGCCGTCCACCACGTAGGTGGGGTTCTCGTGCGTCGTCGCGTGGATGGTCTCCACACAGCCACCCTGGTCGATGGCGACGTCCACGATCACCGAGCCCGGCTGCATGGTCTTGAGGTCCTCGCGACGCACCAGGCGCGGCGCCTTGGCCCCCGTCACCAGCACGCCGCCGACCACGAGGTCGGCCGTCCTGATCTGCTCGAGGATGTTGTGCCGGTTGGAGTAGATGAGCTGCACGTTGGCCGGCATCACGTCGCTGAGGTAGCGCAGGCGGTCGAGCGACACGTCGAGGATGACGACCTTCGCGCCCATGCCCGCCGCGATCTTCGCCGCGTTGATGCCGACGATGCCGCCGCCGAGGATCACGACCTTGGCCGGCGCAACGCCCGGCACGCCGCCGAGCAGCACGCCTCGTCCCCCGTACAGCTTCTCGAGGTACTTCGCGCCCTCCTGCACCGCCATGCGCCCCGCGACTTCCGACATCGGGATCAGCAGGGGCAGCTCGCGATTCGGCATCTCCACCGTCTCGTACGCCACGCACACCGCACCGCTGTTCAGGTGCGCCTTCGTGAGTTCCTCGTCCGCGGCGAAGTGGAAGTAGGTGAAGATGAGCTGGTCCTTCCGCATGTGCGACCACTCGACCGTGATCGGCTCCTTCACCTTCATGATCATCTCGCTGTCCTTCCAGACTGTCGCCGCGTCCGGCGCGATCTTCGCGCCGACGCTCGTGTAGTCCTCGTCGCTGAAACCGCTGCCGAGTCCACCACCGGTCTCGATGAGCACCGAGTGGCCGGCCGCAACGAGCGACTCCGCGCCGGCCGGCACGAGGGCGATGCGGTTCTCGTTGGTCTTTATTTCCTTCGGGACGCCGATTTTCATGGGGCGCACTGGGGTTGCGTGTGATTTTGAACTGATTGCGGACTAAAGCTAAGATGTCATCCTGAGCGAAGCGAAGGATCTGCTTGTTCAGTGAGGGAAGCAGATCCTTCGCTTCGCTCAGGATGACAGGCTGTTTCGCTCAGGATGACAGGCTGTTTCGCTCAGGATGACAGGCTGTTTCGCTCAGGATGACAGGCTGTTTC
>JBBRZK010000063.1:0-26192 GCA_038236775.1 Gemmatimonadales bacterium
ACCAGCGCAACGCACAGCCAACGCCGTTTGTCTGGACCGCCACCGTCAAGCAAATCCTGACGAAGGTCGGTAAAGCGAACGCCACTTTGGCGACACTACACTAGATCGTCGTGCCGAAGACGCGCCCGACCAGCGCGGAGGCAGCCATGGCGAGCGCACCCCAGAACGCGACCCGCGCCGCACCCCGCAGCTTGCTCGCGCCTCCCACCTCCGCCGCCACGGCGCCCAGCACGCCGAGCAGCACGAGTGCCGTGACGATGACGAGCACCGACAGCCTGGCGACGGGCGCCATCGCGGCCATGATCACCGGCGGCGTTGCTCCCACCGCGAAGGAAAACGCCGACGCGCCGGCCGCCTGCAGCGGACGGGCCGCGGACGTGTCGGAATGCCCGAGCTCCTCCCGCGCGTGGGTGCCCGGGGCATCAGTGGCCATCAGTTGTTCTGCGACCTGTGCCGCGAGCTCCGGCGTAAGCCCTCGGTGCACGTAGATCGATGCCAGCTCGGCGTGCTCCGCCTCCGGATTCGCGGCGAGTTCCCCGCGCTCGCGCTCGAGGTCCGCCTGCTCCGTGTCGGCCTGCGAGCTGACGGAGACGTACTCGCCCGCGGCCATCGCCATCGCGCCTGCGACGAGACCGGCCACGCCGGCAACGAGGATGGCGGGGCGCTCCGTACCGGCCGCCGCGACACCAATGATGAGGCTGGCGGTGGAAATGAGTCCATCGTTCGCACCGAGCACGGCTGCGCGCAGCCACCCGATGTGTCCGCTGCGGTGTCTTTCGGAATGCAGCACGGTGATGCTCCTGACTGCGAGTCGAGTCGATGCCTGCTCGCCCGACGTGCCGTCGTCAGGAGCGTCTGTCGAATATCGGGACCACCGACCGGGTGTCAATCCTGCATGGCCCGTGAACTTCGCTGCGCTCGCAGGTATTGAGTGTGGAACTCCCCCAACTACCAACACACATCATGATACCAACCATCGGCTACGCGGCCCCGAGTGCCTCCGCGCCGTTCGAGCCGCTCAATTTCGAGCGCCGTGACACCGGCGCGAGCGACGTCCGCATCGACATCCTGTTCTGCGGCGTCTGTCACTCCGACCTTCACACCGCGCGCAGCGAATGGGGCGGCTCCGTGTATCCCTGCGTGCCGGGCCACGAGATCGTCGGGCGCGTGATCGAAGCTGGCGCGGACGTCACTGGCTTCAAGGCTGGCGATCTCGTGGGCGTGGGCTGCATGGTGGATTCCTGCCAGCATTGTGCGAGTTGCGCCGAGGGACTGGAGCAGTACTGCGAGAACGGGATGGTCGGTACGTACAACAGCCCGGACAAGCATACGGGCGGCGTGACGTACGGCGGCTACTCGAAGGACATCGTCGTGGACCAGAAGTTCGTGCTGCGCGTGTCGGAGAAGCTCGACCCGGCTGCGGCGGCCCCGCTGCTCTGCGCGGGCATCACCACGTGGTCGCCGCTGCGCCACTGGAAGATCGGCAAGGGGCACCACGTCGGCGTAGTGGGCCTGGGCGGACTCGGCCACATGGCCATCAAGCTCGCGCATGCGCTCGGTGCGCACGTGGTGCTGTTCACCACGTCGCAGTCCAAGGTGGCGGACGCGAAGCGCATGGGTGCCGATGAAGTCGTGATCTCGAAGGATGCGGATGCGATGGCCGCGCGCGCGAACACGCTCGACTTCATCATCAACACCGTGGCGGCGCCGCACAACCTGGATCCGTTCCTCTCGCTGCTCAAGCGCGATGGCACCATGACGCTCGTGGGCGCGCCCTCGGAGCCGCATCCGTCGCCAGCCGTCTTCAACCTCATCATGCAGCGGCGCAGCCTGGCCGGCTCGCTCATCGGCGGCATCGAGGAGACGCAGGAGATGCTCGACTTCTGTGCCGAGCATGGAATCGTGTCGGACATCGAGGTCATCCCGATCCAGCAGATCGACGCGGCGTACGAGCGCATGCTGAAGAGCGACGTGAAGTACCGCTTCGTCATCGACATGAAGTCGCTCGACGCGGCGTAACCGACGCACCTCGGCGTACTGGCGGCGGGCGAACGCATGCGGAACTGGCTCGGCGAGATCGACGCGCTGCTCGGCGAGATCGACCGGAACGTGCGTGGTGCCGTCCGCTCGGTACGCTCGGTGTTCGACGATGGACCGTACCAGGTGCTCGCCTACCGTGGATACGGAACGACGAGCACGGCGTGCATCCATGGGCGGGCCCAGGAAAACAACGGCCCGGGTCCGAGCACGGACGCCGACTCGGCGCTCGAGAACCTCATGAACACGGTGCGTCGCGGCAACAGTCGTCCCCTGGCGTTCGCGGAGCTCGCCGTGCGGTACGGTGGTACCGGGACCGCACTCCAGGGCGACGATGAGGGTTTCTTCAGCGGCCGCCTCGACCTCGCGGCGCCGATGGCGCCCGGTGCAGAGTGGGTGGACTATGAGGTGGAGCTGCTCGCCCCGGCGCGGTCCGGCGTCGATCGGCCCACGGCGACGGGATCGGTGCTGGTGCCGCCGCCGACGGCGCGGTTCGGTGTCATCAGCGACCTCGATGATACCATCATCCAGTCACGCGTCTCGAACTTCCTGCTCGCGGCCCGCGGGATCATCCTCGGCAACGCGCGCACGCGGCTGCCGTTTCCGGGCGTGGCAGCGTTCTACCATGCACTGCGCAACGGCGTCGGTGGCAGCGAGCAGAACCCGATCTTCTACGTGTCCAGCAGCCCGTGGAACCTCTACGACGTGGTCACGGAGTTCATGGAGCTGCGCAATGTCCCGCGCGGCCCCGTGCTGCTGCGCGACTGGGACATCGCGTTCGGGGCGCTGTCGTCCACGCGGCACTTCGACCACAAGGGCGCCGCGATCCGCAGCATCATGACCATGTATCCCGCGCTGCCGTTCATCCTGCTGGGCGACACCAGCCAGCACGACCCGGAGATCTACCGGCAGGTGGTCGCGGAATTTGCCGGGCGGGTGCTCGCGATCTACATCCGCGACGTGAATCAGGATGTCGAGCGGTCGGCGGCGGTGAAGATGCTCGCCGAGGAGGTGGAGGCGGCGCACTCGACGCTCGTGCTGGCGGATGATACGATCGGTGCGGCGATGCATGCCGTGGAGCGCGGATGGATTCGCGCCGATGCGCTCGCGAGCGTGCGTGAGGAGAAGCGGGAGGACGAAGCCGACGGCGTGAGTCCTTCCGGGCTCGCATGAATACGCGCGAAGGCTACGACACGACGCGGAACTCGCACCGGTTGCGTGAGGCCCAGTTGAGCAGGTCCTGCAGCGTATCGCGGTCGCCAGCCGCGTAGCTTCGCCGCGCGCCCACGGTGCCGGGATCCTCGCCGGATGCGGCGGCGAAGGCGGTCACCGGGATGCGCCAGTGCTGCCAGCGGGAGTAGTGGACGGGCTCCGAGAGCCAGCCATCGATGTTGCCCCACTGCTTCGCCGCATCGAGCGGCGCGCTGCCGGGCGACGAGCGGGCGAACAGCGGAATCGCGATGCAGGTGGACGCAGTCGCGTCCACCGACACGACGCAGAAGTCGTGGACATCCGCGACGGCGCGGTCCTCGGTGTCCGTGCGCTGCGCGTTCGTCTCGCTTCCGCCGATGGCGCGCAACTGCCGCGTGTCGAGTCGGGCGACGAGGCCTGGGATGATCTCGGTGATGTCGAGCTGCGTCATGATGTCGCCCGGAGGGAGTGAGCCCGAAGTCTAGCGGGTGACGCCGCGGCCTCAGGGCAGCCTCGCGCCCGACATCGCGACGACCGAATCGCCCGTGGGATCGACGTACTTCCGCGCCACGATGCCGCGCACGAGCGCCGACGTCTGGTGCCGGAAGCCCGGCGTCTCGCCGGTGGCGACGCCCACGATGCACGCGGCGACGTCGGCGCTCGTCTGGCCGGCGGCGGTGTACGTCGCCTCGGCTGCCGTGGTGTAGGCGTTCAGCATCGCGCCGTAGGCGCCCTGCAGCTCGGGCGTGAGATGCTCGCTGGTGTGCATCACGGACGCCACGAACTCGGAGTGCACTGCACCGGGCTCGATGAGCGACACGCTGATGCCGAGCCGTTGCGCGACCGGGGCGAGGCTCTCCATCAACCCCTCCACGGCGAACTTCGATGCGCAGTAGGCGTCGTTGAAGGGTTGGCCGAGCAGGCCGCCGATGCTCGTGACGCTGATGATGTGTCCGGAGCCCGCGCGCCGCATCGAGGGCAGCACGGCGTGCGTCATGCGCCAGGTCCCGAAATAGTTGACGTCCATGATGCGCTGCGCCGTGGCTTCCGACGTCTGCTCCATCGCGCCCAGGTAGCCGGCGCCGGCGTTGTTGACGAGGACGTCGATGCGGCCGTGCCGCTCGAGGACGTCCGCGACGCCGCGACGCACGGACGATGACTGCTGCACGTCGAGCTCGCGCACCTCGAGCGTCACGCCTTCTTCAGCGGCCCGGCTGTCGAGCGTGCGGCGGCGCGCCTGGTCGCGCATGGTGGCCACCACGTGGAAGCCGGCCTTCGCCAGCGCGACGGCGGTCTCGAGACCGATGCCGGACGAGGTTCCTGTGACGAGTGCGATTCCTGGCATGGCTACCTCTGGCATGAGCGTATCAACTCTCCTGGTACTTCCAGTTGCGCGACTTGCCCTCGGCCATCCACTCGAGCGCCTGAGCGATACGCTTCGCTCTGGTCTCCTCGCGCCTGGCCTCGGTGATCCACTCGATGTACTCGCGGCGGTGGCTTGGCGGGAATGCCTCGAACGCCGTCTTCGCCTTCTCGTTCTTCGCCAGCGCAGCCACCAGTTCGGGCGGCGTGGACGGCACCGGCTTCGGCTTGCCTTTCGGCCGAGCGACGGTGGTCCCGTCCTCGTTCAGCCGCATCGCTGTCTTGATGAGGGCAGTGAGCGCCTTGCGGGAGGGCAGGTCATCCACGGACGTAAGGCGACCCATGTTGCCGGCGGACTCACCGCCCTTCGCGCTGCTGGGTGCGAGCCCGGGAATGAGGGACGCCTTCCAGAAGCCGAACACCGCGTGCTCCTTGAACGCGGCCATGTTGCACATCACGCTGCCACCGTAGGCGAAGAACGGCGCGCCCCACTTGATCGTCTCCTCGACGTCGGGACATGCCGCGTGCACCACGTCGCGCAGATGCGTGAGGATGGGCTGGGCGAACTCCTGCTGCTTCGCGATGTACGTGTCCACGCGGGGATCACGAGTGCCCATGCGGTGCCACCGGTCAGGACGTGAAGAGATGCGGCCGACGCGGGTGCAGCATCCGGCCGGCCGTGGCGTGAGCGCGAAGATAGCATTGATGGCGCGCGTGTACAGCCGGAAATGAAAGAGTGCGGCGCCGTGTGGCGCCGCGCTCCCGCATCACGCAGATCCTTCACGCAGATCCTTCCCTTCGTCGCTGTCGCTCCTCGAGGGCAGGCTGCTGCGCTCAGGATGACAGGGAGTGGTGGATCTATCGCTGCGCTCAGGATGACAAGGAGTGGTGCAATGCCGTCTCGATGGATGCGTGCCACCAGTGGAATTCCGATGCGGGTCGATCGTCGCGGCACTTCCGGCGCCATAGCGGAGTGGATCGGCTGCGTACGATGAGCGGCGCAGTCGTGCACGTGGCACCGACCCTCGCGTCGATGGCGAGCCTGTATGAATTGCCGCGCGACGGCGGCCCACGGTCGCCGCGGTTCGAGGCATATCGCGCGCGCGTCGAGCACGAGTGGGGACTCGTTGCGTACAACCCCATGGCGGGACCAGCGACGCTCGCTGCGATCCGTGTGCTGATCGACATCGACGCCGAAGGGCTGGTGGCGGAAGAGGCGCGCGAAGTGGCCGATCGCTGCGGGTTCGACGGTGAGCTCACGCTCGCCGTCGCCGTCGCGTCGAAAGGCATGTGGACCGACCGACTGGCGACCGCACTCCTGGCGCAAACGTCGGGCGGGCGCCGTGCGGGACACGGCGTCGTGCTGCTGTGGGCGGACGATCCGGCGGATGTCGAGGTCGTGCGCCGAGAGAGCGTCGCGGAAACTGTGCGCATGATGTGGAGTGCGCTGCACGGTTCTGCCGCCTCGCTGGGTGGCGTGCTCGCGCGCGAAGGGCTGGCGTACGCCATGGGGTCGAGTCCCTATGCGCCACCCCTTCCGGACGAAGACGCGATGGTGGAGAGCGCCGTCGCGCTGCTCGGGGACACGGACGACGCGGGTGACATCGCCGGCATCCTGTTCGGCGACCCCACGTCCACCGCGATGGGATGGACGCCACTCGGCCTTCCCGAGCACGCCGGCTATCGCTGGGCCATCGCGCGCGCGTTGGCGTCGATCGCGCAGTGCGGCCCGACTGCGGCGCTGCGCACTGCGAGCCTTCCGGAATCAGGGCGTGGGATGCGGATGTGACATGCCACGCATGCCTTGCATGTCGTGCATGTCATGCATGTCATGCATGTCGTGCATGTCATGCATGTCGTGTCCGGCGGCGTGATGCTCCCCTCGCTGGAAGGCGAGGAACTCGTGCACGGCCCGTCGCGCCGCGGAGTCGCTCGTGGTAATGCGAAGCTCGCCGCCGCGCGGCAGCGCCGTGAACGCATAGCGGATCACGCCGCGACGCTTCGCCATCTCCTTCGTTCCCGGTACCGCCTGCATGTGCACGAATGCCGGCGTGGTGAAGTCCCCGGTGGCGAAGGCCTTCGCGATGCCGCGCAGATGCGCCTGGATGGCGTGTGCCCCGGCCGTATCGTCCCGGTCGCGCTCGAGGCGGATCCGCCCGCCATCAGCGAGGTCGTCGAAGTGATGGACCGACGTGTACTGATCGACGCCCATCGCCATCCGGCCGCGCTGCTGCATGGCGGCGTAGCTGGAGTCCTGCGCCGCCGCGGTGGACACGCTTCCCGCCGCACAGCACAGTATACCGAGCGCAATGCTCAGCAATCGTCCGGTCTCCATGAGTGCATCCTCGCCTCGGGTTCACCAACCGCCACGCATAATGGATAGATGAGCGCGCCGCCGCGCGCAGGGACGAAAGTCCCACGACCTGATCCGGTGGATCACCCGTGGCCGCTGGCGACGCTGCCGCCGGCCGTGCGACAGTCCCTGCTGTCGTCCGGTACGCGGCGCGAGTTCGCAACGGGCGACGTGCTCTACCGTGCCGGCGCGCGGGCGGATTCGCTCTACCTGGTGCTCGAGGGACGTGTCCGGCTCGTCCGCGAGCAGCACGCGCGCACCGTGTACATCCACGACGAAGGTCCGGGCGGCGCGCTCGGGGAAGTCCCGCTGTTCGAGGGTACGACGTATCCCGCCACGGCGGTCGCCGCGGAACCCACCCGGTGCCTCGTCTTCGCGCGGGAGGCCATCCTCGCGGCACTGCACCGGCATCCGGAGCTCGCCATGGCGATGCTGGCGCGGCTCGCAGCGCGTGTCCGTCTGCTGGTGGAGAAGCTCGACCAGACCAGCAGCCAGTCCATCCTCGCACGCCTCGCGGCGCTGCTCGTCGCGCGCGCCAGCGCGGCACGCGGACGCACGTTCACGCTCGGCGGAACGCAGCAGCAGGCCGCCGAGGAGATCGGGACGGTGCGCGAGCTGGTGGTTCGCAGCCTTCGCACGCTGCGCGACCGGGGAGCGATCGAGGCGCAGGGCGGCGGACGATACGTGGTCCTCGATGGAGCCATGCTGCGGCGTATCGCGGACGAGCGCTGATGGCCGTTCGGCTGCGCGCGCGGTGTTCTGCCGACGCCGCACCCGAAGTAGCTTCGATGCAACCCCAACGCCCCTCCTGATGCCATCACGTCGAGACTTCCTGTTCCGCGCCGGCCAGGCCGCCGCCGCCCTCTCGCTCACGTCCCCCGCGCTGAGCCGGTTCGTGGACTCCGCCGCATACGCCGAATCCAACGGCATGGTCCGCGCGACCGCGCCCGTGGATCTCGACGCCATCGCGCAGGGGCTTCGGTGGCGACAGCTCGGGCCGTTCCGCGGCGGCCGGGTTGCCGCGGCGACCGGCGTGCACGGCCGGCCCAACGAGTTCTACTTCGGTGCAGTGAACGGCGGCGTGTGGAAGTCCATCGACGGCGGCCGCATCTGGGCGCCCGTCTTCGATTCGCAGCCCGTCGCCTCCATCGGCGCGATCGCCACCGCGCCCTCGGCGCCGGATACCGTGTACGTCGGCAGCGGTGAAAGCTCGCTGCGCGACTCGATGGGATTCGGTAACGGGATGTACAAGTCCTCGGACGCCGGAAAGACGTGGACGCACATCGGCCTCGCCGATACGCAGCACATCGGGAAGATCGCCGTCGATCCGCGGAACCCGAACGTGCTGTTCGTCGCCGCCATCGGACACCTGTACGCGCCGAATGCGGAGCGCGGCGTGTTCAAGTCCACCGACGGCGGGGCGAACTGGAAGAAGGTGCTGTTCAAGAATGACGACGTCGGCGCAGCGGAGGTCGTCATCGATCCCACGAACTCGCAGGTGGTGTACGCGGGCCTGTGGAACACGCGGCGTCCGCCATGGTTCACGTATGCCCCGACCAACGGACCTGGCGGCGGCATCTACAAGTCCACCGACGGCGGCTCGACGTGGACCCAGCTCACCAACGGACTTCCCCCCGCCGGCATCGGCCGCACCGGCATTGCCGTGTCGCCGAGCAACCCGCGGCGCGTGTATGCGGTGGTCGATTGTCTCGTACCGGATCCTGCGGCACCGCCGCCGGCGCCGGCGACGAACGGTCGTCCCGCGGCGGCCCCGGCCGGCCAGGGCGGCTTCTTCCGTTCCGACGACGCGGGCGCCACATGGACGCGCCTCTCGAGCGACCAGGCGCTGTGGGGACGCGGCTGGTACTTCTCCAAGGTGACTGTCGATCCGCGCAACGCGGACAACGTCTACGTGCCGAACGTCGCCGTGAACCGCTCGAAGGATGGCGGCCGCACGTGGATCGCCATGCGCGGCTCGCCCGGCGGCGACGACTATCACCAGGCGTGGGTGTCGCCCGACGACTCGAACACGATGATCGTCGCGAGCGACCAGGGCGCCATCGTTACGCGCAATGCGACGGCGGCGGATGCGAAGTCGACCACGTGGAGCTCGTGGCTGAACCAGCCGACGGCGCAGATGTACCACATCTCCGTGGACTACCGCTTCCCGTACTGGGTGACGGGCGCGCAGCAGGACAGCGGCGCGGTGGGCGTGCGCTCGCGCGGCAAGTTCGCCACGATCACCATGCGCGACTGGGAGCCGATCGGCGCGGGTGGGGAGAGCGGCTACACGGCGGGCGACCCGCTCAACCCGGGCATCATCTTCGGCGGCACGAGCACGCGCTTCGACCTCGAGAGCAACACGCAACTTGGTGGCACAACGGCGCCCGTGTCGTCCGAGCCGGCGCGTGCAGACTGGACGCAGCCGCTGGTGATCTCGCAGGCCGATCCGCACGCGATGTACTACGCGAGCCAGTTCCTCTTTCGCACCACGGACGGCGCGAAGACATGGGCACAGGTCAGTCCCGACCTCACGCGCGTGGATCCCGGCGCGCCGCCCACGCTCGACCCGGCTGCAGCCGCTCAGGTGGATCGCAACGGCAAGCGCGGCGTGATCTACACCATCGCTCCGTCGCCGCTCGAGGCCCCGACCCTCTGGGTCGGGACGGATGACGGGTCGATCCAGCTGACGACCGACACCGGCGCGCACTGGCAGAACGTGACGCCGTCGGCGATGACGTCGTGGAGTCGCGTCACGATGATCGAGGCGTCGCACTTCGACGCGAACGTCGCCTATGCGAGCGTGGACCGGCACCAGCTGCAGGACTTCGATCCGTACCTCTATCGCACGCGCGACAAGGGGAAGAGCTGGCAGCGCATCACGACGGGGCTGCCTGCCGGCGTGTACGTCCACACGGTGAAGGAAGATCACGCGCGACGCGGGCTGCTCGTGGCGGGTACCGAGCGCGGCGCGTTCGTGTCGTTCGACGACGGCGACAACTGGCAGCCGCTCCAGCTGAACCTGCCGGTCACGTCGGTGCGCGACTTCCAGATCTACGGCGACGACCTCATTGTCGGCACGCACGGCCGCGGCATCTGGGTCATCGACGGCATCAGCGCGCTGCGCCAGGTGACGCCGGACGTGCTCGGCGCCGACGTCCACCTCTTCAAGCCGGCCGACGCCACGTACTACTCGCAGGGCGGCGACAACGGCACGCCGACGCAGAAGGACGAGCCGCAGGCGGAGAACCGGCCCGAGGGTGCGTTCATCGACTACTACCTCAAGTCGGCGTCGGGCACGCCGGTGACACTCGAGATCCTCGATGCGGGCGGCAAGATGATGCACACCTTCTCCAGCGATCCCGCGCTGCAGGGCGCCGGGCGTCGCCGGCGCGGCGGTGCGGCCGGTGCCGGCGGTGGCATCCCCAACGTCTCACCGCTCTGGACAACGCCACCCGAGCCGTTCTCTGCGGCCGCGGGCCTGCATCGCGCGGTGTGGAACCCCATCGTCGAGACAGCCGCTGGTCCCGGCGGCGATGGCTACGGCCGCGGCACGCCCACGCCGGCGATCGGGGTGTTCACCGCGCGGCTGACGGCGAACGGGAAGGTGCAGACGCAGACGTTCACGGTGAAGCCGGATCCGCGTATGAAGGGCTGACGGCCCACCTGTCATCCTGAGCGAATCAAAGCCGTTGTCATCCTGAGCGAAGCGAAGCCGTTGTCATCCTGAGCGAAGCGAAGCCGTTGTCATCCTGAGCGAAGCGAAGGATCTGCTTGTCGCGCCGCGGGAGAAGCAGATCCTTCGCTTCGCTCAGGATGACAAGAGGGGTTCGCTCAGGATGACAAGAGGGGTTCGCTCAGGATGACAAGAGGGGTTCGCTCAGGATGACAAGAGGGGTTCGCTCAGGATGACAAGAGGGGGGCGCTCAGGATGACAACGGCCCGCCCGTCAAGACGCTACTCGACCGGCGGCCGGTCCCGCCGGTTTGCGAGCCCGCCCCAGCTCAGCGTCCAGTGAAACGCATTGCTGATCGGCCCCGACACCGTCGCCGTCGACTTCATCGCACGCAGCACCGCATCGATCCCGCGCGTCACCAGGAGCAGCAGGCCAAGGACGGCGAGCGCGACGATCCAGAGCGGGAACACGATGATGAAGAACAGCAGGATGAACGGCATCAACAGGATGGGCGCGATCGGCAGCAACGCGATCTGGACCATGTGGACTCCTCCTTCCGGGCGGCCTACTGCAGCGCCGCGATGGCGTGCTGCAGGCGCGGCAGCATGCGCGTGATTTGGTCGGGCGACACCGCCCCCACCGAGAGCCGGAACCATCCGCTGTCCTCCGCGACGCCGAACGCCTGGAACGGCACGAGCGCAACGGCGGCGGCGCGCAGGAGATACTGACGCACCTGCTCGTCCGTCTCGAGGAGCATGCCATCCGGCGCGCGCCGCCCGGCGAGCGCGAACCGCGCACTCAGGTAGATCGCGCCTTCCGGCGCCAGCACCTCGATGGGGCAGCGCGCGCTGTGCATCGCCGACAGGCCGACATACAGCGCATCGAGGCGTTCGCGCAGCCCCGCGATCATGCCCGCATGATACCGGCCCATGGCATCCTCGTCACCGAGCATGGCCGCGACCGCGACCTGTTCCGCCTTGGGCGCCCACGCACCCACGTGGCCGAGGAGGCCGCTCATCGGCGCGGCGACGTCGGGCGGCGCGACGATCCAGCCGACGCGCACGCCCGTGGCGGCGAGCGACTTGGAGATGCCGTCGATGTACACCGTGTACGGCGCGACGTCGGGGCACACCTCGATGGGATGCACGTGGCGCGTGTCGCCGAAGGTGAGCGTCCAGTACACCTGGTCGTACATGATGTACAGCGGCCGCTCGTCCGCACCGCGGCGCGCGTTCTCCTCCACTACCAGCTCGCAGATGTCGCGCAGGCCGTTTGCAGTGAAGGTGGTGCCGGTGGGATTGAGCGGCGAGCAGAGCGCCAGCAGGCGCGCGCCGCGCACGGCCGTCTCGAGCGACGCACGCGTGGGAAGAAACCGCGTGCTCGCGTCACACGGCACGGCAATGCCCTCGGCGCCACACAGGTGCACGTAGTGGTTGTTGTTCCACGACGGCGTCGGGTACACCACGCGGTCGCCCGGATCGAGCAGCGTACGGTAGGTCGCGTAGATGCCCGGCCGAGATCCGCCGGTGACGATCACCGACGCGAGCGAGGGAGCGAGGCCGAGCTCGCGGCGATAAAGCGCGCGGACAGCTTCGCGCAGCGCCGGGATTCCGTCGGAGGGCGGGTAGTTGGTCTCACCACGACGGAGCGCTTCCACGATGCCGCGCTCGAGCAACTCCGGGATGCGGAACTCCGACGGGTTGAAGTCGCCGACCGTGAGGTTGCAGACGTCGGCACCGTCAGCCACGAGCGCACGCACCTCGGCGGCGATCTTCAGGATCTCCGAGCCCACCAGCGAGCCGGCGATGGCGGCCACCCGCGCGCCGCGTACGGTTGGGTCGGTATCGCGGGGCGGCGCGTGCTGGATTCCAGTCGGCATGATGCAACATACAAAACGAAATGCCCGCCCGCACAAGTTGCGATCCCTTCCTTGGCGTGGTGTCCGGTCAGGTGAAGTGAACTACGCCGGGCAACCACAAATGGCGAAGGTGGGACACGGATTCCACGGATGAGAACGGATAAAAGCCGATCTGATCGCTGCGGGGTCGCCGGCTGGTGTGCCAAGCCAACCAGGATCCTTTGAGGGTTTTGGGAAGGTCGCGTTGCGCATGGAGACAGGAATGCGAACGGAGAGATCCGCAGGGATCCGGCTCTATTCCGCGGAATCCGCGATCCCCCTTTGTCGTTGGAGCCGGTCCGGACGCACCCTTGCCGGGACTGACCGACGCAGCGCAGATTCGCCCCATGCCAACTCGCCGCGACTTCCTGACGACACTCGGCGTGGCGCTCGGCGCCGCGTCCCTGGGGTGCGCACGCGCACTCGAGGCCGAGGATACCGCGCGGCAACTGCCGCGTGTGGGGCTCCAGCTGTACACGGTGCGCGACCTCATGGCCAAGGACATGGAGGGCACGCTCGCCCGCGTCGCCGCCATCGGCTACAAGGAGGTGGAATTCGCGGGCTACTTCAGCCGCTCGCCCGCGCAGATCCGCGACGCGCTCAAGGCGAATGGATTGACGTCGCCGTCGTCGCACATTCCGATGCCCGCCAACGACGATGGGTGGAAGCGCGCGTGCGAAGACGCGAAGGCGATCGGTCACGAGTGGGCGGTGCTGCCCTGGCTCGACCCGGGCGCACGGAAGGACTGGGCCGCACTCGCGGATCGCTTCAACGCGCTCGCCACTATCACGAAGGGCGCCGGCCTGCGCTTCGCGTACCACAACCACGACTTCGAGTTCGCGCGCGTGGGCAGCGGCACCGCTCTCGACGTGCTCCTGCAGAAGACCGACCCGAAGCTCGTGGACTTCGAGATGGACCTCTACTGGGTGGTGAAGGGTGGCGGCGACCCGCTCGACTTCTTCAACCGATACCCGCACCGCTTCCCGCTCATGCATGCGAAGGACGCGACGCCGGCGCCCGCGCGCGAGATGACCGACGTCGGCAGCGGCACCATCAACTTCGGCGCGATCTTCGCGCGCCAGGCCCAGTCCGGGATGAAGCACGTGTACGTGGAGCGCGACTCGGGCGCCGAGCCGATCCAGTCCATCACGAATTCCTACCGGTACCTGAAGGCGTTGCGCTTCTAGGCGCGGCGGCCGGTGCCCTCAGTGCAGGAGGGGCACCGGCCGGTACGCGCGCCGCGGCCGGGAGCACGGCTGCGACGCGTCCCTCCGGGACCAGGCGCATCACGCACCACGCCGCCCCGAACATCGCGGCCACCGTCAGCACTGCGGCGCGATAGGCCACCTCCGTTCCGAGGGTTGGCTCGAGTGTATCCACGGTGACGCCCCATACGAGCGGTCCGGCCACTGCGGCGGCGCGTGACGAGAGCAGCATCAGGCTGAAGAAGCGGCCCGCCTCGCGCTCCGGCACGAGCGCGAGCAGGAGTGGCCGCTCCGCCGTGGGCACCCAGCCGAACACGAGCCCGATCGCCAGCCCGACGGCCCAGAAGCCGCCCTGCGTGGGCACGGCGATCATCGCGAGCAGCAGCGCGATCCACGCGACGATGGCGATGACCAGCGTGCGTCTCGCGCCCACGTGGTCCACGAGCCGGCCGGCGATGTAGCTGCCGACGATGGCCGGCAGGGTGAGCACGAGGAAGAGCGTGGTCTCGGTGCCGCCGCCGAAGTGCATGGCCTTCACGGCATACAGCGCCATGAAGCCGACGATGGTGCCGATGGCATCCTGATACAGGAACGACGCGATGATGAACGGGAGCACGCCGGGATATCGACGGGCGTCGCGCACTGTATGGGCGACGTCGCGGAAGGCGGCGCGCCATGCGATGGCGCTGTCGCGCGGATGGTGATCGCGGCAGAACACGAACAACGGCAGGGAGAAGAGCAGGAACAGGAATGCCGTGGGCACGAACGTCGCCACGCGACCGCCGGACGCGGTGAATGGCACCGCGGCACGCAGCGCATGCATCAGCGTGGTGGGCAGCCATGCCCCATTGAAGAACGGCACAACGAGCAGGAGTCCGACGATGGTGCCCAGATAGCCGACCGCGGTGCCGATGCCGGACAGTCGTCCGAGCTCCTCTGGTGGCGCGAGATCGGGCATCATGGCGTTGTAGAACGGCTGTGCAGCCTGGTAGGCGTAGTTGGCCACCACGTACGCAACGACAACCCAGCCGACGCTGCCCGCCCCGCCCTGACCGACGGCCCCGATGGCGGCGCAGGCCACGCAGGAGGCGACCGTGAAGCCCACCACCCACGGCTTCCGGCGCTGCCGCGCGTCGGAGATGGCGCCGAGCAGCGGGACGGACGCCACGACCAGCACGGAGGCCAGCGCCGCGGCGACCGCGAGCAGCGTGTTGGACTGGTGGAGGTCCTCCACGAACCAGACGGCGAAGTAGAGCGTCGCCACGTTCATCGAGAAGATGGTGTTGGCGAAATCGTACAGCGCCCAGCTGGCGCGTTCCCGACCGGCATGCGTCGTCCGCATCGTGGCTCCGTGTCCGTGAGTGGAGCGCGACGCGCTCCCGGGCGGACAATGCCGCGCCGGGGTCAGCCGGGAGTCATCGTTGGGTCACCGGCGAACGCTGCGGCGGAAAATCGCCCGCCGCGTCTTCCGCCAGACCCGTCCCGGGGCACAAATTCTCGGCTTCACGAGGAGATGAAATGACCGATTACGATGTCTGCATTGTCGGATCCGGCGCGGGCGGCGGCATGGCGGCCTATGCCCTGACGCAGCAGGGCGCGAAGGTCGTGATGCTCGAGGCCGGCGGCGAGTGGTACGCCTCGAAGAATTCGCAGATGCTGATGCCGGCCTGGGCGTCGCCGCGTCGTGGTGCGTCCACGCGCACGCGCCCCTTCGGCGAGTTCGACGCCTGCGACGGCGGCTGGGACATCGAGGGCGAGCCGTTCACGCGCGCGCCCGGCACGCAGTTCAGCTGGTGGCGCGGCCGCATGCTCGGCGGACGTACGAACCATTGGGGCAGAATCTCGCTGCGCTTCGGGCCCGACGACTTCAAGGGCAAGAGCAAGGACGGACTCGGCGACGACTGGCCGATCTCCTACGACGACGTGAAGCCGTACTACGACCGCGTGGACGACCTCATCGGCGTGTTCGGCAGCAACGAAGGCCTGCGCAATCATCCCGATGGCAACTTCCAGCCGCCGCCGCGCCCGCGCTGCTACGAGCTGCTGGTGAAGAAGACGAGCGACAAGCTCGGCATCACCTGCATCCCGTCGCGACTCTCCATCACGACAAAGGCGATCCACGGCCGCCAGGCGTGCCACTACTGCGGCCAGTGCAACCGCGGCTGCACGGTGAAGGCGAACTTCTCCAGCCCGGACGTGCTCATCGCGCCCGCGCTCGCGACCGGCAAGCTCACGCTCATCACGCAGGCGATGGCGCGCGAGGTCACCGTCGGACGGGACGGCCTCGCCACCGGCGTGACCTACGTGGACAAGCGCACCGGCACGGACAAGCACGTGGCGGCGAAGGTCGTGGTGCTCGCCGCGAGCGCGTGCGAGTCCGCGCGCCTGCTGCTCAACTCGAAGTCCGCGAAGTTCCCGCAGGGCCTCGGCAACTCGACGGGCTGGGTGGGCAAGGGGCTCACGGACACCACCGGCACCGACGTCGCCGGCTTCATCCCCTCGATGGTGGACCACGTTCCACACAACGAGGACGGCGTGGGCGGCATGCACGTGTACATGCCGTGGTGGCTCGACAACAAGAAGCTCGACTTCCCCCGCGGCTACCACATCGAGGTGTGGGGCGGACTCGGCGCACCGGGCTACGGGTTCATGGGCGGCATCGCCGGCTATCCCCGCGGTGGCGGCTACGGCAAGTCGCTCAAGGACGACTACCGCAAGTACTACGGCGCGACAATCGGCTTCTCCGGCCGAGGCGAGCAGATCCCGAGCGCCGACTGCTACTGCGAGATCGATCCCACCACGGTGGACCAGTGGGGCATCCCGGTGCTGCGCTTCCACTGGAAGTGGTCAGACGCTGAATACAACCAGTCGAAGCACATGCAGGAAACTTTCCGGTCGCTCATTGCCGAGATGGGCGGGCAGGTGTTCAGCCCGATGCCCACGAAGGAGCAGGGCTACGGGCTGTCCACCGGCGGGTCGATCATCCACGAGGTGGGTGCCGTCCAGATGGGCGCGAGCGAGAGCACCAGCGTGCTGAACTCACATTGCCAGGCGCACGATTGCCGCAACCTCTTCGTTGCGGACGGCGGGCCGTTCACCACGCAGGCGGATAAGAATCCCACGCTCACCATTCTCGCGCTCGCGTGGCGCACCGCGGACTACATCGCGCAGCAGCGCAAGGCAGGTGCCCTGTGACCGACCTCAATCGCCGCGACGCGCTCAAGGCGCTCGGCGTCGTCCCGCTGGCGGGCATCCTCGACTGGAGCGCGCCCGGCGTGGAGCGCACTGCGCGGCTGGTCGCAGCGCTGCATGCCGACGATGTGGCCGGTGAGGCCGCGCCCTACGCGCCGAAGTTCTTCACGCCGCACGAGTGGCGCACCGTGCGCGCGCTCGCCGACATCGTCATCCCGAAGGACGAGCGCTCGGGCAGCGCCACCGATGCGAAGGCGCCCGAGTTCATCGACTTCATGCTGATGGACAAGGAGACGAGCGAGAACTCGAAGGTCTCCATGCGTGGCGGCCTCGCGTGGCTCGATGAGGAAATGCGCCATCGCTACGGCGTGGACTTCGTGTCCGCCACGAACGCGCAGCGGCACGCCGTGCTCGACGACATCGCCTATCCGAAGAAGGTCACGCCAGAGCTGAAGCGCGGCTCGCAGTGGTTCGACCGCTTCCGCAACAACGTCGGCGCGGCGTTCTTCTCGAGCGCGATGGGCTGGCAGGACCTCCGCTACATGGGCAACGTGTTCAACCCCGGCTGGAACGGCTGTCCCAAGCCGGCCACCGACAAGCTCGGCGTCTCATACGAAGAGTATGACGCGAGCCTGCAGCGCTCCCGAAAGGCGAACGGACTGTAGCCACACGCGACACTACCTCCTGATACGACGTGCCGCCGCACGTCGGCCACCGCCACGGATCGAGAACCATGACAGCAAAGCGCCTGGGTGTCGGCTTCATCGGCAGCGGATTCAACGCGAAGTTCCACATGCTCGGCTGGAAAGGCGTGCGCGACGCCGACGTGCTCGGCGTCTGGAGTCCCAACGCGAAGAACGCGGCCGGCGCCGCACGCTACGCCAATGAGCTGGACGTGGGCGAGGCGAAGGCGTACAAGAGCATCGGGGACATGGTGGCCGATCCGGCCATCGACGCCATCTGGCTCACGGGACCGAACCAGGCCCGCATCGAGAACGTGCAGGAGATCGTCGACGCGCTCGAGCGCGGACGCGGCACGCTCAAGGGCATCGCCTGCGAGAAGCCGCTCGCGCGCAATGCTGCCGAGGCGAAGGAAGTGCTGCGGCTGGTGAAGAGCGTGGGGCTGATGCACGGCTACCTCGAGAACCAGGCCTTCGCGCCGCAGGTGGAAGCGGGCCGTGCGCTGATCTGGGCGCGTGGCGCCGCCACCACGGGCCGTCCATACCTCGCCCGCGCGGCTGAGGAGCACAGCGGCCCGCACATGCCGTGGTTCTGGCAGGGCGCCCTGCAGGGCGGCGGCGTCCTCAACGACATGATGTGCCACTCGGCGCTGCTCGTACGGCAACTGCTCACGAAGCCGGGCCAGCCGATGTCCACGGTGACGCCGAAGCGGATCACGGCGCACATTGCGTCGCTCAAGTGGTCGCGTCCCGCGTACGCGAAGCAGCTCGCGAAGACGATGGGGAAGGAAGTGGACTACATGAAGCGCCCCAGCGAGGACTTCGCGAGCCTGGTGATCGAGTTCGAGACGTCGGACGGCTACACGGTGATCGGGGAGGCGTCCACCTCATGGAGCTTCGTCGGTGCCGGACTGCGGCTCTCCGCCGAACTGCTCGGCCCCGAGTACTCGATGTCGTGGAATACGCTCGACGCGGGACTGAAGCTGTTCTTCTC
The DNA here is from genome assembly GCA_038236775.1 of Gemmatimonadales bacterium. Lineage (GTDB taxonomy): Bacteria > Gemmatimonadota > Gemmatimonadetes > Gemmatimonadales > Gemmatimonadaceae > AG11. The sequence goes on from JBBRZK010000063.1 coordinate 18,588, forward strand.
GCGCGAGGTGAAGGGCAAGACCGGCGAGGACCTGGTGGAGAAGCAGAATGCCGAGATGGGACTGATGCCCGTCGTCGCCAGTGAGGCGGTGGCGTATGGCTACGAGGCGGAAGACCGCCACTTCGTCCGCTGCTTCCTCGGCAAGGAAACGCCGCTGCTTACGCTCGACGACGGCCTCGAGGTGGTGCAGATACTGATGACCGCGTACAAGAGTGCCGAGGAGGGGAAGACCCTCGACTTCCCGCCGCGTGGCATCGACAAGTTCGTCCCCGCCGTCGCACGCGGCGACTGGAAGCCACCCAGGCAGGGCAAGTAGCGGTTGCTCGCCGACGAACGGCCCGAGGTGCTCATCGAGGCCTGCGTCGACGCACTCGACGCGGCCCTCGAAGCCGAGCGTGGCGGAGCGGACCGGCTCGAGCTGTGCGGCGAGCTCCTGCAGGGGGGCGTGACGCCGAGTGCGGGGTTGATCGGCGCGGTGTGGGAGCGCGTCGAGATTCCGGTGTCCGTGCTCGTGCGCCCGCGCACCGGCGACTTCCTCTACACCGAGGACGAGCTCGACGTGATGCGGCGCGACATCGCGACGGCGCGTGCGCTGGACGTGGACGGTGTGGTGATCGGCGCGCTGACGCGCGAGGGCGACGTGGACGTCGCGGCCGTGAGCCAGCTGGTGGATGCAGCCGGCCCGCTCGCGGTAACGTTTCATCGAGCCTTCGACTTCGCGCGTGACCTGCCGCTTGCGCTCGAGACGCTCATCGAGCTGGGCGTCGATCGCGTGCTGACGTCGGGTGGCGCGGCGTCGGCGCTGGCGGGTGCGGCGCCTCTCGCGGAGCTGGTACGCCAGGCGGGGAGTCGGATCACCGTGCTCGCCGGGGGCGGCATCACGGCTGCGAACGTCGCCGACGTGGTGCGCCGGTCCGGTGCGCAGGAGGTGCACCTTCGCGCCGCCGCGCGCGTGGACAGCCTCATGACCCACAAGCGCACGAACGTGTCGCTGGCGCGCGTGCAGGTTCCGGGTGACTACGAACGCGTGGTGACGAGCGCCGCGGAGGTTGAGCGCGTGCGCGCCGCGATCGCGACCATGGTGTGACGATCATCTCGCCGCGCCGAACTCCAACGTCAAAGGGAGGGACGCGGATTACGCGGAAACGCGCCTGATCACGCGGATCTCTCCGCGCGCATGCCGCCCTCCACGCGCGATGACACCTGCTTCCAGGTTCAAAAACCTCTGGGGTTTTGCCCGGCGCTCCGCTCGCCGGCGTGGCAGCGATCAGATCGGCTTTGATCCGTCAATTCCGCAGCATCGGTGTTCCTCCTTTGTCATTTGTGGTTGCCAGGCGGAGTTCATCTCGCCGAACCGGGTACCAACGACGAAGGGGGGACGCGGATTACGCGGAAAAGAACCGGATCCCGCGGATCTCTCCGTGCGCATGTTGCTCTCCACGCGCAACGACACCTTCCCCCAACTTTCAAAAGGTTTGGGTTTGGCCCGGCCCCTGACCAGCCGACCCCCGCAACGATCAGATCGGCTTTGATCCGCCCTTTCCGCAGAATCGGTGTTCCCCCTTCGTCATTTGTGGCTGTCAGGCGTCGTTAGCCTCACTCAGGTCGCGATCGCCTGCGGATCCACCTTCGGGCGGAAGATCAGCGCGAAGACGATGAAGATCACCAGGGCGCCAATGGCCGGCACCTGCCAGATGCGCGTCCAGTCGTGCATCACCACGCCGTCGGCGCCGGTGGTGGCGTAGTGGTTCACCACCATGCCGGACACCCAGGCCCCGATGAGGTAGCCCACGCCGTTCGTCACCAGGTTGATGAACCCCTGCGCGGCGGCGCGCACCTTCGGGCCGGCCCGCTGGTCGGTGTAGATCTGGCCCGCGACGAAGAAGAAGTCGTAGCAGACGCCGTGGAGCAGGATGCCCGCGTAGATGAGCCACATGCCCGCGCCACTGTCGCCATGCGCGAACGCAAAGTAGCGGACCGACCAGGCCAGCATGCCGGCGAGCATGATCCACTTGATGCCGAACCGCCGCAGGGCGAAGGGCAGCAGCAGCATGAAGCCGATCTCGGACATCTGCCCGAAGGTCTGGATGAATGCGGGCTCCGGCGCCTTGATCTCGTTCAGGAAGGGATTGGTGAAGGCGTAGTAGAACTGGAGCGGGATGCAGAGCAGGAACGAGCCGAGCACGAAGATGGAGAAGTCGGAGTTCCGCAGCAGCTGCAGCGCATCGAGGCCCAGCGCGTCGCGCACGCTGAACGGCGCGCCCGCGGCCTTCGGCGGGGTGTGGGGCAGCGCGAGGGAGAAGAGGCCCAACACCACCGAGGCGCCCGCGGCGATGCGCATGGGCGTCGCGAGGGCATCGGCATGCAGCACCTTGCCCACGATGATGCCGGCGACGATCCACCCGATGGTGCCGAGCACGCGGATGATCGGGAAGTCGCGCGCGGAGTCCGTCACGTTGTGGAACGAGATGGAGTTGGTGAGCGACAGCGTGGGCATGAAGCACAGCGCGTAGAGGAGCAGCAGCGGGTAGAAGCTGCTCCACTGGGTCTGCATCGAGACCAGGTACATCACGCCGCCGCCAACGATGTGCAGCAGCGCGAGGAGCTTCTCGCTGGAGAAGAAGCGGTCCGCCACGATGCCCATGAAGAACGGCGAGATGATCGCCGCGATCGCCATGGCGCCGTACGCGCTGCCAATCTGCGTATCGGTGAAGTGCAGCGTCTTCCCCAGGTAGGTCCCCATGGTGACAAACCACGAGCCCCATACGAAGTACTGGAGGAACATCATCGTCGAGAGACGGGCACGAATCGCGGTCATGGGCGACGCGGGGCGAGAGAGAGGGGGCGCATGGCGGAGGTCGGGAGTTCAGGAGGGGCTGTCGTTGCGGCGCCCCTAAAGAGCGGCAGCGACGTGCCGGACACAAGAGGCCAGCCGCGGTCCATTGTCAGGAGTAATCGCGTGACGCACACTGCACCACACCGGTCCCGGAAGTGTGCGCATGGCGACACCCGCGGCAGGATGACGACAACCGGTGAACCGACATGCCCTTCACGTACACGCACGCCTGGCCGCTCGCTGCCACTCGACACGACGTCTTTCGTGCCCTCACGGATCCCGCCGCCCTCGTCCGCTGGTTTGCCGAGGGCGCCACCGTGGAGCCGTGGGTCGGTGGCGTGTACCGCTTCTGGGGACGGCATACGCCCGGCACGCCGCCACAGGACGCCGCCAGGCAAACCGTGACGCGCCTCGAGCCCGACGTCGCCCTGGGCTTCGCGTGGCCGATCGAGGAAGTGGACACGACGGTGACCATTGTCATCGCACCGTCGGAGGATGGCGCGGGCACGACCCTCACGCTCACGCATGCCGTCAGCGGCGAGCTACCCATGCCCCGGCCCCGCGCCCTCATCGACGACCACTGGCGGCTGGCGATGGGCAACCTGTCCGCGTGGCTCGCCGGTGGCGCTGACATCCAACTTCCCGACTACTTCGACCAGCATCCCGCCCTCCGGCTGGAGGTGGCCATCGAGGCCACCCCAGCGGCCACATTCGAGGCGCTCATCGACCCCGCGCAGGTGAACCGCTGGCTCGACGCCCGCGACGCGGTGATCGAGCCGCACGCCGGCGGCCGCTACGAGCTGCACTGGCAGTATGAGATCGACGGCCGCGACGTGACGGGCGGTCCCACGCACATTCTCGAGTTCGCGCGCGACCGGTTGCTGATGCTGGACTGGCCCGACTGGCGGGGCGACGCGAGCGTGCCGACGCAGACGCTCACCTTCCATCTGGAGCCCGTCGGTACGGGCACGGCGGTCACCCTCGTGCACGCCGGATTCCTGCGCGCCGCGGACGTCAGCGACTACGGGCCCGGGTGGCGGATGTTCCTGCAGAAGCTGAAGACGGAAGTCGAAGGCCACGCGGCGACGGCCACGCTCCAGCCGCCGGCGTCGTAGCTGGTACATTCGCACGTTCTGTTGCATCGCCGCCGCGCCGGGCATCAACGACGAGGGGGGAACGCGGATTACGCGGAAGAAATCCGGATTGCGCAGAGCTCTCCAGGCGCATTTCACCCTCCATGCGCCACGGCACCCTGCTCAAACCCCCAAAAACCAAAAGTGTTGGCGCTGCCGCACTGCCTGTCGATCCCGCAGCGATCGGATCGGCTCTTGTCCGTCCCATCCGCGGAATCCGTGCCCCCCCTTCGTCAGTTGCGGCTGTCAGGCGTAGTTGCTTGTCGTCCTGAGCGCAGCGAAGGATCTGCTTGTCCGTCGGCCAAAAGCAGATCCTTCGCTGCGCTCAGGATGACACGGAGTCGGTCAGTAGCGCCAGCTCCGCAGGTCGGCACCCGCGGGAGCGGTCCTGTCCATCTGCGCGGCCATCTTGCCCATGAGGTCCTGCATTGGAGGACCCCAGCAGTGTGGTGCCATCGGCTCGAACACGATCTCGCCCGACCACTTCGGTGACGTCGTGGTCCGGAGATAGTTGTCCAGCAGGTGCACACCCATGTTGAGGTAGTACGAATCCGCGTCGCCCACGTAGACGTTGATCTTGTTCGCCACCCTGGGGCCAAGTGTCGCCCAGTTGGTTTCGAGGATGTTGCGCAGGTCGTAGTGCTGCTTCCAGTACTCCGCCACCCGCTTGTCGATGACGCCGGTCTGCTTGTCCCAGATGCGCTGCGGATACCCGTCCGTGCCCACCGGGCCGTACGTCGCCTCCCAGATGTCCCACTGGCCGCCCGAGCGCGAGTGGTCGCCGGAGACGAGCTCGTACCAGTTCTCGTCCTTCATCATGGCGGTGATGTTTCCATCGGGCTTCCGCTGCGTGGGCCGGTCGATCTTCATCCATCCGCTATCGAACCAGTAGGCGTTGGTGTCGGCGTAGATGTTGACGATCTGGTGGTAGCGGAAGTCCACGCCGTCCGGGCACAGGGACCACACACCGCCATAGAAGTCCGGATACATCACCTGCTTGGCGAGGGAGATCCATCCGCCCGTCGATCCCCCGGTAAGCAGGCGCGCCCACGGCTGGCCGATGGCGCGAAACCTCGACTCCACGGCGGGGATGAGCTCCTGCATGATCGCATCCCCATACGGACCGTTGTTCTGCGAATTCACCCCGTACGAATCGTCGTAGTAGGGCGAGGGATGCTGGAGCGTCACGACGATCATGCGCGGCGTGCCGTCCGCGTTCCAGTGTGGCGTCGATCCCACGCCGGGTGCGCGCAACGAGAAGTGCCCTTCACTGTAGACGATGGGATACTTCGCGTCGGGATGCTTGTCGTAGTCCTTCGGCAGCAGCACGGTGGCGCCGAGATAGATGGGATGACCCCACCATTTCGTGAGGATGCTGCTCTGGATCCTGATCCGCTTGACGTTCTCCGTCTCGGCGGGGACGACGACGGGCGGGATCACCTTGTCGGCCACCAGTCGGATGGGCGTGGAGGACCGCGGGTCGAAGGTGATCTTCACCGGATCGCCATAGATGTTGCCCGGCGAGCGCTTCCAGTTCTGGCCTTCCCACTGGTCCATGTGCAGCCACACGGTGTGGCCGTCGGCGCGCGCGAACTTCGTGTAGACGTTCACGAAGGGCTGCACCCAGTACTCGCCGGCCGGAATGTCGGACAGGCTGCGCGCCGGATAGCCGAACGTCGCCGCATCGATCACGGCAGCGCGGCCCGCCGCGAGCTTCTCGACGTTCACGCCGAAGAGCGGCACGCCCGTCTCGCCGGTCTGCTGGATGGGGCCGCGCTGCGCATCGTTGGTGCGACTGATCGCCACGTAGACGCGGCCGGTGATCGCCTCGGCGTGCGCCGCCGCGCTGAAGGAGATCTCGAACCGCGGACCGCCACGCGCCAGCGATTGAGCGAAGACAGGGAGCGACGAGGTGCTCGCTCCGAGCAGGGCAACTGCAAGGGAACGAAAGACGTGGGTGCGGACAGCGGACATGCGGACGAGCTCCAGTCGGAAGGTGTTGGCGCACAACGTACCGTCACGACGGTCGCCGCGCGCCTCCCTGTCTCCCGCGTCACCCCCGCCAATTTCACATGGCGGGGGATTCGACGAGCGACCTCCCGCGTCAGCTAACGATCCGACTCACGCTCGGCGGACTGCACCGCACCCGCGGTACCACCTCCCTCGCCGACACGCGCCGGCGAGGCGTACGCGCTCGCCGCACCGTGCACGTAGACCAGTTGGCCGCCAGAATGGCCGACGTCGTAGCCAGCGACCAGCATGCCGAGGCTCCCCACCGTCGCGAGCACACGTGCGCCGGCACCGATGCGGCCAGCGCCGAGTCCGATGCCCGCGATGACGAGCGCGGCCACCGAGATCGCGAGGAATCGTTCCGCCGCTTCCTCGTGTGTGCCGATGGCCGCCTCGCTGACGACCCGCTCGACCCTGTCCTCCTGCGATTGACCGGTCTGGAGCGACACCCACGCGCTCAGGGACAGGAGCGCGTACATGGCGGTCGCCATGCCCCACGCGCGCAGGGGCCGGGCGCCGCGGGAAATGGCCCACATCGCGCCGATCGCGAAGATCGGCAGCAGCACGCTCACGGCAATCGGGAAGTGCACCACCGCCGGATGCAGCGGATTGGGGATGAGGTGCTGGATGCGGCTCAACATGGTCGGGGCTCCTCTGGGAGGGCGGCCGCGGGATTGTCTCGCGGCCCGAATGCACGATGGAGTTGCCGCGCCCCGCGCAGTATCCGACGTTCGTTCTGCATGGTTCACAGGGACATGTGCCGGAGCGCATCCGTCATTTGCCGGAGGGCAGAACCCACATGGAGCAGCCAGGACTGCGTGACGAAGAAGCGGATGAATCCATTGCGCGATTCGTCGTGCTGGCTGTGCTCGCCACAGTCGTGGCGGGCGGCGGGCTGGACCTGTATCTCGACGCGCCGCGCGCACTCACGCCGCACGTCGCGGTCGAGCTGACGCTCGTGACCGTCAGCGCGAGTACCGCCATCTACCTCTGGCGCGGCTGGCGCCGAGCGACGGCGGCACTCGGCACCGCGCGCAATTCGATCGCCGCGCACGAGGCGCAGCGGGACGAGTGGCGGCGACAGGCCGAGGCGTCCCTGAAAGGCCTGCGCGCGGCCATCGACGACCAGTTCTCCCGCTGGCAGCTCACGCCAGCCGAACGAGAAGTCGCCCTCCTGCTGCTCCAGGGCCTTGGTCACAAGCAGGCCGCTGCCCGCACCGGACGCAGCGAACGCACGGTGCGCCAGCATGCCGTGGCCATCTACCACAAGTCCGGGCTTCAGGGCCGCGCCGAGTTGGCGGCGTGGTTCCTGGAAGGGCTCGTTCCGCCCATCGCCGTGGCCGCCGTGCCTGGTGCCCGGCGTGATCAAGGACATGGAGCAGTTGAAGGGGCTCCATGAACTGTTCCTCGAAGCGCTGGATCAGCTGTGCCGCATCGCCCGAGGTCAGTCTCTAACCGGCCGCGCTTACGGGATGATCGGCTGCCGGCCCTTCACGACCGTCACCATCAGCGACGACGGATACTGCGCCGAGTGATGGATGACATTGTGCGCGACGACCGTCTTCGTCTCGTCGTAGTTGTTCCCGCCGGTGTTCAGGTTGCGGTCGAAGCGGGGGAAGTTGCTGC
>JBBRZK010000064.1:0-26178 GCA_038236775.1 Gemmatimonadales bacterium
CGAGCCCGGCAAGAACGATTACGTGTGGGAGGACATGATCTCCCAGATGGACAAGGGCATCGCGATCGTCGGCGACGGCTCGTTCTCCATCGACCAGCAACGGTACAACGGCCAGTTCGCCGGCCAGGTGTTCTACGAGGTGAAGGGTGGCAAGATCGTCGGCATGCTGAAGGACGTGGCGTACCAGTTCAAGACGCCGCAGTTCTGGGGCTCGATGAAGGTCATCGGCGGCCCGCGCAGCTACCACCTCGGCGGCGCGTTCGGCGACGCCAAGGGCCAGCCCGGCCAGAGCAACGCGGTGAGTCACGGCTGCCCGCCCGCGCTCTTCACGCAGACCAACATCATCAACACGGGACGCAAGGCATGAGCGAGTCATTTGCCCGGAGCCTCTACGCTCCCATCGACATCCTCTCCCGCGCTGACGCCGAGGAGATCGCGAAGCGCGCGCTGAAGAATTCGCCCGCGGACGAGACGCGCGTGAGCATCAACAGCGGCGCGCGCGCCGACACCCGCTTCGCGCTGAACCAGGTGACGACGAGCGGCGAGAACCGCGACACGTCCGTCACCATCACGGCGCTCGTGAACGGCCGCGCGGCCAGCGTGACGACCAACCGCCTCGACGAGGCGTCGCTCGCGGCGGCCGCGCGCGAGGCGGCGGACATCGCCAAGCTCGTTCCGCCCAACCCGGAGCGCATGCCGGAGCTGGGCGCACAGGAGTATCCGCCGCCGAAGTCGCGGATCATCACGCTACCGTCGCCGGCCGAGCGTGCGCAGGCGGCGAAGAAGGTGACGGAACAGGCGCGGGCGGCGGGGTTGATCGCCACGGGCTTCATCGAGTGCCGCGCCGGCGCGAGCGCGCTGGCCAACTCGAAGGGGCTGTTCGCGTACGACTCGAGTGCCGTGGTGACGATGACGGCGACGGTGCGCACACCGGATGGCACAGGCAGCGGCTGGGCCTGCAGCGATGGCGACACGTTCGCCGACATCGACGCGCAGCGCGTGGGCGCGGTGGCCACGGACAAGGCGCGACAGTCGCGCAGCCCGGTGGCCGTGGAGCCGGGTCGCTACGTGACGATTCTCGAGCCCACGGCAGTGGGCAACCTCGTGCAGATGATCTCGGGCGCCATGCAGGCGCGCAGTGCGGATGAAGGCCGGTCGTTCTTCTCGAAGCAGGGCGGCGGCAACAAGATCGGCATGAAGGTGGTGGACGAGCGCGTCACGCTGCTCACCGACCCCGAGGACAGCCCCAGTACGAACGGCGGCTTCGACGGCGACGGCATGCCGCTCGAGAAGGTGGTGTGGATCGAGAACGGCATCGTGAAGAACCTGAACTACGATCGGTTCTGGGCGCAGAAGCAGGGCGTGAAGCCGACGCACGCCGGCGGTGGCGGCGGATTCGGCGGTGGTGGTGGTGGCGGTCGCGCGCTCCGCATGCTCGGCGGCACCACTTCCACGGCGGACATGATCAAGAGCACGGAGCGAGGCATCCTCGTGACGCGCTTCTGGTACATCCGTCCCACGGACCCGCGCACCATCTCCTACACGGGGCTCACGCGCGACGGCACGTTCCTCATCGAGAACGGGAAGGTCACGCACCCGGTGAAGAACTTCCGCTTCAACGAGTCGCCGATCTTCTTCCTGAACAACCTCGAGACGCTCGGTCCTTCCTTGCGCATCAATGCATCGGAGGCGCTCGGCGCCGGTGGCGCGACGTACATGCCCACGCTCAAGGTGCGGGACTTCACGTTCAGCTCGTTGTCGGACGCTGTTTGATTCCTTGTCATCCTGAGCGTAGTCCCTTGTCATCTTCAGCGTAGTCCCTCCTTGTCATCCTGAGCGTAGTCCCTCCTTGTCATCCTGAGCGTAGTCCCTCCTTGTCATCCTGAGCGTAGCGAAGGATCTGCTTGTCTGGCCGAAAAGCAGATCCTTCGCTTCGCTCAGGATGACAGAGTACGGCGCTACCGGATCACCACCATCAACGCATTCCCCACCGCGCGCTCGCCCGTGGCGTCGGACGGCTTGTTCACCATCACGCCGTCCACCACCATCGTCGTTGACCCGCCGCCATCGAAGTTGAGCGCCTGCCATGCGCCCAGCTGTCGCATCGTCGTCGCGAGCTCGGTGAGGGTCATGCCGCCGCTGTTCTCCGAGCGACCATCCACCGCGAAGAGGTAGAGCGTCGAGCTGTCGCGTGAAAACCCGACCGCCGTGCGGGGATGCCGCATCTCCGCGTTGCGCGAGATGGTGCCCTCCGTGGCCGCGGCGTCGCCGGTGACGTCAACGCCATCCTGCAGGATGCGCGGCCACCCGCCGATCACGAGCGCGGGCGCCGCATCAGCGGCAAGGTGCGGCGACGTCGTGAGCAGTACCTTCACCGTATCACCCGCGCCCATCGCCTTCACCTCCGCCTGCCGTAGCCCCGCGCCGTACGCTGACAGCACCGCGCCATCCGCCGGGATCGCGGTGCCCGCCGCGCTGGAGACCGGACCGCGGCGCACGTAGAGCAGCGTGTCGCCGCGATGTCCCGCCGCGGCGAGGGGCGCCTCGACCGTTGTGCGGCCGGTGTCTGCCGGCGTCCGCGCACCAAAGCGCGACGTATAGAGCGCCGTGCCCTCCGGCTTCCCCGCCGGGTCGCTGTTGAGCGTGATCACCGGCGTCATGGTGCCGTGCGCCCACGCCCGTGCATCGAGCAGGAACCGGTCGATCGCCGGCCGTCCGTTCGCGCCCACGGCGAGTTGCGCATGCGTGTTGTCCCACGTGTCGTATGGCGAGTCCGTCACCTTCAGCCCCTTCCACCACTCGCCGTCGATCACCTGGTTATTCTCGTTCTCGCCGGTCTTGAGGTTGAAGAAGTCGGCATTCACCGCGGCCACCACGCGCGCGCCCGTCGTGGACACGCGCCGCGCCATGTCGCTTACGCGCTCGCGGCCCTCGAGCGCGTCGTGTGCCCGTGCCGCGCGCAGTGCGATGCCCCGTTGCTTCAGGTCCACACGGACGAGGTACATCGTCCACGGGCCGCGAGGGTCGGAGAACTGGCGGTAGGCCACGCCGGGCGCGACCTGGCGCGCCACGGTCGTGTCGCCGGCCTGCGCGCGCAGGGACGGCGTGATGGCACTCATCGCACAGACCAGCGCGAAGGCTCGGAATCGCATGTTCGGAAATGAAGGAGAAACGCTGTCATCCTGAGCGCAGCGAAGGATCTGCTTGTCGGCCGGCCGAAAAGCAGATCCTTCGCTTCGCTCAGGATGACAAGGGGGTACGCTCAGGATGACAAGGGGGTGCGCTCAGGATGACAAGGGGGCTACCTGTAGATGAGGTACGGCTTCACCATCGCCGCAAACCGCGCCGCGTCCGCATTCCATTTTTCAAGGAGGTCGTCCACTGCCCCGGTCTCCACCGCCGTGCGCAGCTGATCCGTGCCCGCCAGTCGGTCGATCGAGCCCACCTTCCATTGGAAGTCCTTTGGGTGACGAACGTAGATCGCACGCAGCATGCGGACGCCGACCTCCACCGGCCGCAACGCGTTGCGGTCGGTCACGTGCACCTTGATCATCGGGATCGTCTGTCCACCGAACTTGTAGGTGGGCTCGATGGTGCGCGTCGCCGTATCGAAGTGCACGCCGGGCAGCGTGAGCGCGTTCAGCTCGCCCGCGATCGTGGCATTGTCCGACATCCACGACGCGCCAATGAGCGTGAACGGATCCTCGGTGCCTCGGCCCTCCGTGGCCGTGGTGCCCTCGAAGAACACCGTGCCCGGATAGAGCAGCTCGGCGTCGCCGGTGCGCAGGTTCGGTGACGGGTTCACGCGCGGGATACCCGTCTGGTCGAACCACATCGCTCGGCGGTAGTGCTTCATCGGCACCACGTGGATGTCGGCATCGATGAGCTTCGCGCCGACGAGGTAGCGCATCAGCTCACCGGGCGTGAGCCCGTAGCGCATCGCCACCGGATACAGCCCCACGCCGGACGCGAACTTCGGGTCGAGGATGTTGCCCTCGACGCGATCGGCGCGGATGGGATCGGGGCGGTCGAGGATGATGACCGGCTTCTTCGCCGCGGCGGCAGCCTGCGCGAGGGTCCACTCGAACGTGTAGACGCGTGCGCCGACGTCCTGGATGTCGTACAGCAGGACGTCGATGTCCTTCAGCATCTCCGCCGTGGGCACGTGAGTGTCGCCGTACAGCGAATACACCTGCACGCCGGTGGCGGAGTCCACGCTGGAACCGATCTTCTCGCCCGCCTTGGCGGCGCCGCGGATGCCGTGCTCCGGCCCGAAGAGTGCCGTGAGCTTCACGCCCGGCGCGTGGAACAGCAGGTCGATGGTGCTGGTGCCGTTCCGGTCGCGGCCGGAGTGGTTGGTGATCAGCCCGACACGCTTGCCACGGATCAGGTGGAGGGAATCGGTGAGGAGCACCTCGACACCCGGCACCACGACACCTTGTTGCTGCGCCGAGCCGCTGGAGGGAAGGAGCGTGACGATCGCGGCGAGCGCGAGGAATGAATGAGTTCGCATGCGTCAAGCGTATCGGGCGACAGCGCCCGGTGGCAAGTGAGGCAGTCCTCCGTGAACCTCTGCGTCTTCGGCGGTCAATCTGTTCGCGCCGTGGAACAGCGAACGGCCTCTTCACCACAGAGGACACGGAGGAGCGCAGAGGAACGCAGAGGCACAGCAGACTCGTCGAGCGGCAGCTAACCAGCGAATCGGCTCTCGAACTCTATCTCGCACCGCTCAACTGAGGTTCACGCAGTCCTCTGTGAACCTCTGTGTCCTCTGCGGTGAAATTGGTCGCGCCGTGGAACAGCGAACGGCCTTTTCACCACAGAGGAACGCAGAGGCACAGCAGACTCGCCGAGCGGCAGCTAACCAGCGAATCGGCTCTCGAACTCTATCTCGCACCGCTCAACTGAGGTTCACGCAGTCCTCTGTGAACCTCTGTGTCCTCTACGGTGAAATTGGTCGCGCCGTGGAACAGTGAACGGCTCTTTCACCACAGAGGACACGGAGGAACGCAGAGGAACAGCACGCTCGGCAGTGGTTCATTCAGTCGCTCATTCATTTGTTCGGCAGTCTTCCACGATCTCCCGTGTCCTCCGCGGTCGATCGGCCGGCCCGCGAAGCGAGGGAATCGGAGATGCAGCGTACCCGCTCGCGTGCTATGCTTTCCCGGCGCATCCCGCACACAGACATTCCAACCGAGCACCCGCATGCAGCGTAGAGACTTCCTCGCCCGATCGGCCGCACTGGCCGGCGCCGCCGCCGTTGGCCGTCAGGCCGGCCTGTTCGACGTCCCCGAGGCATTGGCGACGGAGGTGCCGCTCGCCCCGGGCACAACCGCGGCGCGAATGGCCCCGATCACCGACGAGGAGCGACGCGCCCGCATCGAGAAGGCCCGGCGCCTCATGACGGAAAACGGCATCGACGCCATGGTGCTCGAGGGCGGCACGAGCATGTTCTACTACACCGGCGTGCGCTGGGGGAACAGCGAGCGCACCTTCGCGGTGGTGATCCCCGCACGCGGCGAGCTGGCCTGGGTCACGCCCGGCTTCGAGGAAGCGCGGGCACGCGAGCTGATCAAGTTCTCCCCCGACGTCCGCGCCTGGCAGGAAGACGAGAGCCCGTACAAGGTCATTGCAGGCATCCTCCGCGACCGCGGCGCCACGTCACGCATCGGCGTCGAGGAGCGCCTTCGCTTCTTCATCTACGACGGCCTGCGCCAGGAACTCTCATCGGCCACCTTCGTGAGTGCCACGCCGGTGACGGCCGGCTGCCGCATGATCAAGTCGCCCGCAGAGATCGCGCTCCTCCAGCAGGCGAATGACATCACGCTCAAGGCCATCGGCACCACGTTCGCCGGACTCAAGGAAGGTCTCACCACCGGCGACGTCGCCGCCAGCGTCGCGGCCACCACCCGCACCCTCGGCGGCAATGCTGACGGTGCACTCGTGATCTTCGGCAAGTACTCCGCGTTCCCGCACGGCAGCGTGCAACCGCAGCGTTTGCGTGAAGGCGATGTCGTCCTCATCGACGCCGGCTGTACCGTGGAAGGCTACGTCTCCGACATCACGCGCACGTCCGTGTTCGGCAAGCCCACGCAGCGCCAGCGCGACGTGTGGGACGTCGAGAAGAAGGCGCAGAGCGTCGCGCTTGCCGCGGCACAGGTGGGCGCGACCTGCGAGTCCGTGGACGCAGCGGCACGCCAGGTGATCACCGCCGCCGGGTTCGGGCCGGACTACAAGGTGCCCGGCCTGCCGCACCGCACCGGCCACGGCATCGGCCTCGACGGCCACGAGTGGACCAACTTCGTGCGCGGCAACAAGACGCGCATCCAGCCCGGCATGTGCTTCAGCGACGAGCCCACCATCGCGATCTACGGCGAGTTCGGCATCCGGCTGGAGGACTGCCTCCACATCACGGAGTCCGGCCCGCGCATGTTCACGCCGCAGAGTCCGTCCATCGAACAGCCGGTGTGAATTGTCATCCTGATCGCAGCGAAGGATCTGCTTTAGCCCACGGCAACAAGCAGATCCTTCGCTCCGCTCAGGATGACAAGGGGCTCCGCTCAGGATGACAAGGGGCTCCGCTGAGGATGACAAGAGACTACGCTCAGGCTGACAATCATTCCCAGTTGGAGCACACCGTGACCACCTCCAGACGCGACTTTCTCCAGCGCTCCGCCACCGCGGCGGCCGGCCTCGCCCTCGGTCCGCTCACTGCCGCTGCGGGGGCCGAGACTCTCGCGACGCCCAACGACGCCGCGATCATGGCGCCCGACGCGAAAGTCATCCGCGCCCGTCCCGTTCCAACCAGCCGCGTACGCGTGCTCGGCGGCCCGCTCAAGCATGCGCAAGACATCACCGCCGCCTACCTGCTGTCGCTCGACCCCGATCGCATGATGGCGTACTACCGCGTTCGCGCCGGACTCGGGCAGAAGGCGGCGCCGTACGACGGCTGGGACGGCGGGGGACGCAACCTTACCGGCCACATCGCCGGCCACCACCTCTCGGCCGTGAGCCTCATGTACCTGGCCACGGGCGACGCACGCTTCAAGGCACGCGCCGACTACCTCGTCCGCGAGATGAAGGAGGTGCAGGACAAGCAGGGCGACGGCTACCTCGGCGCACTCTAGGACGGTCGCGAGGCGTTCGCGGCAGTGTCACGCGGTGAGATCAAGTCCGGCGGGTTCGACCTCAATGGACTCTGGTCGCCGTGGTACACGCTGCACAAGACCTACACCGGCTTGCGCGACGCATACCGCCACACCGGCAACCGCACTGCTCTGGCCGTAGAAACGAAGTTCGCCGCGTGGGCCGAGCATACACTGGCGCCGCTGAGTGACGAGCAGGTGCAGCGCATGCTGAATACTGAACACGGCGGCATGAACGAGGTCCTCGCCGACCTCTACGCCGACACGGGCGACGCGCGCTGGCTCGCGCTCTCGCAGCGCTTCGAGCATCGCGCGTTCACCGACTCGCTCAAGCGCCATCAGGACAACCTCTCCGGCAAGCACGGCAACTGCCAGATCCCCAAGCTCATCGGCTCTGCGGCGCGCTACTCGTACACGGGAGACGCCGCCGACGTCATGGCTGCCTCGTTCTTCTGGGATCGCGTGGTGCAGCATCACTCGTACGCCACCGGCGGCCACGGCCTGTCGGAGTACTTCGGTCCCGCCGATGAACTCAGCACACACGTGGACGGACGCACCTGCGAGTCGTGCAACGACTACAACATGCTGAAGCTCACGCGCCGGCTGTTCGCCTTCCGGCCGGACGCCTTCTACGCCGACTTCCACGAGCGCGCGCTGTTCAACCACGTGCTCGCGTCCATCGATCCGGACGGCGGGCGCACGTCGTACATGGTGCCCGTGGGTCGCGGCGTGGAACAGGAATACCAGGACATGCAGCACGACTTCACCTGCTGCGTGGGCACCGGCATGGAGAGCCACGCGCTGCATGGCGACGGCATCTACTACGAGAGCGACGACACCATCTGGGTGAACATCTTCGTGCCTTCGACGGCGCAATTCACCATCGCGGGTGCGACGCTCGCCATGGACACCGGGTTTCCCGACGGCGACAGCGCCACCATCCGCGTGACGCTGCCGCGGCCGAAGACGTTCACGCTCGCGATGCGCCGCCCGAGCTGGGCTGGCGACGGCTTCGCCGTGAAGGTGAACGGTGTGGCCGTGCCGCAGCCCACGATCGCGAGCCTGCGCGCGGGAGCCGCGGGAGGCCGCGACACCGGCGAGCGCGAGACCACGCTCCAGCCGAGCACGTACGTCGAGCTCACGCGCGCCTGGAAGTCGGGCGACGTCGTGGAGCTCGCGCTGCCGAAGTCACTGCGGCTCGAGCCCACGCCCGACAACGCGTCCGTCGCGGCGATCATGTGGGGCCCGCTCGTGCTGGCCGGCGATCACGGACCCCGTCGCGAGGGACGCGCGATGCACTATGCCGTGACGGTCCCCGTGCTCGTCGCGGCAGGACGTCCCGTTTCCGAGTGGGTGGTACCCGACGGCGCGCGTGTTGGCGACTTCCGCGCGCGCGGTGTGGCGCAGGTACCGGGGTCGTCCAGCGCGGCGGGCGACGTCTCGCTCACACCGTTCCATCGCACGCACCGGCGCACGTACAGCGTGTACTTCGACGTGCTGACGCCGGCCGAGCTCGAGCAGCGCGCCGCGGCGCTCGCGTCGGAGCGCGAGCGCGTGAAGCGCATGGAAGCGGCGACGCTGGGGTTCGTGCAGCCCGGCGAGATGCAGCCCGAGCGCGACTGCAATTATCGAAGCGAACCCGCCGAACGTCCCGTCGGCCGCACCGAGGGCCGCGGCAATCGTGCGGGCGCGGGCTGGTTCTCATTCGACCTGCCCGTTGACGGCTCGGCGCCGATGGCGCTCGTCGTCACGTACTTCAACGAGCCGGGCCTGCCGCCGGCGGGCGGCACCTTCGACGTGCTGGTGGATGGCACGTCCGTGGCGCACTACGCGCGGAATGTCACAGCGAGCGGCTTCTTCGACGCGCAGTATCCGGTCTCGCCCGAGCTGGTGCTCGGAAAGACGAGGGTGACGGTGCGCTTCCAGGCGCCGGAGAAAGGTCGGATCGCGCCGGTGTTCGGCGTGCGGATGGTGCGCGCGGAGCCCTGACAGTGGTAGGTCGGAATGATTCACCCTGCTCTTGGAATATTCTAAGAACTGCCAGCGAAATCCGTTCAGCGCTGCGCAAATGGGGTCCCGCGGCGGGCGAGCATGGAATAGCGAGCTCGCCTTTCTTGACGCGGTCGGGTCCGGTGCGATGTTTACACCCCGCCCGATTCCCTCGCCTGGCTGCTGCCGGCCGGCGGAGAAGCACGCCGCGCGCGTTCCGTACCGACCCCACCCCCACCACCCATGCGCCCACTGGTCGCGGTTCTCCTCCTGGCAGCAGTCCTCCCCGCTGCACTCCCCGCCCAGCGCCTCGGTCCCGCCGCCAAGCGACCCTCGCTGGAAGCCGGCGCCGACACCAACGACGCCCATGCGTACTACGACCTCGGCATCAAGACGTTCGACGTCGATCCCGAAGCGTCCTCCGCGGCCTTCTACTGGGCGGCACGCATCAACCCCGGCTGGGGCGACGCGCCCTACGCACGACGCTCCGCGCTCCTGATGAACGACCCGCGGCTCCTCGCAAAGGTGATGCAGGGCAACCGCCGCGCACTCGAGTCCGACGAGATGCGCCGCCTGGACTCGCTCCAGGTGCGCGCGCTCATGCTGAGCCCCTTCCTCTACCGCCAGCTCGACCACCGCATGTTCACGGCGTACATCAGGCGCGCCGTGGCGGAGGAGGGGAACGGCACCACCGACTCCGACCTGGACTACTACCTCGACAAGTACCTCCGCACCGCGGGCGACGAGATGCGCGGCTGGATCGCGTATTCCGACGGCGACTTCGCCACCGCCCTCGACCGGTACGGTCGCGCCGTGAGCACGGCGAAGGACAAGGCGTCGCTGCACCTCGACCGCGCACGCATCTTCTCGATGCGCAACCAGGTGGACAGCGCGACGTCCGAGTTCAACGCGGCACTCACCGAGATGCGCGCCAAGGACCAGAAGAACCTGGTCGTGCTCTACAACTCGAAGGCACTGGCGGAGTACAGCATCGCCGTACTGCTGGAGGGAGCGGGCAAGGCGGAGCGAGCGGTCGTATCCCATCGTCGTGATGGTGAACGCCGGCACCGCCAGCGCGTCGGAGCTCGTGGCGGGCGCGCTCCAGGACCACGACCGCGCGCTCATCGTCGGTCGTCCCACGTTCGGGAAATCGCTGCTCATGCGCGGGTTCCCCATGTCCGACGGCTCGGTGCTGGTGCTGGTGATCGGCCAGGTGCGGACGCCGTGCGGGCGCGTAGTGCAGCGCGAGTACCACACCATCTCGCGGCGCGAGTACTACCGGCTGGCGCGCACGGAGCGCGACACCGTGGGGCGTCCGAGCTGCCACACGGATGGCGGGCGCGTGGCGTTCGGCGGCGGCGGGATCTATCCGGACGTTCTCCTCGCCGACCTGCCGGCCGCGCCGCGCTGGCTCGTGCGTGCGCAGGAACAGCAGCTCGCGCTCGCGTGGAGCGGATCGTACGTGGATGCGCATGCGGCCACGCTGGGCACGCTCGACGCGTTCGTGTCGGCCGGTGCGCTGCCGGCTACCGCGCTGGCCGACTTTCGCGCGTTCGCGACGAAGCAGGGCGTGGACGTGCCGGCTGATGCGGATGCGGACGCGCTGCTCCAGCGCCGCCTGCGCACGTCGATCGCCTACGCGAAGTGGGGTGCCGAGGGTGCGTATCGCGTGGATGCGTCGCTCGACCCGGCCATACGGCAGGCGGTGACGAGCTTCGGTGACGCGACACGGGTGCTGGGCGCGAAGTCGCGGTAGGAGCAGGAAAGGCAGGTGCGACGCTGCGTTCGCACGAGCCATGAACCAGAGATGACGCGGAGGAACACGGCCATGAACCACGGAGGACGCGGTGAGACACGGAGGACTTCGTCAAGATTCGCCTGCAGCCCCTCTGTGAACCGCTGCGTCCTCTGTGGTTGATTGCTTTTCCCGCTGCAGTGGCAAGCGTCGGCGACGCAACGCGCGTGCTGGGCGCGAATCAGGTAGGATGTCAAGAAGCAGATTCCTCGCTGCGCTCGGGATGACAGCGTCCACGACGTGCATGTCTCTCGCTGCATTCATAAGAGCAGTGAACCACAGAGGACGCGGAGGGACACAGAGGACTTCGGCAAGATTCGCCTGCAGTCCTCTGTGAACCTCTGCGTCCTCTGTGGTTGATTGCTCGTGTCGCTGCGCCCCTGAGCTCGATCGCGACCGTTGTCATCCTGAGCGCAGCGAAGGATCTCCGGGAGCGCCGTGTCGTCAGGCCGTCGTCTTCGCGGGCGCCTGGCGCTGCTGCCGCTGCCGCGTGAGGTGCGGCACGATCCCGAGCAGCCGCTCGATGAGCATGAGCTGCCCGCGGTGATGCATCTCGTGCTCCTTGGGGCTGAGCAGGCTCTCGAGGCGCGTGCGGATGTCGCCCGTGGGGCCAGTGAAGGTCTCGCCGAGGAACTCCGTAGTGAGCGACTCGAGCCACGACGCGAACTTCTCGCCCTCGGTGGTGAGCAGCTCGATGATCTCCGCCTTCGTCATCGCCTTGCCCTCCTTCGCGCGGATCTGTCCGATGATCGCGGGGAAGTCGTAGCCGGCCAGCGTGGTCACGCGCTTCTCGCGATGCATGTCCTCGTACAGCATCGGGCCGAACGCGAGGTGCCGGAGCGTTTCGCTCACGGACATCGTCTCCGGCGCCGCGCGATACTCGTACTGCCCCTCGGGAATGTCCTCGGCAATCTGGATCGTGTTCCGGCGAACCGTGCGAAAGGCGGCTGCCATCTCTGCTCCACCGTAGGTGGCCATCGTGCGCTCCGTGTGGATATGAGGCGGGCCGCGCGGCGCGGCGACAATCGGCTGCGGGCGGCGGCGCGCGTGCCCCAACGTTACTCGGCGGACGTGCGGCGTGTCCACCGAGGCCGACGTCAGCGAAAGATGTAACCGGCGCTGAATCCACCCCACAGGGTGGGAGACGACTGGGGAAAAGCCGACGCGCGGTTCACGATTGGAACGAGCGGCGTGGACGTGATGCGGTAGGTGAATCCACCTCCGGGAGGTTCCGCGCGAAGGCCGACCGTGGGCGCCAGGCTCGCATAGGTGCCGTCGACTTCCGTCACGCCATACCGCGTGCGCTCGTACGTGCCCGCGACGACCGCGACGCCGGCTTCGGCGATGCGCCCCGCACCTTGTCCGAGGAGATCGCTGATGTCGATTCGCCGCGTTGCACCGACGACGATGGTCCTGATGTCCTCCCGGACATTGGCGAGGTTCGTAAGCCCCCAGAACCCTGTTCCTCTCCTGACGTAGATCCCCTCCTCGGTGAGCCGTTCATAATTCAGCGAGAAGAGGGCGCCCGCGCCTCCGATTTCCGCATACGCGATGTTGCGAGCGGACGAGGGGGCCATGATCTGGGCGTCAGCAAGTCCCGGTGCCGCGGCGGCGAGACAGAGTGCGGCGCAGGCTGCCGGCCGGAGCAGTCGTGGAATGACCCAACGCATCACAGTGTCTCTCCCGTGTGAGGCCTTCGCAGGCCAGGCTCGGACATCCATCGCATCACGAAACCGGGCGTTCCCCGCTCACCGCCGATGCGCTCGAAGAATGGGGTACTGCCGCTTCGTGCGTTGACGTAGAGCACACCATTCGGCGTTGCATCGAGGGCGCGGCGCATCAACTGACGTCCCACGCCGCGCCGCTGGTAGTCGGGGTGCACGACGATGTCCGCAAGCGCAGCGTAGCGGTATCCGTCGGTAATGACGCGCGCGACGCCCACCAGCACTCCTTCGTGCCGCGCCGAGATGTTCACGGTCTGCGCGAGTGCTGACGCCGCTCGTGCCGCATCGTGCGACTCTGCGGACACCATTCGTAGCAGGGCGAGGTAGTCGGACGCCGCGACGGACGACTCGAACGTCGGCGACAACGCGCCTTTCGTCGGCGCACGAACCCGAGCCGCATCCACGCCGGCCTCGGCGCCCGACGTCTCGATCGCGGCACTGGGGACGTCAGCGGGGGCACGTCGGCGACGATGGTAGCGTTCCCAGACTGACCCGACGACGCCACCGAGCACGAGGCCGAGCGCGCCGGATGCCACGCCCGCGATGAAGACCACGGCGAGAAACGTGAAGACGCCGCGCGCGGCGTTACCGCCGTCGTCGAACCCGCGCGAGATGAATGGCCACCCATACGGCGCCGCGGCAAACCAGCCGACGATGAAGGCGACGAGCGCGATGCCATCCTTGATCGACGTCCGGCGCTGCGCGTAGAAGTCCGACAGAACGCCTCCCTTCCGATCGTGAGCCCGACTATATCACGCGGTCAGCGCCGCGACACGCGCACGATGGTGATCGGCACAACGAGTGTCTGTCCATTCGCAGTGCCGCCCTGGATCCGGCGCACGACCTCGAGTCCCGACGTCACCTGGCCGAACGCGGCGAACCCCTGCCCGTCCGGATTGCGCCGTCCGCCGAAGTCGAGCGCCGGTTGTTCGCCGAGTGTAATGAAGAATGAATCGCGCGCGCTGTCCGGTCCGCCGCGCGCCATGGAGAGCGTGCCGTTGCCGTGATGCAGCCCGGTGACGCTTGTGCGCTCGAGGGGAATCGCGGCGTATGCCTGCACGCTGCTGTCGCGCCGCATGCCGCCCTGGATGACCTCGATGCGGATGGAGTCGCGCGGCTGGTTGTCCATCGTGACGACGCGGAAGAAGGAGCCGCCGTCGAACAGGTGGCCGTCCACGTAGCGCAGGAAGTTCGTCACCGTCACCGGTGCGTGCGCCGAGTCGAGCTCGGCGTTCATGGTGCCGGCCTGCGTGACGATCTCGATGGGGACGATGCCGGGTCGCGTGGCCGGCCGCTGCGCGGCGGCGCATGCACACGAGAGGAGCAGCGTCAGCAGGTGGAGTGAACGGCGAAGCATGGGAGTCCTCGTAGGGTGAAAAGCAGATCCTTCGCTGCGCTCAGGATGACAACGCAGATCCTTCGTTGCGCTCAGGATGACAAGGCTTCTTCAAGCGCCAGGCACGCCCTCGAAGTCGATGAAGCCGCGGGCGGCGTCGGTGCGCGTGAGCCGCACGCGCACCCGTTCGCCCACATCCATGCCCGCCTCGCCGCGCATGACACGTCCTTCCGCCGGCGGGGACAGCAACCGCACATAGGTGCCGTCGTTGTTGACGCCAGTGACGATGGCGTCGAACACGTCGCCGATGCGGTTGGCGAGCAGCAGCGCCGCCGCCGCCTTGCGCGACACTCGCTCCACCCGGTTCGCGGCGTTCTCCCGCTCGGTGCAATGCGCAGCGATCACGGCCAGCTCGTCGTCGGTGTAGGGCGCGGGCGCTCCGGCCGACGCGGCCTTCACGAGCCGCTGCGTCACGAGGTCGGCGTAGCGCCGGTTCGGCGCGGTGGCATGCGAGTAGTCGTGCGCGGCGAGCCCGAAGTGTCCCTGGTCGTCCGCGGGTCCCGGCTTGTTCACCACGTATTCGCCGGGGCCGAGCAGCTTCACGATGCTGAGGGAGAGGTCGGAGAAGCGGAGGGGATCGGCCTGGCGTCGCACGGCGAGGAAGCCCGCGAGCGCCTTCGCGTCCGGCACGGCAGGCAGTGTCACGCCGAACGTGGCGGCGATATCCACGATGCGGGGCCACCGCTTCGGCTCGCGCACCACGCGCCGGATCGCCGACCGCTGCTGCTCGGCGAGATACTGCGCGATGGCGATGTTGGCCGCCACCATGATGTCCTCGATGAGGTCACGCGCGCGATTCCTCCGCGTGACGGAGAGCGACTGCACCTTGCCGTCCAGCGTCACGGCCGTGGCCTCGATGGTGTCGAACTCCAGCGATCCCGCCTTCTGCCGCTGGGCCTTGAGCGCGCTGGCGATGCGGTCCTGGAGCCACAACTGCGATTCGAGGCCGGACGTGGACGCCACGCGCTCGGGTCGCGGGCCGCGCCCCTCGAGCCACGCGCCAAGGCTGTCGTACGCCAGCTTGGCGCGGTTCGTCGCGATCGCGCGGTAGACGTCGTGCGACTTCGGGGTGCCGTCCTTCGCGAGCACGAGCTCGATCACGAGCACCATGCGTTCGGCATCCTGGTTGAGCGACGTGAGCCCGGTGGAGATCTCGCGCGGCAGCATCGGGAACACGTCGACGCCCGTGTACACGGACGTCGCGTTGGCGTTCGCGTGTCGATCGAGCGCGGAGTCGCGCGGCACCAGCACGTCCACGTCCGCGATGCCGACGAGCAGGCGCAGGCTGCCGTCCGGCAGCGTCTCCGCATACTCGATCTGGTCGAGGTCCTTCGACTCGGCGTTGTCGATGGAGCTCCAGAGCAGGGCGCGGAGGTCGCGCAGGCCGGCTGGCGGCACAGGCGGGACGAGCGCAGCGAGCTCGCGCTGCGCATCGGCGTCGAGCGCCGGCTCGAAGCCATTGGCGCGGAGCGCCTGGAAGGCCACGCTGTGCAGGTCGGTCACGGCATCACCGGAAAGGGATGCCGGAAATTATCACGCGGCACGATTCACCACAGAGGCCGCGGAAGGCCACAGGGAAGACAGCGGGATTTTACCGCAGAGGGCGCAGAGGGCCACAGAGGAAACAGCGGGATTTTACCGCAGAGGGCGCAGAGGGCCACAGAGGAAACAGCGGGATTTTACCGCAGAGGGCGCAGAGGGCCACAGAGGAAACAGCGGGATTTGTCATCCTGAGCGAAGCGAAGGATCTGCTTCCCGCCGTGTCCAGTTTTGCTCGTGCAGCCCTCTGCGTCCCTCTGTGTCCTCTGCGGTTCGAGCTGTTGAACGCGCTGCCCTCCGCGCACCTCTGGTTCAACCGCTTGAAATGCATTCACCACAGAGGAAACAGCGGGATTTGTCATCCTGAACGAAGCGCCTGCCCCGAGCGCAGCCGAAAGGGAGGCTCTGCTTCTCGCCGTGACCAGCTTTACACGTGCAGTCCGCTGCGCACCTCCGTGTCCGCCGCGGTTCGCAGACGTTGAACCCGCAGTCCTCCGCACACCATCGCGTCCTCAGGTGGCTCGAACTCTCTGACTTGCGGCGCTCCCTGCCTACTCGTACCGCAGCGCCTCGATGGGATCGAGGCGGGAGGCGCGCCGGGCCGGAATCACGCCGAACACCACACCGATCCCCACCGACACCGCCACCGCCACCGCAGTCTCGAGCAACGGGGCATCGGCGGGCACGTGCATCAGCATCGTCATGCCCCGCCCGGCGACGAGCCCCACCGCGATGCCCAGCAGGCCGCCGATACCCGTGAGCGTCGCCGCCTCCACGAGGAACTGTGACAGGATGTCCCGACGCGTGGCGCCCAGCGCCTTCCGCACGCCGATCTCGCGTGTCCGCGCCGTGACCGACACCATCATGATGGCCATCACGCCAATGCCACCGACCATCAGCGCCACACTGGCCAGCACCAGCATCACGAGGAAGAAGATGTCCGTGATCGACGTGAACACGGTGAGGATCTGGTCCTGGCTGATGAGATCGAAATTGTTGTGGTCCGCCGGCCGCAGGCGGCGCATCTCGCGCAACGCGACGGTCACCGCGTCCTCCGCATCGGCCACGGTGACGCCGGCGCGCGGCTTCACCACGATGAACAGCGCGTTCGTCTTGTCGATGTTGTACGCGCGCCACGTGAACTCGAATGGCAGGATCGCGCCCACCTCCTGACCCGGCGGCGAGAAGATGTTCGCCGGATCCTGGTACAGACCGATGACCTCCACCGGACGCCCGCCGATCTGCACGATCTTGCCGAGTGGCGACTCGCGGCCGAAGATCTGGCGCGCATGACGCTCCTGCACCACGGCCACGGGCGCGCCGGACTTGAGCTCGTTCTTCGTGAACCACCGTCCCTCGAGCAGCTCGCCGCCGATGACCTCCTGGTAACGGTCGTCCGCACCGTAGACGACGACGCCGCGCGTGCGCGAGCCGCCGTGGTTCACGCGCGCCTGGACCTGCGACCAGATGCCGGCGTACGCGATCTGCGGCAACTGCGCGAGCCGCTGCGCCTCCGCCGAACGCAGGTCGGGGCGGATGCGGATGTACGCCGGCAGCTTGTCGGGATTCACCGGCGTCGTCGTGACCACCTTCATCACGTAGAAGGTGGTAGGCCCGGCCAGGTTGATGGTATTGAGGATCTGGTCGCGGATCCCCTTCACGATCGTCGCCATCGTCATCACGGTCGCCACGCCGATCACCACGCCGAGGATGGTGAGGGCCGAGCGCATCTTGTTCACGCGCAGTGCATCGACGGCGATGCCGACGTTCTCGCGCAGCTGGGCAAAGGCAATGCCGCGCATCATTCGGCGCGCAGGGCGGTGATGGGATCGAGCCGCGCGGCGCGCCGCGACGGATACACCCCGAACAGGACACCCACTCCCGCACCGAGCGTCACGGCGAGAACCACGGACCACCAGGTGATCCGGGCCGGCAGCGGCGACACGGTGGCCACCAGCGCGGCGAACGCCCACCCCGACCCCACGCCAATCATCCCGCCCAGAATGGACAGCGTCACCGCCTCGGCCAGGAACTGCCGCTCGATGTCGCGCGCCCGTGCGCCCACCGCCTTGCGGATGCCGATCTCGCGCGTCCGCTCGCTCACCGCCATCAGCATGATGTTCATGATCACGATGCCGCCGACCACCACGCCGATGGCCACCACGGCCGGGATCACGCTGAACAGCACCGCGGTGAGGCTCTTCCAGAACGCTACCAGCGCATCGGCCGTCTCGACGGAGAAGTTGTTGTCCTGCGCGGGACGGAGGTGGCGGATGAGCCGCATGGCTTCCTCCGCGCGGTGCATGCCGCTGGCGATGTCGGCGGGGTCGGCCATCTTCACCGAGATCGACGTCGTGGCGCGGTGGCCGTACAGCATCTCGTAGCGGCCGAGCGGGATGAGGGCGATGGCGTCGAAGGATTGTCCGAGCACGCGGCCCTTGGGCGCGAGCACGCCGATCACCTCGAACCGCTCCTTCGCCAGCTCCACCTGCTGTCCCACCGGGTCCACGGTCTCGAACAGCTTCTCCGCCACCTCGCTGCCCAGCACCACCACCGCGCGCCGCTGCGCCTCGTCCACGTCGATGAGCGGACGTCCGCGCGTGATCCTGTAGTCCTGCACGTCCTGGTACGGCGCCGTGACGCCGCGAATCTCCACGTCGCCAATCTCGCGGTTTCGCCAGCCCACGTTCGAGAGCGGGGAGGGAAAGCCCGACGTGATGGCCACCGCCTGCGCATCGGGCAACGCTGCCTGCACCACCCCCGCTTCCGCGCGCGTGATGACCGGACGACGGCTGACCTGCTTCCACATCTCGTCGTCGAAGAAGCCGATCTGGAGCGGCACGCGCCGCACCTGGAAGGCGTTGGTGCCGATCACCGAGCTGGCCACGTTGTCCTTCACGTACGCGTTCATCCCCTGGATCACCGCCACCACGGCCACGAGGAACGCGACGGAGACGATGATGCCGAGGAGCGTGAAGAAACTCCGCAGCTTGTTGGCGCGTATTTCGGCGAAGGCCGTCGTGAGGACGTCGATGAAGTGCATGATTGGCGGGGTCGGCCGCCCAAGTCTCACACCTATAACATCAGTCCGCCACTAACCAGCGGCGCAGGTGCTGGTGCGTCCATTATGGCGCGGGGGCCAGGCCGTCATCTTCGGGGCATCCGGGTCAGTTTAGACCCGGTTGCCAACGTTTCCGGCCGTTCGCGTGTCAAAGGCTGGCGAACCAGCGGCCTCCCCAGAGGCCGGTGGGACTTCATCATTTCGTAATGCTGTCCGTATTGCGGACTGTATACAGCCATCCGACCTTAGAGTGGCCTCCCCGGCCCTGGCATTCCCTTTCCCTGCGCTGGTACCCCCACGATGCAGACCCTCCGCAAGCGCTGGCTTCCGATCCTCATCGCCGTCTTCGTCATCGGCGCCGCCGCCTGGTACAAGTGGCCCTCCTCGGCCTCGGCGGCCGAGGCGTCCCTGAGCGCGCCGGTTAAGCAGGGCACGTTCAGGGTCATCGTCACCTCCACCGGCGAGCTGCGGGCGCGGAAATTCGTGCAGGTCACCGGACCCGCCGGCGGCCAGCAGGCCGGTATCTACCAGACAAAGATCGCCTCCATCATTCCGGAGGGGTCGCTGGTGAAGGCCGGCGACGTGATTGCGGAACTGGACAAGGCGCCAGCGGCCTCGAAGCTGTCGAGCACCGCGCTCGACGTGCAGAAGGCGCAGGCCGACTACACCACCGCGCAACTGGACTCCACGCTCAACCTCGCGCAGTCGCGGGAGGACGTGCGAACGGCGGAGTACGTGCTCGAGGAGAAGAAGCTGGCCCGGGAGCAGGCGAAGTACGAGGCCCCGACGATCAAGCGGCAGGCGGAGATCGACTACGAGAAGGCCGACCGGGCGCTCGCGCAGTCGAAGCGCAACCTCGACACCAAGACCAAGCAGGCCGTCGCGAAGATGTCGTCCGTCGGAGCCGACCTGGGCCGCCAGCAGAACAACCTCAAGACCATCCAGTCGTTCATCGCGGACTTCACGGTGAAGGCGCCGGCCCCCGGCATGGTGATCTACATCCGCGACTGGAGTGGCAAGAAGAAGGGCGTGGGCTCGCAGTGGAACGCGTGGGACAACTCGGTGGCCACGCTGCCCGACCTCACGCAGATGGAGTCGCAGACCTACATCAACGAGGTGGACGTCCGGAAGATCGCCGTCGGGCAGAAGGTGCAGATCACGCTCGACGCCGATGCGACGAAGAAGCTCGACGGCATCGTGACGCACATCGCGAACGTGGGCGAGCAGAAGCCCAACCAGGACTCGAAGGTGTTCGAGGTGAAGATCGACGTCACGCAGGCGGACACCACGTTGCGACCCGGCATGACGACGGCGAACGCCATCGAGGTCTCGTCCATACCGAGCGTGCTGTCGATACCGCTGGAAGCGGTGGTGAACGAGGCCGGCTACCAGTACGCCTACAAGAAGTCGGGCAGCCGGGTGGTAAAGCAGATGATCGAGACGGGGACGACGAACGAGAACGAGGTGATCGTGCGGCGCGGCCTGTCGGCCGACGATCGCGTGCTGCTCACGCCGCCCACGGACAAGGCGGGCATCCGCACCGACTCGATTGCCGGCCTCAAGCCCCTCGTGCCCTCGGCGCCCACCGGCGACACGGCGAAGAGCGTGAAGGTGCCCGCGACGCTGCCGCCGCCACCCGGCATGAAGCCGATGACGGCGCCGTCCGGCGCGAAGCCGTTCGTCACGCCGGCGGTCGTGGCACCCGCCAAGCCGAAGGGCTGACGCGTGACGGACGCTCCTGTGGAGGCGGGCGCGCGCGGACCGTCTCGCGTCCGGGCGCTCCTCACGCACGTCCTCTTCAGCGGCGGCATCGCGGCCGAGGCCGTGGTGCACAACAAGCTGCGGGCGAGCCTCACGTCGCTGGGCATCCTGTTCGGCGTGGCATCGGTGATCGCGATGCTCGCCATCGGCAACGGCGCCGAACAGGAGATCCTCGCCCAGATGAAGCTGCTCGGCGCCAACAACATCGTGATCACGCCGATCGTCGAGCAGAAGGAAGGGAAGAACGAGAAGGACGACACGAAGAAGGAGTCGAAGAAGTTCACGCCCGGCCTCACGTATCTCGACGCGCAGGCCATCAAGAGCACGCTGCCCGCGGTGTCCGCGACGAGCAGCGAGGTGGTGGTGAACAGCGTCATCACGCGCGAGGGACATCACCGCTCCGGCAAGGTGGTCGGCGTCGACTCGAGCTACTTCGCCGTGAACAACCTGCCCATCGCGGAGGGCGCGCCGTTCGTCGCGCGGCAGTTCGCGGGCGCGCTGCCGGTGGCGATCATCGGGCCCGGCGTGAAGTCCCGCTTCTTCACGCGCGAGAGTCCCCTCGGGCACCAGGTGAAGGTGGGCACGCAGTGGCTCACCGTCGTCGGCGTGCTGGAGGACCGCAAGGTGTCGTCGGAGACGGCCAAGCACCTCGGCATCCGTGACGCGAACATGGATGTCTACGTGCCGCTGCCCACCATGCTGCTGCGCTTCCGCAATCGCGGCGAGGTGACGCAGATGGAGATCGAGGCGGCCGCGCAGAACAACAACTCGAACGACGCGGACTCCACGCAGACGGACGAACAACGCGCCGAGAAGCGCAACTACCACCAGCTCGACAAGATCACCGTGCAGGTGGCCAACTCGGGCGACGTGACGGCGGTGGCGGAGGTGGTGCGCCGGATGCTCCAGCGTCGCCACAACGACGTCACCGACTTCGAGATCAGCGTGCCCGAGCTGCTGCTGAAGCAGGAGCAGAACACCAAGGCGATCTTCAACGTCGTGCTGGGTGCCATCGCCTCGATCTCGTTGATCGTGGGCGGCATCGGCATCATGAACATCATGCTCGCGTCGATCCTCGAGCGCATCAAGGAGATCGGCGTGCGGCGCGCCATGGGCGCCACGCAGAAGGACGTCATGGCGCAGTTCCTCACCGAGGCGGTGATGATCAGCCTGGCCGGCGGCGTGGCGGGCATCATCGTCGGCGTGGTGCTGGCGCAGCTCATCCAGGGCTTCTCGCACATCACCACGGTGGTGTCGTGGACCTCCGTCGTCGTCGCCTTCGGGGTGTCGGTGGGCGTCGGCCTGGTGTTCGGCATCATGCCGGCTCGCAATGCGGCGCGCCAGGATCCCATCACCTGCCTGCGGTACGAGTAGACGCCTCATCCGCCGCGGTGCGTCCGCGGCGGCCCTGCGCCACGCCTGCGTGGCGCGGTCCACAGCCTCCCCGCTCCTCATGCGCCGCATCCTCCCCGTCCTCGCCCTCGCCCTGCTCGCGCCCGCGCTGCTTCCCGCGCAGACGCTCACCCTCCAGGAAGCTATCCGCATGGCCCAGCAACAGGGGCCGTCGGCGCAGGTGGCGCGCAGCACGCGCGACGCCGCGCACTTCAAGGACAACGCATTCAACGCGCGGCTGCTGCCCCAGCTCTTCGTGCAGGGCAACGCGGCGAACCTCAATCACGGCATCAACCCCATCACGCTGTCCGACGGCTCCACGCAGTTCATCGGGCAGGCGCAGAACCAGTCGTCGCTCACCCTCGGCTTCAGCCAGCGGCTGCCCCTCACCGGCGGCACCGTGCAGGTGGGCTCGCAGCTCTCGCGGCTGGACCACTTCGGCGACGACCGCACCACGCTCTACCAGACGTCGCCGATCGTGGTGAGTCTCCAGCAGGACATCTTCAAGCCGAACGCGCTCGCGTGGGACAAGCGGGTCCAGTCACTCGCGGCTACTGTGGCCGAGCGCGGCTACCTCGAGGCGCGCGAGGACGTGGCGCGCATCATCTCTGACGCGTTCTTCAACCTGTACTCGCAGCAGATGGCGCTCGCGAACGCCGCCTTCAACGCCGCGGTGAACGACACCCTGTACACGCTGAACAAGGGGCGGTACGAAGTCGGCAAGATCGGCGAGAACGACCTGCTCAAGAGCGAGCTGGCGCTGCTGCGCGCGCGTGCCGCCGTGGATGACGCGCGGCTCGCGCGCGATCATGCCGAGGCGGCGCTGCGCCGCCAGATCGCGTATCCCGCCGACAAGCCCCTCGCGATCGTGACGCCGGACTCCATCCCCATGGTGGACGCCGATCCCGAGGTCGCCGTGCGCGAGGCGATGAAGAACTCCAGCGCCACGCAGCAGAACGAACTGGATAACACGACATCGAAGCGGGGCATCGCGGTGGCGAAGTCGAACAACCGGTTCAATGCCACCGTGCAGGCGAGTGCGGGCTTCAACCAGACCGCCGCCACGTTCGGGCCGGCCTACCAGAACCCACTCGGCGCACAGACGCTCGCCGTGGGCGTCAACCTCCCGATGCTCCAGTGGGGTGCGGGCAAGGCGGAAGTGGAAGAAGCGACGGCCATCTCCGAGCGCGTGGCGGCGAACAACCGGATCCGCCACGACCAGCTCGAGGAAGACGCCCGCTTCGCCGCGCTCGGCCTGCAGCAGGCGCAGCGCAACGTGCTGCTCGCCGCGAAGGCGGACACCGTGGCTGCGAAACAGTTCGAGGTGGCGCGCAACCGCTACATCATCGGCAAGATCACCAACGACGCGCTGTACCTCGCGCAGGGGGAGAAGGACGTCGCGGTGATCGCCAACGTGCAGGCGCTGCGCAACTACTGGACGTCGTACTACCTGTTGCGCCGCGTGACGCTGTACGACTTCGCGCGGAAGGCGGAGCTGGTCGACGAGCCGTGAGAGGACGAGAGGACGAGAGGACGAGAGGGCGAGAGGGCGAGAGGGAGGTTGTCATCCTGAGCGTAGCGAAGGATCTGCTTCCGACAGCCGCACGACCTCCCCCTGCCTGTGCGACGCAAACGCCGCCTCGATGACCTCGAGGCCTGCGACAACGTCGGCCACCGCGACGGGCGGCGCTGCGCCCTCACGGACCGCGCGCGCCACGCCGCGGTAGAACTCCGGATACGCGCCACGCAGCGTGGGAACGCGCTCGTTCACCTCCGGACCCACGAGCGTACCCCACCGCTCGTCCGGTTCGCGCCCGTACGACGGGTCGGCCGGCGTCATGCCGGCGCGCAGCTGGTCTTCCTGCACGTCGAGCCCGTGCTTCATGTACGCGCCGCGCGACGCGAACACGCTCATGCGCGGACCCGGCTGCCCGGCGCGCGCGCTCATGTACAGGTGCGAGCTCACGCCGCTCGTGTGCGTGAGCGCGAGGAACGCGTCGTCCGCGCTCACCACGGACGGGTGTCGGCGCGTGTGTTCCGCGTACACCTGCCGCACCGGTCCAAAGAGCACGAGTGCCTGATCCACGAGGTGCGTGCCGATGTCGTGCACGATGTTCTCGAACACCTCGGCAGCGTCTGGCCGACACCAGCCCGGCTTGGGCTCGGCACGCCAGCGATCGAAGCGCGACTCGAAGCGGTACACGGTCCCGAGCGACGGGCCGGCCATCAGCGCCTGCAGCGTGAGGACGTCGCCATCCCACCGCCGGTTCTGGAATGGCATTGCCAACCGTCCGGCTCGTGCCGCCATCGCGCCGAGCTCGCGCGCCTGCGCGGCCGTCCCGGCGAAGGGCTTGTCCACCACGACATGCATGCCCGCGTCCAGCGCCGCGTGTGCGAGTGCATAGTGGGATGCATTCGGCGAACTGATGGCCACGACGTCGAGCGCTGGCGCAAGCGCGAGCAACGCGGCGAGGTCGGGCACCACCTGCGCGTTCGGATAGCGTGCCTCCACGGCGTGCCGTCGCGCGTCGTCGCCCGTCATCACGGCGGCGAGCTCCAGTCCCGGCGTGGCGTGAATGAACGGCGCATGAAACGTCGCGCCGCCAAGCCCGTAGCCGATGAGGCCCACGCGGGTCGCGCGATCGCTGGACGAGTGTGTCATCTGCAGCGGGAGATGGGGGACGACGAAGTGCCTGGCGTGCGCGACGGACATCTATTGACTGCAGGAATGCGAACGAGAGGACGAGAGGACGAGAGGACGAGAGGACGAGAGGGCGAGAGGGCGAGAGGAAGCGCATCACCTGTGCGTGGCGCTAGAGATCGGCGCAGCTCTTCACGATCGCGCGGCAGGTACCGCACAACAGCTTGCAATTGCGCCACCAGAGGTCCGTGGAACCGCACCAGTCGCATGAGTCGGGCGACGGCTCGTCCTTGGCAGCGGGAGACGGCTGATCGTCCTCTCGTCCTCTCGTCCTCTCGTCCTCTCGTCGCCGCGCGCGACGGCGCGCACGACTTCCACGAGGTCGCAGTCCGCCGTGCTCTTCGCGAGGTAGCCCGACGCGCCGGCCTCAAGCACCGCGGCGAGATACGCTTCCTCCGCATGCATCGTGAGCACCTGCAACCTCGTCACTGCGCCAGCGGCACGGTAGCCACGATGCGCGTGCCGCGGCCCGCTTCACTGGTCACCGACAGCCGGCCATTCACCAGCCCGATCCGCTCACGCATCGAGAACAGCCCCATGCCTGGCCGCCGACGCTCCGCCTCAGCCACATCAAACCCCACGCCGTCGTCCACGATCTCGAGCACTGCCGACCCGCCCTCGCGCCGCAGGCGCACAGTGAGGCGCGTGGCGGCGGCGTGGCGGCCCGCGTTGCGCATGGCCTCTTGCGCAACACGATAGAGCGCCGAGCCGATTGGCGCCGGCAGCGGCGATTCGAGCTCCGCCGCCTCGATGCGTACGTCGAGCGTGCCCTGCGTGCGCGCCTGGCGGGCCAGCCACTCCAGCGCGGCGGCGAGGCCGAGGTCGTCGAGCACGCGCGGATGCATGGTGTGCGAGAGCGAACGCACTTCCTCCAGCGCCTCCGCCGCCAACTCGCGGAGCGTGGCGATGCGCGCGTCGAGCGTCGCGGACGTGCTCTCGTGCGCGGCGGCGCCGAGCTGAAGCATCACGGCGGTGAGGATCTGCGCCGTGGAGTCGTGCAGCTCGCGCGCGACGCGGGCGCGCTCCTCGTCCTGCGCGCTGAACACCTGCGCGGCGAGCTGGCGCGCACGCGCGCGATCCTCGGTGAGGAGGTCGAGCAGGGCGTTCAGCGTGGCGCCCACGCGGGCCATGTCGCGGTCGGCCAGCATGCTCGCCGGCACGCGCGCGGCCGCGTCGCCGGCACCAAGCCGCATCGCCGTGGACTCGAGGTCGCTGAGGGGCCGCAGCGCGACGTACACGAGCGCGAGGTTCACCACAAGGCTCGCGCCGAGCGCCACGCCGAGGATGGACGCTGCGCTGCCGGAGCCGTGGACGCGGTGCTCGAACCACATGCCCACCATGGCGGACGCGACGATCAGGAGGTTGGCGCCGGCGAGCTTCGCCAGCAGCGGCACGCGCAGCAACCGCGCGACGAGCGGATGCGCCGCCACGCGCGACGCCGACCCGCTGTCCCCGCCGGGTGAATGCGGAATGGCCGCCGCGTCGGGCGCAGGAGGCGCGATCTCGCCAAGTCTAACAGGCATCGGCGCTCCGGAACGGACGTACCAGCGTGTCGTCGCCGGTGAGGAGCAGCCGCGCGATACCGCGCCCCAGCAGCGACCCGAGGACGTTGCCCGTGCCGGAGTAGCCGCCCACTGCCCACACCCCCGGCATCACCTCGCGCACGATGGGCAGC
>JBBRZK010000065.1:0-25808 GCA_038236775.1 Gemmatimonadales bacterium
AGCGAAGCCCCTTGTCATCCTGAGCGAAGCCCCTTGTCATCCTGAGCGAAGCCCCTTGTCATCCTGAGCGAAGCCCCTTGTCATCCTGAGCGAAGCGAAGGATCTGCTTTTCTCCATCGGCGCGAAACGCGACGCTCGTTCGACGCTCCGACCCTATGGCGCCTGGTGTCGCGCGAGACGCAGCTGGAGGTGTCGCTGCACGTCGCACCACTCCGCGGCGAGGATGCTGAACATCACGGTGTCGCGCACCGTTCCGTCGCGGCGCGCCTGATGGTGACGGATGACGCCGTCCTTGTGCGCACCGAGCGCGGCGATGGCGCGCTGCGACGCGAAGTTGAAGTTGTCCGTGCGGAGTCCCACCACCTGGCACGCCAGCGCGTCGAAGGCGTGGCCGAGGAGGAGCAGCTTGCAGGCGGTGTTGACGTGGCTGCGCTGCCAGCGCGCTGCATACCACGTGTACCCGATCTCCACTCGCTCCACCGCCGCGGCGATGTCGTGGTAGCGTGTGCTGCCGACGATCTCGCCCGACGAGAGTTCACGCACCGCCCAGGGCAGCATGTGTCCCGCCGACTGTCCTTCAAGCGCGGAGTCGATGTAGGTGCCCACCTGGGCGGGCTCGGGAACGGCGGTGTACCAGAGCTCCCACAGCGCGCCATCCGTCGCGGCCGCGGCGAGCGCATCGCGATGGCTCGCTGCAAGTGGCTCCAGTCGCACGCCATGCCCTTCGAGCGTCACGGGATGTACGGTCTTCATCGGTCGTGGTGTGGGTCGGAAGGAGCGCACACGCGGTCGCGTGGCGTCCGGAGTCGCACGGACCTGAAATAACGGCCTCGGTTGCCTCCGCGCCATGACACGCGCGAGCGCGCATACTGCGGCCACCGCGTGAGGCCGGTCACGTCTCGCGCATGTTCCGCGTCCGATCGAGCGCGTTGTTGGTAACGCGTGTCACAACTGGGGCGCGGGGGCATACAGACTGCGCAGCAACAGGGCGCGCCTGGCGATCATCGACCAGGCAGCTCAACCAGATGCCAGCTGGAGATGCACATGCGGAACCCACTCTCACTCTACTCGGCGGGTGCGCTCGCCGTCCTCGCGCTCTCGAGCGCCTGCTCAGATTCCACGTCGCCGGGCGGCTACGGCACCATGGTCGTGAAGCTGACCGACGCGCCGTTCGCCGGTGATTCCGTGCGCAGCGTGGACATCTTCGTCGTCCGCGTGGACGGACGCGCCGCCGACGCCGACTCGGCGACCGCGGACTCCGGGATGGATAATCCCAGCTCCGGTGGCTGGCAGGCCCTCGCGGCGCCGAACGCCGTCATCAACGTGCTCGCGTTCCAGAACGGCGCCGCCACCACGCTCGGCACCGCCTCGCTCTCCGCGGGCACGTACAGCGGCTTCCGCTTCATCATCGACCCCAGCCGCTCCAGCGTGACGCTCAAGAACGGCACGGTGCTCAGCGGCACCAGCTCGCCGAGCGTGACGTTCCCCAGCGCCAGTCGCTCCGGCATCAAGATCCTGCTCACACAGCCCGTGACCATCGTGGGCGGCGCGAGCACGACGTTCCTCGTGGACTTCGACGTCAACAACAGCTTCGTCATGCGCGGCAACTCGATCGACAAGAACGGCCTGCTGTTCAAGCCGGTGATCCGGGCGACCGTGACCGATGCGGCGACAGTCAACGCGAACGTCCGCCTCGCCAATGCGTCCTCCGGTGCGCTGGACTTCCGGCAGAACGGCACGGCGCTCGCGGGCAGTAGTGCCATCGCCTTCGGCACGAGCTCGGCGTGCAGCAGCGTGAACGCCACGACTCCGGCGCTCACGATCACGCAGGCCGGCCTCACCACCGCGCTCACCGGGTACGCACCGGTGTTTGTCGCGGGCAACAGCTACACATCAGTGGCGTATCCGACGGCGACGGGTGGCGTGCAGTTCGTCACGCTCGCCAACACGGCGCCAGCCACCGGCATGGCGGGCCTTCGCGTGTTCAACGCGACGACGGCGACCGCCGGCTACGATGTCTACGTCACGACGTCTGGCGCGGCGCTCGGCACGCCGACCATCGCGAACACGCTCGCCGGCGCGGCGGCGGCCCTCGTGAACGTGGCCGCTGGTGCGCAGCAGGTGCGCCTCACGGCGGCAGGCGGCACTACCACGCTGCTCGACCTCGGCTCGCAGACCTTCACGGCCGGCCAGCCGACCACGCTCGTGATCGCACCGCCGGCCACCGGCACCTCGGCACTTCGGGCCTTCCTCGTGCCGGGCTGCTGACCCAACCATGCGCGAAAGGGGCGGGCGCCACCCGGCGCCCGCCCCTTTGCGTTGTCACGCTGAGCGAACCTTTTGTCATCCTGAGCGAACCTTTTGTCATCCTGAGCGAACCTTTTGTCATCCTGAGCGAACCTTTTGTCATCCTGAGCGAAGCGAAGGATCTGCTTTTCGCCAGCTGACAAGCAGATCCTTCGCTTCGCTCAGGATGACAGGTTGGTGAGTCAGGTTGCTCCGCTCAACCCAGCAACGACGCCCCGGCCGACGCGATCCCGACCATCATGGTGTCCTCCACGAGTGCGGCGGTCACGGGCGGCAGCGCGTCCATCAGCGCCTGGCGGAGGTGGAACGTCGCATAGGCAGAGCAGAGTGCGGTGGCCGCACCGACGAGAGCGCCGGTGGTGCGGTTGCGGTGCGAGAGGTCGCTCACCGCGACGCCGATGAGGGCACCGGCGACGACGCGCCCCACGAGCGGCGCGGGATCCGTGCGGTTGGGAATGAACGGCAGCTTGTCGGCGACGAGCTCCAGTGCGGCGCAGGCTGTCAACGCCAGGCGTGCGCCGTCGCCACGCAACAGCCGCGTTGGCTTCGACTCGCCGGCGGTTGGTGCGTGCGTCTCGAACGCACGCGTTGTGGCCGCCAGCCCGAGTATGCTGCGCGCACCAGTTGCGGTGGCCAGCAGGACGAGCGCGGTCGTCTGCGTGTTCCGGTCGGTCACTGGTATCGCTCCCGCAGCAGTCGCATGTGATGGATGGCGTGACCCGCTGTGATCCACGCGAGGGCTCGCACCGTGAACCTGTTGCCGCTCGCGATGCCGTCCCGCGACCAGGCGTCGTCGGGCAGGTTCGCGAAAAGGGATCGCGTGGAGGCTCGCAGCGCGACGAACTCCGTGATGTGCGCCGCGAACGGACGGTCGTCTGCCCTGGCGCTCACGATGGCTGCGTCCTGGTCGAAGCTCGGCAAGGCACCTTCCAGTCCGCGGGCGAACCAGAACGCGCGGTACGTGAAGAGGCGCTCGCAGTCGTTGATGTGGCTCACCACCTCGCGGATGCTCCACTTGTCGGGGGCGTAGCGATGCAGCGACCGCGCCTCGCCGATGGCACGGAGTGCGGCGATCGTCTCCTTCTCCTCCACCTCGAGCAGGGCGTGGACGTCGTCGCCCCGGGCCTGGCCGATGTAGGTGAAGTAGTACTCCGGCGCTTCGCTGCGGTCAGGTCGTGTGGTCATGGGGCGCAAGATGAGGTGGCCCGTCATACCGACGGCGTGTGCGGTTGTCGATGCAAGATATCGTCGCGCGCAACGCTGCCGGCGGGCTCGGCTGGTTGGAATTGGGCGCTCGGGAAAGCAGATCCTTCGCTGCGCTCAGGATGGCAAGCCTGGTCGTTCAGGATGACAAGGGTTCAGGGATGCGGCGCGCGGCGCGTAAAGACGACGAACTCGGCGCGGCCGCCCTGCGTCGCCACCGGCGCCGTGGCGGGATCGGGCACGGGCACAGCCGTGACGACGACCACATCCCACGCCGGCTCGCGGCGCCGCACGCGCGCCACGGTGCCTTGGTCGTAATCGCTGTGAAACGAGCCGTCGAAGTGCACGAGCAGCGCATCCGCCTTCATCGCCCGCCGCGCCCGCACGATGGACTCGGCCATCGTCTCATCCTTCACGCACTGCGCCAGGTAGAACCGCTCCGCCATGTCGGTCGGCAGGGAATCGCCGGCCTGCGGTGCGGGGCCCGAACGGGGCGAGTGGGAGCGCATCGATTCCATGAAGCGCGCACGGTAGTCGTCCGACGGGCACGCCACCTGGCCCGCGGCCATGGCGCGCTCGCGAGGCTGCAACGTATCGAGCGCCGCGAGCCCCTTCCGGCCAATCGCCGAGGCCAGGGTTCGCGGCACGTTCGAGGCGATCACCGGCCAGTGGTGCCGCTTCGCCATCTCCACGAGCGGGCGGTAATCCGTGGCGTAGCGGTCCCACGGGCGGGAGCGTGCGAGGAAGTCCGCCTCGCTGATCCGGCCGGCGAGGTAGTCGTCCAGCACGGGCTGCACGTCACGCTCGAACATCTCGAGCGACAGTACCACGGGCCGACCCAGCTGTCCGAACGCATCGAGCAGCTCGGCTTCCGCGCGGTGCGTCTCGGCGTCGTCG
This sequence comes from Gemmatimonadales bacterium, assembly GCA_038236775.1. Classification (GTDB taxonomy): domain Bacteria; phylum Gemmatimonadota; class Gemmatimonadetes; order Gemmatimonadales; family Gemmatimonadaceae; genus AG11. The sequence goes on from JBBRZK010000065.1 coordinate 4,408, forward strand.
TGCTCCTCGCCGACGAACACCACGTCCGCCCGCGCGAGCCGCTGCAGCAGTTCCACCGGCGATGACTCCGCTCGCGTCGCCGGCACGACGATACGATAGCCACTGGCGAGCGGCAGCGAGCGGATCGGCACGTCCACGTACCTCGGCCCCGCCGCGCAGCCCGCGAGCGCGAGCAGGCATGCCGGCCCCAGGCTGCGCGTCGCGAACGCGCGAGACGGACGGAGGTGGTGAACTCCCTTCATGGCTCAGTCTCCGAACGGGTGAACGCTCGTCGTGCGAGGCCGCTCAGAACAGCGTGCCGACGTCGCCGAGCATCGTGCGGCGAATCAGCGGCAGCGGGAGCGGGCCGAGCTTGATGAAATCGTCGTGGAACTTCTCCAGGGTGTACGCGGCGCCGAGCTTCGCCTTGTAGTCGTCGCGCAGCTTCAGGATCATCAGCTTGCCCATCGTATAGTAGCCGTACAGCGCGTCCGACGTACCGCGCTTCGCCTCCGATTCCGCCACGGGCCGCGGCTGGTGACCCTGCGTGACGAAGAGGCTCGTCGCCTGCTCCACAGTCATCCCCTGCGTGTGCATCTTGATGCCGACGATGAACCGCACATCGCGCAGCAGCGCGTCCTGGAGCTGGGAGAGCCGGTACTTCGGGTCGTTGGCATGGAAGCCCTCGTCGAGCATCATCTGCTCGTCGTAGTGCGCCCACCCTTCCGCGTTGCTCGCGGCGCCAAAGACCTTGCGCACGTCGCTCGGAAACTGCTTCGCATAGAGGAACTGCGTGTAGTGCCCGGGATACACCTCGTGCACGGACACGTTCGAGATGGCCGCGTAATACCACTGCCCCATGAACTCGTCCTGCTTCGCCTTCGGCCAGCGGGGGTCGGGTAGTGTCATGTTGTAGCGCCCTTCCAGCTTCGCGGGTTCGAACGGTCCGGGCGTGTCCATCGACGCCGACGTCGTGGAGCGCATGAACGGCGGTGTCTCCTTCACGCGCGCGGGGTCGGAGGCGGGAATCGTGATGATGTGTTGGTCGACGAGAAACTGCCGCAGCGAGTCGAGCATGGCCTGCGTCGTCGCCAGCAATTTGTCGGGCGCGGATGGTCGGCCTGGAGCGACGCGAGCACGCGGTCCGCCGGCTTCGTGGAGTCGATCTGCCTGGCCACCGCCTGGAACGCCGCCTCGTTCTTCTGCCGGTCCGCCTCGGCGATCTGGAGCAGGCGGTCGATCGGCAGGTCGATCATCTCGTTCGCAGCGAGCGCCTTCCGGTACGTGTCCGCACCGTATGCGTAGCTGCCAGTGGATTTCGGGAGCAGCTCCTTCTGGAGCCAGCCCTTGTACGCCGTGAGCGCCGCCACCACGCTGTCGTTCGCGGCCTTGAACTCCGCGAGGAGCGTCGAGTCCTTCACGTCGGCAAAGGCGGCCGGGACATCGTTGCGGAAGAAGCTCACGTTGCCGTCGATCTGCTCGATGGCGATCTGGGTGTAGATGTGCGGCGGGGTGGCGAGGTTCTTTCGCGCCTCCTGCAGCACGGCGGGCATGAGCCGTTCGCGTGCGATGAGCGACCGCAGCCGGTCGGGCGCGGGCGCGAAGGGACGCTTCATGATGACGTACGCCGCGTTCGTGATGCCGCCGCTGTACGCGTCGGCGTCCTTCGTCCACCGCTTGATCACGTCGTCGGCAAGGATGCCCGCGTCCATTGCGAGGATGAGCTGCTCGCGGTCTGCGCGGTTGACGACGCTGAGCGGCGTGGTGTCCACCGCGACGAGTCGCGCGCGGAAGTCCTGGAAGGCCTTCGACTCCGCCTGTACCGCCGCCGCCGACGCGTCCTCGATCCGGTCGTCGTACTGATGGACGCCGAGGTCCGTTGCGGCGCTCGGGTATCGCCGCATGCGGTCGTCGATGATGGACTTCGCGAGCGCGGTGAAGCTCGAGTCGGCGGAGGAAACGGTCGCGGCAGCGGACGCCGGCGCGGGCTTCTTGTCGGGCGAGCCGCATGCGACGCACGCAATCAGGATCGCCACACTGGTCGCGCGCAGGGGAGGGATTGTCATGGCGCCCAAGGTATCACGCGCGGAGGATGACAGCGAATCGGGGCGGCCCTATCCCCGCGGTGTCGACGAACTCTATGCGCCACGCGGGGACGGGATCGGCGAATTGCAGCACCCGTCCCCCGTCCCCCGTCCCCCGTCCTCCTACACCGCCGGCGCCGGCAACACACCATCCACGAGGAACTGCGCACGCGGGAACGCGAAGGTCTCACGCGCGGACCAGTCGCGCTTGGCGAACTCCACGCGCGTCGTCGTCGCGGTGCAGTGCCAGGTCTCGAACCTCTGTGGCTTCGCCGCCCCGAATACCGATGGCGTGAACGCGCCGACGTTCGCGCCGCCAACGGCATCGCGCGCGGAGGGATAGCGGAACAGCTCGACGCCCGCATCGCGCATGGCGATGCCGAGGGCCTGCGTCGCGTCGTAGCGCGTGGGCGACGCGATGCTGCGGCGATGCGCATCGAACGGCGCGGCGACGAGGTCGATACCCTGCGTCGTGCGCATGCGCACGGTGAAGGCGGTGAGCGGCGTGGTCACGGTCCCCAGGTCCGCCACGGTGCCATCGAGAAAGAGCAGTCGGTAGTACGCCACTTCGGCGAACGCCGTGCGGCGCAGCTCGGATCCGTACCAGATCCCGCGCTCGTGCCGCGCGCCGAAGCGCGAGCCGTGGCGCAGGGGCGGATAGCGGAACGGCGTGAAGAGGAGGTAGTGCTGCCGGCCGTGCGTCGCGTCCGGCGGCTTCACGCGATCGATGAGCTGCTCGAGGAGCGCCTGCTCCTCCGCGGAGTCCACGAGCTTGCGCGTGGAGACGAGGTGCTGTGCCTCCACCACGCGCCAGGGCGCCAGGCGGAGGGGCCGCCGCTCAGAGTCGCCCGCGCATCGCGTCCAGATACTGGACGACATCGACGAGTCCCTCCACGGTGCGAATCCGCTCCGCCGGCACGGCGCGAAGGTGGACGTTCTCCGCCTGCAGCCACTTGCGTGCGCGCGTGTCGTCGCCACCAACGAGCGCGTCGAGCGACCGGTAGAGCCGCAGGAAGAGCAGGGCGAGTTCCCCTTCCTTGCTGGCGGCATCCAGGCCTCGGCCGCTGCTGAGCCGCGAGACGGACGCCTCGCTCGTGCCGATCACCGCGGCGAGATGCCGGTTGCGCAGGCCGAGGCGTGCGGCGGCCGACATGGTCGCCTTGGCCAGCACGGGGCCGGCGTCTGGTACGGGCTGCGAGTGCGCGCGCATGGAGACTGTCATCCCCTGCAAGATATGCAGACAATGCTTCCAATTGCAAGAGGTCCCTGACCGGTGGTAGTGCGTCCGAAATCCGGCAGGAATTGACAAACGGTCTTTGTATCCTTATTTGCGTACATCGTTGGTCGCCCCGGACCTCACGCCCCCGCCGCATGCCCCGACCCGCTCCCGCCGCGCCCGCCGCGGCGCGCCGCCGACTCGATTCCGTTGATCTCGTCCGCGGCATCATCATGGTCATCATGGCGCTCGACCACACCCGCGACTACTTCGGCGACGCGGCCGCCAGCCCGACCAACCTCGCGAGCGCCAGCGCCGCCCTCTTCGCCACGCGATGGATCACGAACATCTGCGCACCGGTGTTCTTCCTGCTCGCCGGAACCGGGGCTTACCTCGCGCTCCGGCGCCGCAGCAGGCCGACGCTGTCGCGCTACCTCGTCACGCGCGGCCTCTGGCTCATCGTGCTCGAGTTCACCGTCATGCGGTTCATCCTGCAGTTCAACGTGGACTACCACCTCACCATTCTCACCGTCCTCTGGGCGCTCGGGTGGTCCATGATCGTGCTCGGCGCACTCGTCCACCTGCCGGTCTCCGTGGTCGCCGCGTTCGGTGTCGTGCTCATTGCGGGACACAACGTGCTCGACGGCATCGACCTCGCGCGATTCGGCGCGTTCGCGCCACTCGCCGTCGCGCTGCACGGCCCCGGCATGCTCTACAACGGCGCCCGCGTGGTGATCTTCGCGGCATACCCGCTCATCCCCTGGATCGGCGTCACCGCGGTGGGCTTCGCGCTCGGCCAGGTGTACGACTGGAGCGCCGAGCGGCGCCAGCGCACGCTCTGGCGCCTCGGCGTGGCGCTCACGGTGGCGTTCGTCGCGCTGCGGGCGGTGAACGTCTACGGCGACCCGGTGCGCTGGTCGGTGCAGCACAGCGGCACGTTCACCGTGCTCTCGTTCCTGAACACGACCAAGTATCCGCCGTCGCTGCTCTTCCTGCTCATGACGCTCGGCCCCGCGCTCCTGATGCTGGCCGCCTTCGACGCCACGACGCCGCGCGTGCTGCGCCCTGCGCTCGTGGTGGGCCGCGTGCCGATGTTCTACTACCTGCTGCACTTCCTCGTCATCCACCTGCTGGCGATGGCCGCGGCGCTGGTGCGTTACGGCGACGCGAGCGGCATGACGCAGTCGCCGACATTCGATTGGTATCCCATCACGCAGCCGCCGGGCTGGCCGGCGAGCCTGCCGGTCGTGTACCTGGTGTGCGCGACCGTCGTGCTGCTCGTGTACCCGGCGTGTCGCTGGTACGCGGCGTTGCGCGCTCGTCGCACGGACTGGTGGCTCGGCTACCTATGAGCCGACGCGCGTCCAGATGAGGATGACGCCGCACCCGGTGTTCGCGGACTTGTACTGGAGCGGGATCGAGGCGGAGCCCGGATAGACCTCGATGCCCGCGATGTCCGCGGGCACCGGCAGCGTGTTCAGGTTCACCGGCGCCTGTTGCGGCACGGCGTCCACGAAGATGGCGTAGGGACAGCGCCGCACCTCGCGCGCACTCATCGCGACCATGTTGGACGCTGCGTCCATCGCGAGGCGGATACCCATCACGGGTCGCAGCACCTCCGTGATGCCCATGCTGGCGCCCTTGTCGATGTCGTCGCGGGTGACGAACTGCCCGAAGCCCGCCGCGCGCCGCAACTCGAACTCCTGCATGCGGGCGACGAGCCGCTTCGCGGTGACGACGACCGTGTCGAGCTCCGTGGCGATGCGCGAGAGCGAGAACGCCATGCGCTCCGTGTCGGCGGGCGCGACCTGGACGGTGACAGACGTCGGCACAAAACCGATGTGCTGCACCACGACGATCACCTGCTCAGGCGGCAGGTCCACGATGCGGAACCGGCCGCTCGCTCCCGTCATCACGTGGATGCTCGTGCCGAGGATGGCGACCGTCGCGTTCGCGAGCGGGGTCACACCGGTATCGGTGACGATGCCGTCGATGACGCCGCGCTGTCGTGCGTCCTGCGCATGCGCCGATCCCGCGGCGACGACGAGCAGCATCGATGCGCTCACCCACCGCATCCAGGCGCTCATCGCCGGCGCGCGAGCTCCGCTTCGGACGCGATGAAGCCGAAGGCCGGCCACCCGCCGGACCGCACGGATCGCTCGAACTGCGCACGCGCGCGCGCCGTGTCGCCGTGCACCAGGTACCAGTTGCCGAGCCCGAAGGCGAGCGTCGCGACGTCCACGTCGCCGGTGTCTGCGGGGGCGAACAGCGCGTCCGGTGCGAGTTCGCCGCGATACATCCGCAGTCGCTTCGCGTAGGCGTTCGCCACTGGCAGCGAGTCCGGCCGACGCGCGAGCATGAGCGCCGCTTCCGCGCCACGGCCGGCACGCGAGAGCGACATCCACAGCCAGTCCGTGGAACCGGCCAGCTCGCCGGCATCGGGTGCACGCGGCTGTGCGCGACGGAATGCGTCGGCGGCCGCGTTGAAGTCGCCACGCACGAAGCGGAGCACGCCGAGGTGGTAGAGGATGCCGTAGTTGAGGCTGTCGAGTCCGTAGCCGCGCGTGAGGTCGGCCATCGCGGCATCGAAGTGCCGGGTGCTCAGGTTGCGATGGCCGCGCCAGCGATAGAGCATCGCGTCGGCCGGGGCGATTGCGAGCGCCCGCGTAAAGTTGTCCACGGCCTCCTGCATCTGCCGCACCCCCGCCTGCGCGGTGCCCAGCGCGATGAACTTGTGGACGTTGCGCGGATCGGCGGCGAGCTCCCGTTCGGCGCGAGCGACCGAGCCGGTGTCGGGCTGCGACCGGTACTCGACGCCGGCGGGCGAGCGATACTGGATCGTCTGCGCGTGCGCCGTGCCGGCGATGAGACACAGCGCCGCGACGCAGGCCGCGAGTTTCGAACGTTGCATGCCGCTCTCCGGACCGGGGCGCTCAGCGGGCGCGGTAACTCCGCGCCGCGCGCGGTTACGTTAGCTCGGGAACCGTGGCGCGCCAGTAGGCCGTCGAGGATCTTCGCTAACGGCTGCCCGTGATTGCGCAGGGCAGGAACATCTCGGCGACGTTAACGCACCGCCGGGTGTGCAATCTGAAGTCGGCATTCGGTCACCGTCATCCTTGGGGAAGACATGCCGATTCGGCGCGATCCACACTCCAGTCGGCGCCTGACGTCAGACCGACATTGGGCGCCACCGGGGCACGACTGCGACACATGCGCTCTGCCTTGGCCGAAGATCGAGTTTCGCCTCGCCGGCACTCGGGTGACTGACTTCAGTCGCCGACCATGGTCTGGTCTGCGTCGGGTCGAGCCCTCTGCAGGAATGGCGACAGAAGCTGCCACCCGATGACCGGCATCAGAAAAAACCATACTCCTCGCGGATGGTGAGGCCGAGACGCGTGCGTGCGGACGCCCGCCGGGTTCCGCCTGGCCCTTGCCCGCGGCGCCCGTTCGCCGTACGTCATGGTGTCCCCAACCCCCACCGACATGCGACTCTCCAGCCTGCTGCTCGTGTCCGTCATCGCCGCCGCGGCCGCCACGCACGGCGCGGCGAAGGCCCGCGCGACAACGACATCCGTCTCTCCGTCCGCCGTCGCCGACATCCGCGCTCACTGGCGCATGCAGAGCGGCTACGTCCTCCAGTCGGCGATGGACGTGCCGGGGGACAAGTACGGCTACAAGCCGACGCCGGCCGTGCGGTCGTTCGGCGAGCTGTTCGCGCACGTCGCCGGCTCCCAGTCCATGTTCTGCGCCCTGGCGCTCGGCGAACCGGCACCCGCGGAAGACGCCGTGAAGGCGACGTCGAAGGCCGCGCTCATCGAGGCGCTGAAGCAGTCCAACGCCTACTGCGAGCGCGCGTACGCGCAGACCGACGCCGCGGCCATGGCGATGGTGGACGTGTTCGGCGAGCAGCACACGCGCCTGTATGCGCTGATGATGAACGCAACGCACGACGGCGAGCACTACGGCAACCTGATCACGTATCTGCGCATGAATGGCATGGTGCCGCCGTCGAGCCGACCGATGTAACGGCTGACGGATGACGGCTGACGGCTGACGGCTTATCGCTGACGTATGCAGTCTCCGGATCGGTTGACCCTTTGCTGTGAGCCGGTATGCACTAGCCGTTCGCCGTCAGCCGTCAGCCGTCAGCCGTCCCGCCGAGGATCTCGCCACGAGGATCGCAATGATGCCGACGACGATGTTGAAGATCGCGACGGCCTGGTTCACGTTCAGCAGCGAGACCGTGATGTCACCGAGCACCGGCAGGAAGCGCATCACGCCGACCGCGACGAGCAGGATGCCGAGGAACAGGCTGAAGCCGCGGGCGCCGCCCTTCATGCCGGTGTAGATGCCGATGAGGCCGAGCACGACGTGGATGGCCGCGTGCAGCTGGTTGGTCGTGAGGACACCGAACACCACGGGGCTGAAGACGCCCCAGATGCCCTCGACGAGTAGGAAGATGCCGATGATGATCGCGAAGCGACTGCTGATTCCGTCAGTCTCTTTCATTGCCGGGTCCTCCGAAGTGAATTGACTGCGCGGGACGGGCGCAGCACGCCACCAAGGTCTCACGGTGACCCACACACAACAAGGGCGCCACTGCGACATTGGACCGGGCGCACATCGTGCGTTGGAGGCGTGCCCCATGTCCACGGACACACCACGATGCCAGCACAAGCGATTCCCGCGCGTACGCGTCGCGCACGCCTCCGCCTCGGAACCGCGCTGATCGTGGCCACCCTGCTCACGGCATGCCTCCACTCGCTGCCGGCTCGGCCGGCCGTGCAGCTGCAGCCCGTCTTCGATCCCATCGCCTTCTTCAGTGGGCACACGCGCGGCGAAGGCACGCTCGACGTGCGCTTCGGCAAGTCGCGCACGCTGACCGTGGACGGCATCGGCCACACGAACGCCGACGGGACGTTCACCCTCGACCAGACGGTGACGTACGCCGATGGCGCTGTCGAGACACGTCGCTGGGTCCTGCGTCGGACCGACGCGACGCACTACTCCGCCACGCTGAGCGACGCGACGGGTGAGGTGACCGCGGAAAGCGAGGGGACGCTATTCCACCTGCGTTACCGCATCCGCTCGCCGCGCGTGTACATGGAGCAGTGGCTCTACCTCCAGGCCGACGGACGCTCCGTGCTGAACCAGGCCGAAGTGAGCGTGCTCGGCGTGTCGTGGGCGCGGCTGTCGGAAACCATCACCCGCGTGGATACGCCCTAATCTCAAGTATCCCGCGCAGCGCGATGTCAGTGGGCGTTGCGAACCGCTGAACGGCAGCGGCAAGGGGGGAGCGACGAGCGGGAAGGCGTGAGCGGTGAGCGGTGAGCGCGGCATCAGCCAGAAGAATACGGGCTCGCGTCATCTCGCGCGAAATCGATGAAGCCACGCACCGGATCGGCGACGAGGAGCACGACATCCACCGCGTCACCCGTGGTCAGCCCCTTCCGGCCGCGCACCAGACGCCCCTCGATACTCGGGGCGTCAAGCAGCAACCAGGTCGCGCGGCTCGAAGTGCCCGTGACCACGGCGTGGAAGGACTCGCCCACGCGATCGCGCAGCTGGAGTGCCGACGCCTGCTTGCGGCCGAGGCGCTCGAGCTTCTCCGGGGCGATGCCGGCGGCAAACGCGAAGTCGATGAACCCGTGCACGCTGTCCACGTCCACCAGCGTCACGCTCACGTGCATGCCGACGGTGAGCGTCTTGAAGCCGCGCACCACGCGCCCCTCCGCGGAACCGTCCGCGAGGCGCACCCACGTACCGCTCGACGATACGCCGGTAACGTCGGCCTCGAACGTCTCGCCGATGTGCGGGCGCAGGAAGTCAGCGGCGGCCTTCTTCCGCTGGCTGCGTGCCTGCTTGCGCGACGTGTCCGCATCGACGCCCTCGTGCGCAAAGTCGATGTGGCCGCGCACCGCGTCCGCGACGACGAGCGTGAGGCGCACCGTGTCGCCCACGTCGAGCCCGCGGCCGCCGCGCACGATGCGGCCCTCAACGGGCGGGCTGAGCACGCGTGCGTAGGTGCCCTTCGGCGACGACGCCGTCACGATGGCCGCAAAGCTCTCCCCCACGCGTTCGGCCAGCATGGATGCGCCCGCGATCTTGCGCATCGTGCGCTCGACCTTGCGCGCCGCGTCGCCGCGCTCGGTGCAGCGCGCCGCGATCGCGATGAGCGCGTCGTCCGCATACGGCGACGGCGTGCCTGCATCCGCGGCGCGCAGGAGACGCTGCGTCACGAGGTCCGCGAACCGTCGGTTGGGCGCGGTGGAGTGCACGTAGTCCGCGACGGCGAGACCGAAGTGGCCGGCGTTACGGCGGTCGCCGAGGCGCCGCTCGAGGACGTACACGCCGGGGCCGAGGAGCTTGACCACCGACAGGGAGAGGTCGGCATAGTGGTCGGGATCGACCGCGCGACGGCGCTCGAGGAACTCCGCCAGCGCGCGGCTGTCCGGCGCGGCGGGCAACACGTTGCCGGTCTCGGCCGCGATGGCCGCGATGCGGTCCCACCGTTTGGGCTCGCGCACTACACGGCGCAGCGACGGCAGCCCGCGCTCGAGGAGGAATAGCGCCACGGCGCGGTTGGCTGCGACCATGAAGTCCTCGATCAGGTCGCGCGCACGGTTACGTCCCGCCACGGCGAGGTCCACCACCTTGCCGCGCACGACGACGGGCGCCGCCTCGACGCTCTCGAAGTTGAGCGCGCCGGCCAGCGTGCGCGCCGCGCGAAGTCGCTGTGCCGCCTCGTCCTGGATGAGCAGCTGGTCGCGCACGAGCGTGCTCGCGGCGATCGCGCGTGGCGGCGCGGCTTCATCCTCGAGCCACGGACCGATCTCCGCGTAGGTCAGCTTCGCGCGGTTGTGCACCAGCGCGCGATACACTTCTGCGTTGTCCACCGCGCCGTCGGCATCGACGTCGAACTGGATCACGACGGCGAGGCGGTCCTCGCCCTCGTTGAGTGAGCTGAGGTCCGTGGACAGCCGCTCGGGCAGCATCGGGAAGACGGCGACCCCGGCATACACCGACGTGGCATTCGCGGCGGCATGTACGTCCGCGTGCGAACCGAGCGGGACGAGTGACTCCACGTCGGCGACGCCGATGAAGACGCGTATCGCGCCGCTTGCGAGCCGCTCGGCCACCTCGATCTGGTCGAGGTCGCGCGACTCGCGGTTGTCCACCGACGACCAGATGAGCGCGCGAAGATCACGCGTCCCGGCGACGACGGCTGCGCGGGATGGGTCCGCGATGGCCGCCACTTCTCGCACGACGTCGTCGGGAAACTCGGGAATGAATCCGTTCTGCAGCATGGCCGCCGAGGCGGCAGCGCGGAGCGGCGAGCCGGCGGGCCTTGTCATGCCTGCACCGTTGGTGTGGGAATTGTCGCACAGGGCAAGAATGGCTCCGCCCCTTTTTGTCATCCTGAGCGTAGCGAAGGATCCGCTTTTTGCCTGACGCCCCAAGCGCAGCGAACGATATGACGATATGTTGGTGGGGCGCAGCCACCAATGCGCGATGCCGGCGCCGTGCGCGCCCTTCCCTCCTTCCGCATCGCCATCCATGTGGACCGACCTCATCGTACCCGGCATTCCCGTCGCCGAGAAGCTCGTGCGCACGTTCTGTGTGTACTGGTTCCTGCTCATCGGGCTCCGGCTCGCCGGCAAGCGCGAGCTGGGGCAGCTCAATCCCTTCGACCTCGTCGTGCTGCTGCTCCTCAGCAACACGGTGCAGAACGCGATCATCGGCAACGACAACTCGCTCGTCGGCGGCGTCGTCGGCGCCACGGCGCTGCTGGTGATCAACTGGGTCGTGGTACGCTACCTGTACACGCACCCGAAGATGGCGCGGCTGCTGGAAGGCGACGCAGACCTGCTGATCAGGGGCGGCCACATCCGGCACGGACACCTCAAGCGCGAGATGATCACGCAGGCCGAGCTCGAGGCGGCCGCGCGGCGCCAGGGCATGGGCGGTCTGCACGAGGTAGACACCTGCCGCCTCGAAATCGGCGGCGCACTCACGTTCGTCCCCAAGGCACCCAGCGAGGATCAGCGCCGGCATCGCGAGCTCGTGGACCTGCTCACGAGCGTGCGCGATGGACAGGCCGCGCTGCTCGCACGCGTCACGTCGCTGGAGTCGGCGTCCCGACCCGGTAGTGCGCCGGGCTGAGCGCGCATTCGGGTAAGCACTCTGTCGTCCTGAGCGAAGCGAAGGACCTGCTTGTCGTTCGGCCGGGTTGGATTTGCTCGCGGAGCGCAGACAGCCGGGCGCGCTTCCTGCCCTTCGAGCACGCATGAGCTACCCCGCAGAACTCTCTTCCACCGACGACGCCCGCCTTGCACGGGCGCGTGTCCTCGCCCGTGCGCTCGACAGCGCCGTGGGCGTACCAGGCACACGCTTCCGCGTGGGCCTCGACCCGCTGCTCGGTCTCGTGCCTGGCCTCGGCGACCTCGCCGGTGCCGCGCTCTCGGGCTACATCGTGCTCGTCGGCATTCAGCTGGGCGCGTCGCGCAGTGTCGTGCTGCGCATGGTCGCGAACGTCGCGATCGACACGCTGGTGGGATCGGTTCCGGTACTCGGCGACCTCTTCGACGCGGGGTGGAAGTCGAACAACCGGAACGTGGCGCTCATCGAGCAGCACGTCGCGTCCCCGCGGAAAACCCGACGCGCCAGCCGGCTGCTGTTCGTCGGCGTCCTGCTCCTCCTGGTCGTCCTCGCGGGCGCGGGCCTCGCGGCCACGATCCTCGGCATCCGGTGGCTGCTGCACCACTGAGCTGACCGCGCGGTGATGATCGATTTCGTCGTGTCAACCGCTGGCGGCTTTCCCGCATCCCCACCACCTTCTTGTCACTCACGGACGAGGAGCACGAGAGATGAGCGAAAGTCGGGACTACGCATCGATGTCCGAGGATGAGCTGATGGCGTTGGAACGGGACACCAGCATCCTGACCGAAGTGTGGACCGCGGTGGAAGCCGAGCGTGGTCGACGCGCCCGCGCCGCTGGCACCAGCCCAACAGCGGCCGCCGCACCCCGCGCGCTCACGCAGGCACCCTCCGGCGACAGCGCGGGCCTCGACACCGCAATGTCCGAGCTGAACGGCCTGCTCGTTCCTGGTGAGCGGTTGCTCGCCTTCGCCGTGCAGCGGCGACTTTTCTCACTGTCGCACCGACGCACGATCGTCGCCGCGACCACCGGCAGGTTCATTGCGTTGCGGCGCGGGTTGTTCGGTGGCTATGTGCCCTTCGACATCCGCTGGCAGGACCTGCACGACGCGAACATCACCGCGGGCGCATTCGGCGCGACGCTCACGGTTTCGACGCTGGCGCATGCAGACCTCGCGACGCGCGAGGGCGCCGGTGTGCCGCACGTGTTCGACGGTCTGCGCAAGCAGGAGGCGCAGCACGTGTACCAGCTCTGCCAGGCGCAGGAGCAGTCATGGCGCGAGAAGCGGCGCGTGCGGGATCTCGACGAGATGCGGGCCGAGTCGGGCGGCGTGCAGATCGGAGGGTCGATCGGAGCCGCGGGAGGCGTCGCATCGAATGCCGGTGATCCCACCGCTCGGCTACGACGAGCGAAGGAGATGCTCGACGGCGGGCTCATTACCGATGCCGAGTACGAGTCGATCAAGGCGCGCGTGGTGGACGGGCTTTGAGGAGGCACCTGGCCATCATTCTGTCGCTTGCAGCCATGACAGCGAGCGCCCAGGCACACTCCGGTAACGCCGTGCGCGACATTCGCGCGGCGCGACTCGCGCAGAACGAGGCCATGGCCGCAGGGGACGTGGAACGTGCTGCCCGCTGGTGGACAGAGGACGTGACCATCCGCCGCGGACTCGGCGCTGGTGTCAACGGCGTCGAGGCGTACAAGGGAATCCTCGAGCGCGCGCCCGTGAGCGATTCGGCGCTCGTCTATTGGCGCACGACGACCGACGTCAGTGTGAGTCCGACATGGCCGCTCGCATTCGAGACCGGAACCTGGACGGCGCGCGTCGCCGGCAAGGGACCATCGCTGATCACGGGGCGCTACTCGGCGCAGTGGGTGAAGCGCAACGAGCGGTGGCTCATCCGCTCGGAGGTGTTCGTCGCGCTGACGTGCTCCGGCAAGGGTTGCTTGTCGAAGGCGCTCGTGGAGCCTACTCCACCCTGAGCATCTGAATCAGCCCCTTACTCGAGCGCTTGCCTGGCGGCGGTGAACGTGCTCGACGGAAGCTTCCACGTGCGAAGCGTGCCGTTGACGTTCAGGTTGAGCGCGATGGATCGGCACGTGATCGCCAACATGGGCGCCGAGCTGGGCGCGACCACCACCGTTTTCCCTTCCGATCAGGAGGTGCGCCGCTTCCTGCGCGCCTGGCAGCGAGAAGAGGACTGGGTCGAGTTGGTCGCAGATACGGGCGCGACCTACGACGTGCACGATGAAATCGATCTGGCGAGCCTCGAGCCGCTGATCGCCATCCCGTCCAGCCCGGGGAACGTGCGCCCCGTCCGCGAGGTCGCGGGCGAGCGGATCTACCAGGCGTACATCGGCTCGTCGGCCAATCCCGGCTACCGCGACTTCGCCGTTCCCGCGGTGATGGTGCAGGGTAGGCGAGTACACGACCGCGTGTCGTTCGACGTCAACCCCACGTCCCGGGCGCAGCTCGAAACGCTGGTGCGCGACGGGCACATCGCTCACCTGCTGCACGCCGGCGCGCGGCTGCACCAAGCCGGCTGCAACGGCTGCATCGGCATGGGCCAGGCACCGGCCACGCACGAGCTCTCTCTGCGCACGGTGCCGCGCAACTTCCCCGGCCGCTCCGGCACGCGCGAGGACAAGGTGTGCCTGGTCAGTCCCGAGACCGCCACCGCGTCAGCGCTCACCGGCGTGATCACCGACCCACGCACGCTCGGCATCCCCTTCCCGCGCATCGCGGACCCCGACGACCCGATCATCAACCGTGAGATGTTTGTGTCGCCGTTGCCGCTTGAGGCGGCGCTGCACGTGGCCCTCCTGAAGGGCCCGAACATCGCTTCGCTGCCGACGTTCGAGCCGCTGCCGGATTTGATCGAAGTGCCCGTTCTGCTCAAGGTGGCAGACGACCTTTCCACCGACGAGATCATGCCAGCCGGCGCACGGGTGCTGCCGTTCCGGAGCAATATCCCCAAGATTGCCGAGTTCTCCTTCGATATGATCGATCCCACCTACGCCGCAAGGGCCAGGCAGGTGAAGGGCCATATCGTGGTGGGCGGAAGCAACTACGGTCAAGGATCAAGCCGTGAGCACGCCGCGCTGGGCCCGCAGTTCCTCGGGCTGCGCGCGGTCCTGGCCAAGGGCTTCGCGCGGATCCACTCGCAGAACCTGATCAACTTCGGTCTGCTGCCGCTGACCTTCGTCGACCCCGCCGACTACGACGGCATTCAGGCAGGCAACGTGCTGCGCCTGGCCGGTGTGCGGCGCGCGCGCGCTGAGGGGGGCGAGCTGGTGGTCGAAAACGTCACGCATCAGCGGAAGTTCCAGGTGCGTCACTTCATGTCGTCGCGGCAAGTGCAGCTCTTGCTCCGCGGGGGATTGATCAACTGGATGAAAGAGCGCCTCTCCGGCTCACCCGAGTCTCGCGGCGCATGATCGGTCGCGTGGGCCAGCCCACCCGTGATTCTGGTCAATCACGTGCACCAATACTTCACCCATTCATCAAGGGACATTCTATCCCCCCCGGAAGGGACATTTCATCCGCCGTTAGCATTCTTACACACTTTTGTTGACGAATGACTTAAATCGAGTTACTTTGCTCGGCATGGGTTTTTCCTCCGTCCCGCTCGCCGGCTTCAAGGGCCTGCGCAGCGACCTTCTGGTCGCGTTGCGCAAGGAGCAGCCGCTGACGGCGAAAGAATTGGGTGCGCGCTTCGGCGTCACGGCCAACGCCTTCCGTCGCCATCTCAAGGAATTTGGTGACGCCGGGCTCGTGCGCTTCCGCCGCGAAGTGCGCGGCGTCGGCGGGCCGGTGTACGCCTACTCGCTCACCGAACAAGGCGAGCAACTCTTCCCGCGCTCCTACGCGAGTCCGCTCGCCGATGCCCTCGAAGTGGTGCGCGCCGAGCAGGGGAGCGAAGGGGTCGTCCGCATCTTCCGCCGCCGGTGGGGGGCGCTCGCCGATGCGGCCAGGCCCGTGCTCGCCACGATGCCGCTCGCCGAACGGGCCCGTGCCGTCGCCGCGATGCTCACCGATAGCGGCTACATGGCGGAATCGGAGTCGGCGTCGCCCCACGCGGTGCTCATCCGCGCGCACAACTGCGCGCTGCGCGAAATCGCGCAGCAGTTCCCCGAAGTGTGCAGCGCCGAGCTGGCGTTCATCGAGGACGTGCTCGGCACCATCGTCGATCGGCGGTCACACATGATGCACGGCTGCAAGTCGTGCGAGTATGCGGCGCACGAAGCCGCGCAAGCCATCAAGGGCACAGCATGAAGCGCCACCATCGAGTTGGACACGATCCCGCCGGTCGCGTCGAGGACGTCTTCCGCCGCATGTCGCACCCCGGAGGACGAGCTGCCGTGCCTCATCGCATGGCGCCTCAGGGCGTACCGCGTTGCGGCCGCCACACGGCTCACGAGAGGAACGACCAGTGACGTATGTAATTACCCAAGCCTGCATTGACACCAAGGACAAGTCCTGCGTGGACGTGTGCCCGGTGGATTGCATCTACGAGGGGCCGGACATGCTGTACATCCACCCGGACGAGTGCATCGACTGTGGCGCGTGCGAGCCAGAGTGCCCGGTGACGGCGATTTTCCCGGATGCGGACGTGCCGTCGAATCAGAAGCAGTACCTGAAGATCAACGAGGACGCTTTCAAGAGCGCGCCGCCGCCGCAGCGGCCGACACGCTGAGATGCGAACGGGCCCGCCTTCCCGTGCTTCGACACTGTCAAAGGAACCTGAGACATGCAGAACACCGGTCCGCACCATGACCACGCGTCAAGCGCGTTCTCCCAGCCTTCCGCCGGTCCTGAAAAACTGCCAGGAATCAGGCACGTCATCGCGGTGGCCAGCGGCAAGGGCGGCGTGGGCAAGTCCACCGTCAGCGTCAATCTCGCGCTCGCGCTCCAGCAAGTCGGGAGTCGCGTCGGGCTCCTTGACGCGGACATCCTGGGCCCGAGCATCCCCGTGATGCTGGGACTTTCCACCGGCCAGCGGCCCGAGACGACCGCGGACCAGAAGATCGTCCCCGCCGAACGGCACGGCCTGAAGGCGATATCGATGGGCATGCTCACCGGGGACGACAACCCGGCCATCTTGCGCGGACCGATGGTGGGCAAGTACCTGAAAATGTTCATCGGCTCCGTGCAGTGGGGACAGCTGGACTATTTGATTATCGACTTCCCGCCCGGAACCGGCGACACGCAACTGACGTTGGCCCAGAGCGTTCCTCTGTCCGGCGCGGTCATCGTGACGACGCCGCAGGATGTGAGCCTCAAGATCGCCCGCCGCGGGCTGCGGGCGTTCGAGACGCTGAATGTCACCATCCTCGGCATCATCGAAAACATGAGCACCTTCACGTGCCCTCATTGTGGAGAGGACACCGACATCTTCCGCCGTGGCGGCGGCGAGCGGATGAGTCTGGAACTCGGCATCCGATTCCTGGGTGCCATTCCGCTCGACGCCGACATCGTCACTGGTGGAGACGAGGGGCGTCCGATCGTGGCCGAGAAGCCGAACTCCGTCGCAGCCCAGGCCTATGTCGCGATCGCGACGGCGCTCGCCGGTCGACTCGAGGCGCTGCCCACCACGGCGCTGGGAGCATTCGCCTGGAACTGGGAAACGAACGAGGGTGAGCCAGCCTGGGTGGAACGCGCAGTCCAGCCGATGGGCTCTCCAACCACCCCCGTCGGTTTTCGCCGGCGCGATGCGCGCACGTTGTCTGTGCTCTGGGAGGACGGGCGCCAGGACGAGTTCGACGTCCGGGACCTGCGACTGGCATGTCCGTGCGCACTCTGCGTCGAGGAAATGAGCGGACGGGCGGTCCTCGATCCACAGAGCGTGCTGCCGGACGTGGCCCCCCATACGATCTCCAGCGCCGGCAATTACGCCATCATATTCCGCTGGAACGACGGCCACAGTACCGGGATCTACTCAGTGAAGCACCTGCGGGCCCTCGCGGAGCGCTTCGCCGCCAAGGTGGTCGACGATGTTTGATGTCCTGCCTCTCGACGAGACGATCACGATCCGCGCCGAGACTTCCGTTGCCGATCCCGACACGTGCAAGTTCACCGTAGGCCGGACGGTGCATCCGGGCGGTCCCTTCTTCTTCATCGCCAAAGAATTGGCCGCTGGTTCACCTCTCGCCGAGCGGTTGTTCGCGCTTCCCGGCGTGGCGCACGTGCTCGTTGCCGAAAACGTCGTGGCGATCGGGAAGCACTCAAGCGCCTCGTGGTCCGCACTGAAATCGGGGATCGGAACGGTCATCCGTGCGCAGCTCGTCTCAGGGGTACCGGCCATCCGCGACGCCCCTTGCACCGCCGATGCGTCGGGGCGCACCGACGCGGAGGTTCGCTCGGTCATTCAGGAACTCCTGGACCGGCAAGTCAACCGTGCCATCGCGGCGCACGGCGGGAAGATTTCCATTGTTGATGTGAGGGACGGAAACCTCTTTGTCACCATGAGTGGCGGGTGCCAGGGATGCGCGGCCTCGCAACTGACTTTGCGACGCGGGTTCGAGGTCAAGGTGCGCAGGGTCGCACCGGAGATCGTGGACATCGTTGACACGACGGACCACACGGCGGGGAAGAAACCATTCTACGAGCGCGCAACGAGTGCTGCAGGTCCGGGTTCGGACCTGAGCACGTAGGCGGAGCACGAGCGTGGATGAGCAGACTCGTTGCACCCTCCCCACGAGCACTGCTCATCAGGGTCGAAAAACCAGCGTGGAGTGGAGCACACCTCGTATTCCCAAGAAGAACGCCAAAAGGCACTACACGATGGTCGCACACACGGGAGACCTTGAACCGGGCATCGACAAGACCGTGGACGTAAACAGAATGCCGGTGGCCCCTTTCAACGTGAACGGGGTCTACCACGCTATCTGAAGTTGACCCGATTTCGTGGACGCCTTACTCGCCCTAACTTCGGGGCGGAGGTGGCGCATGAAAACCAACAAGAAGGGAATCGATGGACGGCGTGAGCGACGCGTATTCAGCGCGGAATTCAAGGCGGAAGCGGTGCGGATGATTGCGGAGCGAAGGGCCGCGGAGGTGCCGCTGACCCAGATCGGCCGCGAGCTGGATGTGCGCCCCGACCAGCTGCGGGCATGGGTGCGGGCCGAACGGCAGGAGCGCGGAACGGACGCGGCGAGCCCTGGCGAGTCGGTCGAGCAGGAGGTGCGTCGGCTGCGGCGGGAGAATGCCGTGCTGCGGCAGGAGCAGGCGTTCGCAAAAAAAAGTGGAGGTGTACTTCGCGAGGGAGTCGCGTTGAGGTACGCCGTGATTACTCGTCATCGCGACGAGTTCCAGGTGCGACTCATGTGTCGGGTGCTCGAGGTGTCGCCCGCCGGCTATTACGCGTCGTTGCGGCGCCCGGCGAGCTGGCATGCGGTCGTGGATGAGCTGTTGATGGCGCACGTGCGAATCGCGCACGCTGAGAGCGGCGCGACGTATGGCGCACCGCGAGTGCAACAGGAACTGCAGGCGCAGGGCCTGCCCGTGAGCACGAAGCGAGTCGCGCGGCTCATGCGCGAAGATGGGCTTGCAGCCCGTCGCTCCAGCGGACGTCGGGTCTCGACGACGGACTCGAATCACGACGAGCCCATCGCGCCGAATCGGCTGGCGCGGGCGTTCGATGTGCATGGGGTGGCGGTGAACCGGGTGTGGGTCGCCGATATCACGTATATCCCGACCCGCGAGGGGTGGCTCTACCTCGCGACCGTGCTCGATCTCGGCTCCCGCCGGTGCGTGGGGTGGGCGATGCGTGACACCATGGAGGTCGACTTGGCGCTGAGCGCGCTCCAGATGGCGCGGGAGGCCCGGCAGCCAGCTCCCGGCTTGATCCACCACTCGGACCGCGGCAGTCAATACGCGGCGAAGGCGTTCCGGGCTGCGTTAGCGGCGCACGGCATGGTAGCGAGCATGAGCGGAAAGGGCGACTGTTATGACAACGCGGTGGCCGAAAGTTTCTTTGCAACGCTCGAGTTCGAGCTGATCATGCAGAACGACTGGGTGACGAAGGAAGACGCCCGGCGCGCGATCTTCCGATACGTCGAGACGTGGTACAACCGAAGACGACGGCATTCCGCGCTGGGCTATGTGAGCCCAGCGGAGTACGAAGAGCAGTTGCAGGCGGCAGCGTAGTTTCCATCAACTCACGCGTCCATTTTTTCGGGTTAAGTCCAACTCTAGGACAACCCTGTACTGCGCCAGGGCCTGAAGGCGTTCGTTCAACGCTTTGGCGATCGCCGCCCAATCCACCTCCGTACCACAAACCGGGCATGCGGTGCCGACCCCATTCTTGAAGTGAGCCGCAGCGTGTTCCAGCAGCTTCGCGGCCGACGAATCGATGGCGCGGCTCTCCAGCTCCTCTTTCTGTTCTAATAGGCTTCGTAGGCCTACTGCCGGCATGCCGGCGATGCGTGCGATCAGTGCTTCTATCTCGCCATGCAATTGATCCAAGCGGCCTTGCGCGCGAACTGCTTCTCCGCTTTGCAGTGATTGTGCAGCGTCGATGACTCTGTTGACGGATTCGACCAGGCCCTTTCCGTCAAGCGCCAAATCCAGGTTGCTCGCCCATGCGATTCCGGTGGCAACCAAGGAGTCTGCCGTCGAGGGCGCGTCGAACGAACTCGGAATCAACGCGATGAACGGTCCGAAGGCCAACTCGAGCCGACGGTCTAGGGTTGCGCGGCGTGTTTCCATTCCATTACGAGCTGTCGGTAAGGACATGTGAAGAAATAACTGACTCACGAGGAGCGTGCTCGCGGACGGATCGTATAGTTCCAGTCGCCGTGGAAAGCATGTGGCTCAAGATGGATCTGGGCCATTTGCTCGTCGGTGATGACGACGCCTTTCGGATAGATCCCGGGATCAAGCTCGGACCGAATCCGGAGCCCGGCTTCCGTGGTGGTGGCGCCAATGAGACTGACGATCGTCGCGAGATCCACCAAAGGCTTGCCGCGCCAGTTCATCGCGATGTGGGAAAAGAGGCGATGCTCGATCTTGTTCCACTTGCTGGTCCCCGGGGGAAAATGACACACCGTGATGGCCAGTCCCGTGCGCGTCGCGAACTGATGGAGCGCCCACTTCCACGGGCGCACGCGCGAGCCGTTACTGCCGCCGGCATCGGCCATAATGAGCAGGGCGCGCGTGTCCGGATACGCCGCGCGGCCCATCACGCGCCACCAGCGCCGAATGGCATGGACCGCGAAGCCGGCCGTATCGTGATCAATCCCCACACTCACCCAGCCCTCATTGCGGGCCAGATCATAGATGCCGTACGGGATGGCTTTGCCTTGGCCAGGAATGATAAAGTCATGCACGCGGACGGCGTCGGGGCGCCCTGCGGGGCGCCACTCGCGCCCCGCATTCTTGAAGTCGCCGACGAGCTCCTTCTTTTTCGTATCGACCGAGATGGTCGGCCGATGCTGGCGCTGAAAGCGCTGCACCTGGTCGTTGACGTACTGAAACTGCGCATCGCGATCCGGATGCGACGTGCCTTCACGCGTCTTCCGGTTCGCCTGCAAGGCGTAGCCCGCCTCGTGGAGCAACGTCCCCACGCGGTGATAGCTCACCTCGTGCCCCAACGCCTGCAGTTCCGTCGCGAGCCGACGCACGCTTTTGGACGTCCAGCGCAGCGGGGAATCGGGATCGCCCGAGGGCGTCGGCTCGACCAAGCCATTCAAGTCCGCGGCGAGCGTGACATCTTTGACCTCCGCCCGGGCGCGGCCGCCCCCCCGCCGCCGCGTCCGCTCGACCTCGAGGGGGTCGCCCGACGCGAGCTCGCGGATCCCGCGACTGATCGTGGAGCGAGAAATCCCCGTCGCGCGCTCCACCACGCCGATGCCGCCGTGGCCGAGGGCGATCGCCTCGCTGGCGGCCCACACGCGCCGCGACCGCTCGGTCAACACCGGCCGCACCGCGCGGTACTGCTGCCGCAACGTGGTCAGATTCACG
>JBBRZK010000066.1:0-25790 GCA_038236775.1 Gemmatimonadales bacterium
AGCGCGGCCGCTTGCTGACGCTCGACGGGCCGTCGCTCCGGACGAAGCACCTCGGCCTTGACGATCCGACGGCCCCGCCCCCATCTCCACAGGTGGCCAGAATTTCCGGAATCCACGCGCCAGAATTTCCGGAACCCACATCCCTAAAGCGAGGTTCCCAACTCGTGAGTGACTGTGTGGTCGTGGGAAATGACAAAAGCGGCACTCACGATTGACTGTGACTGCCGCTTTCTATCATTTCGCGCGCTTTCGCCCTACAAGAAAACGCTCAATAATGAAACCGGACCGCAAGACCGCCGATCCGCGTAAACCGTGGACTAGAAGCGGTTTACGGTGATCTTGCTGGTCCGAGGCTGACTAGACAATTGATCACCTCCTTCGTTTCGGGTTCAAGATGCGGGCGAACGAGCATTCCTGCCCAAGTTGTCATGTGTGGTTCCTTCGCGCAAGCGTGGACGCCACCGTGCGCGTGAACGCAGCGCCGAGCGGAAATCGAACTTGCCATCGCCGTGCCCGGCTCGACAACTTTCACGTCCTACCACGTGCGTCTGCAGACGTGCCGATTCCCGACACCGCGACATGAACCCCCGTCAGTGATGGCCGGCGTACGCGCCGAGGCGCGGCAGTACTGGTCGCTGAGTCGCTCGCATCGGCACAGCCTCGTATTCGCGTTGCCCCTTCTCGCGTTCTACGAAGTGCTCGAGGCCGTCTCTCCGGTTCGCGCGCAGGGCGCCATCATCCGCAACGGCGCCGACGTGGTCCTCACCAGCCTCTTCACGCTCGTGCTCGGCGTGCGAGGACCGCTGGTGTTCATGGGGCTCGTCATCGGGATCGCCCTGTGGCTCATCTGGCGCGACACGGGAGCAGGTCGCATCCGCGGTTCCGTGCTCGCGGCCATGCTCGGTGAGTCGGTGATCCTCGCGCTCCTGTTCGGCATGGTGGTGGGAACGGTGACGATGCGGCTCGTCGGCCCGCTTCGGGCGCTCGCTGCCGGTGGTGGATTGAACGGGACCCCGCTCGAGCGGCTCACGCTCTCGGTGGGCGCGGGGCTGTACGAGGAGTTGCTCTTTCGCGTGGTGATCGTGGCGCTGCTGGCGACTGGCTTTCGTCTCCTCGGATTCAGCCGCCTCGTGGGCGGCTCGATCGCGACGCTCCTCGGCGCGCTCCTGTTTTCCGCCTTCCACTACATCGGTCCGCTCGGCGAGCCGCTGAAGCTCGAATCGTTCGTCTTTCGCGCGATCGCCGGGATGGCCTTCAGTGCGCTCTACCTGCTGCGCGGGTTCGGCATCACGGCGTGGACGCACGCGCTCTACGACATCGCCGTGTTGCTCTAGTCGGTTCGCCAACAGTCGTGCAGCACGTGTTCGCCGACCGGTTGCCGGCGAGACGGCGAGCCAGGAGCTACTGATCAGTCACGGCGACGCGTGTCTGCCGGGACCTTGGTGGCGTCGGTCATCGTGCTTCCCTCGATAGGGGATGCGGCTGACGGGTTGGGTTTCGGCGAACACACGGCGCGCGGTGCCGTGCCTCCCCGCCGACGACTAACTTGCGTGGAATCTTCAGCATTGCACCACGCCCTCTGTCCCCGTCAGATGTCTTTCGCCGGATTCAAGCTGCACCCCGACCTGCTCCGCGGTACGCGGGAGCTGGGCTTCACGCGCGCAACGCCCATTCAGGAGCAGGCGATCCCGCCGGCGGTCGAGGGACGGGACCTGCTCGCCTGCGCAATGACGGGGAGCGGCAAGACGGCGGCATTCCTCCTCCCGATCCTCAACCGGCTGATGGAGAAGCCGCGCGGCACGACGCGGGCGCTGATCCTCACGCCGACGCGCGAGCTGGCCGCCCAGATCGAGGAGCACCTGAAGCAGCTCGCGGTGCACACGCCGCTGTCGGGCGCCGCCGTCTTCGGCGGCGTGGGCATGGGCCCGCAGGAACATGCCTTCCGCAGCGGCGTCGACGTGATCATCGCAACGCCGGGCCGCCTGCTGGATCACTTCAAGCAGCCCTATGCCAAGTTGAGCGGCCTGGAGGTGCTGGTGCTCGACGAGGCGGACCGCATGCTGGACATGGGCTTCCTGCCCGACATCAAGCGGGTGCTCAAGCACCTGCCGGTCAAGCGGCAGACGCTGTTCTTCTCCGCGACCATGCCGGCCCCGATCATCGCGCTCACGCGGGAACTGCTGCACAACCCGGCCACGATCAACTTGGAGCGCAAGTCGGCGCCGGCCATCGGCATCCGGCAGGCCGTCTACGCCGTGCGCGAGGAGCTCAAGCCCGCCCTGTTCGTGGAGCTGATGCGGCGCGGGGACATCGGCAACGTGATCGTCTTCACTCGCACGAAGCACCGCGCCAACCGCCTCGCCGACTACCTCGTGACGGAAGGGATCCCGAACGCGAAGATCCATGGCAACCGCTCGCAGGCCCAGCGGACAGAGGCCTTGGACGGGTTCAAGACCGGCCGCTACCGCTGCCTGGTCGCCACGGACATCGTGGCGCGCGGGATCGACGTGGAGCAACTGGAGCACGTGGTGAACTTCGACGTGCCGCACATCCCCGAGGATTACATCCATCGCGTCGGACGGACGGCCCGGGCGGACGCGACGGGTGATGCGTTCACGTTCGTCTCGCCCGAGGAAGAGTCCGATCTGGCGGCGATCGAGCGGGCCATCAGCAAGCGGCTGCCGCGGGTGGTGGTGTCGGGGTTCGACTACGCCAGCAAGCCGAAGCAGCGGTTCGAGGTCCCCATCGCGGAGCGAATCGCCGAGATCCGCGCGCGGAAGTCGGAGGAGCGAAAGCGGGCGAAGGAGAAGGCAGAGCGTCGTGCGGCGCACGGCGGTGGCGGCGCGTCGTCGGGCGGGCGGGGCGGGTCTGCTCCGCCCGCCGGCGGAAGGCCGCCGCGATCCGGTCCGGCCCCTCAGTCGCATGGTCCCCGCTCGGGCGGCAGCGCCGGCGGTGGTCGTCCAGCCGAGGGCGGGGGTGCCTCGCGCGGCGGATCCGGGCGGACCCGAGGGGGCAGCGGACGCGGCGTTAGCGGGTCGTCTGGCGGCGGACCCTACCGGTAGCCATAAGGTGCTGTTCGGTCGGACTTTCGCCAACCGCTGTGGGCTGCCTAAAAGCGCCAAGCGGACTGAGTGTTAAAAAGTCCAACTACCTCGTCGATGGCGTCGGCTTCGGCTCCGCACTGCTTGATCGACGTGGCGGTACCCGGCGCATTCTCACGCACTGGGATAGAGGCCGTGCCGCACGCGAAATGGTGCCGTCGTTCGGCTGACGCGCCTTCACTCCCCTCGACTTGGTGTGGCGCACTGACGTTGCGCCAGCGCTGCGCACCAGGACTCCGATGCGAGCATCGGAGTTGTGATCAGTCATTGTGACGGAATCACCGGAGGCGTCGATCTCGCTGAGATTGGCCGCTCGGAAGCGCTCATCGCCGACTGGAACATGGGCGAGCCGCACTCCCTGCGCTCCCAGGACGCGGCCGATGGGCAGGCTCGCTCAGTCGCCCGATGACTGCCGCTGGCGTCGCGGGAGACCGGGAGCCGCTGGCGGATTCAATCGAAACGCTCCGGACCTGACCTGCCTCGAGCGAGGGCAGGGATCCTGGTCTGGACCAGCGACCGGTTCCACCGAGTGAATCGTTAAGGTCATCACGCCATCATGGCATGTACTTTATTGCCATGCGGTGTAACACTTCCCGTGGGCGAAGTGGCCTCGCCAAATCCGGCCCAATCGCGGCCAATTCGGCTCCGGCGACGAACTCGTATCAGCGTGTTGAATCGTTCTACTAAAGTACATCATCATTGTGGCATTTATGCCATGTGAAACATGCACTTAGGATAGTATCACAATTGTGCGCCATACCTGTTCACTCCTTGCCACGATCTTGGTACGTGACCAAGTGAGAGACGGAGACACTGCCGCAGCGCACCGGAGGCATTTGCTTCCCCTACCCCCGAGATCGGGAAGTCCGCCCAGCCGGAATACCATCGGCAATGACAATCTGGCCGTCAACGTTTGGACGCTTCAGCAGGCTTGGCGTTACTTCGTACCGGCGACGTTCGGCTCCGTGCATGGCAAGGTGGAGGGCATCCTCGATGCCCCGTGGCTTGGGTGCGAGCGTGAACGATGTTGCAACGAGAAGATTGAAGACCACGTTGCAAACCCCGGATAGATCCCGGCGAGGGCTGCCGAGCTGAAGCATGCCGGTTATTCGGCTACTGTACCAACCTGGAGAAGTCAACGGAAGGTCGGGAACGCTCTGCCGCATCGACTCACTTACTGTCATGATACACGACAGTGACACGCGCGATACGAAAGGCGGAGTCTGGCCAGATTCGGCACCGATCCACGAGGAGTCGACTGGGCCAGGAGCGGCCGAGGCGCTGCTGAGGGCAGCTGTGAGCAACCATTCGATCCGCCTCCTCAAAGAGTAGAATGAAAAAGGCGGGGGCGACTTTCGTCGCCCCCGTCTTTTTCATTACTGCCTCTAGTCGCTACCACGCCGAATGACTCCCGAAGAACTACTTGACGGGCGCCAGCGTGGTGCCGTACTTCGCGTTGATCGCCGTGATGAGGTCGTTCGCGATGAGGATGTGACCAGCGGCCGCCGGGTGGACGCCATCGAGCGAGAAGATGAGGCCGAACGTCGCGGTCGGGCTCGTCAGGTTCGGGAAGGCCGGGATGGCGCCGTTCGCGTGCTGCGCGGCGAGCAGCGGATTCGGGTCATAGTAGGCGAACCCGATGCTCGCAGCCTTGGCGGCGATGTAGTTGTTGTAGCCCGTGATCACTGCCGACAGCGTGGCCTGCTCCGTCGGGTCGAGCACGAAGAGGTCGCCCACGGGGAACGGAAAGCCGGTCTTGTCGCACGAGATGGTCGCCGGATGCGCGCCCGACTTGATTGCCCCCAGCAGCTGCTGGATCTCGAGAAGCGACGTCGACCCGGTGCAGTTCGGCTGGATGACGACAGTCTTGCCCGTGGCGGCGTTGATGCCCGCCTGGACGGCCGGCGACGCGAGAACCGCGGCCGGGCTCATCGCGGCGGCGCCAGAAACCTGCACCACCCCGATCAACACGCCTCTGAGGCCGGGCGCGCTGTCCGTCAGCTGCTTGATCATGGCGTCGTAGCTCGCCTGGAACTGCGCCTGCGTGCTCACGATGCCCGGCGAGTACGGCGTACCAGCCACCAGGATGCCGGACAGCCCGGCGCTGAGCACGTCGTTGTTGCCGATCCAGATGGACGCGAAAGTGGGGCGCGCGTCCAGCGCACGGGACACCTGCGTCTTGCCGCCGAGGATGAACGTCGTCAGCGCATTGGAGGCGACTGACGACGCCGAAATCGGGTCGAGCACCCGCGCACCCGGCACCGCCACGTTGTTGAGCGCATCCGTCACGGACGACGTCGTGCGAAGCGCACACGGCGTGGCGGTGGAGAGGAGAGCGCCAGTGAGCCCATTCGCTATCGGCGGAGGGCAGCCAGGCAGCGCCAATGACGCGTAGTGATACTGGGTCCCCATCTGGATGGCGAGGAGCCGCGCGTAGCTCTGCCGCTGGGTGGAATCGTTGATGCCGTTGCTCTGGAATCCCGCGGTGATGCTGTTGCCGAGTGCGACATATCTGGCGAAGATGTCACCACCGGCAGGCGTGACCGGGCCGAGGACGGTGCTGTGGTTTTCGCATGCGGCAGACCCGACGAGGGCGCCGAACGCCACCACGCGGGCGAGATGATTCAGTCGATACATCCTGATGTCTCCGGGCGTGGATTAGAAGGCGTACTTGAGGCTGAACGAAAAGATGTTCGCGTTCAGCGTGTAGGACCCACTGTTCAGCGCGAGGGCCTGGGCGGAGGTCATCCCCGTCGTGCGTTCGTCGATACGACCGCGCGAGCCCTGCGTGAAGATGTGCGAATAGGCCGCATCCAAAACGAAGCCGCCCATGAGCGGCAGGCCACCGCCGATCATTCCGAGCTCACGATCCATCTCCGGGAGCAACGGCGTGACGGTTTCCGGCGGTGCGGCCGAGGCCGCCGCCGCAAAACCGGCCCGCAGCGCGCCCCCGTTCATGTACCGGTGTTCGGCACCAAACCGGATGGACGACGTGTTGTTGTAATCCTCCTGAATCACCTTGCTCGGCGCAGCGCCCTGAAAGTTCACCGGGAGCTGCTTGAACGACTTCCACCCGACATACGCGTAGTCCACGCTGAGCGTCGTATTCGTGAAGCCGGAATACCCAACACCGACCTGGATCTGTGCCGGATGCTGGATGCTGGTCTGCACCTTCTGGGAAACCAGTGCGCCGGTCGTGAACTGGGACGCGACGAGTGCGTCAACCGGGGTGCCCGCCGGCGCGCCGAAGGGATTGCCCGCCGCCAGCGTCAGGTTCGTCTGGATCGGCGCGAACGTCGCGTCCGCATCGCTGTAGTTGAACGTGAGCTGCGACAGGGCGCGGAGGCCCAGTTCCCAGTTCGCGTTGATGCGGCCGTGCAGGCCGAGGTCGAAGCCGTAGGCGATGGCGGTACCCTTCAGGGTCGCTCGGCCGAACTCGGTGTACTTCGGGATTCCGAGGTTACCGAACGTCACCCCGGGTGTCGTGGTGGGCGTAGTGGCGAGATCGATACCCTGGACGAGCTCGACGGACGAATGGCCGATAACCGGCCCGCCCCCAATTGACCAGTTATCTGTAATCTGGTAGGCGAAGTTCGGCTGGATGTAGATCGTCTGCAGCGAGGCCTTCTTGGCCGAGAAGCGCCCCGGGAAGTTGTCGTCCCACTGAGAGGTCAGGCCGTACGGCACGTACACGCCGACGCCGTACGCCGACTTGCCCGAACGGTAGTTCAGGAAGACATGGGGCACGACCGCCGTCGGGATATCGGCCTCGTACTTTCGGAAGCTCGTGTCGCGCGTGAACGAGCCGTTGAGCTTGATAATGGCCGCGCCGCCCAGGAACGCGAGGCCTTCCTTCCGCGGCATGGCGCCGGGGTTCCAGTAGATCGTGGATGCGTCATCGCATACGGCGCCGGTGACGGCAAATCCACGCGCGAGGGCGCATGAACCGATTTCATTCAGGCCGAACGCCTGGGCGCTGGCTATCGCCGGCAGGGCGAGCAGCGCGAGGGCGATGGTGTACCGTGAGGCACGGTGAAGCGTCATCTGTGTCCTCCTGAGGGGCACGCGGAGAGAGGGAGGTGTTCCGCGCGAACAGAGTTGCCGGATGCCACACGGCGAATAGGGAAATGTACAACGAGGGGGCAAAAGTTGGCGGCGCATAATATAGACTCCCCAGCATCGATTTGTCGCTAGGCGCGCCCGACCAATCTCAAAGTCCGGCAGGCCGGTGTCGCGTCCCGCCGCGCGTCGTTCAACCCCAAGTCCCGCAACGGATGGTCTCCAGTACTGCAGGCGTTCGCATCGTCGGTCCCGAACGGGCGAGCGCCCCCATCATCCTGACCGACGACGCGCTCCGCTTCGTCGCGCGCCTCCAACGCATGTTCGCCGGCGAGCGGCGTGGCTGCCTGGCGGCCAGGCCCGATCGGCGCGCGGCGCTCGCCCGGATCACGGCCGACACCGGGACGGACTTCCCCGTGGCGACCCCCGCGATTCGCGACGCCGACTGGGTGGTCGCCGAAGCTCCCGCGGATCTCAATGACCGCCGCGTCGAGATTACCGGTCTCGTCGATCGGAAGATGATGATCAACGCGCTCAACTCCGGCGCACGGGTCTTCATGGCTGACCTCGAGGATGCGTGCTCACCGACGTGGGGAAATGTCCTCGACGGCCAGCACAACCTCCTCGAGGCCGTGCGGGGTAGCCTCTCGCTCGAGCTGCCCGGGCGTTCGTACGCGCTGAACGCCGAGCGTGCCACGCTCGTCGTCCGTCCGCGCGGCTGGCACCTGGACGAGCACCACGTGCTCATCGACGGCGAACCTGCGAGCGCCAGCCTGGTGGATTTCGGGCTGTACTTCTTCCACAACGCGCGGGAACTGCTCGCGCGCGGCTCGGGTCCGTACTTCTACCTGCCGAAGCTGGAAGGGCGTCGCGAAGCGCGTTTGTGGAACGACGTGTTCACCGAGGCACAGCAGGCGCTCGGCATCCCGCACGGCTCGGTGCGTGCCACCGTGCTGATCGAGACGCTGCCCGCGGCATTCGAGATGGAAGAGATCCTGTACGCACTGCGCGATCACGCATCGGGTCTCAATGCCGGACGCTGGGACTACCTGTTCAGCTTCATCAAGACGTTCCGCGACCGGCCCGACAAGGTGCTGCCCGATCGCTCGCAGCTCACGATGACCGTGCCCTTCATGCGCGCCTACGCGGAGCGCCTCGTGCAGGTGTGTCACACGCGCGGCGCGCACGCGATCGGCGGGATGGCCGCGTTCATCCCGAGCCGCCGCGACGCCGCGGTCAATGCACGTGCATTCGCCAGGGTGCGCGAGGACAAGGAGCGCGAGAGTGCACAGGGCTTCGACGGGACGTGGGTGGCCCACCCTGACCTGGTGCCCGTTGCCGCCGAGGCGTTCGACCGCGTGCTCGGCGCGCGGCCGCACCAGAAGGACCGTCGGCGCGAGGACGTCGCGACAACGGCCCTGGACCTCGTCGACGCCGAGGTGCCCGGCGGAGCGATCACCACCGAGGGCATCCGGATGAACGTGGAGGTCGCGCTGCTCTACATGGACGCGTGGCTGCGGGGCTCAGGCGCGGTGGCCATTCACAACCTCATGGAGGATGCGGCGACGGCGGAGATCTCGCGCACGCAACTGTGGCAATGGATCCGTCACGGGGCGCCGATCGATGGAGGTGGCCAGATGACCCGCGAGTACTACGTCGACGTCCGCGCTGGCGAGCTGGCGCGGCTGGTCGCCGGGGCAGCCGAAGGCCATCGCCTGCACGAGGCCGCGGCGCTCCTCGACGTTCTCGTGCTCGAGGAGTTCGACGACTTCCTCACGGTGCGGGCCGGCAGCCTGCTCGCGTGAGCGGCACGCGTCAGGGGCGAATGGAGAGGCTCACGTAGTAGCGCCACTCCTTCGTCACGGGCGCGTCGAGTGCGCGGGCGAAGCCGGCGAGGACGTCCACGTCGGGGGTGCCCAGCGCCGGCACGGCCGGTACATGCTGCCGGAACTCCAACCCGTAGCTGCGCAGTGACGTGCGATAGAGATCCGGGCTGGCACCCGCGTAGAACAGCTCGAGCGGCGGCAGGGGGACGCTCACCCGGAAGCTGCTGAAGGTATTCGCGGTGGAGCTTCCGACGGGGTACGCCGGCGCATCGACGCGACGGCTGTCGAACAACGGGTCGATGAGCGGTGACGCGAACCCGCCGATGGCGAACCGCTCACGCTCACTGCCGTCTGCGCCGCCCATGGATCCGTAGGACAGGCGCAGCGTGGTGAGCGCGCTGGTGCCCGATCCCGCGCCGAAGAAGAACGCACTCCGGAGGCGGTGGTACGACGTCCCGTCGATGCTGCCCGCCTCGGCGACGTTCGTCAGCTGCTCCTGGTAGCGAACCGCCTCGTCGCGCTGCCTGCCGACGATGGTGAAACCGCCGACGACGGCCTCCCGCGTCCGCGACTCGAAGGCCGCCGAGTGTTGCCGTTCGGCAAGCACGGCGATGGTGCCGTCGACCTGGCCGCCGTCGATGACGCGCGTGCGCTGCAGGCGAACGGCACCGCCCGAGCGGGTGAGGTCCAACCCGGCACCATACGCGGGTGCGTACCGGGCGGACGGACCCTCGTGCGAGCTCCAGAGGGCAAGCGTGCGTTCCGTGCGTGTCGCGCGCGACGTGACGATGAGGGCGACGCCCGCCGGAAGGGAGCCGGCGCCCATGGCAGCCAGTCCCGCGACGCCAAACCGTCCCACGGGGTCGCTGCGCACGACGCCGAGCAGCACGGAGCTTCCACCGAATCCCGTGGTGCCTGCAGGGACGTAGCGGTACCGCGACGGGCCGATGCCGTACGGGCGATCTGCGCCGATGGGGGAAAGCGACGGACGGCGGCTGGTGTCGCTGGTCGCGAGGACGATGCGCGGCGGGAGGATGGGGGACGCAGGATCGACGAGACCGAGGCGCAGCGGAACGGACGCGTTTGCGGCGCGCGCGATGGACGCGCTGTCCGGATGGATGCGCCGGAGGTCGTAGCCGTTGGCCTCGAGCGAGAGGAACCACAGCGTGCCGTCGGGAGCGACGTCGGCGCCCACCGCCGCTCCCGTGACGGCAGTCAGGCGCGTGGGGCGTGTGTCGACGGGATCGAGCCGCTCGAGGTTCGCGACGCCTCCGGCTTCGGACGTGGTGACGATGGTCGTGCCATCCACGGCGAACGTGGCGTCGTAGCGCGTGACGCCGTCATCCGGATCGGCGTAGCGCGCCCCGGTGCCGTCAGGCGCCATGTGCACGATGCGCCACCGGTCGCCGGATTGTTCGGCGACGACGATCTCACCGGTCACCTTCGAGACGCGCGGGCGATAGTAGTTGCGCAGGACACTGCCGGCCGCGAGCACCTGAAGTGCACCGGTGGCGAGCGCGACGCGAACGAGGTCGCACCATCCGCGGTCACAGCGCACGGCGGCGGCGGACCGGCCGTCGCGCAACGGGTCGGCGTCGCGGACGGACGCGCCCGTGGTGATGCGGCGCAGGTCGCCGTCCTCCGCGCTCCACATGAAGAGATCGGGCCGGATGGTGCCGTCGTGCATCGGCATCCGACGCGTCACGAGGAGGTGGCGGTTGTCGGGCATCCAGCGCGGTGACTCGTACGGATATCCGTCACCGGGAACGAGCGAGATGATGGTGTGGCGCGTCGGCGGGTAGAATGCGCGGTCCGGCACGTCATCGGGATCGCGCGCGAGCAGCGCCGCGCGACGCGCCTCGGCGAGGGTGTCCGGCTCGTCCGCCGTGCTCCACACCACCAGCTCACTCGGCAGCGTGCGGTGGCGGATGGTGAGCGCGACGAACCGGCCGTCGGGGGAGATCGCGGGATCGCCCGTGTTGCGCTCGAGGCGCTGCACGAGCGTGCCGCGCACGAGCGCGTCGCGCGCGAGCGTGCGCTCGAACTCGAGCGCATCCGCGGTGACTTCCGCCACGAAGCGCTCGTAGAGCGTGGCGGGCGCATCCCCGTAGACACCGGTGAAGGCGGCGTCGAAGGAGCGGACGGTCTTCGCCGTCATCCGGCGCCAGAGCGCGGTGACGCTCGAATCGCCGCCGCGGCGGGCGAGCCACTCGAAGAACGCGGAGCCGGCCAGGTATGCGAAGTTGCCCGTCTCGAATGGTCCCGTGGCGCTCAGCTGCGCGTAGCCGGGCAGGCGCCCCTCGAGCGCGAACTGGCGCAGCACGGCGGCGCGCCACGCGTGGTTGGGCCGGCCGGAGCCGGTGACGCGTCCCTCGACATACGTGGCGTACCCCTCGAGCGCCCACCGTGGCGCGGCCACGGGAATGGGTCCCAGGGGCACGGGCGACAGCGACCAGTAGAGTTGCTGCAGGCGGTTGCGCGACGGACGGTCGAGGTGCGCGACGTGCGCGAACTCGTGCGTGGCGACGAGCTCGCCCCAGACGCGGAAGTTGCCCACTTCCTCGCGCGGATCCGGCGGCGTGGGATAGAGCACGATGGTGGGCGCGTCGAGCGTCGTGAAGGCCACGCCGTTGGCATCATTGGTGGGATCGTCCACGACGATGTGCACGCGGCGCGGCGGGAGGTACCCCACGATTCGTCCGACCTGGTCGCGCACGCCCTCCATGCGAGCGGCGAGCGCGAGCGTCCACTCGCGGTACTGCTCAGGAAAGTGGAAGACGAAGTGCGGGGTCTCGACCGATCGCCAATCGAGCCAGGGACGGACGGTCTGCGCCGCGGCGCCTGACGCGGCGGCGCACAAGAGGGCGCCGGCCAGCAGCACCCGCGACACGAGGCGCCGCAGGGCGCCTCGAAAAAACGGAAGGGACGCGTGCTCGAAGCGCGCGTCCCTCACCGCGTGATTCCCCCTGAGTGCGACGCGCTGTCAGCCACGCGCGGGGGTCTTCCCGCGCAGTCGATCCTGCAACCACGTGAGCGGGACGATGAACAGCGGCGTGAGGACCACGCCCAGCAGCGTGTTGATCCACACGAGCGCGATGTAGAAGCAGCAGAGGCCGAGCCCGACCCAGAGGGTGCCCAGCGGACCGTGAGTTTCCAAGTGATGCTCCTGTCGCCGTGATTCCGATCGTGACGGCGTGAAGATAGCGCGGCGTGCTGTGTCAATCCAGAGGGGCGCGACATACGCGAGTCATCCGGGTCGCACTATATTGCCCCGATGCGTCCCGACCCTTCGCGAGCCGTGGCGGCCGCGGCGCGCCGCGCCGCGCGAGTGACGGATGCACCGCTGCTGCTCGCGGTGTCCGGCGGCCTCGATTCCATGGCGCTCCTCTGTGCGATGACATCGGTGGCGCACGCGCGCATTGCCGCGGTGGCAACGTTCGACCACGGCACGGGTCCCGCGGCGGCGGATGCAGCGCGGCACGTCCGGGACGTCGCGTCGGCGGCAGGGCTGCCGGTGCTCGAAGGTCACATGCGAGGGCCCGACTCGACGGGCGACGGGCGCGAAGCCGCGTGGCGCGTTGCGCGTCACGGTTTCCTGGCGGCGATGGCGGCGGAGCGAGGCGCTCGGCTGGTCACCGCCCATACGGAAGACGACCAGCTGGAAACGGTGCTCATGCGCGTGATGCGCGGCAGTGGCGCGCGCGGGCTCGCGGGACTCACTACGGATGTCATCGTCCGCCCATTCGTGGCGCTGCGCCGCAGCGTGCTCGCCGAGTACCTGCGCGCGGTGCCGATGCCCTGGGTGGAGGATCCGAGCAACGCGTCGCGCGAGTTCCTGCGGAATCGCGTGCGCCACGACCTGCTGCCGGCGCTCCGGCGCGTGCGTCCCGGGATCGACGGGGAGCTGCTGGCGACGGCGCGGCGCGCGGCCCTGCTGCGCAGCGAGATCGAGGCGTTCGTGGATGCGCGGCTGCGTCCCGTGTGCAGCGGTCCCGGGCGCGTGTGCGTTGCCGCTCGGGAACTGAGCGGCTATGATCGCGGTTCTCTTGCAGTGCTCTGGGCCGCGCTGGCCGGCCGGGCGGGCCTGGCGCTGGACCGTCGCGGAACAGAGCGCCTTGCCGAGTTTACCAGTAGTGAACCCCGTCGCGGCACGGTGCCGCTCGCGGGCGGATGGCGTCTCGAGGCAACTCGCGACGCCTACATTCTTGCGAAGCCGGCGCTGACGCCGCCGTTGCGGGCGGTCCGCCTGCCCGTGGCGGGATCGATGGAGTGGGGACGGTTTCGCTTTCACGTCAGCACGCGCGCGTCGTCGTCGCCATGGGCGGCATCGATTGCGGCGTCCGATGGGGCGGTGGTCCGGCCGTGGACGGCCGGAGACCGGCTGGAGCCGGCGGGGAACCAACCGCGCCGTCGTGTGACGCGCTATTTATCAGATGTGGGCGTGAGTGGAACGGACCGCGATGGCTGGCCCGTCGTGGTGGATGGGACCGACGTGTTGTGGATTCCAGGAGTGCGCCGCAGTGACGCGGCAACCGATCGGTCCGGCGGGCCGGTTCGACATTATGTCTGTGAACGAATCGATCGCTGATCCACGGCTCGAAGGCCGGGCACTTCGCCGCATCGTCTACACGGCGGGGGACATCGCGAGCCGGGTGCAGGAGCTGGGGCAGGAGATCACCACGGCGTACCCCGAGGGCGACCTGCTCGTCCTCGGCCTGCTGAAGGGGAGTTTCATCTTCCTCAGCGACCTCGTCCGGCAGATCAACCGTCCCCTTCATGTAGATTTCCTTGTCGCGTCGAGCTACGGCGAGTCGATGGTGTCGAGCGGAAACGTGCGACTGGTGTATGATCCGGAGACGGCGCTCGAGGGGAAGCACATCCTGCTGGTCGAGGACATCGTCGACACCGGACGGACCCTCAACCGCCTGATGGAGTTGTTGAAGGCACGGAATCCGCGTTCCCTCGAGATCTGCGCACTACTGCACAAGCACATCGCCGACGAACTGAAGTACGACACGAAGTTCATCGGCTACGACGCACCGCACGAGTTCCTGGTCGGTTACGGGTTGGATCACGCCGAGAGTTTCCGGCATCTGCCATATATCGCGAGCTTGCTGTAATGCCTGTCCCAACACCGCCGAAAAACGGCAACAACAACAGCGGATTCAACTGGGCGCGTTTCTCGAAGACGCTCTCGTTCTGGATCCTCATCATCCTGATCCCCGTCGCGCTCATCCAGTTGATCGGCAAGGGCGCCGATGCGGCGACGAAGATCCGCTACGACGAGTATCGCGCGCAGCTGGATGCGGGCAACATCGCCGAAGTCACGATCGAAGGCGGCAAGAACGTCACCGGCACGCTGAACGAGCCGCGGGCGTTCAGCAGCTCGGCCGGCAAGGCGGCGAAGCGGTTCACCATCCAGCTGCCCGCCGCCAATTCGCCGGCGGAAGTGGAGCGGCTCAGCGCCAAGGGCGTGAAGCTCAGCTCCGAGGACCCCAAGCCGAGCGTGATGGCGTGGGTGATCAACTTCCTGCCCTGGCTGCTGCTGATCGGCTTCTACCTGTTCCTGTTCCGCCAGATGCAGGCGGGCGGCAACAAGGCGTTCTCGTTCGGCAAGTCGAAGGCAAAGCTCCTCACGGGTGACACGCCCAAGGTGACCTTTGCCGACGTCGCCGGTGCGGACGAGGCGAAGCAGGAGCTGGAGGAGATCATCGAGTTCCTGAAGGATCCGCAGAAGTACACGAAGCTCGGTGGCCGGCTGCCGAAGGGCTGCCTGCTCGTGGGTCCGCCGGGTACGGGCAAGACGCTGCTGGCTCGCGCCGTCGCCGGCGAGGCCGCGCGACCGTTCTTCTCGATGTCCGGCTCGGACTTCGTGGAGATGTTCGTGGGCGTCGGCGCGAGCCGCGTGCGTGACCTGTTCGAGCAGGGCAAGGCGCACGCGCCGTGCATCATCTTCATCGACGAGATCGACGCCGTGGGCCGTCACCGCGGCGCCGGACTGGGCGGAGGTCACGATGAGCGCGAGCAGACGCTGAACCAGCTCCTCGTGGAGATGGACGGCTTCGAGTCGAACGAGGGCGTGATCCTCATCGCGGCCACCAACCGGCCGGACGTGCTCGACCCTGCGCTGCTGCGCCCGGGCCGCTTCGACCGGCAGATCGTGGTCGATGCGCCGGATCTCCGCGGCCGCGAAGGCATCCTGAAGGTGCACCTGCGCAACAAGCCCGTTGGCGAGGACGTCGAGATCACGACGCTGGCGCGCGGTACCCCGGGCATGGCGGGCGCCGACCTGGCCAACCTGGTGAACGAGGCCGCGCTGCTCGCGGTGCGCCGCGGGCACGACAAGATCTACATGGACGACCTGGAAGAGGCGAAGGACAAGGTCATGCTCGGCGCCGAGCGGAAGTCCATGGTGATGAAGGACGAGGAGCGCCGGCTCACGGCGTACCACGAGGCGGGACACGCGCTCTGCGCGATGAAGATCGTGGGCAACGATCCGCTGCATAAGGTCACGATCGTGCCGCGCGGCCGTGCACTCGGCCTCGCGTTCACGCTGCCGGAGGACGATCGCGTGTCGATCACCCGCCAGCAGCTCGAGGCGATGCTCGTGATGACGTACGGCGGTCGCACGGCGGAGGAGCTGGTGTTCGGCTACGACCGTGTCACCACGGGCGCATCGAGCGACATCCAGAAGGCAACGAGTATCGCGCGTCGCTACGTCACGCAGTGGGGTCTGTCCGATGCGATCGGGCCGATCCTCGTGGGCGACAACGAGCAGGAGCTGTTCCTGGGCCGCGAGATCCAGCACCGCCGCGAGGTGAGCGAGCAGACCGCGCAGCTCGTCGACGCGGAAGTCAAGCGCGTGATCACGAAGGCGTACGACCGCGCCAAGGAAGTGCTGAGCGACAACATGGACCTGCTGCACACGCTGGCGGGCGCGCTGCTGGAGCGCGAGACGCTGACGGCCGAGGACATCAAGATGATCGCGCGGGGCGAAGCACTGCCGCCGCGCACGAGCGGCGTGCCCAGCACGCCGCCGATGATGCCCGTCGCACCGCCGACGCCCGTGATCGAGCCGCGACGCAAGCCACTGCTCGGCGGCCCGGAGCCGAGTCCCGCGTAAAGAGCGGGCACGGCCAGGATACGTACGACACAGGGGCACACCGAAACATCCGGTGTGCCCCTGTCGCATGCGCGCTGGCCTCTCACCGGCAATCCCGCGTTATCTTCTCCGCATGCCCGCCACCTGGACGGTCCGCGGCCGCGAGGTGTCGCTCGAGCATCCCCTCATCATGGGGATCGTGAACGTGACGCCGGACAGCTTCAGCGACGGGGGAAGCTTCTTCTCCCCGGCCGCCGCGCTCGCGCAGGCGGCCAAGCTGCTGGTGGAGGGCGCCGATATCCTCGACATCGGCGGCGAGTCCACGCGTCCGCAGGGGGCCGAGCCCGTCTCCGTGGACGAGGAACTGCGCCGCATCCTGCCCATCGTGCGGACGCTGGCCGCTGAACATCCCGACGCGCTGCTGTCGGTGGATACCGTCAAGAGCTCGGTGGCCGAGGCGGCCATCATGGCCGGCGCGCACATCGTGAACGACGTGTCGGCGATGCGTCTCGATCCGGAGATGGCGCGCGTCTGCGCACAGCACAAGGTGGGCGTGGTGCTCATGCATTCCCGCGGCGGGGTAGAGGACATGGCGAGTTACGCGCATGCGGTGTTCGCGGGCGATCCCCTCGACGAAGTTATGGACGAGCTGGCCGAGCGTGTGGAGGCGGCGCTGGAATCGGGGATTGCGCGCGAGCGGATTGTCATCGATCCAGGGATCGGCTTCGGCAAGCGCAGCGCGCACTCGCTCCGCCTGCTGGGCTGCCTCGAGCGGTTCACGACGTGGGGAGTTCCGGTGA
The DNA here is from genome assembly GCA_038236775.1 of Gemmatimonadales bacterium. Classification (GTDB taxonomy): domain Bacteria; phylum Gemmatimonadota; class Gemmatimonadetes; order Gemmatimonadales; family Gemmatimonadaceae; genus AG11. The sequence continues at coordinate 16,889 of JBBRZK010000066.1, forward strand.
TGATCGGCGTGTCGCGCAAGCGCTTCATCGGTGAGCTGACGGGGCTCGCGGAACCGCGACAGCGCGTGTTCGGCAGCGTGGGCGCGGCGGTCGCGGCATACGAGCGTGGAGCGCGGCTGTTTCGCGTGCACGACGTCTCCGCGACCCGCCAGGCGCTCGACGTGGCCGCCGCGATCCGCTCGGCGGGCCGCGCATGACGGAGCTCGAACAGCTGCAACTGATGCATCCGGGCTGGCGCGACGTGCTGGAGGTGGTGATCGTCGCCGTGGTGCTGTACCGCGTGCTGCGGATGTTCCACGGCACGCGCACGGTGCAGATCGTGTCGGGGCTCGGGATACTGCTCGCCGTGTACGCGGCGTCATGGCTGCTCAAGCTCGAGATGATCAGCTACGTGCTCGGCTTCGTGTTCCAGTACGGGGCCATCGCACTGCTCGTGGTCTTCGCGCCCGAGCTGCGCTCGGCGCTGGCGCACCTGGGGCAGGCGCGGTTCGCGCAGATCTTCCAGGAAATGGAGCAGCGCGAGGTCGCGGAGGAGATCTACGAAGCGGTCGAGCGGTTGAGCCGGTCGGGCATCGGGGCCATCGTCGCCATCGAGCGCGATGCGCCACTCGACGGCTACGCCGAATACGGCTCGCGCCTCGAGGCCAAGGTGTCGGCGGACCTCCTGATGTCCATCTTCACGCCGTACTCACCGCTGCACGACGGCGCCGTGCTCGTGCGTGGTGACACCATCATCGCGGCGAGCTGCATCCTGCCGCTCTCGCAGGCGCCGCTCGCCGACCGCGCGCTCGGCACGCGACATCGCGCCGCGCTGGGGTTGAGCGACGAGACCGATGCGCTGGTGATCGTCGTGAGCGAGGAGCGCTCGACCATCGCGGTGGCCGAGCGCGGCCGCCTGTGGCGGGACCTCACCAGTATGGAGCTGCGGGCCGTTCTCGACGGGCGCGCACCGGTTCGCGACGACCTCGCGCCGGCGGGAGCGCCGAGCTGACGACACGGCGCGCGGGCTGGCTGGTGGGCGCCGCGCTGTTCGCGGTGTACCTCGCGACCCTGGCGCCCGGCGTGACCTTCTGGGATGCGGGCGAGTTCATCGCGGCGGCGCACGGATTCGGCATCCCGCATCCGCCCGGCACGCCGTTGTTCGTCGCGGCGGGGCGCGTGTGGACGTTGCTGCTGGGCGGCGCGCTGGACGTCGCGCGCGCGTCGAACCTGCTGTCCGCGACGTGCACGGCGCTCGCGGGGATGCTGTCGGCGGGGATGGTGGCGCGCGAGGCCTCAGCGCGGCGCGACGTGGCCTGGGGCGCGGCGGCCGGCGCGCTGTGCGCGGGGCTGATGTCGAGCGTCTGGGCGAATGCGACGGAGACGGAGGTGTACGCGGCGTCGCTGCTGCTCGTGGCGGCCACGATGGCGGCAGCGCAGCGCGCGTCCGAGGCGGCGGCGCAGGGCGACGTGCGCTGGCTGCTGTGCACCGCGTACCTGATCGCGCTCGCGCCCGCACTGCACCTCAGCGCGCTGGTGGGTGCGCCTGCGGCCATCGTGCTCGCGTCACGCACGCGTGACGGTCGCTGGGCCTTCGACCGCGCGCTGCTGCTGTCCGGTGTGCTGCTCGCGGCGGCCGGCGTCGGACGAATGTCGTGGGAGCTGGTCGCCGCCGGGGCGCTGGCCGGCGCCGTGTCCATTCCGGTGCGCCGCCGCCTCGGGCGCGCGGTGGTGCCGTTCCTCGCGACGGCAGCCGTCGTGGCGCTTGCGGCGAGCGCGCTGCTCATCATGCTCGTACGCGCGCAGCATGATCCCGCGGTGAACCAGGGGAATCCCACGTCGCTCACGGGGCTCGCCGATGTGGTCGCGCGGCGGCAGTACGACGTGGCACCCATGTGGCCGCGGCGGGCGCCCGTGTGGCTCCAGGTGGCGAACCTTGCCGAGTATGTCGACTGGCAGTTCGGGCTTGCGCTGGGACATGGCGTCTTCACCACGCCGGCACGAGTTGGCGTCACCCTGCTGTTCCTCATCGCGGGGTTCGCGGGATGGCGTGCGATGCGGCGTGACGTGCCGCGCGTTGCATCGGCGCTGCTTGTGCTCACGGCATGCGGTACAGTGGGGGTGTGCGGGTACCTCAACCTCAAGGCAGGTGCGAGCCTCGGCTATGGCTTCGTGCCAGGCGACGCACACGAAGCGCGCGAGCGGGACTACTTCTTCGTGCTGGGGTTCTGGGGCTGGGGGCTGTTCGCGGGCTACGGCGCACTCGCGTTCGTTCGGGCGCGGCGATGGCCGGCATGGAGTGCGCTCGCCGTGGCACTGGTACCGCTTGCGGGGAACCTGGCTGCCACGAACCGCCGTGTCGGTGACGAAGCCAGCGCGCCACGGCGCGTGGCCGTCGCCCTGCTCGACAATGCACCGCGCAACGCCGTGCTCTTCGTGGCGGGGGACAACGACACGTATCCGCTGTGGTACCTGCAGGACGTGGAGGCGCACCGCACGGACGTCACGCTCGTGACCGTGCCGCTCCTTCCGGCGGACTGGTACGACGCCGAGATCGCGCGCCGCACCGGGCTGCGATGGCCGGCGAGCGAGCATGTCGACGGTGCGCGGTGGCAGCACGAGGAGCGCGCCGCGCTGATCGCCCGCGCGGCGCGCGCCGCCGGCCGGCCGGTCGCTGCATCCGCCGCGCTGCCGGCACGCCAGCGCGCGCTCCTGGGGTCAGGCTGGCACCTGCTCGGACCGGTGTACGTGTCCAGCGGCGCAGCCTCCGGCGGTGGGCAGCTTCCGCTCATCGATGCTGCGAGCGCTCCGGCTGGCTGGCAGCCCTTGGCGCTGACCGGCTCCGGACGCGAACGCCTGCCCGACGACGTGAGCCGCATCATGCTCGGGTTGCTCGATTGCCCGCGGCTGGCGGCGCCGGCGGTCCTGCATTCGCCGTCGCGCGACTCGCTTGAATCGCGGTGCAACTTCCGGTAAATTCTCGTGTTATGCCTTTTCAGGATTTGCCGGGCCGGCTCGCCGAGGTCCGGGCGCGAATCGAGCGGGCGCGGGAGCGGGGTGGGCACGGACAGACAGTGACGATCGTCGCGGTGACGAAGACGTACGGTCCCGACGCGCCGGTCGCGGCGTGGGACGCCGGCGTGCGCGACGTGGGGGAGAACAAGGTGCAGGAGGCGACCGCGAAGATGCGCGAGGTGGCGGTGCCGCTCCGCTGGCACCTCATCGGTCACCTGCAGCGCAACAAGGTGAAGCAGCTGGACGAGTTCCACCTCGTCCACTCGATGGATAGTTCGCGGCTGTCGGACGCACTGGCGGCGCACGGGCTGTCGCGCGGTCGGCCGATGGACGTCCTGCTGCAGGTGAACGTGTCGGGCGAGGGAACGAAGGGTGGCTACGAGCCCGCCGACGTGGAGCAGGAGGCGGTGCGATTGAAGGAACTTGGCGGACTTGCGGTGCGGGGCGTGATGACGATGGCGCCGGCCGATGCAGACGAAGCGGCCCTTCGCGAGGTCTTCAAGGGTGCCCGGGCGTCGGCGGCGCTGCTGCGCGAGGCGGGACATCCCGCGGTGGAGCTGTCGATGGGCATGTCGGGCGATTACGAGGTCGCGGTGGAAGAGGGCGCCACCCTGGTGCGCCTCGGAACCGTGCTGTTCGGAGCGAGAGCCGCCTAATGGACGAGACCTTTCATCTGACCCCTCTGGACGTGCGGCGCTACGACTTCGGCAAGTCGCTGCGCGGTTACGATCCCGAGCGCGTCGAGCAGTTCCGCGAGCAGGTAGCGGAGGAGCTCGAGCGACTGACGCGTGCGTCCCAGGAGCTCGAGCAGAAGGCCAAGGGCTTTCACGAGCAGCTGCGCGCCTTCCGCGAGCGCGACAAGGCGCTGAACGACGCGCTGGTGAGCGCGCAGCAGCTGCGCGGCGAGATCCGCGAGAGCTCCGAGCGCGAGGCGTCGCTCATCATCCGCGAGGCGCGTGCGCAGGCGGATGGCGACATCGAAGGGGCGCGGGCCGAGATCCGGAACCTGGAGCAGCATCTCGCGGAGCTCGAGCGCGCGCGCCGCAGCTACCTCGCGCAGATGCGCGTAGCGGTGGAGCGGCAGCTGGCCGAGATCTCGGCCGCGGAGAATGCACCGAGTCCGCAGTTTCCGTCGATGGGGCGAGGCAGTGCCGGCCTCGCCGACAACGGAGTTGCAGAGCGAGCATGACGCCATTGGCGGCGATGGCGGACGTCGTACACGTGGGCGCGCACACACGAGAGGACGTGGATGACGCGGCTGCCGTCGTGCGCGCGCGCTGGAGCGGCGTGCCGGGGGTCGCCATCATCCTTGGCACCGGGCTCGGCGACCTCGCGACGGCGATCGACGTCGACGTCGCAGTGCCGTACGGCGACATCCCGGGATTTCCTGCGTCCACCGTGGAGAGTCACGCCGGGCGCCTGCTGTGCGGCACGCTCGGCGGACGCCCGGTGGTCGCGATGCAGGGACGCTTCCATCGCTACGAGGGATATTCGCTCCAGCAGGTCACCTTCCCGGTGCGCGTGATGCAGGCGCTGGGAGCAGAGACGCTCGTCGTGTCGAATGCGTGCGGCGGGATGAATCCCTGGTGGCAGCCGGGCGACCTGATGCTCATCGCCGATCACATCAACCTCCTGGGCGACAATCCGCTGGTGGGGCCGAACGACGACCGGCTCGGCGTGCGCTTTCCCGACATGTCGGCGCCGTATGACGAAGCGTTGCGGGCGATCGCGCGGGACGTGGCGGCGGCGCAGCGGGTCGTGCTGCGCGAGGGCGTCTACGTCGCGGTGGCCGGACCCACGCTGGAGACGCGGGCCGAGTACCGCATGCTGCGCGGCATGGGCGCCGACGTGGTGGGGATGAGCACCGTGCCGGAGGTGATCGTCGCGCGGCACGCGGGCCTGCGCGTGCTGGGACTGTCCATCATCACGGACCAATGCCTCCCCGATGCGCTGGAGCCCACGGCGCTGTCCACCATCATCGCGACCGCCGCGCAGGCGGAGCCGACGCTGACGGCGCTCGTCCGCGGCGTGGTGGAGCGCCTGTGAGCGTCGCCGACGTGAGCCAGCCGCGCTTCACTATCGTCCCAGCCGACCAGCCCGCGGCGGAGTTGGAGCAGCAGGTGCTCGCGCGCTGGCGCGAAGACCGGCTGTTCGGGCAGACGCTCGCGCAGCGCGCCGGCGCGCCGCCGTTCGTGTTCTACGAAGGGCCACCAACGGCGAACGGCCGTCCGGGCATCCATCACGTCTTCGCGCGCACGATCAAGGATCTCTTCTGCCGCCACCGGGCGATGAAGGGTTATCGCGTGGAGCGGAAGGCCGGCTGGGACACGCACGGCCTGCCGGTGGAGATCGAGGTGGAGAAGCGGCTCGGCCTCACGGGCAAGCAGGACATCGAGGCTCTCGGCGTGGAGAAGTTCAACGCGCTGTGCCGCGAGAGCGTCTTCACGTATCGCGCCGAGTGGGAGTTGCTCAGCGAGCGGATCGGCTACTGGCTGGACTACGCGAACCCGTACGTCACCTTCACGCCCGAGTACATCGAGAGCGTGTGGTGGTCGCTGGCGGAGCTGCACGGCAAGGGACTGCTGTCGCGCGGTCACAAGATCCTGCCGTACTGTCCGCGGTGCGGCACGACGCTCTCGAGCCACGAAGTCGCGCAGGGCTACGAGGACGTCGAGGATCCCAGTGTCTACATCGCGCTGGATCTCGGGCAGGTGAACGGCGAAGTGGTGGAGGATGCGGCGGGCCTGCCGGGCCGCACGCAGCGCCGCATCCTGGTGTGGACGACGACGCCGTGGACGCTGGTCTCGAACGCAGCGCTCGCGGTGAATCCCACGCTCACGTACGTGGAGCTGCGAAAGACGGACAGCCCCGACACGCGCACGATCATCCTCGCGGAAGCACGCGCGAAGGCGGTGCTCGGCGACGACTACATCCTGCGGTGGACGTGGGTGCGCACCATGACTGGTGCGGACCTCGTGGGTGCGCGCTATCGCCGGCCCATCGACTGGCTCGCGTATCCGGAAGGCACGAACCACGAGATCGTCGTGGGCGAGAGCTTCGTGAGCGCGGACGACGGCTCCGGCGTGGTGCACATGTCGCCGGCGTTCGGCGCGGACGATTACGCGGCGGGCCAGCGGCACAACCTCGCCTTCCTCCAGCCCGTGACGCCGCGCGGCGAGTTCCCCGCGGACCTGCCGCTCGTGGGCGGACAGCCGGTGAAGGCCGCCGATGCGGCGCTCATCGCGGAGCTCAAGCGGCGCGACGTGCTCTGGAAGGCGGGCACGCTCACGCACTCATATCCGCACTGCTGGCGCTGTCGCACGCCGCTGCTCTACTACGCGCGCTCGTCGTGGTTCGTGCGCACGAGCACGTACAAGCGGGAGATGCTCGCGCGCAACGCGCAGGTGAACTGGAATCCGTCCGAGGTGGGTTCCGGACGCTTCGGCGAGTGGCTCGAGAACAACATCGACTGGGCCGTGTCGCGCGACCGGTTCTGGGGCACGCCGCTGCCGCTCTGGGTGTGCGATCGCGAGCCGGAGCATGTGGACGCGGTGGGCAGCTATGCGAATCTCGCCGAGCGCGCGGGTGCAGCGTTGCCCGCGGACTTCGACCCGCACAAGCCGGGCATCGACTCGTTCTCGTGGACCTGCACGGCGGCGGGGTGCGACGGACACATGCATCGCACGCCGGAAGTGATCGACGCGTGGTACGACTCGGGGTCGATGCCCTTTGCCCAGTGGCATTACCCGTTCGAGAATCGCGACCGCGTGGCTGGGCAGTTCCCGGCGGACTCCATCGCCGAGGGTCAGGACCAGACGCGCGGGTGGTTCTACTCGCTGCTCGCGATCGCGACCGGTCTCGGCGACGCACTGCCGAACAACGAGCCCGGGACCGCGGCGCCGTATCGTGCCGTGATGGTGAACGGTATCGTCACGGATGCCGAGGGGAAGAAGATGTCGAAGAGTCGCGGCAACATCGTGGAGCCCTTCGGCGTGATCGAGCGGCACGGCGTGGACGCCGTGCGCCTCTTCCTCGTGAGCAGCAGCAAGGTGTGGGAAGAGCGGCGCTTCGACGAGGCGGTGATCCGCCAGGGCGCGGGCCGCTTCCTGCGCACGCTGAAGAACATCTACAGCGGGATGTTCGCCAACTATGCGAACTTCGGCTGGACGCCGTCCGATGCCGATCCCGCGCCGGCGGACCGGCCGGTGATGGATCGCTGGATCCTGAGTCGCCTGGCGACCGTGGAACGTCATGCGGACGAGTTGCTGCTCGGCTACGACGCCTTCGCGGCGTCGCGCGCGGTGATGGACTTCGTGGACGACGACCTGGCGAACTGGTACGTGCGGCAGTCGCGCGCGCGCTTCTGGGCGGCAGACAACGTGTTCACCGACGATAACAATGCGGCCTTCGCGACGCTGCACGACGTGCTCGTGGTGGTGTGTCGCCTGCTGGCGCCGTTCGCGCCGTTCGCCACCGACCTGCTGCACGTCGAGCTGACCGGCACGTCCGTGCACCTCGCGCCCTACGTGCGCGAGGCCGACGCGCCGACCGACGCTGGCCTCGAGGCGCTGATGGACAGCGTGCGCCGGCTCGCGACGCTCGGTCGCGCCGCGCGCGAGCAGGCGAAGATCAACGTGCGGCAGCCGCTCGCCCGCATGGTGTGCGTGGCGCCCGCGGTGGACGAGGAGGCGCTCCGGCAATTGCTGCCCGTGCTCGCGGCGGAGCTGAACATCAAGTCGATCGAGCTGGCGACCAGCGGCGACGCGCTCGTGACGCTCTCGGCGAAGCCGAACTTCCGCGCGCTCGGCAGGAAGTTCGGCAAGAGCACGCCGATGGCGGCCGAGGCCGTGGCGGCGTTCACGAGTGCGCACCTGCGGGCGTTCGAGCAGGGCGCCGAGCTGCTGGTGACGGTCGATGGCGAGACACACGGACTTGGCGCCGACGACCTGACGATCGTGCGCCGCGCGTCGGGTGCGCTGATCGTGGAGGAGGAGCACGGCTACTTCGCCGCGATTGATGTTGCGCTCACGCCGGAACTGGAGCGCGAAGGGCTGGCACGTGAGCTCATCAGCAGGGTACAGCGTATGCGAAAGGAGGCCGGACTCGCGGTGAGCGATCGCATCCGGCTGCGGATCGACGGAGATGACGCGGTGGTGAGCGCCGCGCGCGCGTACCGCGCGTGGATCGCCGACGAGGTGCTCGCGACGTCGATGACGATCGGCGATGAGGCGCAGGAGGAAGGGCACATGCTGGCGAGGCAGAGCGTGGATCTCGATGGGATCCGCGCGGACCTCGCCCTAACCAAGGACGAGTAGCGATGGCCACGTCAGATAGCGCGACCACGAAGGCACTGAAGCCGAAGCCGATGCCCAAGAAGCAGCTCCAGCACTTCGAGAAGCGACTGCTCGAGGAGCGGAAGCGTGTGCTCAAGGAACTGGGACACTACGACGAGGCGTTCGGCGCCACGTCGCAGGAATCGGACGGCGATCTCAGCAGCTATTCGTTCCACATGGCGGACCAGGGCACCGATGCGATGGAGCGCGAGAAGGCGTTCCTCTTCGCGTCGCAGGAGGGCCGCTTTCTGTGGCACATCGACGAGGCGCTGCGCCGCCTGTACCGCTCGCCGGAGACCTTCGGCAAGTGCCAGAACTGCGGGCAGGACATCGCCTTCGAACGGCTCGATGCGCTGCCCCATGCGCGCTTCTGCATCCAGTGCAAGCAGACCGAGGAAGATGCAAAGTCGAAGTAACGCGGCAGTCTTCTGGCCGGTACTCGCCTTCGTCACCGCGCTGGACGTGGTGACGAAGGGTTTCGCCGAGCGGCTGCTCGCACCCCAGCGGATTCCGCACGAGGTGGCAGCGGAGTGGCTTCGGTTGACCCTCGTCTACAATCCCGGCGCGGCGTTCGG
>JBBRZK010000067.1:0-25581 GCA_038236775.1 Gemmatimonadales bacterium
GCCGTTCATCGACTCGCTCGCGATTGCCGCAGGCGTGGACGCCGCGACGCAGCATACTTGCTCCGAGCGCGCACGCGGCATGAAGCTGGTGCAAAGCGATCGCGCGCGCGCAACGGCGGCAGGGGTCGATTCACTGCCGACGTTCTTTGTCGGCAACCACAAGCTCGTCGGCCGCACGACGCTCGCCACGTTCCGCGCCGTGATCGACTCCGCGCTGGCTGGCCGGTAGCGCTGCGCCGTACGCGGTCGCCGCGTCGGTGCATCAGCAACAATCACTCGGGCGCGCGCAACTTCACGTCGCGCTCACCCGGCGCGAGCGGCACCACCTGCTCGCGGCCGCGCGGCCACCGTACCCAGAGCGACGTCGCGCCCGCCGGCAGCGCGAGCACTGTGACGGCGCCATCCATCGACCAGTAGCCGCCTCCCGCGCGAACCTCGCGAACGGGACCGCGCGCCGATCCCGCGATGACGCGTAGCTGCGTACCGATGCCGAGCGGGTTGCCCGGACCACCATTCACGTGCACGCGCACGCCCGGCGCGGCACGCGCGTTCCGCCACAGTGTCGTCGCCGCGCCATTTTGCGCGACGGCGAGATCCACGCGCCCGTCGCCATCGTAGTCCGCGGCGGCGGCGCCGCGTCCGTCGCCAATTACCGCGATGCCCGACTCGCGCACACCGAGGGCGCGGAAGCCTCCGCGACCATCACCGAGCAGGAGCTGCCCGGCGCCCGCGTCGAAGCGCATCGTGACCATGTCGGTGGGCGAGAAGTTCTGCGCGAGGAAGAGGTCCTCGTGCCCGTCGCCGTCGAAGTCCGCCACCACGACGCCGAATGCGGGCGCCACCTGCGCAGCGCGCGGCAACGGGTGCGCCTCGAACCGTCCGCCACGATTCAGGAAGAGCGTGTGCTCGAACGTCGTGGCCCCGACGCGTGCGACGACCTTCGTATTGCCGAGCACTTCGTCCACAGTGCGCTTCGCGTAGTCCGCCGTGGACACGATGCGATCGCGCAACGGCGGAAAGGCCTGGCCGAGGCGCGAATACGATTCGAGCGGCATCTCGCGTCCCGTCACGGAGTCCTGCCGCGCGAACACCAGTCCGGGTCCGCCGGCGCCGAAATCCGCGATAACGAGCTCGTACGGTCGATCGGGCGACGCGGACCACGGCGTGTTGAGCCCCCAACTGGTCGCGACGAGATCGAGCCGTCCGTCCCCGTCGAAGTCCCCGGCCGCGAGCCCGTTCCAACGGCTGGTCACTCCGGCCAGTCCCCATTCACGCGTCACGTCGCGAAAGCGCCCCCGCTCATTCTTCAGCACGCGCACCGGTCCCCACTCGGCCGCAACGACGAGCTCGGGCCAGCCGTCGCCATCGAGGTCGGCGAAGAGCGCCGTCGAGATGAGGCCGAGCGACGAGAGCACCTTCGCGTTGACCGTGTCGGGCACGAAGCGTCCGTCCGCCGTGCGCAGGTACAGGTGTGAGGGCGCCGGGAACGGCCACGTGCCCGGAATCACGCGTGCGCCGACGAAGAGATCGAGCCGGCCATCGCCATTCACGTCGCCGAGCGCGAGCGGGCCGACGCTCGCGCTCTCCGGCGGCGCGATCGTCACGGGTGCACCTGGCGACGCACCGCGCACGGGAAAGCCAAGTACGGACGGAACACCAAGGGCTTCCGCGGGCGACATGGATTCGTAGCTCGCCTGGCCGGCGAGGAGTGTGGTGCCGCCGCGACCGTCGGGAACCGGGAGGATCGTGGTGAGGTCCCAGTGCGATGCCGGCGCGCGGTTGATGGAGAATCGCGAACCGTCATTGCGCAGCACGGCGAGCGAGCCGCCGCGGCCCGTGCCGACGACGAGATCCTCGCGCCCGTCGCCGTCCACGTCGATCCAGCTCACACCGGGCCCGAGCTGGCTGAGGCGATTGGGCAGCAGGGGCTGGCGGCGATAGTCATCGAACACGGAGTCCACGTGCGTGTGTCCGCCGAGCAGCGATGTCGCGTTGGTGAAGAGCGGGGACGCCGAATCCGACGGCGCGGGTGTCGCGACTCCTGCCGGACTCGCACCCGCTTCGTCGATCTCGTACAGCCGCTGGCGCGCGACGTTGCGCAGGGTGCTCACGCGACCATCACGCCACTTCACGTCGATGGTCACGAGCGAATCACGCCCGGTGGCGAACGCGAGCTCGGCGTCGCTCCCTGAGAGGTAGTAGCCGCCCGCCGTCATCTCGCGCGCCTGCACGGGGAGCGATGCGGCGCGCACGGTGACGACCGCTCCAATCCCGCGCACATTGGGTGCGGTTCCCCTGAGGCGCACGGCCACGCGCGGCGCGTTGCCCTCGTTGCGATAGACCACGGGCGGCGCATCGAGACGGGTGACGAGCACGTCGAGATCGCCATCGCCGTCGAAGTCGGCGAGTGCGATGCCCTGCGAGATCGCCGCGTCGCCGGCGAATCCCCAGGCCTTGCTGGCGTCGGCGAAACTGACGTCGCCACGGTTGCGGAAGGCCACGTTGCGCGCATCGAGCCGGGGAAACTCGCCCTGCTCACGATTCCATGCGATGCGCGGTGAGCTGTTGCGAATGCGCTCGAAGGTGTCAGCGTCGCGAATGTCCCAGCGGTGTCCATTCACGACAAGAAGGTCCTCGTAGCCGTCGAGGTCCACGTCGAGGAACGCAGAGCCCCACGACCAGTCCGTGGCGGCAACGCCCGCGAAGTCGGCGACCTGCGCCCAGGTGCCGTCGCCGCGTCCCAGCTGCAGGGCGTTGCGCATCCACTGCCCGCGGTCCGCGGTGAGGCCGACGGCCTTCGGCAGCGGCGTGTTCGTCGCGACCTGCCGCTGGCGGCCGGCGAGCGTGGGGCTGAGCATGTCCGTGGTGAACAGGTCGACATGCCCGTCGCGATTCACGTCCGCGAAGTCCACCGACATGCACGTGTTGCTCGTCTCGCGAATGGCGAGCGCCGGCGCGAGGCGGAAGTTGCCCTTGCCGTCGTTGAGCCAGAACTGGTCGGGATCCTCGAAGTCGTTGCAGACGTACAGGTCGGGCGCGCCATCGCCGTTCACGTCGTAGAAGCGGGCGGCCAGCGTGAAGTAGTCGGGCTCCGTCGTGAGCGGTGCGCCGTTCTCGTCGCGGAAGCGCGGGCCGATCATGGGCACGCGCGTGAAGTGGCCGTGTCCGTCGTTCAGGAAGAAGAGATCGACGTCGGCTCGCTGCGACTGCACGACGCCGCCAAGGTCCGGTCGCTCCTCGACGCGATACTCCTTCTTCCACGGGTCCACGACCTCGTACTTGCCGTTGACCTTCTTCACGACCTGGTCAAACGCGCGTGCCTGGGGTGCGTATGCGTCGAGTGCGTTGCGCGTCTTGTACGTCGCCACGTACAGATCCAGTGTCCCGTTGCCGTCCACGTCCGCCAGCGTGAGGGTGGTCGCGGCATATCCGCCCGTGAGGCCGCTCGACGCCGTGGCATCGGTGAAGTGTCCCTTGCCGTCGTTGAGCCACAGCTTGAGCGGGCCGCCGAGGGTACCGCAGATGAGATCGAGGTCGCCATCGCCATCGACGTCCGCGAGCACGGCGCCCGTCGTGGCGAGGCCGCGCGTGTCGATGCCGCTCGTCGCGGTGATGTCGGTGAAGTGGAAGTTGCCGTCGTTGTGATACAGCGCGGCGGGATGCTCCACGGAGGCGAGGAAGACGTCGGGACGCCCGTCGCCGTCGACGTCACCGAGGGCCGCGCCCGCACCGATGAGCAGGTTGCGGTTGGCCATGGCGTGCGCGTCATCGACGTCGTTGCGATGCGTGATGCCCGTGGCGCGCGCGTCGAGCAGCGTGAAGCCTGCGTGTCCGCCCCGTTCGACGACGAGGTCACGCCATCGGTAGCCCGCTTCCTGGTGCCATGGTGGATCGACCGGCGCGTCGCGCGTGCACCCAGCGGCGAGGCACGCCACGGCGCCCAGCGCACTGAGTATGCGACGCGGCACCACCACTGACCGAAAAGCGCGTACGCGACAGGTCACTTCTGCTTCGGCTGGTCGGAGCTGCCGCCCTTGCCGACTCGCGTGCTGCGCTGAAACTGCCGGGATCCCACGCCGCGCGCACCAGAGACGTCGGTCGCCGACCCGAGCACCTGGTACGGACCGGAGGGAAGGTCCGTGATGTCGATCACGCCAGCCCAGAGGACGGCGCCACCCATCGCTCCCACGTGTGTGAGCGTCAGCACTGTACGGCGTGAGCCGACCGACGCGGTCACTTCCGCGAGGGGCCGCGCCGACTGCACGCCGAGGAACACGTGCAGCGTGTCGCCCACCAGTTCGTTTTCCACCGGGCCCGCGAAGGTGATGACAATGCTCTCGTCGAGATTGTCGCCGATGATGATCGTCGCCGTGCCGTGCTGTCCCTCGCTGAATGCCTCGACGATCACGGTGCCCGGCGAAACGGCCGTGACGAGTCCCGTTGTTGAAACGGTCGCGGCGTTGCCGCCCGTCGCGCCAGTCGCCAACCACTCCACCGGCCGCGCGGCCAGCACGTTGTCGGTGCTGTCGCGCAGCGTCGCGGCAAGCTGCACCGTGCCGCCGACCGTGAGGATCTTCACGGCAGGACTCAGGGTGACGGTGGCGACGGAGTCCGGCGTCGTCGTCACGGTGAGCAGTGAAGCCGAAGTGATGCGCTCGCCCGTAGCAACGATGGTCACCGCGCCAGGCGCCAGCGCGTTCACGAGTCCAGTGGGGCTCACCGTCGCCTTCGCCTCGTCCGACGACGTGAATGCGATCACGCGTCCCGACAGCTCACGCGCCTTCGCGTCGAATCCGGTGGCCATGAGCTGGCGGGTCGTCCCGCGCATCATGCGGAACGTCGAGGGATCGATGCTGATCCGCACGATCGGCGGCGGAATGATGGTGAGCGTTCGCTGGCCCTGCATGCCGTCCACCATGGCCACGAGCGTGGTCTGGCCCACGGCAATCGCGTCGATGACGCCAGTCGCGCTGACGGTTGCGATGCCGGGTGACGTCGTGCTCCAGACGGGTGCGCCGATCCTGAAGCCGACCCCGCCCTGATCCAGCCCCGCGGCGCTCGCCTGCGCCCTCTCCCCCACGATGATCGTGTCGGGCGCGACGACGACATTCACGACCGTGAGCACCGGCGTCGCCGCCGCGCCAGCCGTGGTCCCCGTGGGCGTGTCGCCTCCGCAGCCTGCAACGACGACAATGGCTGACACCGTGAGGCACCACGCCCAGTGAATGGCGCGGCGCACCGCCGATGCGGCTGTTCCGTCGCGATGATCGACCGACTTTTCCATCACGCTGGAGTATGCGTACCGTTACGCGCCATCGGCAACCGGTGACCCACCGCCATTGCCATCGCCGCCGGCGGGCGCGAGCTTCTGCCCGGCATCGAGACTCCCTCCCCCACACGCACGCCATCGCCATGAAGCTCCGCCTTCGCGCCATCGCCCTGCCCGCCACGATGCTGCTGGCCGCGGCCGCCGTCCGTCATGACGACCCGCCGCTCCGCGGCTTCACGACGGCGAGCGCCAAGGTGGAGCGCGAGTGGGAGGCAAAGTTCCGCGCGATCCCCGAGCCCGCGCGCATGCGCGAGGCCATGCGGCGCCTGTCACTGCGGCCGCACCACGTGGGCTCGCCGTACGACAAGGACAACGCCGAGTGGCTCCGCGCGCAGTACGCATCGTACGGGTTCGACGCCACGATCGAGCAGTTCGACGTCCTCTTCCCCACGCCAGTAACTCGCGTGCTCGAGCTCGTGGCCCCAACGCACTTCTCGGCGAAGCTCGAGGAGCCCGCGCTGAAGGAGGATCCCACCAGCGACCAGAAGAGCGAACAGCTGCCGACGTACAACGCCTACTCCGCCGACGGCGACGTGACCGCGCCGCTGGTGTACGTGAACTACGGCGTGCCGGCGGACTACGAGACGCTCGAGCGGAACGGCATCTCGGTGAAGGGCGCCATCGTCATCGCGCGCTACGGCGGCTCGTGGCGCGGCATCAAGCCGAAGGTGGCTTACGAGCACGGCGCCGTGGGCGCACTCATCTACTCGGATCCGAAGGACGACGGCTTCGGCGCGGGCGAAACGTACCCGAACGGACCGTACCGCCCGAGGGATGGCGTGCAGCGCGGCAGCGTGATGGACATGCCCACGTACCCCGGCGATCCGCTCACGCCGGATGTCGGCGCCACGCCGGGCGCGAAGCGACTCGCGCGTGCCGATGCTGCCACCGTCATGAAGATTCCGGTGCTGCCCATCTCCTATGCCGATGCGCAGCCGCTGCTGGCCGCACTCACCGGCCCCCTCGCGCCGGAAGCGTGGCGCGGTGGACTCCCGATCACGTACCACCTCGGACCCGGCTCGGCGCGCGTGCACCTCAAGCTCGCGTTCGACTGGTCGTTGAAGCCGCTGTACGACGTCATCGCGAAGCTGCCCGGTTCAACCGCTCCCGACGAGTGGGTGATTCGCGGCAATCATCACGACGCGTGGGTGAACGGCGCGGAAGATCCCGTGTCCGGCGCGGTCGCCGAGCTGGAGGAAGCGCGCGCGCTGGGCGAGCTGGTGAAGCAGGGCTGGCGGCCGAAGCGCACCATCATCTACGCCGTCTGGGACGGTGAGGAGCCGGGCCTGCTGGGCAGCACCGAGTGGGTGGAGCAGCACCAGGACGAGCTGCGGCGGAAGGGCGTGTTCTACCTCAACACCGACGGCAACGGGCGCGGCGTGTTCGGCGTGGAGGGCTCACACTCGCTGGAGCGTTTCGCCAACGAGGTGAGTCGCGACGTCACCGACCCGGAGACGAACAAGTCCGTGTGGGCGCGCCAGCGGGCGGCGCGCATCGTGGGCGGCAGCAAGGACGCACGCACGCGCGCCGACCTGCGCATCGACGCACTTGGCTCCGGCTCCGACTTCACGCCGTTCCTCCAGCATGCGGGAGTACCCACGCTGAACGTCGCCTTCGGCGGCGAGGACGACGGCGGCATCTACCACTCCATCTACGACAGCTTCTACTGGTACACGCACTTCAGCGACACGTCGTTCGTGTACGGACGTGCGCTCGCGCAGGCGGCCGGCACGATGATGATGCGCGTCGCCGACGCCGACGTCCTGCCCGAGGAATTCGGCAACCTGTCGGAGACCGCACGCGGCTACATCACCGAGCTCAAGGCGCTCCGCGAGACGACCGCCAAGGACATCGAGGAACTCAACCGGCGAATCGCCGAGGGCACCTTCGCCCTCGTGAACGATCCGCGCCGGCCGACGCAGGCACCGAAGGCGTCGCCCGCGGCGAAGGTACTGAACTTTGCGCCGCTGGAGAATGCGTCCATCGCGCTCGACAGTGCCGCGGCGAAGTTCGAGAGCGCCTACAACGGCTTGCCGGCGGGCACGGCGTCCGCCGCGTCACTCGCGCAGGTGAATGCCCTGCTCCGCCAGAGCGACCAGGCGCTGCTGATGCCGGACGGACTGCCCAAGCGGCCATGGTATCGGCATTCGCTGTACGCGCCGGGCTTCTACACGGGCTACGGCGTGAAGACGATGCCGGGCGTGCGCGAGGCGATCGAGCAGAAGGACTGGGCGCTCGCGGATGCGGAGATCGTGCGCATCGCGGCGGCGCTCACGCGGGAATCGGACCTGGTGGTGCGCGCCGCTGCGTTGCTCGAGCAGGCTACGGCGACACGCCTCGTGCCGTAGCCGCCCGCGCTATTTCCGCTTGTCGAGCGTCGTCACCTCGATCACGCCGCCCTCGTGCCCCGGCCCGTGCAGCAGCACGGCGCGATTCTGTTCGAGGTAGCGCATCACCACGACGCGCGACGCCGGCACGGTGGCGAGAGACTCCAGGTCCGGCTGCCGGATATCGTTGATGTACACGATCACGTTCTGGCTTCCGCCCCCGGACGAGGTGACGTTGGACGATGCCATGCGGCCGAGGGGCGGGGCGAGCCACTGCGGCCGTAGCAGACGCACCGCCTCGCGCGCCGTGAAGGCGCTCGAGCCTCCCTGCGCGATGTCGGCTTGCGTGAGGCTGGTGCTCTCGTTCCCGCTCGGTTGTCCTCCGGTGGCGCAGCCGGCGAGCAGTACTGTCGCGAGAATGAACGGGACGACACGAAGGATCGGCTTTGGCATGTCACTCCTGCCGCGATGGGGGCGAATGGGCACGGCCAACAATCTGTGGAGTATGCGCATCATTCACCGCCGGGGCAACGTGCACTCGTGAGCCCCTGTCCGGCGGGAGTTGACGCGGCTGTCGCGACGACCACCTTTGCGCTGCGTTACCGTCCCGTTCCCGCCACCTCACGAAAGGGGTCGTCGTGCTCGATCGCCGCTTCACGATTCGCCTGGTTGCCGCCCTGCTCCTCGTCGCCGGCCGCAACTCCGTCGCGCAATCCCCGCGCACCGACAGCCTGCACGTCGCGGGACTCACCCAGCCCGTCGAGGTCCTGCGCGACCGGTGGGGCATCTCCCACATCTACGCGAAGAACGAGCACGACCTGTTCTTCGCGCAGGGCTACACCGCTTCGCGCGACCGTGCGCTCCAGTTCGAGATGTGGCGACGCCAGGCGACGGGTACCATGTCGGAGGTCATCGGCCGCCGCGAGCTGAAGCGCGACCAGGGCGCCCGCCTCTTCCGCTACCGCGGCAGCCTGGCGGCTGATCTGGCGCGGTATCATCCGCGCGGTGCCGCTATCGTCGGGGCGTTCGTCGATGGCATCAACGCGTACGTCGACCAGGCCGCCCACGACCCGTCGCTCATTCCCGACGAGCTCCGCATGCTCGGGATCGTGCCGGGCCGCTGGACCCCCGACGTCGTCATCTCGCGACACCAGGGCCTGCTCGGCAACATCGACGAGGAGCTCGCCTACGGCCGCTTCGTGGCGCATCACGGCGCCGCGCTGCTGCGGAAGGTCGAGTGGTTCCATCCCGCACCGGCGCCGGCGCTCGACCTCGATCCCATGCTCGCGGGCACCGCGCTCGACGCACCGATTCTCGCGCTGTACGACGCGTTCCGCACGCCCATGCGCTTCGAGCCGTCGGACCTGAAGACGGCCTTCCGCGGCGACAGCACCGCGGGTCGCCGGCTCGCGGCGCTCGATTCCGCAGCCGACCGCGACCTGCAGTGGACGCACAGACGCGACATCGGCAGCAACAACTGGGTGGCCAACGGCCAGCACACGCTGAGCGGTCGCGCCGTGATGGCCAACGATCCACACCGCGCCATTGCCGCACCGTCACTGCGCTACTTCGTGCACCTCAGTGCACCGGGCTGGAACGTCATCGGCGGCGGCGAGCCTGTCATCCCGGGCGTCTCCATCGGCCACAACGAGTACGGCGCATGGGGACTCACCGTCTTCGAGACGGATGGCGAGGACCTGTACGCCTACCGCACGAATCCGGCGAACCCCTCGCAGTACCAGTACAAGGGCGCGTGGGAAGCGATGCGCACCATCCGCGAGTCGATTCCCGTGAAGGGTGAATCGCCTGTCGCGGTGACATTGAAGTACACGCGGCACGGCCCCGTGGTCTACGAGGACAGCGTGCGCCACCTCGCGTATGCCGTGCGCGCGGGATGGCTCGAGCCGGGCGGTGCGCCCTACATGGCATCGCTGCGGATGGACCAGGCCACCACATGGGACGAATTTCGCGCGGCCTGCAACTTCAGCAACATCCCGGGCGAGAACATGGTCTGGGCCGACGTGCGCGGCAACATCGGCTGGCAGGCGGTGGGCATCGCGCCCATTCGTCCGCACTCGAGCGGGCTCGTGCCCGTGCCCGGCGACGGACGCTACGAATGGGCAGGCTTCCTGCCCATCATCCAGAAGCCGCACGCGTTCAATCCGCCGGAAGGGTTCATCGCGACGGCGAACAACAACCTCACGCCGGATGACTACCCGTTCCGGAACGCCGTCGGCTGGGAATGGGCCGATCCCTATCGCGCGGCGCGCATCTCCGAAGTCCTCGCCTCCGGCCGGCGCCTGTCGATGATGGACATGATGCACCTGCAGACCGACTACACGTCGCTTCCTGCGCGCGCGCTCGTGCCCATGCTCGCCACGCTCACGTCGGCCGACCCGGCGGTCGAGCGCGCGCGTCGTGCGTTGATTGCATGGGACTTCATCGTCGACAAGGCGTCCGTCCCGGCCGGCATCTACGAGGCGTGGTTCAGCGCACTCTCCACCGGCACGCGCGACGTCGTCGTGCCCGCGCCTGCTCGTCCGATGGTGCCGTACGTCTCGACGCATCGCCTGGTGCAGTGGCTCACGTCGCCAGGCGGCGACTTCGGTGCACATCCGGTGGCGACGCGCGACTCGCTGCTGCTCGCGAGCCTCGCGTCAGCGGTCTCACGGCTCACCGCGCGCCACGGCGCCGACATGTCCGCCTGGGTGTGGGGCGCGGATCACCACGCGTTGCTGCAGCATCCCATGAGCGCCGCACTCAGTGCAGAACAGAAGGCCCGCTACGAAGTGGGACCCTGGCCGCGCGGCGGCGACGGCAACACGGTGGGCGCCACCGGCGACGGCGAGAACCAGCTCTCTGGCGCGTCGTTCCGGATCATCGTCGAGGCCGGCGACTGGGACAATGCGGTCGGTGCGAACTCGCCGGGCCAGTCCGGCAACGTGCACAGCCCACACTACCGCGACCTGTTCGAGCTCTGGAAGGACGACCGGTACTTTCCCGTGAAGTACACGCGCGCCGCCGTGGAGGGGGTCACGGAGGCGCGCAGCATTCTTGCGCCGGCCACGCGCATGCCATGACGGGCAGGCTTGCCGCGGCGGCGGCGCTCGCTGCGATGATAGTCTGTCCATCCGCAATGCGCAGCCAGCGGCCCGCGCGTCCGGCGGAGCGGTTCACCGCATGGAGCCGGCCCGTGTTTCCGCCAGCGGAGTACGCCACGCGCCGCGCCCTGGCACTTGTCCGCCTTGCCGAGGACGAAGTCCTCCTGGTCTCCAGCGCCGAGGGCACCAGCGCGGGGGAGACGTTCCGCCAGCTGGACGACTTCGAATACTTCGCCGGTCTCGAGGTTCCACAGTCGGTGCTGGCGATCGATGGGCATACGCGCCTCGCGATGCTCTTCGTTCCTCCGCGCGATCCACGCTTCGAGAACGCGAGTCGCCCCAACGACTTTCCCGGTCGGCCCCTGGCGAGCGATGCGGCGCTGCGCGCGTTGAGTGGCGTGGACTCCGTGCTCCCGTCAACGGCGCTCGACGCCTACCTCGACGAGATCGCCCACCGACATGGGCGCGTGGTGCTCGACCTCGGCCCCCCTCTGCAAGGTCCTCACTCGACCCCCTCGTTGGTCGGCGCACGCTCGGCAGGGGAAACCATGGCAGCATTTCTCCAGGCGCGGGCCATGCCCCTGCCGGTGTCGAATGTCTACGCGATCATCGCCGCGCTTCGCATGGTGAAGTCCGCGCGAGAGATCGCCGTGATGCGACAAGCAGCCACCATCACCGTGCAGGCCATTGCGCACGGCGCGACGCAGGTTCGGCCCGGCGTTGATGAACGTCCGCTCACTGGCGCGTTCGTTGGCGAGTGCATGTCCCGGGGCGCGCAACGCGTTGCGTTCACGCCCATCATCAAGTCCGGCGCCAACTCGCTGTGGCCCTGGCGCATTCTCGGCGCGCAGTACGACCGCCGCACTCGTGTAATGGAAGACGGCGATCTCGTCATCTACGACGTCGGCTGCGAGCGCGAGCACTACGCGAGCGACGTCGGCCGTACCTTTCCCGTGTCCGGCACGTTCACATCGCGTCAGCGCGCGCTCGTCAAGATGGTCCGGCTCGTGTCCGACGCCGTCATTGCTGCCGCGAAGCCCGGCGTGACGTTCGGAGAACTCCAGCGCGTCGCACAGTCGGTGATACCGCCGTCTGCCGCGCCGTACATGCAGGCATCGCTCTACTTCGGGCACCACATCGGGCTCGATGCCGGTGATCCGTCACTCGCCGACGCGCCACTCGTGGCAGGAATGGTCTTCACCATCGAACCGTGGTACTACAACCACGATGATGGCGTCGCGGTATTCCTGGAGGACGAGATCCTCGTCACCATGCGGGGCAGTGAGAACCTCACTGCCGCATTGGCGCGGGACGCCGAGGGCCTCGAGCGACTGCGACGCGCCGTGGCTGCGTCGCCCACGGCAGGCGATCGCGCCGTCACGCGGGATGGCGTGCTCCAGTTCACGCTCGATCGTGCGACCCAGTCGGTGGTCGTGCAGGACCTGCTGAACGGCATCACGGCTGCAACGACGCGCGTGTGCAGCGATCCGCGCTCGGGGGCACTCAGTGATGACGATGTGTCGTTCGTGGTGCGCTGCGCGGGGACGCCCACGCTGGCGTACGTCAACACCGCCTCCTATGCGGTCGGGCCGCCACCACCCACGCTCTTCGCACGACGTCGCCCGCACCCGCCGGGACTGCAACCGTCGCGCAAGAACGAGGTCATCGTCGTCGGCACCATTCACGGTGCGCACCGCACCAGCACCCGGTACGGCACGAAGGTGCTGCACGACCTGTTGCGCGAGATGCGTCCCGACTTCGTGCTTACCGAGATCGCACCCAACCGCCTCGACGCCGCCAGGCGCGAGTTCCGCGCGACCGGCACGATTGTCGAGCCGCGCGTCGTCCGCTTTCCGGAGTATGTGGATGTCCTCTTCCCGCTCACGAGGGAATTTGGTTTCACCATCGTGCCCACCGCGGGGTGGAGTCGCCCCATGGACGCGTATCGCACTGCCGCATTGAAGCGCATCGAGGCCGACCCCGCGCGTCGAGCGGAGTGGGCGGAGTACGAGGCAGCGAATCATCGCGAGGATTCACTCGTGACGGTTCGTGGTGCGGACGATCCCTACTTCATCAACTCTGCGGCCTATGATTCCATCGAGACGGCGGCACACGAACCGTACAACCGGCTCTTCAACGCGGAGCTCGGGCCAGGGGGGTGGCACAACATCAATGTGTCGCACTATGGGAACATCGCGCGCACCCTGGACGCGCACGTGGGCGAGGGGAAGCGGTTCGTCATCACGTATGGGGCCGGTCACAAGGAGTGGTTCATGCGTGAGCTGAAGAAGCGCACGGATATCACGATCCTCGAGGTGGCGCCGTTCCTCGATCGCATTGGCGCGAACGGGAGGCGCTGACCTGGCCGAGAAGGGTCTACTGACGACCATTGACATGCAGTGCTACCGCACTACATTGCAGTGCATGGACGCTCAACTCACTCTTCGCGTGCCCGCCGACCTGGCGAAGCGCCTCGCGGCCCGGGCAAAGCAGGCCGGGGTGAAGCGCTCGCAGGTCGTGCGCGAGGCACTCCAGGCATTTCTCGCCACAGGCGCGGAGGCTGCGCGCACCACGTCGGTGCGCGAGCGCCTCGCGCCGTACATCGGTGCGGTGTCACTCGATGCGCCAGGCCTCGAGCGCGACGAGCTCGCGCGCCGGCTTCGTTCGCACAACTGGCGCGAGTGACATTGCCGCGCCGGCGCGACGTGCTGCTCGATACGGGCCCCATTGTCGCCATGTTGGACGCGTCGGACCAATGGCACCGGAGCTGTGCAGGGGCCGTCACGGAGTTGATCGAGCGATGCGTTACCACCGAGGCCGTCGTCACCGAAGCGTGTCACATGGTGGGACGCGGCCGCGCCCGCGCGTCGCTCGTGCTGGACTTCCTGCTCGATGCCGACGTGCCCATCCTGGCGCTCGACAGGCCGGCGATGCGGCACGCCGCGCGGCTCATGGATCGGTACGCCACGGTGCCGATGGACTTTGCCGATGCGGCGCTGGTGACGCTCGCGGACGCATTCCAATTGGGCGCGGTGCTTACCACGGATCGCCGGGGCTTTCGCGCGTATCGTCCCGTGAGCGGCAAGGCCTTCCAGCTCTATCCGGCGCCGGCCGCGTAGCGTGAGGGAGACGCAACAACAAAGGCGCGATGACATCCTGTCATCGCGCCTTCCTGGTACTCAACCACGCGGTCGACACGGCAACCTGATTACACCGCCTTCGCGTGCTCCGTGACGACGCGCACCACGTCGTCCACCACCTGAAGGAAACCGCCTTCGACGGTGAACCGCTGGCCCGCGCCACCCAGCCGCAGCTCGCCCTTGCCGAGCAGCGTCACCATCGGCGCGTGGCCGGTGAGGATGCCCAGCTGACCGTCGAATGCCGGAGCGACGACGGAGTCGGTCTGGCCCTCGAACAACACAGCCTCCGGCGAGATCACTGAAACGGTCAGCATCAGCGTCAGCCCTGCATCTTCTTGGCGTTGGCAACGACGTCGTCGATGCCGCCGGCCATGAAGAACGCCTGCTCGGGCAGGTGGTCGAACTCGCCCGCGACGAGACGCTCGAAGCTCGAGATCGTCTCCTCCAGCTTCACATACTTGCCGGGGATGCCCGTGAACTGCTCGGCCACCGAGAACGGCTGCGACATGAAGCGCTGGATGCGGCGCGCACGGCCGACGACGCGCTTGTCCTCTTCCGACAGCTCGTCCATGCCGAGGATGGCGATGATGTCCTGGAGCTCCTTGTAGCGCTGGAGGATCTTCTGGACGCTCGTCGCCACATCGTAGTGGCGCTGGCCGATGTACTGCGCGTCGAGGATTCGGCTGGTGGACGTGAGCGGGCTCACGGCCGGGTAGATGCCGAGCTCCGTGATGGAGCGGTCGAGTACGACCGTCGCGTCGAGGTGCGCGAACGCGGTGGCCGGCGCCGGATCGGTGATGTCGTCGGCCGGCACGTAGATGGCCTGCACCGACGTGATCGAGCCGTTCTTCGTCGAGGTGATGCGCTCCTGCAGGTCGCCCATTTCTGTTGCCAGAGTGGGCTGATATCCAACGGCACTGGGCATACGGCCGAGCAGCGCGGACACTTCGGATCCCGCCTGCGTGAAGCGGAAGATGTTGTCGATGAACACCAGCACGTCGGCGTTGTCCACGTCGCGGAAGTATTCAGCGACCGTGAGGCCCGTGAGGCCGACGCGGAGGCGTGCTCCAGGCGGCTCGTTCATCTGGCCGTAGATCAGCGCGACCTTGTCGAGAATGCCGGCTTCCTTGAACTCGAGGTACAGATCGTTGCCTTCGCGCGTGCGCTCACCCACGCCGCAGAACACGGACTTGCCGCCGTGCTCCTTCGCGATGTTGTTGATGAGCTCCTGGATGACGACCGTCTTGCCCACGCCGGCGCCGCCGAAGAGCCCGATCTTTCCACCCTTCACGAATGGCGCGATGAGGTCCACGACCTTGATGCCCGTCTCGAAGATCTCGGTCTTGGGCTCGAGGTTGACGAAGTCCGGGCGCTTGCGATGAATCGGCCAGCGCAGTGCATCGGCGGGGATGTCCGCGCCGTTGTCGATCGGCTGGCCGAGCACGTTGAGGATGCGCCCGAGGGGCACGGTGCCGACGGGCACCGTGATCGGTCCGCCGGTGTCGACGACCTCCATGCCACGGACGACCGCGTCGGTGGAGCTCATGGCGACGGTGCGCACCTGGTTGCGGCCGATGTGCTGCTGCACCTCGACCGTCACGTGAATGACCTGGCCGGAGTCCGTGGTGGCGTTGATCTCGAGCGCGTTGAGCAGCTCGGGAAGGTGGCCGGACTCGAACGCGACGTCGAGGACCGGGCCGATGACCTGGACGACCTTGCCGATCTGCTTGGTTTCGATTGCGGTAGCCATGTCTATCCCTGGAGAGCAGCAGCGCCGCCGACGATTTCGGCGATCTCCTGCGTGATCTGCGCCTGACGGGCGCGGTTATAGGTGCGGCGAAGCACGTTGAGAATGTCGCCGGCGTTGTCCGTTGCGTTCTTCATCGCGGTGCGGCGCGCCGACTGCTCGCCCGCCACCGTTTCCACCAGCGCGCGATACACGGCGTTGCGCACGTACGACGGAAGCAGCTCGGTGAGAATCGCTTCCGCGTTGGGGAACAACAGGTAGTCGCGCTGCCCGCTCGTGCCGTCCTTCGGCGCCGGCGGCGTGACGGGCAGGATGCGCTCCGTCGTCGGCGGCGTGCTGAGGGCCGACACGTACTTCGCGTACGTGACGTACACGCCATCGAGGTCACCGGAGATGTACTCCGCCATCAGTGCAGCCACGATCTCGGACGCGTTCTCGGCCGTCGGACGATCGGTGACGTCGATGCGCTGCGACGCGAGCTCACGGCCGACGTACTTGAAGTACCCGATGCCCTTCTTGCCGATCACGTGTACCTCGACCTTCGTGCCCGCCTTCTCGATCTCGGCGATCTGCACCCGCGCCGCCTTGATCAGGTTGGCGTTGAAGCCGCCCGCGAGGCCGCGGTTGCTCGTGAGCACAATGAGCGCGACGCGGCGCGGCTGCGCGGGCTGGCGCAGCAGCGGGAAGCGCTCCGCCAGCTCCGACGAGTACAGGCTGGAGATCACGTCGGCGAGCGCGAGCGCGTACGGGCGCGCGGCGACGACGCGGTCCTGAGCCCGCTTCATCTTCGAGGTCGCCACCATCTCCATCGTGCGCGTGATCTTGCGCGTGTTCTCGACGGACTTGATGCGACCCTTGAGTTCGCGTCCTTTAGCCATGCGTCAGTGCAGATCCTTCGCTGCGCTCAGGATGACAGGCGACAAGGTCATCCTGAACGAAGCGAAGGACCACACGCGAGAAGGTCATCCTGAGCGAAGCGAAGGATCTGCTTCTGCTGTTCCGTTCGCATGTCACAGACTGGCCGCCGTGAACTTCGCGGCGCCCGTGCCAGCGGTCTTCTTGTACTCGTCGATGGCGCGCTTGAAGTCGGCTTCCGTCTCCTTCGACATCGCCTTCTCCGAGCGGATGCGCTCACCCACCTGCGGGTACTGCGTGGCCATGAACTCGTGGAAGCCCTTCTCCCACGCCTGCAGTGCCGGCACCTCGACATCGTCGATGTAGCCGTTGGCGACCGCATACAGGATCATGACCTGCTGCTCGACGGCCATCGGCGCGTACTGACCCTGCTTGAGGATCTCCACCGTGCGGGCACCGCGCTCGAGCTGCTTCTTCGTCGCCGCATCGAGGTCCGAGGCGAACGAGGCGAACGCCTCGAGCTCACGATACTGCGCCAGGTCGAGACGGAGACGGCCGGCTACAGCCTTCATCGCCTTGATCTGTGCCGAACCACCGACGCGCGACACCGAGATGCCGACGTTCACGGCCGGGCGCACGCCCGCGTAGAACAGGTCGGCCTCGAGGAAGATCTGGCCGTCGGTGATCGAGATGACGTTCGTCGGGATATAGGCGGACACGTCGCCCGCCTGCGTCTCGATGATCGGCAGGGCGGTCATCGAGCCACCCGGCTTGAGGATCGTCTTGCCATCCACCACCGACGGATCCTCACTCATCTTCGCCGCGCGCTCGAGCAGGCGGGAGTGAAGGTAGAACACGTCGCCCGGGAAGGCTTCGCGGCCCGGCGGGCGGCGCAGCACGAGCGACAGCTGGCGATAGGCAGCAGCCTGCTTCGAGAGGTCGTCGTACACGCAGAGCGTGGCCTGTCCCTCGTTGTACATGAAGTACTCGGCCATCGCCGCACCCGAGTAGGGCGCGATGTACTGCATCGGGGCCGGGTCGGACGCGGAGGCGACGACGACGATGGTGTAGTCCATCGCGCCGTTTTCCTTGAGCCGCGCGACGACCGACGCCACCGTGGATGCCTTCTGGCCGATGGCGACGTACACGCACGTGACGCCCTGGCCCTTCTGGTTGATGATCGTGTCGACGGCGATGGCCGTCTTGCCGGTGCCGCGATCGCCGATGATCAGCTCGCGCTGGCCGCGGCCAATCGGGATCATCGCGTCGATGGACTTGATGCCCGTCTGGAGCGGCTCCTTCACCGGCTGGCGGACGATGATGCCGGGCGCCTCGCTCTCGACCTTGCGCGTGTGCTTCGCGTTGATCGGGCCGAGGCCGTCGATCGGGCGCCCGAGGGCGTCCACGACGCGGCCGATGAGCTCCGGTCCCACGGGGACCTCGAGCACGCGTCCGGTGCGGCGGACCTCGTCGCTCTCCTTCAGCTGGAGGTAGTCGCCGAGGATGACGGCGCCGATGTTGTCTTCCTCGAGGTTCAGCGCGAGGGCCGTGATGGTGGCGCCGGTCTCGCTGGAATGCACCTCGAGCATCTCGCCCGCCATCGCCTTCTGCAGGCCGTAGATGCGGGCGATGCCGTCCTTCACTTCGAGGACGGAGCCAACTTCTTCCACGTCGAGCTCATGGAGGTCAGCGGCTTCGATTTCTCGGAGCAGGATGTCCTTGATCTCGCCGGGGCGGAGCGTCGTATCGGATGCCATTACAATCGGTCGGAAGGTCGTTTGGGAAATAGCTTGTGAAAATTATCACAAGCCGGGGATGGAAGCAACCCGCGCCCCTCGGCCGCGCGTGGGCCCCCGTTTGGCACCGTGGTGCAGCCGTTTGATGCCGGTCGTAGCCCGCGAAGCCCTACTCTTCGCCCCATGTCATCGGGCATCCGCGAGCTTCGCGTCTGGCAGGAATCCGTCACCCTCGCGGGAGACGTCATCCGCACGCTCCGGCAGTCGATCCGCCGGGAGACCAAGTGCGTCAGCGACGAGGTAATGACCACCGCAATGGCCGTCGGGGCCAACATCGCCGAGGGGTATGGTCGGCACACGGTGCAGGAGCAGCGCGCGTCTTATGCCGCGGCCAAGTGCGCCCTGCTCCGGCTGGAAACCGAGCTGGCCATCGCCCGTCATGCGGAACTGCTGCCAGCCGGCGCATTCTCCGATTTCAGCACGCGCTCCGGCCTGGTGTCCCGCCTGCTGGCCGGCTACATCGTCTACCTCGACCGGCAGGTCGCCGACGCTGACGCCCCGGCGCGCGCGCGGCCGACGCCGGCCGCGGAGGTCAGCCGCGACTCCGCCCGTGTCCCTTCGTGAACCGCTCGATCAGGTCCACGGCGCGGAGGCGCGCGAGCGACGCGGGCTTCATCCCCACGACGCGCTGCGCGGTGCTCGACAGGTGCGACGAGCTCGCGAAGTCGAGCACCGCCGCCACGTCCCGCACGTCATATCCGGGATTCTTCGCCAGCTCCGCGGCCGCGATGAGACGGACGAGGTCGATCACGCGCTTGAGGTTCGGTCCGCCCGACGCGGCGAACGTCCGGCTCAGGTGTTCGCGCGTGACACCCACAGCGTCCGCGAGCAGCTGCGTGCGCACGGGCCGGCCAGACCACGCCACGATGCCGCGCCACGCCGCCCGCTGGATCGCCGTGTCGAGTCCGAGCGCGGCGGGCGGCACGGCGAGCGCGGCGTTGAAGCGCGTGGAGAAGGCATGGCGAAGCACGAGGTCGCGCGCGACCGCATCGTCCACCGTCTCGACCAGGACGTCGGCGAAATCGTATTGGGCGCACTGCGCGAGCGCCGGGGACTCTGCCGCACGGAGCGACGTGAGGCCGAAGAACGGCACGCTCGAGAATTCGCGTGCGAGCGCCGCGGCGCGCCACGTGTCCTCCTGCGCGCCGGCCAGGTCGATGATGGCGGCGTCCACGAGCGACGCGCGGAAGGCGGCGTCGAGCTCCTCGGGAGTGCGCGCCATGATCACGCGGGCCCGTCGTCGCGGGAATGCCGCGCGGACGAGCGCCCGTGCACGCTCACGTGTCGCGTACAGCACCACGGTGGGAGGCGGAGCCAGCATCCGCGTTGCTGGTGCGGGGACCGGCGGGGCAGCCGTCTTCACCGGTGTCATTCGGGTTCGCGCCTCGCGGGCCCCAGGCGCAGCCCGAGCTGGGCGTCGGCGTCCTTCGCGGTGGGCAGCGACGGCAGCACAGCGCGCGGTTCATCCGACGGCGTGGCGCCCCCGATGATCTCCTTGGCGCGGCGCAGCACGATGCGCGCGTTGGCGTAGGAGATGGCCGAGCGCGCCCCGTTGTAGTCCGCCCAGGTACAGGCGGTAATGCCCTCTGCGCGCTGGGGCAACGTCACGGCCTGTGCGGTCTCCATGAGGAAGAAATGGCAGACCTTGTGAATGAGACGCCCGCGGAAGCGGAAGTACCAGTCGATCGTGTCGATCGTGCCGCGCAGGGCGATGTCGTCGATGCCGGTTTCCTCGCGCACCTCGCGGAGCGCGGCTTCGTCTGCCAGTTCGCCCGCTTCCACGTGACCCTTGGGGAATCCCCAGTTCTGGTAGCTGTCACGGATGAGGAGGAAGACCGGTCGGCCGTCCTCCATGCGGTAGACGACGCCGCCGGCGGACGTCTCCTGCTGTGCGCGGGACCGCGTCATCGGCCGCCTCAGGCCGTGGCGGTGGTAGCCCCGGGAACGCCCTGTTCGTCCAGGTTCGGGCGGCCCTCGACGAACTGCCTCACGATGGGATCCGTGGTGTTATGGATCTCGTCGATCGTACCTTCCCAGCGCACGCGACCCTCGTAGAGCATCGCGATGCGGGTGCCGACGGTGAACGCGCTGCGCATGTCGTGCGTGATGACGACGCCCGTGACGTTCAGCTTCTCGCGCATGCGGACCATGAGCTGGTCGATGACCGCGCTCGTCACGGGATCGAGCCCGGTGGTGGGCTCGTCGTAGAGGATGTACTTGGGGCGCAGCGCGATCGCGCGCGCGATGCCCACGCGCTTGCGCATGCCGCCGGAGAGTTCGGCGGGAAAGCGGTCGTTCACGCCGGGCAGGTCGACGAGGTCGAGCGCCTCATCCACGCGGTGGACGATGTCGGCCTCGCTCAGCTCGCCCTGCTTGCGCAGCCCCATCGCCACGTTCTCGCCGATGGTGAACGAGTCGAACAGGGCGGCGAACTGGAACACGTACCCGATGCGCGACCGCAGGGCGTACAGCTCGCGACGCGGCAGCTCGGGCACGTTGAGCCCGTCCACCCAGACCTCACCAGCGTCAGGCTCGAGCAGCCCGAC
Organism: Gemmatimonadales bacterium; assembly: GCA_038236775.1. Taxonomy (GTDB): domain Bacteria; phylum Gemmatimonadota; class Gemmatimonadetes; order Gemmatimonadales; family Gemmatimonadaceae; genus AG11. The sequence goes on from JBBRZK010000067.1 coordinate 20,842, forward strand.
GATGTGCTTGATGGCGACCGACTTGCCCGTGCCGGAGTAGCCGATGATCACCATCGTCTCGCCCTCGGGCACGTCGAGCGTGAAGCCGTCGAGGACTCGCTTGGGGCCAAAGCTCTTGTAGACGTCCTTGAGCTGGATCACGGCAGGACGAGTTGAGGGCGAGAGGACGAGAGGACGAGAGGGCGAGAGGACTGCCCACACGCCGTCCAGACAGCAGAAAAGTGATGCGGGGGTCGGACCGTGACCAGACCTTGCGCTTTTCGCCGTGAGCTCACCGAAATGCAAGAGGGCGGCCGATGGGGCCGCCCTCCTGTGTTTCTCTCGTCCTCTCGTCCTCTCGTCCTCTCGTCCTCTCGTCCTCTCGTCCCGCCTCCGTCAGGCGGCGAAGCTTCCGAGCGCGCGACCTACGTCGCCTTCGCGCAGTCGCTTGAGGGCACGATCGCGAAGCTGGCGGACGCGCTCGCGGGTGACGCCGAGCATGCTGCCGATTTCCTCGAGCGTGTGCTCGCGGCCGCCCTCCAGCCCGAAGTAGAGCCGCAGCACCTTGGCATCGCGCGGCGGCAGGGTGGACAGCGCCTGCTCGATCTCATCGGTGAGGAAGCGGTTCATGGCTTCCTCCTCGGTGTCGGGCATCTCGTCGGCGACGAAGCGCTCGATCAGGGAGCGGTCGCCCTCGGGATCCATGGGCGCGTCGAGCCGCACGTCACTCGTGTTGAGCGCCGCGAGCGACTGGACGACATCGACGGACAGGCCGGTGAGCGTGGCCAGTTCCTCGGGGCTGGGCTCGCGGTTGAGCTTCTGGCGCAGGATCTCGCTCGCCTTGATGATGCGGGAGAGATCGGCCGTGCGGTTGAGCGGCACGCGGACGGTGCGGCCCTGGCGCGCGAGCGCGGACAGGATCGCCTGGCGGATCCACCACACGGCGTACGAGATGAACTTGACGCCTTGGTCGGGATCGAACTTCCGCGCCGCGGTGAGCAGGCCGACGTTACCCTCGCCGATGAGATCGATGAGGGGGAGGCCCCGGTTCTGGTATTTCTTCGCGACGGAGATCACGAAGCGGAGGTTGCGCTTGACGAGCTCCTGGAGCGCGTCCTGGTCGCCGGCGCGGATCTTTTTCGCGATGTCGATCTCCTCGGTGCCCTTGAGCAGCGGGTAGGTCGACACTTCGTAGAGGTACTGGTCGAGGATATCGCGCTCGGGCTCGCTGGGCGCGATGCCCGCGGGGGCGGCGCGACGTCGACGGACCGGCTTCTTGAGTTCTGTCATGGGTGCCTTGAACAAGGTCCTACGCGAGAGGGTAGGCATCTATGAGCGGCGACGACCGGACTGTTGTAACACCGAATTCCGGATCGAGAACGGGTCGAGCGGTGCGTCGCTGAGCTACGTTTGTCGTGAGTGGCCGCGAGCGACGCGCGTGCATTGGAGCGCGATGTCGAGGCTGATCGTGCATTCGGAGCCTCACGGCCCCGAGGCGGTGCAAATTACCGGCCGATAATGATTCCGCCAGCCCTGATTTGTTGACATCACATATACCCGCCGCTATATATGGTGGTTCCTGCCGGAACGAGTGTTTTGTATTGGACCGGCGGGTTCCCGGGGGCGTAGCTCAGTTGGGAGAGCGCTTGAATGGCATTCAAGAGGTCAGGGGTTCGATTCCCCTCGCCTCCACTGGGCCGGCGGCAGTCCGCGTGCAATTCGTGAGTGGTGCGGAGTCGGGGAGACGTGCGGGAATAGCTCAGTTGGTAGAGCACAACCTTGCCAAGGTTGGGGTCGCGGGTTCGAGTCCCGTTTCCCGCTCTGAGGTCAGTGATCGAGCTCGTGCCATGTGGCATCGGCCATCGCGGAATCGGGGCAGACGGCGTGCGGCGAGGATGCATGTCTCGCCGGTGCCGAGTCGGGCGGTTAGCTCAGTTGGTTAGAGCGCCACGTTGACATCGTGGAGGTCACAAGTTCGAGTCTTGTACCGCTCATTGGGTTGCCCTCGGCCGCGTGCCGGGGGCTTTGTTTTGGGTAGGGAACCTCAGCACAAAGCGTGCTCGGGTTGGCCGCCACGGGTTGACGGGCGAAGTGGGGTCGTCTATTATCCGCGTCTGCATTCGATCGACAGAGGTGGATGCAGCCGTCGTTTTTCGTGCGCGCTCGTAGCTCAATTGGATAGAGCATCTGACTACGGATCAGAAGGTTGGGGATTCGAGTTCCTCCGGGCGCATGGGCGGTCAGGTTTGTTCGGCGGGGCGTAGCGTAGCCCGGTAGCGCGCCTGCTTCGGGAGCAGGAGGTCGCCGGTTCAAATCCGGCCGCCCCGACCATTGAAGATTAAGCCCTGCAACGACTTACGTTGTGGGGCTTCTTCGTTGGCATATGGGGCGTCCTCAGTTTCTCCCTAGTTTCTCGCCTTTTCGGTCCCATTCCGAGCTTCGGGCCTCAGCTGCCCGTTCCGGTGACACTCGCCTCTGTGACCTTTCGCGGCTCGCTCATGACCGCGAGCATCGTTTGACGGTCGGCCTGCTGATAGCACGTCAGCAGCGTTCCTACGTCCTTCCAACCGCCAGCCGCAGCTACGTCCTTCAACGACAGGTCCTTTCGTTCTGTGGCCCATTTGCGGCGGAATGTGTGCAACAATCCACCGTCGAGCTTCGCGAGTCCAGCGCGCTTCTCCAATGCGAGAATCCACCGGGCGAACACATCGCGCCTGATCGGCTCCGTAGGGTTCTTCTCCGCAGGGAATACCAATCCGGCTACGACGCTCAACTTCGCGCGAAACGCGCGGATTTCATCCAACAGTGAACCCGGAACAGGCGTGTTCCACTGTTGTCGCTTCTTGTCGGCTTCGGCACGCCAAGTAATTTCGGACGTGTTGAAGTTGATGTCCTCCCATCGCAGCTGCCGGATTGAACCACTCCGCCGACCAGTCGCTTCGAGGAGTACCAAGCCCAACTCCGCGCGAAGCCACTTCACTCGATCAGCTTCAGCCGCTGCCCGTCCTTCGTCTGTCTTCGGATTCTGGATCCTGGCTTCTGCCTCCCCCGTCAGTTCCTGCGCTGCACCTCGCGCCCGTTCGAATCGTTCCCATGTGGTGATTGGACGCTTCGGATTCCTCTCTCGTGGACGACGCACGCCCTGTAGCGGATGGAAGTCGAGCAACCGCCTTCCCTTCCCCACACGAACGGACGTGGCCCATTTGAGCGCAGCGTACAGCAACTTCAGGTCCGCTTCGACTGACCGCATGCGAACAGCGCGCGTCAGTTTCGGCTTGCCACTTTTGGCGTCAACATCGTACTGAACCGTTCCGGCCAATCTCCATTGCGTGTACGCGACTACATCATCTTCGCGAAGCTCGCGCACATCGCAGTCAGCCCCGAAGTACGCGCACAGAATCTTGACGCGCGTCTCGCTGTCCTTTCTCGTCCCGGCGCTGTTGTCGAGAAACGTTGCCGATTCCAACACGTACCGATCCAGCAGGTGCAGGAGTGCGATCGGCTCGTTGCTCGGACGTTGTTCCGTTTCGCCGAGCGTAGCCTTTGCCAACAGCTCACGCCCAATCCGCTCGGCTTCGTCTCGCTGCATCGTGTAGAGACACTTTTCGTCGATGCCGAGCCCCGGTCTCCAGACGGACCGATAGAACTTTCCTTCCTTTCGTTTTTGAAACAGCCGGACACGTAGCCCTCGTTCTCCGAAGGAGCGTGTCCATCCGCGCCCCGTAAGGCGCCACTCATCCCGCCGCAGTTTTCGTTTCGCCATATGGTCCTCTACTGGCGTCCGTTCCTGAGCGTCCGAGCGTCGGTATCCACATTATAAGAGCCGGATCTATTTCGCGCCAAGCTGCGACGTATCGGCAAGTCCCGAGCGCGAATACGGGGCGCGTTGCATCTGCCCGCGTTGGGAACGCGGCCCTGGCGAATCAAGCGCGCGAGATGCTCGACTGAGTAGCCCGACTCCTCAGCGGCGACTTTCAAGGTCAGGATTCGCTCCTCGCTGTTTGTCTCCAAGCCTCGCAAGTCAACGAGGAAATCATTCACGAGTTTTGCGCCATCCACCAGCGCGTTCACGCGCGCGAATGCCTCCAGCTGCTGAGTCCAGCGAGACACCAAGCTGTCAGCGGTCATTGCTGCGGCTCCTCACGCGGGCCATCAATCGGAAATGGCGCAACCGTGCAACCGTCCGCGATACGATCCGGATGCGGCAGTATCTCTTCGCCATCTGGCAAAGGATCGCCCATCACGATCCTTTGAGGCTTCCCCTTTTTCTCCTCCAGGTTCTCGAGATACCCGCCCGCTATTGCCTCCGCGAGTCGGCGTGAGGCGCTACTCTTGTTCATCCCCAATTCAGCAGCAACAGCCTTACCTGGCACTCCGTCTGGATGTATGAGGAGTAGAAGCTCAACGACCTTGACGGTTTCGCGGACTTCGGGCGGAGCGGACGCATCGACCCCGTAGCTGATGATGTCCGCTACGAGCTCGTACACAGCAGCGTAGTCAGCTATAGTCGCGACAATTGCGCCTTCGCTATTGCGCTCGCGATTCAGCTGATGCAGCAACGCATGCGCCTCCACAAGGCTGACTACCAAATTGAAGTCGCGACGAATCCGGAGTGCTGCGGGTGTGGGTTCCGGAAATTCTGGCGCGTGGATTCCGGAAATTCTGGCCACCTGTGGAGATGGGGGCGGGGCCGTCGGATCGTCAAGGCCGAGGTGCTTCGTCCGGAGCGACGGCCCGTCGAGCGTCAGCAAGCGGCCGCGC
>JBBRZK010000068.1:0-24569 GCA_038236775.1 Gemmatimonadales bacterium
CCAGACCGGCCCTGTCCCAACGCATCCAAGCGTGGAACCGCCGCGCCAATCGCCGCAAGACGCGCATCAACTGGACCTTTACCCGGAAAGCCGCCCGGAAGAAGTTCAAATACAAACCATCCACACGGTCACAGACCTAGTTCGCCGCCTCAGTGTGCTGGACCGTGACCGGACGAAGCGCGAGACCGTGCGCGAGCGGATGGACTCGATGCTCCAGCGCCTCCAGCTGGTGGAGGATGGCGTCGCCGTAGAAGGTCTTGATGTACTTCGCCTGCGTCTGCGTGAGGCGGCGGATGGCCCACGAGAGATGCACGAAGTGCGGCTCCACCGGATGCGTGAGCGGATGCATGCCGATTTCGGCCGGCAGACGGTTGCCCTTCCGCGTGTTGCAGGGCGAGCACGCGGTGACGACGTTGCCCCAATCGTTGCGGCCGCCGCGGGAGATGGGAATGACGTGATCGCGGGTGAGCGCTTCGCGCGGCCGCAGCTCGGCCGCCGCGCGCCCGCAGTACTGGCAGCGATAGTGATCGCGCGCGAAGAGGAATGTGTTCGTCACCTGCCGGCGGAAGCGGCGCGGCACGTGGATGAACTTCGTGAGCCGGATGACGGCCGGCCGCGGCATGGTCAGCCGCTCGGACCGGACCACCCGATCCGTCTCGGCCTCCACGATCTCGGCCTTTCCATCGATGACGAGCCGGAGCGCCCGACGCATGGGAACCATGGTCAGCGGCTCGAACGACGCGTTCAGTGCCAGACATCCGACGATCAATCGGCCTCCCGGCGCACTTTACCCCCGCAACCTAGGGCGCGTGCAGGGTGCGAACAAGAGACCGCTTACCTCGCGAGCCAGCCCTGGAGCAGGTCCGCCGACGCCTGGACGCGAAGGGCCAGGTCGGGATCTGCGTGCACCAGTCGCCCGCCCGCCACCAGGACCCGCCCGCGCACGGCGACGAACGTCGCCGGCTGGCCCGCGTGGGCGAACACCGCCGCCGCCACGGGATCATGGATCGGCATGCGATGCGGTGGCAGGGGAAAGGCGGCCAGGTCGGCGTCCTTCCCGACGTCGAGCGATCCCACGCGGTCGGCGAGACCGAGGGCGCCGGCGCCACCAAGCGTTGCGAGCTCGAGGGCACCGGCTGCAGACAGCGCATCATGCCGATGTTCGCGCGCGGTGGCGAACAGGGACGCGAGCCTCGCCTCGTCGAGCAGGTCCATCCGATCGTTGCTGGCAACGGAGTCGGTGCCGATCCCCACGCGGATCGCCGCGGCCATGAAGGCCGCGAGGGGAGCGATACCGTGTCCCAGCTTCGCGTTGGAAGCCGGGCAATGCGCGACAGCCGCGCCGTGACGGGCAATGGCCTGGACGTCGGCGTCGTCGGCGCGAACGCAATGGATGAGCAGCGCCCGCGCATCGAGGACGCCGAGCGCGTCCAGCAGCGCGATGGGGCTGCGTGCGCGCCGGACCACGTCGATGTCGCGCGCGCGAAGGCCATCGGCAAAGCCGCCACGCGCGTGCTCCACCAGCGCGCTCTCCAGCTCCGACTCGGCGATGTGTACCGCGAGCGGAAGGCCGCGCATGCGCGCGAGCGATGCGGTCGCGCGGAAGAGCGCGTCGCTCACCGTGTAGGGTGCATGCGGCGATACCCCGACAGCGACGAGCGGGGTCGCGCGCTGCTGCATCTCGTCGATGCGCGCCTCGAGCCCCGCGATGGCGTCGCAACACTGCGCGGGATCGGGACCGAACACCTCGCGGTAGCAGATGCCGCGTACGCCACGCTCGAGCATCGCGTCGAACCCCGTGCCGGTGTCGCCCGTGTCCGCGAAGGTGGTGACGCCGTGTCGCAGCCCTTCGTCCACGCCAAGCCGCGCCGCATCGAGCAGCATGGCGGGAGTGAGCACCGCGCGGCGCGCGGCGGTGAGTCGGAGAATCCAGTCGCGGAAGCCGAGGCCGTCGAGGAAGCCGCGCATCGCGGTGAGCTCGAGATGGCAGTGCGCGTTGACGAGCCCCGGCATGAGCATCACGTCACCGAGGTCGACGTCGGCTGCGTCATCCGGCGCGTCGACTCGTGCACCGACCCAGGCGAGCTGGCCGTCGCGGACCACGACCGTGCCGTCGCGGATGGGGGCGCTCGTGACCGGGAGCACCCACCGCGCATGATAGCGCGTCACGTCGCGAACGCGCCGGTGCGGGATCCGTGGCGCACGGGATCGTAGAGCTCCTCGTCCGCGACACCGACCTTTCGCGCGAGCGCGAGGGGTGCAACGATGTTCGCGACCTGCTCTCCGTGATGACCGTCGGAGCCGAGTGAGAGTCGTACCCCTGCGGCGGCCGCACGGGCGACGAGCCGCTCGTGTGGCGGATACCGCGCGGAAATCTCGAATGCCTGTCCCCCCGCCAGCAGCGCTGCCACCGCGCGCGCTTCCAGCGCTTCGCTCCAGAGCTCGAGCGGGTCGATGGTGCGGAGCACCGGCGGCACGAGTGTGGGATGCGCGAGCACATCCACGGCCATTTCGCTGGCGAGGGCCTCGAGCGACGTGACGTGCGCGTCCATGTACGCGGACGGCGAATGGCCCGGCGGGAGTTCCGCCGAGAACGCGCGGAAGTAGGTCCCGTCGCGTAGCCGGATGGAATGGAGCGAGCCCACGCGGTGCGTGAACCGGCGCACGAGGTCGGGCGGCAACTCGCGCCAGAGGGCGTCGTGCCAGCAGAACTCACCGCCGCGCAGCATGTCGTACTGTTCGAGATCGTCGAGATAGGACGCGACCGCGTCCACGGAGTCCACGCTCGTGGGTGCAGCGCGCGAGATGTGGTCGGTGATGCTCACCCGAACGCCGAGCGCCGCTCCGCGCGCGACGACGTCGGCCACGCTCATCGACCCGTCGGAGTGCGTCGAGTGAGCGTGGCAGTCGGTGGGCAGCCAGGGCATCAGCGCTGCGGAATGCGGAACGGGTTGATGTCCCGCGGCGTGCGCGTGGTGTCGCGACGGGACCGGAACGTGTCGACCGGGTAACGCACCGAGTCGCGGATCGTGCGCGACGGACGCGGCACCGGCGCGGCACCCGGTATGACCATCGCGCCCGGCGTGACGCGCGTGGGACGGGAGAAGACCGTCGAATCGCTCAGCCGCGGCCGGGTCGTGTCCGGGTACGGATACGTGGACGACGGCGGTCGGCGCGGCGGCGGAGAACCGATGGGTGGGAATCCGAACGACGTGTCGATGCGCGCACCGCCGAGCGTGTCGTACGGCATACCGTAGCCCGTCGGCATGCAGGTCTGCGTGGGATCGGTGCCGGCGATGAAGTACTCCGTCACGCGGCCGGTGCACCCGGGTCCGGCGAGCATGCCCGTGGCGGGATCGATGTCGCGCATCACGATGCCGTCGGGCCGCGGCCAGTCCTGCGGCGCGGGCTTGCGGCGATAAACCTCCTTCATGAAGGCCGTCCACGCCGGCGCAGCGAGCTGGCCGCCCTGCGCGTTGCCCTTGATCTTCGCCGGCCGGTCGAGGCCCATCCACACGCCGGCGACGAGGTCCGACGTGTAGCCGATGAACCAGACGTCGGCGCCGTCGTTCGTCGTGCCGGTCTTGCCGCCGGCCGGATAGCTGAACTGGCTGCCCACCGAGCCCGCCGCCGTGCCCTTGCGCACGACGTCCTTCATCATGCTCACCATGAGCCACGCTTCTTCCGGCGACATCACGGGCGCGCGATTGGCCACGGGCTCCCACAGCACGTCGCCCCTGGAATTCTCGACGCGCACGATGGGTGTAGGCGTGGCGCGCGTGCCCAGCGTGGCGAACGCGCTGTACGCGGCGACCATCTCGATGGGATAGACGTCGGCTGCGCCGATGAAGATGGAGGGATACGGGGGAATCGGCGTGGTGATGCCGAACTTCCGCGCCATGTCGATGACGCTCTGCGTGCCCAGCTCGAGCCCGACCTTGATGGCGATGATGTTGCGCGACTGGTAGAAGCCGCGACGCATGGGCATCGGCCCCTCGAACGTGCCCTCGTAGTTCTGCGGCGTCCAGTCCGATCCGTTGCCCTGCGGCACGCTCACCGGCGAATCATCCACGATGTACGACGGCGGCCGTCCGTTCTGCACGGCATCGGCGTAGACGATCGGCTTGAACGTGGAACCCGGCTGCCGGAGCGCCTGCGTGGCACGATTGAACTTGGAATCGTCGAAGTCGCGCCCGCCGACCAGCGCGCGGATGGCACCGGTGCGCGGATCCATCGCGATGAACGCGCCCTGGAGGTACGGCGAGTTGGCGGCAGCGGCCTCGCCCGCGCGCTCCGCGGCGCGCGAGATGTACGACTCGAACGACGGATGGTTGTAGTTGCCGTACGCGCCCGTCTCGATCTTCTTCAACTGGTTCTCGAGGGCACGCTCGGCAGCCGACTGCAGGTCGACGTCGAGGGTGGTGTAGACCTTGAGCCCCTGCTCGTACAGGCGCTGGCCGAACTGGGTCTCGAGCTGCTGGCGCACGAGCTCGACGAAATAGGGCGCCACATCGCCGGCTTCCTGGCGCCTCGCGAGCTGCAGGGGATAGGCGCTCGCGAGGCTTGCGTCGGCATCGCTGATGCCGCCCTCGGACCGCATCAGCTCGAGCACGGTGTTCCGCCGCTGGATGGCGCGTTCCGGAAAACGGCGCGGGTTGTATCGCTCGGGCGCCTTCGGCAGCCCGGCCAGCATCGCCGCCTCGGCGAGGTTCACGTCCTTGGCGGACTTGCCGAAGTACCGTTGCGCGGCCGTCTCGATGCCGAAGGATCCGTTGCCGAGCGCGATCTGGTTGAGGTAGAGCTCGAGGATCTTGTCCTTGCTGTACCGCGCCTCGATGGCGCGTGCAACCTTGGCTTCCTTCAGCTTGCGCACGAGCGACTTCTCGCGCGACAGGCGCTCCGGGAAGATGTTGCGCGCGAGCTGCATGGTGATGGTCGAGAATCCCTCGGCGAAGCTCCGCTTCCGGAGGTCGGCGTACATGGCGCCGGGAATGCGCATGAAGTCCACGCCCTTGTGGCTGTAGAAGCGCTTGTCCTCGGTGAGGATGAAGGCATTCCGCACCAGCGGCGGGATCTGCTCGATCTTCAGCAGCGTGCGCTTCTCGAGGCCCAGCTCGGCGATGAACCTGCCGTCCGCGGCGAACAGCTTCGATGTCTGCCGGGGCTGGTACTCGTCCAGCACGTCCACGGACGGGCAGGCACCCGCGCGACAGACCAGTGCCCAGGTGGAGTATGCGAAGCCGACGACGAACGCCGCGCCGAATGCGATGAGCACACCGAGGCTGCGCGAGAACTTCGGGTGCCGGCGGCGAAAATCCTTCGAGAACGGGAAGTCCATCGATTGGCGAAAGAGGGCGTGGGACCAGGTGACGGATGCCGCACCGGGCCAGGCTCGGGAAGGTTAACTCGCGGCAGCGGCGCACACCAACGCGCGTACTGACACTCGCCCTCCCCTCCCTCTATTTTTGTGCCATGCAGACGACAGGCGTGCTCGACGAGCTCGAGTGGAGAGGACTGGTCCATCAGTACACCGAAGGGGTCCCCGGCGCGCTGCGCGCGGGCCCCGTGTCCGCCTACATCGGATTCGATCCCACCAGCAGCAGCCTGCACGTGGGCAACCTGCTCGTGATCATGCTCCTCGTGCACCTGCAGCGGCATGGCCACCGGCCGGTGGCCCTCGTGGGCGGCGGCACGGGCATGATCGGCGATCCCAGTGGCAAGACCGTCGAGCGGCAGCTGCTCTCTCCCGAACAGGTCGCGGAGAACTCGGCGGGCATCCGCGCGCAGCTCGAGCGGTTCCTCGAGTTCAGCGGTCCGCACGCCGCGCGGATGCGCGACAACGCCGAGTGGCTCGCGCCGCTGCGGATGGTGGACTTCCTGCGCGAGACGGGCAAGCACTTCACGGTGAACTACATGTTGCAGAAGGACTCCGTGCGCTCGCGCATGGATGCCGGCATCTCGTTCACCGAGTTCGCGTACATGCTGCTGCAGGCGCACGACTTCCTCGAGCTGCGGCGGCGCGACGGCGTCACCCTGCAGCTCGGCGGCAGCGACCAGTGGGGCAACATCACGGCCGGCATCGAGCTGATCCGGCGCGCAGACGCCGCGGAGGCCAACGGGCTCACGGTGCCGCTCGTGACGAGCGCCACGGGCGCAAAGTTCGGCAAGACGGAGGCGGGCGCGGTGTGGCTCGACGCCGAGCGCACCTCGCCGTATGCGTTCTACCAGTTCTGGCTGGGCACCGAGGACCGCGACGTCGGCCGCTACCTGCGCTTCTTCACGCTGCTCGAGCGCGAGGAGATCGAGGTGCTCGATGCCGCAGCCGCCTCCGCGCCCGAGCAGCGCGTCGCGCAGCGTGCCCTCGCGCGCGACGTCACCCGGCGCGTGCACGGCGAGTCCGCGGTCCAGGCGGCCGAGCAGGTCTCGACGCTATACTTCGGGTCGCTCGATCCGCGCGAGCTCACGGACGACGCGTTCGCCGTCCTGCGCACGGAGTCGCGGTTCGTGGAAGCTCCGCTCGCGACGCTCACGGCCGACGACGACGCCAGCCGGCTCGACGTGATGAAGCTCCTCACCGCGTCGGGCAGCGCGGCGTCGAACGGCGCGGCGAAGAAGCTGATCGAGCAGGGCAGCGTGTCGATCAACCGGCGGCGCGTGGCGGGCACGGAGCGGTACCTGCCCGTGAGCGAGACGCTGCTGCGGGGCGGGCACATTGTGGTGGGCAAGGGCAAGCGCGATTACGCGCTAGTGCGCGTGGTCGATCAGGTGTCGACCTAGTCCAGCGCGGCGAGCGTCCGGTCAATGTCGCCTGCGGTGGTGTACGCGTGCGGCGCGAGCCGGATGGTGCCTTCGCGGAGGGAATGAATGACGCCTTCCGCCTTGAGGTGCGCGCTCGTGGCGGCGGCGTCACGCGGCCGCACGGATGCGATGCCGCCGTGAAAGTCGTGCGGCGTCGCGAGGCGCAGGCCGCGCACGAGCGCGCCATCCAGCAGCCGGTGCGCGCAGGCATGGATGTGCGACGACACGTTTTCCGCGCCCAGCTCGGCGATGAGCGAGAGACTCGCCGCCATGCCCGCGAAGTCCTGGTACGCGAGCGTGACCTGCTCGAAGCGGCGCGCATCGTCGCGCCAGGTGAGGTCGTAGTCGGCGAGGCGCGAGAAATCGTCGGAGTCGCGCACGCCCATCCAGCTCACGGGCTGCACCGTGAGCGACTCGAGCATATCGCGACGCACGTACGTGAAGCCCGTTCCCCACGGCGACAGCAGCCACTTCTGGCCGCCGCACGCGAGCAGGTCCACGTGGGTCTCCTTCACGTCGATGGTGAGGGGCCCGAGTCCCTGGATCGCGTCCACCACGAAGCGGATGTCCCGCGCTCGGCACGCCGCGCCGAGGCGGTCGAGGTCCGCGCGCACGCCGGACGAGAATCCCACCCACGAGGCGGCGAGCACGCGCACGCGCGGCAGGTCCAGCGCGCCGACCAGCGCCTCATGATCGAGCACGCCGTCCCGCAGGGGCACCACGTGAACGTCGTATCCGCGCGCGCGCGCTGCAGCGAGCCACGGGTACATGTTGGCGGGAAACTCCCCATCGGGCACCACGACGACGTCGCCACGGGCGAGCGGCAGGCCCCACGCGGCGAGGTTGATGCCGGCGCCGGTGTTCGGCGCGAGGGCGATCTCGCCGGTCTCGGCGCCGATGAGGGTCGCGAGGTGCGTGCGGCAGCGCGACAGCGCGCCGAACTGGTCATCGAACTCCACGAGGTGTGGCGTGGCGCGGCGGCGCGTGAAGTCGACCTGCGCGTCGACGGAGCGGCGCGGCGACGGCCCGGTGCTCGCGGCGTTCATGTAGACGGTGTCGCCGTCGTCCATCCAGGGGAATTCGTCGCGCCGAAGGCGGGCGGGGTCGAGGGACACGAGGGCGAGAGGACGAGAGGACGAGAGGACGAGACGACTGCAGGGGGAGAGGGGCTCTACGTGCGGGCAGACGGAGGCGCGTCGATGACGCCGCTCTTCGCGGCGTGGCGCGGGTCGAGGGCATCGCGCAGCGCGTCGCCGAGCAGATTGAATCCCAGGACGGCGGCGCCGATGGCGAAGCCCGGCGCCACCGACGTCCACGGCGCGTTGCGCAGCTGGTTGAGGTCGCGGCCGTCGGCGATCATGGAACCCCAGCTGGGTGTCGGCGGCTGCACGCCCAGCCCGAGGAACGACAGCGCCGACTCCGCCATGATGGCGGCGGCCACGCCGAGCGTGACGGCGATGAGCACGGGGGCCACCACGCTGGGCAGCACGTGCTGCAGGACGACGCGCGTGTCGCGTGCGCCGAGTGCCTTCGATGCCTGCACGAACTCGAGCTGGCGGACGACGAGCACCTGGCCGCGTACGAGCCGCGCCATGCCGGCCCATCCCACCACGCCGATGGTGAGGAAGACCACGCCGAGCGACGGCTGGAGCGCCGCGGCCATGGCGATGAGCAGCAGCAGGGTGGGAAACGCGAGCGTGACGTCGGCGAGCCGCATCACCACCTCATCGATCCAACTGCCGTAGTAGCCGGCGATCAATCCCATCGTGAGCCCGATGAGCAGGGCAATGGACTGTGACACGATGCCCGCGGTGAGCGATACGCGCGCGCCATACACCAGCCGCGCCCAGACGTCGCGCCCCTGGATGTCCGTGCCGAGCCAGTGCGTGGTGGACGGACCCTGCAGCTGGTTGACGAGGTCGATGCGCAGCGGATCGTGACGGGACACCAGCGGCGCGAGCACGGCCAGCACGACGAGCAGCACGACGACGCTGACGCCGAACCAGGCACGGGCATCGCCGCGAAGGGCGCGCGAGGCGCGTTCGTTCATGACGGATCTCCCAGTTCGGGTGGCGTTCCAGGCCGTTGGTGCTTCCAGCGGCGATGCTGCCAGAAATACTGCTCCGGGTACTTCCGCACCCAACGCTCGAGCGCGTTGGAGTAGGCGCCGACGATCGCGTCGACGTCCGCCTCCAGGCTGTCGGTGCGCTTGACGGGAATCTCCTCGAACTTCATGGAGTAGCGCCCGTTCGGCTCGCGCACCGCGCAGGTGAACACGATCGGTGCGCCGAGTCGCAGGGCGAACACCGCCGGCCCGCGCGGCGTCTTTGCGTAGCGCCCGAAGAACGGCACCCACGTGGAGGCAAGCCCGGCCGCGCCCTGGTCGAACAGGAACGCGACGACCCCTGCCTCGCGAATCACGCGCGGCACGCGACGCACGGCGTCCGCATCGTGAATGACGTGCACGCCGACCTGCTCGCGCGTGTCCGTGAGGTACTGGTCGAAGAGCGGGTTCTGCATCCGTCGCGCCACGGCCTCCATGTGCAGCCCGCGCGCGGCAAAGTACGCCGCGCCGAGCTCCCAGTTGCCGAGATGGCCGGAGACGACGAGGACGCCCTGGCCGCGCGCGACCGTCGCGACGACGATCTCCCAGTTGTCGACGACGTCGAACATCCCGACGACCTGCTCGGGCGAGCAGGCCGGCAGCACGGCGGTCTCGATCGCGGTGCGCCCGAGGTTGCCGTACGACTCGCGCGCGATGCGGCGGATCTCCGGCTCGTCGAGGCCCGGGAACGCGGCGCGCAACTGCCGCTCCACCACGTCGCGCCGGATGCGGAAGACCGAGTAGATGAGCCGCCCGATCCATTCACCCACGTCACCGGCGCGACGAAAACTCAGGCGGCGCAGGGCGGCTGCCGCCGCCCGCAAGCCGTAGTATTCCGCGCGGTGCGAGAAGGTGATCGGCGCCGTCACCGCGCCGCCCAGGCGGTCCGGTCGCCGGCAGCGCCCGCGGCCGCGATGAAGCCGTCGATCATGGCCTGCTCGCGAAAGTCGCGCTGCGCACGCGTGTAGCCCGCGTTGCCCATCGCCGCCCGCGTGTCCGCATCCGCGAGGAAGCGCGCCACGGCCGACGCGGTGTCGCTCGGGTCGGCCGGCGGCAGCAGCACGCCCGCGATGCCATCCGGCACGTAGTGCGACACCAGCGAGGAGCGCTCCGCAACCACCGGCACGCGTGCGGCCATGAAGTCGAGACACGCAAAGCCCGCGTCGTCACCCTCGGCAGCCACCCACCCGACATCGGCTGCGGCAAGCACGCGCGGCATGTCCGTGCGCTCACCGAGAAAGCGCACGAGCGATGTGACGCCGAGCGCGGCCGAGTGCATGCGCGTGTCGTCGAGGTCGGCCGTGCTGCCCACGAAGGCCATGCGCAGGTCGGGATGCCGTTCCGCCAGCAGGGCGAGCGTGCGCATGGCGGTGGTGACGCGCGTGCTCGCGCGGGCATCGGTGACGCACACCACGAGCTGCGTCGCATCGGAGATGCCGAGCATCGCGCGCACCTCGGCGCGCACGTTCTGCACCTTGGCCGGATCCACGCCGAGCGGCGCGAGCAGCGCGCGGTCGCCGAGGCCGGATCGTTCACGATCGGAGGCGGTGGAGAAGAGCATGCGCGAGGATGCGATGCGCGCGGCGAAGCGGCCGGAGCGTCCTCCCATCTGGTTGCCACCCGCCGGGATACGGCGCACCACGCCGCCGCGCTCGGCCAGGCGCATCGCGGAGCTGGCGACGAGCTGCTCCCGCTCCGTGTGCAGGAACACCACCTCGATGAACTTCTCCTTCAGGATCGTGCGCAGCCGCCAGGCGTCGCGAGCCACGGTGGTGGACGGCGGAATCGGCACGACGTCCACACCCTCGTGCGCGAAGCCCTCCTCGGCGCGCGAGCCGGCGCGGCACACCATGGTGACCGGCTCCCCGAGCGCCGCGAGCCCCCGCGCCACCACCGCGAAGGCGCGCGACGATCCGCTCCAGTGCGGCGAGCTGTGGTAGAAGAGAGTGCGCATGGCGTCAGGAAGGTCGTACGACGGGCAGTCGGCGCGCGCCGGTGCGGCGCACCGGCACGTGCCGGCCGCGGGTCACAACGAAGTGTAATGCGGTCACGCGGCGTCGCCCTCGCTGCGCCGGACCTGCGCCGCGTGCAGGCGATGGTACGCGCCGCGGCACGCGAGCAGCTCGGCATGGGTGCCGCACTCGATGATCTCGCCGCGATCGAGAACGAGGATCTGGTCTGCGTGCACGACGGTGGACAGGCGGTGAGCGATGACGAAGACGGTTCGACCGGCCAGCAGGCGGTCGATCGCCTCTTGCACGAGTCGTTCCGAGTCGGTGTCGAGCGCGGACGTCGCCTCGTCGAGGATGAGGATGGGCGGATCGGTGAGCAGGGCGCGCGCGATGGCGAGCCGCTGGCGCTGCCCACCCGAGAGGCGGGTGCCCCGCTCTCCCAGCACCGTGCGATAGCCGTCCGGTAGCTCCGTGATGAACGCGTGCGCGTTGGCAGCGCGCGCCGACGCTTCTACCTGCGCGTCGGTGAACCGCTCCGCCGCGCCGTACGCGATGTTGTTGCGCACGGTGTCGTTGAACAGCACCGTGTCCTGGCTCACGATGCCGGTGAGCCCGCGCAGCGACGCGAGCGACAGCTCGCGCGTGTCCACGCCGTCGAGGCGAATGGCGCCGGCGGTGGGCTCGTAGAAGCGCGGGATGAGGTCCACGAGCGTGCTCTTGCCCGCGCCGCTCGCTCCCACGAGGGCGATCACCTCGCCGCGCCGCGCAATGAAGCTGACGTTGCGCAGCACCATTTCCTCGCCGTACGAGAACGACACCGCATCGAACACGAGCGCGTCGCGAATGCCCGACGCGGTGCGCGTACCACGGTCCGTCTGCTCTTCCGTTGGCAGGTCGAGCACCTCGAACAGCCGCTCCGCAGACGCGAACGACTGCTGCGCAGTCGTGGGCACCTGGGAGAGCTGCTTCAGCGGCGGGAGCAGCCGCATCACCATGATCATGAAGGTGATGAGCGTGGCGCTGTCCATGGTGCCGCTGCCGAGCAGCACCTCGCGTGCGCCGACCCACAGGATGAGCATCGCCACGGACGTGCCGATCAACTCCGTCATGGGCTGCGACAGCGCGGAGACGCGCGTGATGCGCACCATGCCCGCCGAGAATCGTCCGCTCGCCTCGGCGAAGCGGGCGTCCTCGTACGGCTCCCCGCGGAACGACTTCACGAGGCGGATGCCGCTCACGACCTCCTGCAGCACACTCGTGATCTCGCCGTAGTCGCCGCGCAGGCGACGGTGACCGGTGCGCAGCCGTCGCAGCAGCGGCTGCAGCGAGAGCGTGAGCAGCGGCGCGATGACGAGCGCGATGAAGGTAAGACGGACGGAGTAGTTGAGGAGGATGATGATGGTGCCCACGATCTGCGCGACGTTCTGCAGCGAGCGCGTGACCAGCTCGGTGATCAACGCCTTCGTCTGGTCCGTGTCGGACAGGATGCGCGAGATGATCTGCCCGGTCTTGGTGCGCTGGAAGTAGCCGAGCGGCAGCCGCTGCAGGTGACGGAACACGTCGTCGCGCAGGTCGCGCGTCACGTTCTCCTGCAGCGATGCGCCGAGCTGCCCGGCGATCCAGACGAAGACGTTCTTCAGTGCGACGATCGCCACGATCGCCACCATCATCGTCGCCACGGACCCGAGGCGGTCGCCGGTATTCAGGAAGCTGCCGACGAGGCGGTCCTGCAGCCGCGAGACCCAGCTGGCCGAGCCGCGCGGCAGGAGCGACGCCGCCCCGAACAGTGCGTTGAGGAACGGCACGAGCAGCGTGAACGAGAACACGTCGAGCGCCGCCGCCACGATGTTGCAGGCGATGGTGCCCGCCATCCGCCACGAATGCGGCCGCAGGAAGCGGAGGAGCCGGCGATACATGCTCAGCGCCTCGGCGTGAGGAGCGACACGGGCAGGATGCACTCCTCCGGCGTCACGCCACCGTGCAGGAACGAGCCGCGGTAGCGGCTCTGGTATTCACGCAGCTTCGTGGGATAGACGAAGAAGCTGTCGCCCGACGCGAGCAGCGTGTTCGCGCCGAGGCCGCGGCGCGGCAACTTGAGCGCGCCTTCATCCTTGAACAGCAGGGCGAGCTCCGGATTCTCGGCGCGCAGGTCCTCGCCGAACTTGTAGCGGAGGTTCTGCGTGGCGTCGTGCCGCGCGAACACGGTGGCCGGCGTGTGGCAGTGGATGGAACCGTGGTCACTGGTCACCAGCACCTTCACCTTCCGTCGCGCAGCTTCCTGCAGGACGCTGAAGAGCGCCGAGCGCTTGAACCACTGCAGCGTGAGCTGGCGCAGCGCGATCTCGTCGCGGGCCACCTCGTAGAGGATGGCGGACTCGGACCGTCCGTGCGTGAGCAGGTCCACGAAGTTGAAGACGAAGGCGCTGATGCCTTCCGGCGCGATGGCGTTGGCCAGGCGCCGCTCGAGTTCGTCGGCGTCGTGCGACGACGAGATCTTGTCGTACTTCACCGGCACCTTGCGTCCCATCTCCACGAGGTGCGCCTCGAGCAGGTCCTTCTCGTGGGCGTTGAGCGTCTCGTCTTCGCGCTCGCCCCACCAGTCGGGAAACCGCGCCGCGATCTCGTTGGGGAACAGCCCGCTGAACAGCGCGTTGCGCGCGTAGGGCGTCGCCGTGGGCAGCACGCCGAAGTAGTGCGTGGTCTCGATGTCGAACAGCGGCGCGATGACCGGCTCCAGGAACTTCCACTGGTCCAGCCGCAGGCAGTCGATGACGATGAACGCAGCCGCGCGATCCTGCGCGACGACGGGGAGGAGATATTCGTTCACGATGTCGATGGACAGCGGAGGACGGTCTCCCTCGAGGTCGGCGAGCCACCGCGGATAGGCCTCCGCCATGAACGTGGCGAACCCGCGCCGCATCTCGGGAAACAGCCCGCGCAGGGACTCGTGCAGGCCCATCTCGTTGGCCGCCGTGAGGTCCAGATCCCACTGCACCATCTCGAGATAACGGTCGATCCACCCCCGCCAGTCGAGGTCGCGGGGTGATTCCGCCTGGATGGCGCGAAACCGGTCCACGAAGGCCCGTGCGATCGCCTGCTGACGGATGCGCGGGCCCTCGAGCAGGCGCGCCACCATCGCGTAGACCTGGCGGGGGCTCACCGGCTTCACGAGGTAGCCGCTGATGTTGTTGCCCAGCGCTTCCGTGAGGGTGCCGTCCTCCTCGCTCTTCGTGACCATGACCACGTGCAGCGTCGGTTCGATCTCGCGCAGTTCCTTCAACGCATCGAGGCCGCGGGTGCCAGGCATCTGCTCGTCGAGCAGCACCAAATCGAACGGACGACGTCGGATGAGCTCGAGCGCGTCGTCGGCATTGTTGGCGGCTTCGACTTCGAACCCCTTGTCGCGCAAGAAGATGCGATGTGGCTCGAGCAGTTCCGCCTCATCGTCGACCCAGAGCACGGCCTTGACCTGGAGGGGCATGGTCCAAACGTAGCCCGGCACTATAGAGGGAGCAACGCGAGTGCGCCGTCTGTATTGCCGCGCCGCGCTGGATTAACCACAGTCCCCCGTCCACATTTCCGGCGTGCCCGCCTCCCTGCCTCCCTTTGCCCTGCCCGCGCCCGTCTTTCGTTTCCGGCACC
The DNA here is from genome assembly GCA_038236775.1 of Gemmatimonadales bacterium. Lineage (GTDB taxonomy): Bacteria > Gemmatimonadota > Gemmatimonadetes > Gemmatimonadales > Gemmatimonadaceae > AG11. Next base: position 14,497 of record JBBRZK010000068.1, read on the forward strand.
TCGCGGCGCTGGCTGGCCGCGCGCCCATCGGCGGCTCGCGTGAGGTCGCCCTCGCCTGCTTCGTGGCTGCGCGGCTCGCGGCCGACGCCGGCGCGCCGGCAGAGAGTGACACGACGGGCCGGGCCGAGCGCTGCGCGGGGGCCAAGGCGTGGATCGGGACGCTCGCGCTCCCGGCAGCGGTCCGCGGGGCGGTGGCGCGATGCGCCGACCTGAGTGTCCAGGCAGCGCCCGGGGAGCTCGGCCGCGAGGTGGCCGGCCTGCTCGCCGCGGCCACCAGCTATCTGGACCCGCAGTCACGGAGTGAATTGACGGACCTCGCCCTGCTGCTCCGCGCCTGAGGAACGGCCCCTCCGGGCGCATTTTGTCTTGCTACCGCGGACGAATGCGCCCTATCTTGGTCCATGCCACGCGGCGCTGACATCTCTCCCCTCTCCCTCCTGCTCGGCCGCGTCGACGCCGTCGCCGATGGGGCGACCCCGGCCGACACCATCCCGTCCGGCTTCCCGAGCCTCGACAAGCTGCTGGGCGGTGGCCTGCGGCGGGGAGACCTGGTCGTCCTGGGCGGCGACGTGGGCAGCGGCAAGAGCGCCCTCGCGCTCGCCATTGCGCTGCGCGTTTCGCAGGAGGGCGTCGAGACGCTGTTCTATTCCGGCGAGATGGTGCCGGACCGCGTGCTGGAGCGCGCGCTGGCCATCGAGGGGCGGACCAGGGTGGACGACCTGCGGCGCGGCACGATGGACGAGGTGACGCGCGCCGGCGTGGGTGCGGCCGCGGTTCGCCTGCGCGACGACCTGCCGGTGATCGAGCGGGCGCCGGCCGCGGGCGTGTCGGCGATCGCCGAAGAGGTGGCCGCGGCGCGCAGCGTCAAGCTGGTGGTGGTGGACGGCCTGCACGCCCTGCTCCGCGGCGAGCGCGAGTCCGAGGAGGAAGCGGCGACCGCCGTTCGGGCACTGAAGCAGCTGGCGCTCGATGCGCGGGTGGCGGTGCTCGTCACCGTGCCGCTGCCCGGGCTCATCCCGCGCGACGATCGCCGCCCGGGGCTGGACGACTTCGGCGCCCGCGGCGCCGTGAAGGAGCGGGCGGACGTGGTACTCGCACTGTTCCGCGAAGGGATGTACGATAGCGCCAGAGGAATCGAGGGCGCGACCGAGTTGCTGGTGCGGAAAAACCGCAACGGTGGCACCGGTTACGTGGACCTCTACTTCTACGCGCAGTGGATGCGCTTCGAAGACATGCTCGACCCGGACCGCTAGGAGGCGGTGGCATGCGCATTTCCAATCCCATTTTGACCACTGTCCTCGCGGTCGCGCTTTCGGCGTGCGCCACGGGCGGCATGAGCGCCGCAGACTCCGTGACGCGACTGGAGCAGCAGCAGCGCAGCGACCCGCAGTCGGCCGAGGTCAACCGCTCGCTGGGCATCGCGTACTACAAGGCCAACCGCTACGCCGAGGCGCGCACCGCGCTGGAGACGGCGGTGAAGCTCGATCCGCGCGACGGCACGTCGTCACTGTACCTCGGACTCTCGGACGAGGCCCTCGGCGACCTGAAGGGCGCCAAGACGGCCTACTCGTCCTACATCCAGTTCGGGCGCACGAGCCGGGTGCGCAGCCAGCTCCAGTCGCGCCTGGCCACGATCACGCGGCTGGAGATCGCCGCGGACGCGAAGGCAGCGGTGCAGCAGGAGGCGTCGCTCTCCGCGCAACCGGGGGATCCGCGCACGGTGGCCGTGCTGCCCCTCCGCTTCAGCGGTACCGACACCAGCCTCAAGCCGCTGGAGCGTGGGTTCGCCGACCTGCTCACCACCGACCTCGCGCGCTCGTCGCAGCTCACGCTGGTGGAGCGGGCGCGCATGCAGGCGCTGGTCGACGAGATGAAGCTGCAGCAGTCCGGCGCCACGGACGCCACCACCAATGTGCGGGCCGGAAAGCTCGTCCGCGCGGGTCGTGTGGTGCAGGGCGCCATCCTCCAGGTGGGCAGCTCCGACCTCCGCGTGGACGAAGCCGTGGTGGACGTGCCGACGAGCCGCGTGCAGGGCGCAACGCAGGCGGCCGACCAGCTCGAGCAGGTGTTCGCGATGGAGAAGAAGATCGCGCTCGACCTGTTCACGCAGCTGGGCGTCACGCTCACGGTGGCCGAGCGGCAGCAGATCGAGCAGCGACCGACGCGGTCCATGCAGGCGTTCCTCGCGTACAGCCGCGGACTCACGGCGGAGGACGAGGGACGGTATGACGCCGCCGCCCGATACTTCGACGAGGCCGTGCGACTGGACCCCGGATTCAATGCCGCGCAGTCGAAGAGCCAGGAGGTGCGCGCGATCACGGCCGGCGCGGTCGTGAATGCGGCCACCGTGGAAGTGAGCCTCAGGGGAACGGGCGAGGGTGCGGTGGTATCCGCGGCGCAGCAGGGTTCGCTGGCGCCCGCAGCCGCAGGCAACTCCGGGTTGGGAAATATGGCGCAGCAAGTTGCCGGCGGACTCAATACGTCACAGACGGACGGGGCCACACTCGGCGCATCGACGGTGGGCACGACGGCACAGCCTACCAGCAAGGATCCCGTCGCCGCCGGAACGGGCTCGGACAATCCGGCCGCCACGGCCAAGGTCACGGTCGTCATCATCCGCCCCAGGACGCCATGAAGACCCCCATGCGCACCCTGTTCACGCTCGCGCTCGCGACCCTCGCGGTACCGGCGCTGCGAGCGCAGTCGATCTTCGACAGCGAACTCCGGCTCGCGCCGCAGTTCCTCCAGTACCAGATCAAGTCACCCACCAACGAGACCATCTCGGAGCTCGCGGTGCCGGTGTTCGTCAGCATCCCGTTCGGCTCGATGTTCACATTCGACATCGGCACGTCGTACGTGCGTGCGCGCGCCGCCTCCGGCAGCGTGGTGAGCGAGATCAACGGCCTGACGGACACGCAGATTCGTGGCAACCTCACCCTGGGCACGGACTTCATCGTGCTCACGGGCGGCGTGAACCTGCCCACCGGCCAGTCCTCGGTCACGCTCGACCAACTCACCGCGGCAGGCCGCATCGGTAGCGACTTCCTCGCATTCCCCATCTCGAACATGGGCACGGGGCTCGCGGCCACGGGCGGCATCGCGATCGCGCGGCCGCTCGGTGAATGGAATGTGGGTTTCGGCGGCTCCGTGCGGCATTCGTCCACGTACGATCCGTTCAACGTGCCGGGCCAGAGCATCCGCTTCACACCGGGCGACGAGTATCGCGCCCGCGTCGGCGTGGACCGCGGCGTCGGGCTCGGACGGCTTTCGCTCGGCCTCACGTACTCCGCGTTCGGTGATGACGTTGCCGGGCCGTCCGTCTACAACACGGGCAACCGGCTCATCGCGCAGGGCGTGCTCACCAATTCACTCGCAGGCAACGACGTCACGTTCGCGGCGTACAACGTGTTCCGCGCCCCGGGCCACTACGCGTCCGGCGATCCCGCGGGCCGCGAGAACATCGCGGATGCGTACGTCGGTGTTGGCCTGCACGTAATGGGCACGTTCCTGGAGCCGAACTTCGAGGGACGGCACTGGCTCCAGAACATCCCGGCCATCACGAGCGGCAGCACGACGACAGCTGGCCACTCGCAGTCGAGCGTCCTCGGGACCATCGGCCTTCGCACGCGCTTCGGCGCGGCGGGGCTCGCCGCGTACCCGAGCGTCGGCTACACGCTCGGGCAGCTCGCCACGCTCGATGCCAGTGGCAACACCACGCACGCCGGCCTCACGGGCTTCCGCGCGCAGCTGGCCATCCGCGTCGCGCCGTAACCGCGGCGCGGCACCAGGCACTGCGATGGCATCGGGCCGGACGCCGTTGCCGTGACGTCACGACGCAGGTGCTGGCCGAAGCGGGACGACCTCGCGTCACGGGTCGTCCACGCTCCGCTGCAGCCGGGCGCACTGGTATATTTCAGCCCGTCGAACCCTCCCCGCGCACCGAACGGATCGAGTCCATGGCTGGTCACAGTAAGTGGAAGAACATCAAGCACTACAAGGCCGCCACCGACGCCAAGCGTGGTGTGCTGTTCACGAAGCTCATTCGCGAGATCACGATGGCCGCCAAGCTGGGCGGCGGCGATCCCGCAGGGAACGCGCGCCTTCGGCTGGCGATCGATGCGGGGCGCGCCAAGTCGCTTCCGAGGGACAACATCGAGCGCGCCATCAAGAACGGCACGGGTGAGCTCAAGGGCAACGACATCCAGGAAGCGACGTACGAGGGCTACGGCCCCGGTGGCGTGGCGCTGATCGTCGACACGATGACGGACAACCCCACGCGCACCGTGGCCGACGTGCGCCACAAGTTCTCACGCGCCGGCGGCAACCTCGGCACGCCGGGGTCGGTCGCGTTCATGTTCGACAAGAAGGGGCAGATCGAGATCGACGCGACGAAGTTCGCCGATGAGGATGCCACGCTCGAGGCCGCGCTGGAAGCCGGCGCGGAAGACTTCCGCCGCGAGGACGAGGTCTACATCGTCACGACGGAGCCGAATGCGCTCTACGCGGTGAAGACCGCGCTCGAGGCCAAGGGCATCGAGGCGACCGAGGCGGAGATCGCGATGGTGCCGAAGAACACCGTGCCGGTGACGGGCAAGGATGACGTCGCGACGCTGTTCAAGCTCATCGAGGCGCTCGAGGATCTCGACGACGTGCAGAAGGTGTGGGGCAACTTCGACGTCGCCGACGCCGATATGGAAGCCCTCGAGGCCTAGGCCAGCCGCGTGCTCGTCCTGGGCATCGACCCCGGCACCGCGAACACCGGATACGGCGTCGTTCGCGGCGGAGCGGGCGAGGTGCCCGTGCTGGTGGAGTGCGGCGTGATCCGCACGCAGGCGCGCGACCCGCTGCCGGCGCGCCTTCGCGAGATTCACGACGGCGTTCTCGAGCTCATCGACCGTCATGCGCCGGACGCGCTCTCGGTGGAGGGCGTGTTCTACTCCCGCAACGTCCGCACGACCGTCGTCCTTGGCCACGCGCGCGGCGTGATCCTCCTCGCAGCCGAGATGCGCGGCGTGATCGTGAATGAGCTCGCGCCGGCCGAGATCAAGAAGGCGATCGTCGGCACCGGTGCGGCCACGAAGGAGCAGGTGCAATTCATGCTCACCCGCCTGCTCCGCCTGAAAAGTGTGCCGCAGCCCGCGGACGCCGCGGACGGCGTTGCCGCGTCGCTCGCGTGCTTAATGAGCGCGGGCGTGCCGCGAATGGACGGCGCCGGTGCGGTCCGCGAACCGACGCGCGGGATGGCCAAGCGGGTGCTGCTGCCGAATGCGCCGATCGTGCGGCGCGCATGATCATCCAGGTTGCCGGTACGCTGCTCACGAAGGAACTGGACCGCGTAGAGATCATGACCGAGGGCGGCGTCGCCTACGAGCTCGCGGTGCCGTTGAACGCGTACGAGGCGCTGCCGAAGCCCGGTGAGCGGTGCATGCTGCACACGTACCTCGTGGTGAAGGAGGACGGCTGGCAGCTGTTCGGCTTCACGTCGGCGTACGAGCGTCGCGTGTTCCACAAGGTGCTCGGCGCCAAGGGCGTTGGTCCCGCGCTCGCGCTCGGCCTGCTCTCATCGCTCACGGCGGACCGGCTGGTGCGCGCGATCCGCGAGAAGGACATCGCGGTGCTGCAGTCCGTGCCGCGCGTGGGACGCAAGAAGGCCGAGCAGATGATCCTCGACCTCGCGGACAAGCTCGACCAGCTGCAGGTGTCGGGCGCGGCATCCGGCGTGGGGCGCGGGAGCGGCCTGCCGAGCACCGACGATGCGATCCGCGCGCTGGTGTCGCTCGGCTACTCCACTGCCGATGCGGGGAAGGCCGTGCGGGCCGCGCTCGAATCGGGGTCCACGGAGGCCACGGCGCCCGAGCTCATTCGTGCCGCGCTGGCGAAGATCGGCGGTCGTTGACGGCGCGCGCGGCGCACTAGCTTCTCGGCGCACCAGTCGCCACACTCCTCCGCATGCTCGCCGCCCGCCGCACCGCCAGCTTCACGGAATCCGTCATCCGCGAGATGACCCGCATCGCGAACCAGCACGAGGCCGTGAACCTCGCGCAGGGATTCCCGGACTTCCCGATGCCCGAGCCGATGAAGGATGCCGCCTGCGCGGCCATTCACGGCAACATCAATCAATACGCGGTCACGTGGGGCAGCTCGGCGCTGCGCATCGCGATCGCGGAGAAATACCGCCGGTTCTACGGCATGGAAGTCGATCACGATCGCGAGGTGACGGTCACCTGCGGCGCGACGGAGGCGATGGCGGCGGTGTTCCTCGCGCTCATCGATCCGGGCGACGAGGTGATCGTGATGGAGCCGTACTACGAGAACTACGGCCCCGATGCGATCCTCGCCGGCGCGATCCCCACCTTCGTGCCCCTGGAGCGCCCGCACTGGACGCTCGACCCCGAGCGCCTCGCGAAGGCGTTCACGAAGCGGACGAAGGCGATCATCCTCAACACGCCGCACAATCCCACCGGCCGCGTGTTCACGCGTGCCGAGATGACGATGATCGCGGAGTTGTGCATCAAGCACGACGTGTGGGTGATCACCGACGAGATCTACGAGCACATCCGGTATGCAGGCGAGCACCACGTGATGGCGATGTGGCCGGGCATGCGCGACCGGACCATCACCATCTCCGGCCTGTCGAAGACCTTCAGCTGCACCGGCTGGCGGCTCGGCTACACCGTGGCGCCCGAGGCGCAGACGGCGGCCATCCGCAAGGTGCACGACTTCCTCACGGTCGGCGCCCCCGCACCGTTGCAGGCAGCCGGCGCCGTGGGCATGCATTTCGACGCCGACTACTACAACCACATGGCGCTGGACTACCGTTCGCGCCGCAGCCTCCTGTGCGATTCGCTCACCGAGGCAGGGTTCTCGTTCACACAGCCGGAGGGCGCGTATTACGTGCTGGCCGATTTCTCGGGGCTCAGCGACATGGACGACGTGACCTTCGCGAAGTGGATGTGCACGGAGATCGGCGTCGCCACCGTGCCGGGGTCCAGCTTCTACTCCGACAAGTCGCTCGGCCGCTCGCTCGTGCGCTTCGCGTTCTGCAAGAAGTACGAGACGCTCAAGCGCGCCGCGGAACGTCTGTCGACGGTTCGTGCCTCGGTCTGATTCGATGTCGAAGGCCACACGCCGCCTGAGCGTTCTCGGCGGCCTCCTCTCCGTCGCACTCGCGTGCACGCCCGCCGCGCGCACCACGCCCACCGGCGCCGGCCATCCGTACGTCGTGCTCGTGTCGTTCGATGCGTTCCGCCACGACTACATCGATCGGTACCAGCCAGCGGCGTTCCTCGCGGTGGCCGCTCGCGGCGTGCGTGCGTCGGGGCTGATTCCGTCCTTTCCGTCGAAGACCTTTCCCAATCACTACTCGCTCGCGACGGGCCTCGCGCCCGGCCATCACGGCATCGTGGGCAATGCCTTCTTCGACCCCGCGCGCGCCGCGTGGTACCGCCTCGGCGACAAGACCACGGTGAGCGACGGCAGCTGGTATGGCGGCGAGCCGATCTGGGTGACCGCGCAGCGCAACGGCGTGAAGGCGGGCGCCTGGTTCTGGCCCGGCTCCGAAGCCGAGATCATGGGTACGCGTCCGAGCCTGTACAAGGTCTACGATGCCGCGGTGCCGAACGCGGATCGCGTGAACGGGGTCGTGTCGTGGCTCCGGAAGGCGCCCGCCGACCGGCCGCACCTGGTGCTGCTCTACTTCTCCGAGGTGGACGACACCACGCATCGCTACGGCCCCGATACGCCGCGGACCGCGCGCGCCGTGGCCTCGGTGAACCGGCCGCTCCAGCAGTTGCTCGACAGCATCGCGCAGCTCCCGTTTCACGACAGCGTGAACGTCGTGCTGGTGTCCGACCACGGCATGGCGACGGTCGCGCCACAGAATGTCATCCTGGTGACGGACCTGCTCGCCCGCGCCGGCGTGGATACCACACGCATGGAGGTGAGCGACAACGGGCCGGTGATGTCGCTCTGGTTCGGCGCCGACTCCGCGCGAATCCGGCGCGCCCGCGCCGTGCTCGGCGAGTCGATGGCGCACGCGTACCTGCGGAGCGAGACGCCGCCACGCTGGCAGGTGGCGAACAATCCGCGCTTCGGCGACGTGCTGCTGGTGGCCGACGAGGGATACGTCCTGCAGCGTCGCGGTTCGGACAGGGCGCCCGCCACCGGCGCGCACGGCTACGATCCGGCGCTGCCCGACATGCAGGGAATCTTCCTCGCCGCGGGACCTGGCGTGAAGGCGGCGGGGATGATCCCCGCGCTCGAGAACGTGGACGTCTATCCATTCGTCGCGGCGCTGCTGCATCTGGAGCACGTCCCCCAGGTGGATGGCAGCCTGCGGCAGCTCCGCGACGTGCTGGCCCGGTAGCTTCCAGCCGGAACGTTCACCTGCTGCTCGCCGACGTTTCGGTATATATTCGCGGTGCCCGATTCCCGTGTCGTTCCCCGTAGAGCAGGTAGAGCTGGCCATGTCCCGCGCCGAGATCACCACGCCGGAAAGCCTGTCCGATGAGTCGGTCGTCGAGCTGTCGCTGCGCCCGCAGCGGCTCGAGGAGTTCATCGGGCAGGAGAAGGTGAAGGCGAACCTCCAGCTCGCCATCGACGCCGCGCTCGCGCGGAACGAGCCGCTCGACCACGCCGTGTTCTACGGCCCGCCGGGACTCGGCAAGACGACGCTGGCCGAGCTCATCGCGCGTGAACTTCGTGTGAACATCCGCACGACCTCCGGTCCCGCGCTCGAGAAGCCAGGTGACCTCGTGGGCACGCTCACCAACCTGCGCGCGGGCGACATCCTCTTCATCGACGAGATCCACCGCTTGCGGCCGGTGATCGAGGAGTTCCTCTATCCCGCGATGGAGGACTACAAGATCGACATCCGCCTGAGTGAGGGACCCAAGGCGCAGACGATCACGATGCCCATCGAGCGGTTCACGCTCATCGGGGCGACGACGCGGTTCGGCATGCTGACGCCGCCGATGCGCGCGCGCTTCGGCATCGAGCAGCGGCTCAACTACTACACGCCGGAAGAGCTCGAGCTGATCGTGCGCCGCACGGGCGACGTGCTCAAGGTGGAGATCGAGCCGGCCGGCGCGCGCGAGATCGCGCGTCGCTCGCGCGGCACGCCACGCGTGGCCAACCGCCTGCTGCGCCGCGTGCGCGACTACGCGCAGGTGCGCGCGAACGGCATCATCACGGCGGACGTCGCGCGCGCGGCGCTCGCCATGCTCGACGTGGACCAGTTCGGCCTCGACGACATGGACTCACGCATCCTGAAGGCGATCATCGAGAAGTTCGACGGCGGCCCCGTGGGCGTCTCGACGATCTCGGCGGCCATCGGCGAGGACACGAACACGCTGGAGGAAGTGTACGAGCCCTTCCTCGTGCAGCAGGGGTTCCTGCAGCGCACGCCGCGCGGCCGCGTGGCCACGGCGATGGCGTATCGCCACTTCGGGTACGCGCCGCCTGCGGGCAGCGCGGAACAGGTGGGCTTGTTCTAGCAGACGACGGGCGGAACCGCTGTCGCGTTCCCGCCCGTCGCCGAACGTGGTGCGCCCGCGCTGAGCAGTTGTCTCAGCGCTTCCGCCGGCGCGCAGCGGGAACGAGCATGAGCATCGGCGGGCCGGCAGGCACCATCGCCGTCGTCGTCAGCGCCGGGGCCACCCTGCCGCGAAGAGACGACGTCGCCACCGCGAAGCCGGGCGCTATCGCTCCGTCCTTATAGAGGCACCGCAGGATTCCGCGGTGAAGAAGCTGCGTGAGCCCGGACGGGCCACGAACGTTGCGTGTCGGCGCATGTGCCGCGCGCGCAGGTTCGTGGTCCGGGTCCGTCCAGGCTGACAGGCCATGCCGGCGCGGTGTGTTGCTCGAGGGGTGTACTGCCGTGACATCGTCCCATCGCAGCAGCACGAAACCCCTCCCGTGTCGGCCTGACATCCATCACTTGGCGAGCGCATCCGCCGTCCTGCGGAATCGCTGCTCGCGCACCCCACTGGTCAAACGGCATACCATCGCCCGCCCCCGGATTCAGGGGGTAATCGAGGGTGAAATCGCCCTGGGCGTTGAGTGTTTACCGCACC
>JBBRZK010000069.1:0-24564 GCA_038236775.1 Gemmatimonadales bacterium
CGACACCCGGCGCCCTGTGACCGGGAACCGGCCCACCCGGCCCCGGTCCCCCGGCCCCCGCCCCCCGACACCCGTCAGCCGTCAGCCGTCACACGTTGCAGATGTCGTACGCCTCCCGCATCGCCGCGACCGGATCGTGCGTCGGCACGAACTCCTGCGCCACGAACCCGCCGAACCCCAGGTCCGCGATCGCCTGCATCACGCGCCGGTAGTTGAGCTCCTGCGTGTCGTCGATCTCGTGCCGGCCGGGCACGCCGCCCGTGTGGAAGTGCGCGATGTGCGCATAGTTGTCGCGAATCGTGCGGATGACATCCCCCTCCATGATCTGCATGTGGTAGATGTCGTACAGGAGCCGGAGCCGCGGTGAGCCCACGCCCTTCACCACCTCCGCGCCCCACGCGATGTGGTCGCACTGGTAGTCCTTGTGGTCCACCTTGCTGTTGAGCAGCTCGAGGCACAGGGTGACGCCATGCTGCTCCGCCAGCGGCGTGAGCCGCTTGAATCCCACGACGCAGTTAGCGATGCCCTCGCCGTCCGAAAGGCCCGCGCGATTGCCGCTGAAACACACGATGTTCGGCACGCCGGCCTGCGCCGCGAGCGGGATCATCCGCGCGCCGTCGGCGACGAGCTTGTCGTGCTGGTCCAGCCGGTTGAAGCCCACGGGAATGGTGCCGAAGCCGTTCGCCATCGCGCAGGTAAGTCCGTGCTTGGCCGGCGTGCGCCAGTCCGGCTCGTCGAGCAGCTCGATGGACCGGTAGCCGATCCCCTTCGCCGTCTCGCACAGCTGGTCGAGCGGAATCTGTCCGTAACACCACCGCGAGAGCGACAGCTTGAGACGGCCGGCCGCGGCGACACGCGGGGCGGATTCCGGACGCGCCGTGTCGGCAGGGGTCGCGCCGAACAGCCCGCGCGCCCCGATGGAGCCGCCCGCAGCGAGGGCGCCGAGGGCGCCAAGGGCCTGCCGACGAGTAAGGTCGGACATCAGATCTCTCCGCGCTTGATCGCGTCCACGGCATGCGATGCCGCACGCGCCGTCAGCGCCATGTAGGTGATGCTCGGGTTCTGGCAGGCATTGCTCGCCATGCAGGAGCCGTCGGTGATGAACAGGTTCTTCGCGTCCCACGCCTGGTTCCACTTGTTGAGCACGCCCACGTCCGCCGTCCTGCTCATGCGCGCGCCGCCCATCTCGTGGATGCAGTGGCCTGGCGGGTTGTCCGAACCCCATGTGTGCACGTCGGTACACCCCGCGGCCTCGAGCATCTCCGCCATGGCGACGCTCATGTCCTTGTCCATCGCGCGCTCGTTGTCGCGCCAGCGCACGTCCATGCGCGCGGCGGGAACGCCCCACTTGTCCTTCACCTCGGGGTCGAGGGTGACGGTGTTCTCCGCGTACGGCAGCGTCTCGCCCCAGCCGGAGGCGGACAGGTTCCAGGGCCCCATGTCGTCGATGAGGGAGTTCTTGAAGTCAGCACCATAGCCCGCCATGCCGCCGCCGCGTCCCCAGCCGTTGCGCCCCGCGCCGCCCTGCATGCCGTAGCCGCGGAGGAAGTCGGGATGCTCCGTCTTCACGTTGCGGAAGCGCGCGATGTAGATGCCGTTCGGCCGGCGACCCGTCGTCCGGCGGTCCGTGAAGCCGGGGTGCGTGCCGCCCGCGCCGGATCCGAAATGGTGGTCCATCACGTACTTGCCGAGCGTGCCGCTGGAGTTGGCGAGTCCGTCAGGGAAGCGCGCGCTCTTCGAGTTGAGGAGGAGCCGCACCGACTCGATCGCCGACGCGCAAAGGAAGACGATGCGGCCGGTGTACTCGCGCTGTTCCATCGTGTTCGCGTCGATGACGCGCACGCCGCGCACCCGGCTCTTCTTCGCGTCGTAGAGCACCTCGCTCACGACACTGTTCGGGCGCAGCGTGAAGTTACCGGTCTTCCGCGCCGCGGGCAGCGTGGACGCGATGCTGTTGAAGTACGAGTTGGTGACACAGCCCTTCTCGCAGGCCCCGCAGTAGTGGCAGGGCAGGCGGCCATTGTGCTGCTTCGTCAGGATCGCCACGCGGCCAATGGTCATCACGCGCTCGCCACCGAACGACTTGCGGATCTTCGCGCTCGCATCGCCCTCGGCGCAGGTCATCTGCATCGCGGGGAGGAACTCGCCGTCGGGCAGTTGCGACAGCCCTTCCTTCGTGCCGCTCACGCCGATGAACCGCTCGACGTGCGAATACCAGGGCGCGATGTCCTTGTAGCGGATGGGCCAGTCGGTGCCATGGCCGTCCTTCGCGTTGGCCTCGAAATCCAGATCGCTCCAGCGATAGACCTGTCGCCCCCACATGATCGATCGTCCGCCGACCTGCCGCCCACGGAACCAGTTGAACGGCGCATCCTCGGGATTCGTATACGGGTTCTCGGCGTCCTTCACGAAGAACTTGCTGCCCACCTCGTCGCACGCGTAGCAGCCACGCTGCTTCGGGTAGTCGCGCTCGAGCGCCTTGCGGTTGCCCATGCCGCGGAAGTGCATCTCCCACGGCTGCACGTGCTCGACGAAGTCCTCCGACGTCACGTTCGGCCCCGCCTCGAGCACGAGCGTCTTCATCCCATGCTCGGCAAGCTCCTTCGCCGCCCACCCGCCACTGATCCCCGAGCCGACGACGATGGCGTCGTAGTGCGTGGTCTCAACCATGGGAGGACCTCTTCAACGGCATCGGGGCGTTCCCGTCGAACGCACCGGGCATGATCTCGAACTTGAGCACGTCCTTCATCACCGGCTCGCTCGTGAAGTAGCCGTGGACGATGAGTCCCTTCAGCCGCCAGTACGTGCGGGACGGCTCGACGCGCCGGGCAGGCGCGCTCTCGATCGAGGTGATCTGGGCGCCGCGCGCGTCAGGGGCGAGGTCGACGAATGACGAACCGCTCGCCGCCTTCACCTGCGCGTCGATCGCCGCGAGCCCGGCGACGAAGGCATCGCGGTCCGTGTCCGTGAAGTTCTCGCTCACGATCACGTCCACGAATGCGGGCACGCCGACGTCCGTGGCGCTCGGCGTATCGGTGCGCGGGAGGATCGTGTCGCCGACGGCGCCGATGAGCGCCAGTTGCTCGTCGGTGAGCCCGATAGAAGGACGGATGCCGGTTGCCGCGCGGGTCCACGCGGCCACGGCTTCGTGCGGAAGGAGCGCAAGGGCCGACGCGGCGCCAAATGCGCGGAGGAGATCTCGCCGTTTCATGGGGGCGGCTGGCGGAAGGGGAACGGGAACAGATACCGTACGCCCGCGACCAGGCGTCGTCAATATTCTTTGCCCGCCCGTTGTCATCCTGAGCGGAGCGCCTGCCCTGAGCGCAGCCGAAGGGAAGGATCTGCTTTCGACCACCGCCGCCGGGTGGGAAGTCTGAAGTCGGACCTCGGCCACCGTCATCTTTCGGGAGGACATGCCGATTCGGGGCATCCAAAGTCCAGTCGGCGCCTGACATCAGACCAGCAACGGGTTCCGTCGGGGGGCCGCAAGCAGATCCTTCGCTTCGCTCAGGATGACAATTGCGCGTCTCTGCCGGCGGCGTCCGCTACCGCAGCATCGCACCAGCGCGCCAGGCAAGCGGCGGCGGCAACTGCTCGGCAAACCGCCACGGCGCGAGGCCGTCGCGCGTGATCGACAGCTTCTCGAGCCGCGCCCGCACCATCGCGATCGGCATCGCGCCGCCCTGAAGCACGGCGTCGTGGAAGTCGCGCTCCGTCATCTTGCCGCTGTCCACCAGTTCGTGATGCAGCGCGCGCAGCTCGAGCCCGCCGAGCATGTAGCCCGCCTGGTAGAGTGGTGAGTAGCTGCCGTTGAACGAGCGTCGCACCTCGCCCTCGGCATTCGCTCGCTCGAACCCCACGGTGTCCATCAGGAACTGGATCGCCTGGTCCGGCGTCATCTTCCCGAGGTGGAAGTTGAGCGAGAAGATGATCCGCGCACTGCGGTGCATGCGCCAGAACAGCGCACCCACGCGATCCTCGGCGCTCGAGTGGAAGCCGTGGTCCCAGAGGAACATCTCCCAGTAGAGCGACTGGCCCTCGCTCCAGAACGGCGTACCGAACAGCCGGCGCTGCTGGTTGTAGCGCGCCTGCATGAACCCCTGGAGATGGTGTCCAGGATTCAGTTCGTGGAACACCGTGGCATGCGAGAAATGCGGGTTGTTGCCGCGCAGGCTCATCAGCTTGTCCTCGTCGGTCATCTCCGCCGTGGGATACGAGACGAGGATGGATTCGCCGCCGAGGAAGAAGGGACTCACCTTCTGGCGCTCGGGACTGAGCATCTCCATGCGCCAGTCTTCGCGCGCGAGGGGCGGGATGGTCACCCAGTCGTGCGCGTCGAAGTACGCCTCCGCCTGCCTGGCGAGGTCCCGGATCATCTGCGGCTGCTGCCCGGGCTCGACGTACGTGTCCTTCACCTTCTCGATCGCTGCCTTCCAGTCGTCGCCGAAGCCGAGGTCGCGCGCCGCCTTCTTCATCTCGCTCAGCGAGAAGGCATACTCGTGCTCCGCGATCGCGATGAGTTCCTGCGGCGTGTACGGAATCATCTCGTGCTCGAGATCTTCCTTCAGCCCCTCGGCGCCGATCGGGTCGCCGATGATGGGACCGTCGTTGGCCGGTCCCGCGCCTGCGCCGGGCGCGCCGCCGGCGCCGCCCGCGCGGCCCGTGTTCGCGGCGAGGATGGTGGGCGGAATGCCGACGACCCGCTCGCGGAGCGTGCGCGCGTAGCGGTTGAGCGCCGAGTCCACGCGCGCATACGGCGACTTCGCCCACCAGGTGAATTGCGGGTCGTAGCCGTCGTAGTAGCGGTACCAGTTGCCGAGAATGCCGCGTAGCTGGTCGAGGTTCTCGGCCGCGCGGTTGGCGACTGTCCGGGAGACGTGCGGCGCCGACGCGCGAGGCCGCGCGCCGCTGTCCGTCGCGGTCCCGCGCGGTGCCGGCTCGAACAGTGTCCGCATACTGTCCACCTGCCGCACCACCTGTGCGAGCGCGCGTGCCGCGGCCGTCGGATCGACAGCCACCAGATCGCGTCGCGTGTCCTGCAGCGCCAGCAGTCGGTCGGCGAAGGGCAGGAGTGGCGCCGTCTCCGCGCGCTTGCGGTCATTGCGGTCGAGCACGGCCAGGTCGTGCTTCAGGTAGTCGTCGAGCAGCACGTAGTCGGCGCGCCCTTCCTGGTTGAGGCGGTCGAAGTCGATCTCATGTAATCGCGTGCGCCACGCGGTCGCGAAGGCCCGCATGCGCGTGCGCTGGGCGGGCGAGTCGGTGGCGTCATAGCGGCGTGTGAGCGACTGCTGGTCTGATGAAAAGCGTTCGACCACTGACGCAAGGTCACTCGTGGGCCGCGCCACGAGCGCGGTGAGGCGCGGGACGGACGCGAGCGGGTCGATGCGCAGGGGCGTGGCTTTCGGGACGTCCTGGGCCAGCAGCTGCGCGGCGAGCAGGAAAAGGGCGAGTGACGGACGAAGGATCACGGGGGCGATGGAGAGTGTCGGTTGGCGCCGGCCGCAGTGGAGCACGACGGTCAGCAAGTGCGTGAGATTCCCTCAGGGTCCTCGTTTTGACAAGGGGATGTTGCGGTGATGCTCATTTGCTTCTTCGCCGCAGGGTCTGAATGCCGACGTCGGGATTCTGCCACCGTCATCTTCCGGGAGGACATGCTGATACGGCGCACTCCCCACTCCAGTCGACTCCTGACGTCCGTTCGCGCTTCGCTGACGAGAGCGCCCTGCATGACTCGCATGATCTGGACGTCAGAACGAGACGGCGTGCGCCAGAAGTGGTCATCGGAGATCGGACTTCACTCGCCGACCATGGTTTGGGTTGCGCCCGAATCGGGAACGCAGCATGAATGGCGACAGAGGCTGAACGCCCGACCACCGACCTCCGAAAAGGCGCGGCGCAACGCGAGCAGTCCCATCACCTCGCTTCGCCGCAGGCCATGCTGTCGAACAACGCCCGAAAGCGCGGCGTGACGCGACGGCATGAACGTGCTACCATGTACGCGGCCGAAGCAGCCCCGCCTCGACAGCGAGGAACCGATGCAGGTGAACCCGACACGCAAATCGACCTCGACCAGCAGGAAGCGGTCCGGCGCACCGACGACCGCGCAGCAGCTCGCCGGCTTCATCGCGAAGTTCGACCCGGCGGTGGCGAGGGTCATCCGGGAATGTCGCACGGCACTCCGACGCCGGCTCCCCTCCGCTGTCGAGCTGGTGAACGACAACTGCAACTTCTTCGTCATCGGGTACAGCCCCAACGAGCGCGCCTCCGACAGCATTGTCTCGCTCGCCGCCGCGGCGAACGGAGTCGGCCTGTCGTTCATCTGGGGCGCCACGCTCTCCGATCCACTCGGACTGCTGCAGGGCAACGGGAAGCAGAACCGGTTCGTGCGCCTCGCGAGCGCCGCGACGCTGGCGACTCCCGGCGTGGCGTCACTCATCGATGCGGCGGTCGCGCAATCACGGGCGCCGCTCACGAAGGTGAAGGGCTACACCGTGGTGAAGAGCATTTCGGCGAAACAACGCCCTCGCCGCCGGGTGTGAATTCTGAAGTCGGAACTCGGCCACCGTCATCCTTCGGGACCATGTCGATTCGGCGCAACCCAAACTCCAGTCGGCGACTGACATCAGACCGACAATGGCTGCCCGGGCGAAAACCATCAAGGCCCCGTGCTCTGCTTCCGAAATTGACTATGCGTTGACATGAGATCAGCTCCCTGACCTCAGTCGCCGACCATGGTCTGGTCTGCGCTGGGTCGAGCACGCGCAATGAATGGCGACAGAGGCCGCCATCTGATAACAGACCTCAGAAAGAACCAAACCAACGAGGGGGATGCGGACCCTCCGCATCCCCCTCGTTCCTCTTGCGCCTGCCGTCAGGGAGTGAGCGTACGCCCCTTGAACAGGTCGTACAGCTGGCTGTGCTTCGTGTCGAGCGGCACGAGACGTCCATCGATGAAGAGGTAGCGCGTATTCGTCTTCGCCTCGAGCATGTCGCCGTCGGTGATCACGATGTTCGCGATCTTCCCGACCTGGATGGAGCCGAGCTTGTCGGCCACGCCGAAGATCTGCGCCGGTCCGAGCGTCACCGCCTTGAGCGCATCCGCCTTCGACAGCCCGAACGCCGCCGCCATGCCGGCCACCGAGGGCAGGTTGCGCACCTCGGAGCAGCAGTCGCCCGAGGTGATCGCGAACTTCACCCCGGCAGCCGCAAGCTTCGCCGGCGCCGAGTAGTTCACGTCGTATGCGTCATCCTCGTGCGCGGGGAGGTCGAGGACGTGGTCGTACAGCACCGGCACGTCATGCTGCTTGAGGTACGACGCGAGCTCCGGCGCGTCGCGGCCGCCCACGATGATCGGCTTCAGCTTGAACTCCTCCGCGAACGCCACCGCCGTGCGGATCTCGGCGGCGCGGTCGGCAAGGAACATCACCGGCTCCTGCCCGCGCACGGCGGGCACGAGCGAGGCGAGTGCGGCGTCGTGCGGGGGACGTGGCAGGGTCTTGTCCTTCTCGTACGCATCGAGCGCCTTCCCGTACGCGTCCGCGTCGTGCAGCATCTGCTTCAGCGAGTCGAGCTGTCGCGTGTGCAGCAGCGCGGCCGCCTGCGCGTTGGCGCCGCCCTGCGCGGCGAAGAATGCGGCGGCGCCGCCACCCCGACCACCGCCACCGGCGTGCGGCAGCTCGATCACCATCGCTGCGCGCGGTACGATCGACATCTCCGGCATGGTGTAGCCGGAGAGGTTGATGAGCGCCGCCTGCCCGGAGATGATCCCGCCCTGCGGACGCGAGACGACGCTGGTGATGCCCACCACCCGCGCCACGCCCACGTGCGCGCTGTGCGGATTGATTCCGTAGAACGCCTGCGCATTCGGGTTGAAGCTGCCCGCCTCGGCCACGTCCACCGTGGACGGTGCGCCCTGCGGAATCTCCGACAGGCCGAGCGACGTGCCGGAGTCCATCATGCCGGGATAGATCGAGAGTCCGGTGCCATCGATGACCTGGGCACCCGCGGGGATGGCGACATTCGCGCCGACCGCCTGGATCTTGCCGCCCGAGATGACGACCGTGCCGTTCGCGATCTCCGGACCGCTCACGGGAAAGACGCGTGCGTTCCGGATGGCGAAGGTGCCCTGTGGGCCCGCCTGCGGATTATAGGAGCCGAGCTGCGCCGCGGCGGGCAGCGACGCCACTGCGATGAGGCACGCGGCCGTGGTGACGGCAGCGCGAAGAGTCGTGCGTCGCATCAGCGGTTCTCCGGCGGAGTGGCGGCGGAAGCGCCGGGCGCTCCACCCTGGCGGCCGCCGCGGGGGGCGGGCGCCATGTTGGCATCGGCTTTCTCCAGCTCGGCGCGCTCGCGCGCCTCTGCATCGCGCATGGCAAGGTCCTTCTTCTTGTCGAAGAACACCTCCCCGTCGATGATCGTCTGCTCCACGCTCGCGTACACGCTCAGCGGGTTCGCGTTGAAGATCGCGATGTCGGCGTCCTTGCCCACCTCGATCGACCCGACCTTCTTCTCGATGCCCAGCTGCTTCGCGCCGTTGATCGTGATGGTGCTGAGCGCCTCGTCCTCCGTGAGACCGCCGTACCGCATCAGCTTCGCCGCATCGATGTTGAGGCGACGTGCGCGTCCGTCGTCATCCGAGTTGATCGTCGCCAGCACGCCGTGGCGCATGAGGATGGCGACGTTGTACGGAATGGCGTCGTACGCCTCGATCTTGTACGACCACTCGTCCGCGAAGCTCGACAGTCCCGCACCATGCTTCGCGATCTCGTCAGCGATCTTGTAGCCCTCGAGTCCGTGCTGGAGCGTCTTGATCCTGAACCCGAATTCGTCGGCGAGGTTGAGCAGCATCAGCATCTCGTCCGCGCGATACGAATGCGCATGCACCAGGCGCGTGCCGGCCAGCACCTCGGCCAGCGGCTCGAGCTCGAGGTCGCGCCGCGGCGCAATGAGCGACTTGTCCTTCGCCGAGCGGGCGCGGTAGTCGTCCCATGTGGCCTTGTAGTCGCGCGCGCGGAGGAAGGCCTCGCGCAGCACTTCCTCCTGGCCCATGCGGGTGAACGGGTAGCGGCGCGGCGGCGTGGCGACGCCGGGGATCGTGATGCCGGCACTGTTCTTCCGCGTGACGTTCTCGCCGAGGGCGAACTTGATGCCCGGCGGCGCACCGGGGAACAGCATCTCCTCGCCGCTGCGGCCCCACTTGAGCTTCAGCACGGCGTTCTGCCCGCCGATGGTGTTGGCCGAGCCGTGCAGCGCGTTGATGGTCGTCACGCCGCCGGCGAGCGCGAGGTAGATGTGCGGCGCCGTCGGGTTGATGACGTCGCGGATGCGCGCCATGCTGGTGACCGAGAGCGAGCCCTCGTTCACCGCATCGAGGGCCATGTGCGAGTGCGGGTCGATGATGCCGGGCATCACGTACTCACCGGTGGCGTCGATCACGGTGGCGCCAAAGGGTGCCGCGATGTTCTTGCCCACCTGCGCGATCTTGCCGCCGGACAGGAGCACATCGGTGTTGGCCAGCGTGCCGCGCGTCACCGTCATCACGGTGGCGTTCCGGATCAGGATGGGCGTGACGGCCGGTCGGGCCGCCTGCGCGTGCAGTGGCGCGGCCAGCACGCCGGCCGCGGCGAGGGCGAGAGTCGTGCGACGCATCGCGGAAGCCTCGGAGAACGGTGTGCGATAGAGGAGGGCGGTCATTCGGGCGACGCCTCCGTCGTGGTGGGCGGTACGGTCGGTGCCGGCGCGGGCGCGGCAGCACCAGGGCCGCGGACACCGAAGCCGGCAGCCGGCGGCGCGGGATGCAGCGCGATGGGACGTCCATCGACGAAGAGCTGGCTCACGCGAACGGACTTCTCGGACAGATCGCCGCGCGTGATGGTGAGGTTCGCGATCTTCCCCGGCTCGAGTGTGCCGAGGCGGTCGCCTACGCCGAACAGTTCGGCGGGCTGCGCGGTGAGCGCGCGCACGGCCTGGTCGGCGGAGAGGCCGGCATCCATGGCGCGCTGCACGTTCGTCGTGAAGTCGCTCCACGTCGTCATGCCGCCAGACTGGAACGCGAACCGCACGCCGGCGGCCGCGAGGCGACCGGCCGTCTTCGGCGCCTCGACCCGCTCGCGCAGCACGCGGAGGGGATCGGGCTCCGCGTCGGGCGACGGTGCCGCCGTCCGCCGCGGAAAGTTGAGCGACAGCAGCACCGGCACGTTCTCGGCCTTGAGCCGGTTCGCGACGAGGTTCGCCTCCGAGCCGCCGGCGATCATCACCTTGAGGCCGAACTCCTTGCCCAGGTCCAGCGCGCGCTCGATCTCGCGCTGCGAGTTGGCCACCATCACCACCGGCCGCTGTCCCGCGAGTGCCGGCAGCAGCGCTTCAAGAGACGGATCGAATTCCACCCGCTGCATGTGCCTCGGGTTCTTCGCGTACGCTGCGCGCAGCTCGCGGTAGCGGCCCGCGTCGAGCAGTTCCTGCCGCAGCACGGCGAACACGCCCATCAGCGAGTTTGGATAGCCGCCGCCGAATCCGCGGCCGGCCGAGAAGCCGATGTGCTCCGCGACGTTCGGCCGCACGATCATCGCGCCCGCTGTTGCGCCGCCGAGGTTGATCAGCGCCGACTGTCCCTGGAAGATGCCGCTTGTGGGCACGGTGAGCGCCGTCGCGATGCCGGCGCTGCGCGGCCCGTCGAGCGCGTCCTCGTCGAGCTTCACCATCTCCGCGGCGCTGGCCTCGGGCTCCACGCCGCGAGGATCGTCGTACGTGGCACCCGTGCCGCCGCGCGTGGGCGTGGTCGTTGCCGCGCCACCTCCGCCGCCACCGCGACCAGTGGGAGCGGCAGGCGCCGCACCCGCGATGCCGATCGTCCCGAACGCGTCGAAGAAGCCCGGGTACACGGTGAGGCCGGAGCCGTCGATCACGCGTGCGTCGGCGGGCACGGCGGTGTTCGCGCCGAGTGCGACGATGAGACCGTCGCGGATCACGATGGTGCCGCGCGGAATCACCGGCGCGCTCACCGGGACCAGCCGCGCGTTCGTGATCGCGTAGGTGGAGGGGACGTACCGCTGGGCGGCGAGCGCCGGCGCGGACGCCGCGGCGGCTGCCAGCAGCGCCAGGGCGCGGCGGAGCATGACGGACATGAGTGGGAATCTCCTCGGAGAGCTGATCGGCGGGATGGCGACCGATGGGCGGGGCGAACTCGCCTAAGGTACGGCGACGCCCGTCGATCCGTTGCGGGCTACGCGCCGATAGATTGTGCTGCTGCCGACGGCCCGCGCGCGTTCGCTCGCCGGACGGGAAACGGGAGCTTCCGTCCGCCGTCAAGCCGCCGCGAGCGGCGCACCTGCCCCGATCGACCGCGACCTGGAGCCCGATGACCGGAACCACCGCCGCAGCGGAGCGCAGCACCGTGACGTGGGTCGGCCCCTTCGCCACGTTCATGGCGTGGCTGGCGGTCGACCACTACCTGCCCATCGCCAATCCCTGGAAGGAGCTGCTGCGCGACGGCGTGCTGGTCGCGTCCATCGTGCTCTTCTCCTGGCGGATCCTGCCCACGCGCGCGCCGTACTGGCGCTGGAGCCTCCTCGTCGGGGTCGGCGTCTTCGTGCTGTGGGTCGCGCCCGACGCGTTCGTCCCGGGCTGGCGCGGGCACTGGCTCTTCCAGAACGTCGTCACCGGACGCCTTCGCACCTCCATTCCGCCGGCTGAGCTGACGCCGCTCATGCTGGTGCTGCGCACCACCCGGGCGGCGCTCATCGTGCCGATCGCGGAAGAGCTGTTCTGGCGCGGATGGCTCGTGCGGTGGCTGCAGGACAACGACTTCGCGAAGGTGCCGTTCGGGAAGTTCACGCCGCTCGCGTTCTGGGCCACCGCCTTGCTCTTCGCCGCGGAACACGGGCCGTTCTGGGAGGTGGGACTTCTCTGCGGCATCATCTACAACCTCTGGATGCGTCGCACGCGGTCGCTCGGCGACCTCATCGTGGTGCACGCCGTGACGAACCTCGCGCTGTCGCTCTACGTCATCGGGACGGCGCGGTGGGTGTTCTGGATGTAGGGGCGGGAGTCGCCCTCACCCCGACGGGCTCGCCACGGCACCACCGTGCGCCGGCGGCCCCTCGCCACCGCGGCCCGCGCACTATCATTCGGAACGTCCGCATTCCGCGGCGTCATGACAGCCGGCCGACAGCTCACGGAGACGACCCCCGCCAGTGGCAAAGAAACCCAACTACGACTTCGAGAAGCGCAAGAAGGAAATGGACCGCAAGAAGAAGAAGGACGAGAAGCGCGCGGAGCGCCTGCTGCGTCGCCAGGAAGGCGGCAGCGATGAGCCGGACGATCCGGATGCCGTCGTGGTGGCCAGCGACGACGCCACGCCCTGAGCGTGGCGCGTCGGACGCGTCACGCGTCCGGCGCTGGGCGGCTCCGCAACGCGCGGGTGAGCATGCGATCCAGGCCCGAGGCGAAGGCCTGCTTGTCGCGCGCACTGTAGGGCCGTGGACCGCCGGTCTCCACACCGCCGGCGCGCAGGTCGGCCATGAAGTCGCGCACCGACAGCCGCTCCCCCACGTTCTCCGACGTGAATGCCTCGCCGCGATGATCGAGCACCGCCACCCCTTTCGCGACGAGCGCCGCGGCAAGCGGAATGTCCGCCGTGATCGCGACGTCCCCAGCCACCGCCGCGGCCTCGATGTGCCGGTCGGCCACGTCCGGTCCGCCATCGACGCGCACGGCGATGACGTACGCGTGCCCGGCCGGAATCGGGATGCGCTGGTTGGCGACGAGGATTGTCGGCAGCGCGAGTCGCTCCGCCGCGCGGAAGACGATCTCCTTCACGTCGCGTGGTGCGGCGTCGGCATCGATCCAGAGCTGCATGGCTCAAACGTAGCGTGCCGTCAGGGATGGCGAGCGCGCCCGGCGCCGTCGACGGGCACGCCGTGAGGCAACCCATCACGGGCTTCCACGTCGATGACGTCGGCGACTGGGTCGCGGAGCTGGCGTGCGGTCACGGGCAGCACATGCGTCATGATCCGCCGTGGCAGGTGCGTCCCTGGGTGCTCACGGCCGCCGGTCGTGCGTCGTTTCTCGGGTTCGTGCTGGAGTGCGTCCGGTGCGACCGTGATGACACACCTCCGCCGCCACCGGCCCGAGATGTCCAGCCCTAGCGGGCGCCCCGGCTGTGCGACGGAGCACGGACGTCGCTCACGGTGTTTGTGCCGCAATCCTCTGCATCCTCCGCGGTAAATGCCTTTTCGGGTGCGGCAAAAGCGATCGCCTCGACCTCACGCAGAGCGCCCGGAGGAAGCGCTGAAGGACCCACACCGAACGGCACAAGTGCCTTGACCACGGAGGACACGGAGGGCCGCAGAGGAAAGCATCAGCAGGCACGCGCCAGCGTGCGCGCGCCCAAGGCGTGCGACAAGTGTGAGGATGTCAAACATGGGACAATTCGCGTTGTCGAACGTGCGACTTCACATGTGACCTGAAAGCCGTTCCGGGAGTTGGGCGGGATGACATCGACTATCGCGCGTTCGTACGCGGGTCTCATCGCACATGCGCGTCTCCTCCTGGCCGCACCATGCGGCATCCCGGCTCTACCACGTCGCCACGGCAGTGCCGCGGCGCACGCTGGTCCTGCTGCTCGTCGTTTCGCTCGCTGCCTGCAGCGCCCCGCTCACCGACTCCGGAGCGGGCGTACAGGTGCGGGTGCGCAACGACACCCCGTGGTCGCTGCTCGACCTTTCACTCACGTGGCCTGGCGGCGGCCTTCGCGTCGCGCAACTCGCCGTCGGCGCATCGTCGGACTACGAGCGCCATGACGGCGCCTACTCGTACGGTCTGCTGCTGGTCACGGCCAACGGCGCCGTGCGTCGCCTGCAGCCGATCGACTACGTCGGCGAATCGTCACTCCCTGCCGGTCGCTATACGTATGTGATCGCTGCCGCGGCCTGGATGCCGGATGGCATCGACCTGCACATCGAGCAGATCCCGTAACGTGAGGCCCTTGTCATCCTGAGCGACGCGATCGTGTCATCCTGAGCGACGCGAAGGACCTGCTTTTCATCCTGTGGATCCTCTGGCTTCGTGACGCACATCGCGACCATCGGATACGAAGGCGCGAGGGCGCAGGACGTCGCGTGTCGCGACCGCCTGCGCCCCGTTGATCTGCTGCCCGTGAAGGCGCGCGCCTAGTAGAACTGGCGCAGCTCCACGCGGTTGTTGTTGAGGTACACGCCAGTGAAGCGCACGACGTCGCCCGAGCGCAGGTTCTGGAAGCGCTGCACGTCCGCCCGGCTCGCATTGTACGGAAGCGTCACCGTGAGCACGACGCCGTTGTTCGGGTTCACCTCGAACCAGCCGTTGGACACGTCCACGCGCCGCACCGTCCCCTGAAGCGATTGCACCTGCGAGTTCGACGTGTTGCCCGTGTTCGACGAGACCGACTGGTCCACCTGCACGTAGTCCGTGTAGTAGCCGCCGTTCTGCGTCTGCTGGATCCGCGCGGTCACCTGGTCGCCGTTCTCCAGTGAGCTGATGGAGTAGGACCGGTTGCCGTACACGACCTGCGTCTGCGCGTCGTAGTTCACGCCGATGGACTGGCCGTTCGACTGCTGGATGACGATCTGGGCATTGCGCGTATCGACGCCGCGCACGGTGCCGCTGACCTGGTTGTTCTGTTGTTGTCCGCCGCCGAGCACGCTGCCGAGCACGCTGCCGAGCCCGCCCGTCTGCGCACACGCGCCGAGTGAAGCAAGCGCAAGCGTGGTCGCACAGAGGCGCAGGATTCTATTGGTTTGCATGAAATCTCCCGTGTGAGTGCCCGCCGATAAGGCAATCCCGGTGCCGCCGGACGATTGTCATCCTGAGCAAAGCGCCTGCCCTGAGCGCAGCCGAAGGGAAGGATCTGCTTGTGGTCGCTGCCCACTTGTCATCCCTGAGCAAAGCGCCTGCCCTGAGCGCAGCCGAAGGGAAGGATCTGCTTGTGGGTCGCCGCCCAGGCGCTTCCCACGAGTGCACGCGACCACCCATATTGCTCCGCCCGGCTCGCCAGCCAGCCCGGCCCTCCCGCCGCTCCCGACCCATGCCTCACCACCCGCGAATCCCGACCGACACATCGGGCCCCAGTTCGCCACAGGGCCGCCCAAACGCGAGCGCCATGGTGCCGTCGCGTGGGTAAAGGTCGCCTCGAGGCATTCAGCGACGGCGTGATCGCGATCATCATCACGATCATGGTGCTCGAGCTTCGCGTGCCGGCGGGCGGTCGCATGACGGACCTGGTCGGCCTCGAAGCGGTGTTCGCCTCGTACGTGCTCAGCTTCGTGTACCTCGGCATCTACTGGAACAACCATCACCACCTGCTGCACGCCACGCGGCGCGTGGACGGTGCCATGCTGTGGGCGAACCTGCACCTGCTGTTCTGGCTCTCGCTCACGCCATTCGCGACGGCGTGGATGGCGAGCACATGGATGCGGCCGCGCCGACGGCCGTGTACGGCGCGGTCCTGCTGATGGCGGCCATCGCGTACTGGCTCCTCCAGCGCGGGATCATCCGCCGGGAAGGCAGCGAGTCCCTCGTCGCGCGCGCGGTGGGGCGCGACCGCAAGGGCCGGATCTCGCCGCTCGCGTACCTCGCGGCCATTCCCCTCGCCTTCGTGAATCCCTGGCTGTCACGCGCGCTGTACATCGCCGTCGCGCTGATCTGGCTCGCGCCGGACCGCCGCATCGAGCGCGTGCTGGCACAGCACGAGGAGCACTGACGAACGCTCACCGCCCGGGCGCGGACGTCTATCCGCGCGCGCACCGCCCCCTGCTGCCGACACTCGCGCGCGCCGCGCTGCGGGCGCGCGGCTGGCGCATCGAGGGATCTCTGCCGGAATTGCCACGCTTCATCGTCGTCGTGGCGCCACACACGTCGAACTGGGATTTCATCGTCGGCGTCGGCGGCCTCTTCGCCCTCGACATCGACGCCCACTGGTTCGGCAAGGAATCGCTGTTTCACGGCCCGCTGGGCTGGATGATGCGCCGGCTCGGTGGTCGTCCCGTGCGTCGCGACACCCCTGACGGTGTGGTCGCCGAGATGGCGGCAGCGGTGCGCGCGGAACCGAAGTTCCTCCTCGCGCTCGCGCCCGAAGGCACCAGACGCCAGGTCGATGAATGGCGCACCGGGTTCTACCACATCGCTCGTGCGGCGGACGTCCCTGTGGTCCCGGTATGGTTCGACTGGAGCCGGCGCGTCATCGGCGTCCACGCGCCGCTGCGCATGACGGGCGCGCTCGACGCCGACCTCCGGCAACTGCGTGCACTCTATCATCCGGCAATGGCGCGCAACCCCGCCGGATTCTGGCGCGACGCCCCCCGCGACGCACCGCCAGGCCTGCCCTGAGCGACGTCACGCCTGCGCCACGCGTCGCGCCATCAGCGCCTTCTCCCGACTGCGACTGGTACCGCCCTTGCACCTCGGCCCGCTCCCATGACCGACGTACCGCCCACCGCCCCCGCCCCCGCAGTCGTCGCGCACACGCTCACCGGCGATATCCGCACGCACGAGGCATTTCACTCCCGCTACCTCGAGCACGACCGCACGGTCATCGTGTACCTGCCTCCAGGATACGATGCGGAGAACGCCGACCGCTACCCGGTGCTCTACCTCCACGACGGGCAGAATGTATTCGACCGCGCCACATCGTTCGGTGAGGAATGGCGCGTGGACGAATCGGCGCAGCAGCTGATCCTCGCGGGGGAGATCGAGCCGCTCATCGTCGTCGGCATCTACAATACTGGCGAGTACCGCCTCGACGAGTACACGCCCACGCCGGAATCGGGCGAGGGGCGCGGAGGCCATGCGGACGCGTACGGCCGCATGCTGGTGGAGGAGTTGAAGCCGTTCATCGACCGCACCTACAACACGCTGCCCGGCGCCGCGAACACCGCCCTCGGCGGCTCGTCGCTCGGCGGCCTGCTCACCATGTACCTCGGCATCCGGCATCCCACCGCCTTCGGCCGGCTGGCCGTTCTCTCGCCGTCCGTGTGGTGGGACGACCGCGTCCTCCTCCGCGAGGTCGAGGCACTTCCCGGCAAGCTGTCGCTCCGCATCTGGCTCGACGCGGGAACGGCCGAGGGGGTCGATACACTGGTGAATACGCAGGCGCTGCGCGACATGCTGGTTGCGAAAGGCTGGACGATTGGCGACGATCTGGCGTATCTGGAGGCCGAGGGCGGCGAGCACAACGAGCAGAGCTGGAGCGCACGCGTGGAGCGCGTGCTGCGGTACCTCTTTCCACCCACAGTGCGGCGCATCGATGCATCGTGAGTTCGTCCGCTGGTTCAGCCCGCGCCTCGACCGGGACATGGACATGCTGGTCTTCGGGCACGCCGGCGCCCGCGTGCTCGTGTTTCCCAGCTCGATGGGCAGCTTCTTCGAGTGGGAAGACCAGGGCATGATCGCCGCGCTGGGCGAGCACCTCGAGAACGGCTGGCTTCAGCTGTACTGCGTGGACAGCGTCGACGCGGACAGCTGGTACGCCAAGCACCGGCATCCGGCGGATCGCGCATTCCACCACGCGCGCTACGACGCCTACCTGCGCGACGAGGTGCTGCCGCTCACGCAGCATCGCAACGGCAACCCGTTCCTCATGACGACCGGCGCGAGCTTTGGCGCCTACCATGCGCTCACCTTCGCGCTGCGCTACCCGCACCTCGTGTCCCGCGCGATCGGCCTGAGCGGTGTCTACGACATCCGCGAGGTCATCGGCGGCTACACCGACGGTCACGTCTATCCGTTCAATCCTGCGGAGTTCATCCTCGGCGAAACCGATCCCGGTCGTCTCGACGCCATGCGGCGGATGGACATCGTCCTCGCCATTGGCCAGGACGATCCGCTCCGCGGCAACAGCGACTACTTCTCCGGCCGGCTCTGGTCGATGGGCGTCGGCAACGCGCTCCGCATCTGGGACGGCTGGGCGCACGACTGGCCGTTCTGGCGACAGATGATCCGCACCTACATCAACGGCTCGGACTGACCTTCGCGCCACGCCCGCTCCCTCGCTCGCTCACTTCGCCCTCCCGCCCATGCTGAAAGTCGGTCTGCTCGTTGGTCGCGAATGGTCGTTCCCGCCCGCCCTGATCGAGGAAGTGGCGCGGCGCAACGCGGGCGTCGAGGTTGAATACGTGAAGCTCGGTGGCACGTCGATGGACGAGCCGGTGCCGTACGCCGTGATCGTCGACCGGATCTCGCACGAGATCGGGTACTATCGCACGTACCTCAAGCACGCCGTGTTGCAGGGCGCCACCGTCGTCAACAATCCGTTCATGTGGTCGGCGGACGACAAGCTGTTCGACGCGTCGCTCGCGACGAAGCTCGGCGTCGCCCATCCGAAGACGCTCGCGCTGCCGAACAAGGAGTACATCCCCGGCATCAAGCACGACGAGAGCCTGCGCAACCTCGTGTATCCGCTCGACTGGCAGGCCGTCGTGGACCACATCGGGCTGCCCTGCATCCTCAAGGATGCGCACGGCGGCGGCTGGCGCGACGTCTACGTCTGCCGCACCCTCGATGAGCTGATCGCGAACTACAATGACTCGGGCCTGCTCACGATGATCGTGCAGGAGTTCATCGAATGGGACCAGTTCGTCCGCTGCATGGCCCTCGGCCGCCGCGACGTGCTGTGCATGAAGTACGACCCGAAGCACCGCTGCTACGTGCCGGAGGAGGATCACCTCGCCCCGGAGCTCGAGGCCCGCATCAAGCGCGACAGCCTCACGCTCATGCGTGCCCTCGGTTACGACATGTGCTCGCTCGAGTTCGCGGTGCGCGACGGGATTCCGTACGCCATCGATTTCATGAATCCCGCGCCGGACATGGACATCAACTCCCTCACGCCGCACTACTTCGAGTGGGTACTCAACGGGATGGCCGATCTCGTCATCCGCCTCGCGAACGCCAACACCGGCGCGCCAGATCCCTCGGCCGGCGCCTTCCTGCTCGGCCGCCGCGAGGGTTCGGCATGACCATGGTCATCCTGCGCGAGCGGAGCGAGCACCTTGTCATCCTGAGCGAGCGAAGCGCCACCCCAGTTGTCATCCTGAGCGAGCGGAGCGCCACCCCGGTTGTCATCCTGAGCGAGCGGAGCACCACCCCAGTTGTCATCCTGAGCGAGCAGAGCACCACCCCGGTTGTCATCCGGAGCGAGCGGAGCACCACCCCGGTTGTCATCCGGAGCGAGCAGAGCACCACCCCGGTTGTCATCCGGAGCGAGCAGAGCACCACCCCGGTTGTCATCCGGAGCGAGCAGAGCACCACCCCGGTTGTCATCCTGAGCGAGCGAAGCGAGTCGAAGGATCTGCTTCTTGACCCGGCCAACCAAACCGACCCGAAGGACCTCCTTTAGATGCTGCGCGACATCATCGACCACTATCACGCCCTCCTCACCGACGACATCGGCGGGGAGACGCAGCGCCAGCTCGACGAGCAGCTGCACGCCCGCGGCTTGTTCTTCGGCGACCGCGCGCTCTGCACCGTGCTCCGCCCGCGCTTCCTGTCCACCGCCCAGTATCGCTTCCTCCAGAAGCGCGGCGCCGTGGTGCTCCGGGCTTTCCGCACGGCACAGCGGGCCGCGCTCACCGACGAGAAGCTCCTCGCGCAGTTCCGGCTCATGGAGTGGGAGCACCAGCTCGTTCACGTGAAGACCGGATTCCGCGACGCCAGCCCTGTCTCGCGCCTCGACGCGTTCTTCGTCGCCGAGGCCGGCGGCATGAAGTTCACGGAATACAATGCCGAGACGCCGGCGGGCGGCGGATACAACGACGTGCTCACCGAGGTGTTCTACGGCCTGCCCATCATGCGGGAGTTCCTGCGCGACTGGGACGTGCATCCGCTGCCGGCGCGCCACAACGTGCTGCATGCGCTCCTGGACGCCTACGCGCAGTGGTCGGGCCGGCGCGACCGGCCCGACATCGCCATCGTCGACTGGGCCGACGTGCCCACGCAGAGCGAGTTCGTCCTGTTCCAGGATTACTTCACGCGCCAGGGCTTCCGCTGTGACGTCATCGACCCCGGCGAGCTCGCGTACCGCAACGGCGTCCTCGAGGGCCCGCACGGCAAGGTGGACCTCATCTACAAGCGCGTGCTGCTGCACGAACTGGTGGAACGCGGCGGGATGAACCATCCCATCCTGCGCGCCTTCCGCGACGGTGCCGTCTGCATGGTGAACCCGCCCGCGTGCAAGATCCTGCACAAGAAGGCGAGCCTCGCCGTGCTGCACGACGAGCGGAATTCCTTCCTCTTCAGCAACGAGGAGCAGGAAGCGATCGATCTCTCGATCCCGTGGACGCGCGTCGTCGAGGAGCGCCACACGACGCACGAGGGCGGCAACGTCGACCTCCTCCCGTTCATCGCGGACCACAAGGACCAGCTCGTCCTCAAGCCGAACGACGAATACGGCGGCAAGGGCATCGTCCTCGGCTGGGAAGTGGACCAGGGCGCGTGGGAGTCGTCGCTGCGCACCGCGCTCGACGAGCCGTACATCGTGCAGCAGCGCATTCCGCTGCCGAAGGAGGACTACCCCAGCTTCGTGGACGGCAAGGTGCTGTTCATCGAGCGCATGGTGGACACCGCGCCGTATGTGGCGTACGGCGACCACGTGGACGGCGTCCTCTCGCGGCTCGGCACGGCCTCGCTGCTCAATCTCACGGCGGGCGGCGGCAGCCAGACCCCGACCTTCATCGCGGAGAAGCGATAGGCGCGAAGTCCTCCTTTGTCGATCTTCTGCCCGAACGACCAGACGCCCTGCCGAACATATCGTTCACACCTCGAGGCCCCGGATGAAAGCCCCATCGCTGACGCTCGGCATCGAAGAGGAATACCAGATCATCGACCCGCAGTCGCGGGAGCTCAAGTCGTACATCACCGAAATCCTCTCCGGTGACTCGATGATCCTCGACGAGGTGAAGCCGGAGCTGCACCAATCGATGGTGGAGATCGGCAGCCGGGTCTGCCACACGCCGCAGGAATTGCGCGGGGAGCTCGTGCGACTGCGCGGCATGGTGATGGACCTCGCCGCGAAGAGCAACCTCGTCATCGCCGCGGCCGGCACGCATCCCTTCTCGTGCTGGACGAAGCAGGAGATCACGCCGCTGGAGCGCTACATCGGCGTGCGTCAGGACCTCCAGGACCTCGCGCAGCAACTCCTCATCTTCGGCACGCACATCCACATCGGCATCGAGGACCAGGACTTCCTCGTCGAGGCGATGAACGTGTCGCGCTACCTGCTGCCGCACGTGCTCGCCCTCTCCACGTCGTCGCCGTTCTGGCAGGCGCGGCGCACGGGCCTGAAGTCGTACCGCAGCATCGTCTTTCGCAACTTCCCGCGCACCGGCGTCCCGCCCATCCTCGGCTCGTACTCGGATTACCAGGAGCTGCTCGGCGTGCTCGTGAAGACGGGCTGCGTGCCGAACGGCTCGAAGATCTGGTGGGACGCGCGCCCGCATCACGCCTATCCCACGCTCGAGTTCCGCGTGTGCGACGTCTGCACGCGCGTCGAGGAGGCCGTCTGCCTCGCCTCCATCCTCCAGGCGATTGTCGCGAAGATCTGGAAGCTGCGCCGCGACAACCTCACCTTCCGCCTCTATCCCTCTGCGCTCGTGGAGGAGAACAAGTGGCGCGCCGTCCGCTTCGGCCTCGACGGCAATCTGATAGATTTCGGTCGCGAGCAGGAGCAGCCTGCCCGCGAGCTGATCACCGAGATGCTGGAGTGGTTCGTGGACGACGTCGTGGACGAGCTGGGCAGTCGCCGAGAGGTGGAATACGCGTTCGAGATCATGCGGGGAGGCACCAGCGCCGACCGCCAGCTCGCCACCTACGAACGCACCGGCGACCTGCGCGCCGTCGTCGACCGCCTCGTGGCCGAGACGGCCGAGGGCGTGAGGCCGGAGATCGTCGCGGCCTTTACCGATCGCGCGCTCGAGGGTGACGCGTACCCCATTGCCACGCTCGGCGACGGGCGGAACACACCGCCGGTCGGCACACGGACGGTCTGATGTCGCCGCATCGCCAGCGGCGACCCGTCATCGGCATCCCCACGCAGACCCTCCAGAGCCTGGGCGGCGTGTCGAGCGAGATTCCGCCGTCGTGGGTCATGAGCCAGCGCTACATCCTCACGCTCACGGCGGCGGGTGCCATCCCGTGGATGATCCCGCTGGTGGACGAGGACACGCTTCGCGGCGTGTACGAGGAGCTCGACGGAGTGTTCCTCCCCGGCGGCGCCGACATCGATCCCGCGACGTACGGCGCCGAGCCGCACCCGCTGTGCGACAGGACGGACCGCGACCGCGATCGCGTCGAGGTCTCGCTCGCGCGATGGGCGCTCGACGAGGACAAGCCGGTGCTCGGCGTCTGTCGCGGCATGCAGCTCATCAACGTCGCCGCCGGCGGGTCGCTGTATCGCGACCTCGCCGACGAGCTGCCGGGTTCCATCAAGCACGACTATTTCCCGTTCAGCGGGCAGCACTTCGCACGCGACTACCTTGCCCACGACGTCAGTGTCGTGGCGGGATCGCGCCTCGCCGGCCTCGTGGGCGCCGGTCCGCTGCGCGTCAACAGCATGCATCACCAGGGCATCAAGGAGCTCGGCGCGGGCCTGCACGCAACCGCCTCGGCGCCCGATGGGCTCATCGAGGCCCTCGAGGGTGACGACGATGGCTATCTCTTCGCCGTGCAGTGGCATCCCGAGGCGTTGACGGACAGCGACGTGCGCACACGCCAGCTCTTCGATGAGTTCATCGAGGCGGGCGCCGCATGGCGCCTCGCGCACGGATGATCGGCGACGTCCCGGTGGGCGCATGAAGCTCGAGCCCGTCGACGGGAAGAAGTCCATCCGCCTGCGCGCCCAGGACGCGCAAGTCGACACGTCGCTCAGCGAGCATGAGCTCGAGAAGCAGACGGCGAAGTACACGGACCGTATCTCGGAACTGCAGCGCGTTTTCTACGCAGACGGACGCTACTCGCTGCTCATCGTGCTCCAGGGACGCGATGCGTCGGGCAAGGATGGCACCATCCGCAAGGTGTTCAGCGCCGTGAACCCGCAGGGCTGCACGGTGGCGAGCTTCAAGGCCCCCACCGAGCTGGAGCAACATCATGACTTCCTCTGGCGCGTGCACCAGCAGGTCCCCCCACGCGGCATGATCGGCATCTTCAACCGCTCGCACTACGAGGATATCCTCGTGCCGCGCATCCACGGCACGCTGTCGAAGGACGTCTGGCGCGCCCGGTACCGGCACGTGAACGACTTCGAGGCCATGCTCGCCGCCAATCACGTCGTGATCCTCAAGTTCTTCCTGCACATCTCCCGCGACGAGCAGCGCGACCGCCTGCGTGAGCGTCTGAGCAACGAGAAGAAGAACTGGAAGTTCCGCCGCGAGGACCTCGACGACCGGGAGCGGTGGGACCAGTTCACCAAGGCGTACCACGGCATCCTCGCGAACACGAGCACGGCCGAGGCACCCTGGTACATCGTCCCCGCGGACGACAAGGACGTGCGTAACCTTCTCGTCGCCCGGGTCATCGCCGAGCGACTCGGTGCGCTGCGCCTGCGCTATCCGCCGGCGGATCCCGCGATCCGCGGTCTGGAAATCAGGTGACCGCCGCGCGGCGTGTGCGCTACGTCGCGTTCCTGCGCGCGATCAACGTTGGCGGGCACACGGTGAAGATGGTCCGGTTGCGCACCCTCGTCGAGGAGCTTGGCCTCGCGCAGGTGGAGACGTTCATCGCCAGCGGCAACGTGCTGTTCGATGCCGCGACGACATCTCCGGCGGCGCTCGAGACCCGCATCGAGCGGCACCTGGCCAGCGCGCTCGGCTACGAGGTGCCCACCTACCTGCGCTCGCTGGCGAGCCTCGCGGACGTCGCGCTCCAGCATCCGTTCGAGCACTTCGAGCGCGACGGACACGCGCTGTCCATCGGCTTCCTCAAGGCGCAAGGCGACGACGCGCTGCGGGCGCGCCTCGCTGCGCTCGAAACGGATTACGACGCCTTCCACGTGCACGATCGGCACGTCTACTGGCTGTGCCGCGGCCGGATGACGAGCGCCTCGAAGGTGTGGGGCGTCCCCCTGGACCGGGCCCTCGGCGCACCGGCGACCTTTCGCAACGTGACCACCGTGCGCAAGCTCGCCGCGCAGCTGCAGCGCGCCGGCGAACCGGCGCGCCGCGGACCCGGCGCCGGCTAGGTGCGCGTGCTGCCGCGCCGCAGCAGGCGCAGCACGAACAGCAAGACCACCGCGCCGATGAATGCCACGAAGATGGTGCCGGCGAGACCCGCGAACGGCGTGCTCACGCCGAACTGGCGAAAGAGCCAGCCACCCACGAATGCGCCGACGATGCCGATGATGATGTCGCCGATCAGGCCGTAGCCGCCGCCCATGACGAGCGAGGCGAGCACGCCGGCGACAAGGCCCACGATCAGCCAGGTGAGGAGGTCCATGTTCTTCCGCGCAAAGGGGACGGACGCGTGCGCCAGTCGCGCGCGTCCGTTGCCCGCTCTGCAACTCCCTGACCAGCTCGGTGTCGCGAGCCTTGCTTGCGCCGCGCTAGC
>JBBRZK010000070.1:0-23853 GCA_038236775.1 Gemmatimonadales bacterium
CAGCTCGTCCGCGGTGTAGCTCACGCTCGCCGCCCAGCGATGCGTGACCGGCGCCTGCACGCCGAGACGCCGGAGGCGTGCGTCGAGCGCGTGCTGCACGGCAGGCGTCGTGGCGGTGTCGTGCGTCCACTCCGCCTCGCCGCCCACGTCGCGCGCGCCGCCCAGCGCGATGGCACCATCGGGACGCTGCTGCCAGTAGTCGTAGCCCCAGCGCGCATACACGGGACGCGTGAAGTGCACGTCCGTCGTGGGCGCCGTGGCGAGCATCTGCAGGCGTGCCGTGCGCACCTCCGGAGCGAGCGCCGGCACCAGCACGTCGAGCGCACCATCCACGGCCACCACCACGTGGCGTGCGCGCACGACGCCGCCCGCCACGCGCACTTCGCCCGGCGCGATCCGCGAGACGCGCGACGCCTCGTACAACGACGCGCCGGCGTTCACCGCGTGCGCCGCGAGTGTGTGGCAGCGCGCGAGCGGCTGGAAGGTGCCGTCGCCATGCACGAGCAGTCCGCGACCTTCCGGTCCGTCGTAGTCCTCGACGGGCAGTTCGTCCGCCTGCATCGCGACAAGCTGGCGCTGGCAGTCGGCATGTTCCTCGTCCGACTCCGCGATGCGCAGCGAGCCGCTGCGATGCACCGTCTCCGGTGTGCGCTCGGCAATGCGCTCCAGCTCGTCGAGCGTGAGGCGGTACATCGCGCACGCGCGGACGCGTCCGTAACGCGCGACGGCGTCGTGATAGAAAAGCGCCAGCCCCGCGAGGAGGAATCCACCGTTCCGGCCTGCGGCGCCGCCGCCCACCTCGCCGGCATCCACGCCCACCACGCTCGCGCCCAGCGCGCAGAGCTCGCGCGCGCACACGAGTCCCGAGCCGCCGAGCCCCACCACGCAGACGTCGGCGCGCACGTCGCCGTCGAGCGAGGGAAGCGCGAGCCCCGCGCCCTCTGCCCACAGCGGCGTGCCGTCCAACGTTCTCATCGCACGATGGACGGCGCGCCGCTACTCGAAGTCGAGCGCAAGGTCGAGTGCGGGCGCGGAATGCGTGAGCGCGCCCACCGATATCCAGTCCACGCCCGTCTCGGCGATGCTGCGCACGGAGTCGAGGTTCACGCCGCCCGACGCCTCGACGATGGCGCGGCCGGCCACGAGCGCCACGCACTCACGCATGAGCGCGGGCGACATGTTGTCGAGCATGATGATGTCGGCGCGCGCCACGAGCGCGGCCTCCACCTGCTCGATGCGGTCGCACTCCACCTCGATGCGCGTGCCTTCGGGTGCGAGGTCGCGCGCGCGGCGCACCGCGAGCCCCACGTCGCCGTCCACGGACGCGATGTGGTTGTCCTTGATGAGCACTGCCGTGGAAAGGCTCAGGCGGTGGTTCGTGCCGCCACCGGCGCGCACGGCGTACTTCTCCAGCAGCCGCCAGCCCGGCGTGGTCTTGCGCGTGTCGAGGATCTTTGCGCGCGTGCCGCGCACGGCGTCCACGTAGCGGGCCGTCATGGACGCCACGCCCGACAGCCGCTGCATGTAGTTGAGCGCGACGCGCTCCGCGGCGAGCAGGGCGCGCGCGTGGCCGGAGAGGTAGAGCACCGAGTCGCCCGGCTTGAGCCGCGTGCCGTCCTCGCAGTCCACACGCATGGTGACCTTGGGGTCGAGCGTACGGAACGCCTCGAGGGCGAGCGGGATGCCGCAGAGCACCCCCGCGGCGCGCGCCACCAGCCGGCCGCGCGCGTGGCGGTCCGACACCACCGTCGCGATCGTGGTGAGGTCGTTGAACGCGCCGTCCTCCTCGAGCGCGTTCCGCACCAGCGCGTGCAACTCGGCCTGCGCGTACGGGAACCGCAGCATCCCGACGCTGCCCACGGCCGGCGTGCTGAGGGGGGTGATCGTGCGCGGCGTCGCGCTGCGGTCGGGCCCGTGGTGCTCCATCGTCATGAGATGCTCCGTGATGGCAGTGTCGACACTCCGGCGCGCTATTCGCCTGGGTCGGCCGTCGTGTCGGGTACAGGACTGAGTGGACGCCCGCCGATGGCAACCATGCGCTCGATGGCGAGGCGCGCCTTGTCCGCCACGGCGGGCGGCACCGTGATGCGATACTCCAGCCGTTCGAGCGCGCGCTTCACCTTGGGCAGCGTCGTCACCTTCATGTAGGCGCACGACGCCTTCTCGTTCGCGGCGAAGAAGCGCTTCGCCGGATTCTCCCGCCGCAGCCGGTGCAGGATGCCCACTTCCGTCGCCACGATGAACTCGTCCGCGTTGGACTGCGCGGGCCGCCGGATCATGCCCTCCGTCGAGAGGATCTGCACGCCCTCGGCATCCACGTCCCCGGCCGACATCGCTTCGAGCACGCTGGTGGAGCAGCCGCACTCGGGGTGGATGAGGAACTCCGCCTGCGGGTGCCGGGCGCGCTGCAGCCGGAGGTCCTCGGGGTCGATGCCCGCGTGCACGTGACACTCGCCCATCCAGACATGCATGTTCGTGCGTCCGGTGAGCCGCTTCACGTGCGCACCGAGGAACATGTCGGGGCAGAAGAGGATCTCCTTGTCCGTGGGGATGGCGTTCACCACCTCCACCGCGTTCCCCGACGTGCAGCAGTAGTCGCTCTCCGCCTTCACCTCGGCCGTGGTGTTCACGTAGGACACCACGACGGCACCGGGATACTCCGCCTTCCAGGCGCGCAGCTGGTCCGCGTCGATCATGGAGGCGAGGGAGCAGCCGGCGGCGAGGTCGGGCAGCAGCACCGTCTTCTGCGGCGAGAGGACGGCGGCCGTCTCCGCCATGAAGTGCACGCCGCAGAAGACGATGACGTCCGCACTGGTCTGCGCGGCCTCGCGCGAGAGGCCGAGGGAGTCGCCAACGTAGTCGGCCACGTCCTGCACTTCGGCGCGCTCGTAGTTGTGCGCGAGTATGACGGCGTTGCGCGCGCGCGCAAGCGAGCGGATCTCGCGCTGCAGCTCCGCGACCTGCTCCTCCCGCTGGCGGATCGGGGCGTCAATCGTAGCCATCGGCGGAACATAACCACCACGCAGACCGGGCGTGAGCCGCGATGGGTAGCGGGCCGGTCGCCGGCGTCCCATGTTCGGGTCGCTCCCGATGCATGACCCCGCTTCCCCCCGATCCATGCTCAAGGAATTCAAGGCCTTCGCGATGCGCGGCAACGTGCTGGACCTCGCCGTCGCGCTCGTCATCGGCGCCGCGTTCGGCAAGATCGTCACGTCGTTCGTCGCCGACATCCTCATGCCGCCGTTCGGCATGCTGCTGGGCAAGGCGGACATGTCCAACCTGTTCATCGAGCTGTCGGGAACGAAGCACGCCACGATCGCCGAGGCGAAGGCGGCCGGCGTGCCGACGATCAACTACGGGCTGTTCCTCAACAGCATCGTGGACTTCCTGATCGTGGCCTTCGCGATCTTCCTCATCGTGCGCCAGGTGAACCGCTGGCAGACGCCGAAGACCGTCGTGGATGCCCCCAAGATGCGCGAGTGTCCGTACTGCCTGTCGTCGATCCCGGCGAAGGCGAGCAAGTGCCCGCACTGCACGTCGATGGTGGCGGCGGCCTGATCCCCGGCCGGCGTGGCGTAGCTACTTCACCGCGTCCGTGACTGCGCTGAGCAACGCGTCGGGGTCGATGGGCTTGGCAAGGAAGCGTGCGGCGCCGAGCTCCGCCACCTGCTTCGGCAGCGCCGGATCCGTGCTGCCGCTGATCACGATGACGGGGATGGTGGACGTCCGCGACGACGCCTTCAGCTTCGTGAGCACACCCACGCCCGTGCCGCCGGGCATGTTGATGTCGAGCAGGACGACGTCCGGCGGCTGCTTGATGGCATACATCACCGCCTGCATGGCATCGTAGGCGGGAATGGCGGTGTGGCCGCCCTCCTGGAGGATGCCGCACATCAGCTTCGACATCACCTTGTCGTCTTCCGCGACGAGGATCTTCATGGCGTGCGCCCTGGAGGCAGTCGAAGAGTGGTGGCGAGCGTCACAGTTCGATGTGCCGTCCGCGCCAGTTACTCTTGGCACGCGGGAAGTCGCTGCGATAGTGGCCACCGCGTGATTCCCTTCGACGGACCGCACCCTCGACGATGCGCTGGGCCGTCTGCACCAGGTTGAGTTCCTCCGTCGCGCCTTCCGGCAGTCGCTGCTCGATGTCCTCGAGGTTCGTCGCGGCGGTGCGCAAGCCACTCGCCGTGCGGGCGATGCCCGCGTAGCGCCACATCACTTCGCGCACGCGATCCGCCGCCACCTGCGCCGCGCCGCGATCGGGCAGCGGCGGTACCGCCCACTTCTTCACAACCGGCAGCCGCGTCAGCGGCGCGGCGCCCACCAGGTCGCGCGCGACGCGCTCCGCGAACACCAGGCCCTCGAGCAGGGAGTTCGACGCCAGCCGGTTGGCGCCGTGCACGCCAGTGCGCGCCACCTCGCCCACCGCATAGAGCCGCGCCATCGTCGAGCGACCGTTGAGGTCGGTCACCACGCCGCCCATCATGTAGTGCGCGGCCGGCGTGACGGGAATGAGGTCCTTCCGCGGGTCGATGCCGCGCGCGCCGCACAACGCGAAGATGCCCGGAAAGCGCTTGGCGAAGCCGCGCCCCAGCTTGCGCGCATCGAGGTAGACGCGGTGCCGCTTCTGCTCCCGGAAGATCGCGCGCGCCACTACGTCGCGCGGCGCAAGCTCCGCCTTCGCGTGCACCTTGATCATGAAGCGCACGCCCTCCTCGTTCACGAGCACTGCGCCTTCGCCGCGAACGGCCTCGCTGATGAGGGCGAGCGGATTCTCCGGCGTGTCGAGCGCGGTGGGATGGAACTGCACGAACTCCATGTCCGCGAGGGTGACGCCGGCCCGGTGGGCGATGGCATAGCCGTCGCCCGTGGCGACCACGGGATTCGTGGTATACCGGTAGACCTGGCCGCAGCCGCCCGTGGCAAGCACGGTGGCGTCCGCGATGATCTCCACCGCGTCGCCTTCCACGCTCGCACGCACGCCGAGGCACGCGCCGCGGTACACGATGAGGTCGAGCACGCGCGCGCGCTCCAGCACCGTGATGCGCCGGCTCTTCCGTACGCGCTTGATGAGCGTGCGCGCTACCTCCGCGCCGGTCTGGTCGCCGTGCGCGTGCACGATGCGGTTGGTGGAGTGCGCCGCCTCGAGGCCGAGGAGCAGCTCGCCCTTGGGGTCGAGGTCGAACTCGGCGCCGGCGATCTGGAGTTCGCGCACCCGCGCCGGCCCTTCCTCCACCAGCACCTGCACCGCGGCGGCGTCGCAGAGGGCCGCGCCCGCGGCGAGCGTGTCCTGCCGGTGCAGCTTCGGCGAGTCGCCGGCGCCGAGCGCCGCAGCGATCCCGCCCTGCGCATACGCGGTTGCGCTGTCGAACAGCGACCGCTTGGTGAGCAGCAGCACCTCGCCATGCTGCGACGCGCGCCATGCGGCGTGCAGGCCGGCCACACCGCTGCCGACGACGAGGAACCGGGTTCTGAGGCGCTCGGGCATGCGGGGAATATAGGAGGACGGGAGCGCGGGAGGACGGATGGACGCGCGCACCATCCCGTGCGCTTGCGCGACATGACCGCTCTGCTCGCCTTGCCCGTCACCGCCCCGCGCACGACTTTTCCGCATCATGCGGAAGCTGCTCATCCTCGTGGCCGCGCTGCTCGCCGTCCACGTTGCCCTTCTTTTCGTCCATCCCGCCGGTGCCGCCGTCCCCCCCACGGGGGATGCCGTCGACGTCGGGATCGTGTTCGACCTGGGCGGCCGCGGCGACAAGTCGTTCAACGATGGCGCCTACATCGGCGCCGAGCGCGCCGCGAAGGAACTCGGTGTGCGGGTGCGGTTCGTCGAACCGGGCGAGGGCTCCGACCGCGAGGCCGGCCTCCGCCTGCTCGCCGCGGAAGGCATGGACCTCGTCATCGGCGTCGGCTTCATCTTCACCGACGACCTCACGCAGCTGGCGAAGGAATACCCCAACACGAAGTTCGCCGGCGTGGACTACTCCGTGTCGCAGGACAAGGACGGCAAGGACATCCAGCCGCCGCCCAACCTCGCTGCGCTGAAGTTCCGCGAGGAACAGGGCTCGTTCCTCGTCGGCGCGCTCGCGGCGCTCGTCGGCAACTCGAAGAAGGTGGGCTTCGTGGGCGGCATGAACTTCCCGCTCATCCACAAGTTCGAGGCGGGCTACACCGCCGGCGTGAAGTCCGTGTGCCCCGACTGCGAGGTGATCTCGCAGTATGCCGGCGTCACGCCCGAGGCCTTCCGCAACCCGGGCAAGGGCAAGGAGCTCGCGCTCAGCCAGTACCAGCAGGGCGTGAACGTCATCTTCCACGCGTCCGGCTCCACGGGACTCGGCGTGTTCGAGGCGGCGCGCCAGACGGGCAAGCTCGCCATCGGCGTGGACGCGGACCAGTACAAGGAAGCGCCGGGCTACGTGCTCACCAGCATGGTGAAGCGCGTGGACAACGCGGTGTTCGACGCCATCCGGCGCGTGAAGGAGAACCGGTTCGCCGGCGGCATCTACCAGTACGGACTCGCCGAGGACGGCGTGGGCTACGTGTACGACAGCAACAACGAGAAGATGATTCCATCCGCCGTCCGGGCCCGTGTGGAAGCACTGAAGCAGGAGATCATCCAGGGACGCATCAAGGTCCCGAGCACACGATGACGTCGCCCGCCATCCGGCTCACCGGCATCGACAAGAGCTTCGGTCCCGTGCGCGCCAACCGTGGCGCCGAGCTCGAGGTGCAGCCGGGTGAGATCCACGCGCTCGTGGGCGAGAACGGCGCAGGCAAGTCCACGCTCATGCGCGTGCTGAGCGGGCTCTACGCGCCCGATGCGGGCCGCATGGAGGTGAACGGGCGCGACGTCACCGGCTGGTCCACCGCCGACGCCATCGCCAGCGGCGTGGGCATGGTGCACCAGCACTTCATGCTCGTGCCCACGCTCACCGTGGCGGAGAACGTGGTGCTCGGCTGCGAAATCACCAAGGGGCTCGTGCTGGATCGCGCCGCCGCCGAGCAGGCGGTGCACGACCTGAGCGCGCGGACGGGGCTCGCCGTGCCGGCCGACCGACTCATCGCGGACCTCTCGGTGGGCGAGGCGCAGCGCGTAGAGATCCTGAAGACGCTCTACCGCGGCGCGAAGATCCTCATCCTCGACGAGCCCACGGCGGTGCTGTCGCCGTTCGAGGTGCGCGAGCTGTGGGCGGTGCTGCGCTCGCTGCGCGACGCGGGCGGCACCGTGGTGCTCATCACGCACAAGCTCGACGAGGTGATCGACGTGTCGGACGCGATCACCGTGATGCGGCAGGGCGCCACCGTGGCGCGCATGGCGAGCGCGGGCGTCACGCCGCAGGAAATTGCGCGTGCCATGGTGGGCCGCGACGTGGCACTCGCCCTCGATGCCGACTACGCGGGCGGCACCGTGTCCACCACGTCGCCCGAGGCGGCCGTGCTCCGCGTGCAGCACCTCGTGGTGGCGGGCGCGCGGCGCGCGGCCGTGGTGGACGACGTGAGCTTCAGCATCGCGCCGGGCGAGATCCTTGGCGTCGCAGGCGTGGAAGGCAACGGGCAGACGGAGCTCATCGAGGCGCTGGCTGGCCTGCGCGCGGCACGCGGCTCCATCGTGATGGCGGGCCGCGAGCTCATTGGCACCTCCGTGCGCGAGCGCGGCGACGCCGGCCTCTCGCACATCCCCGAGGACCGCCACGAGCGCGGCCTCGTGCTCGACTACACGGTCGGCGAGAACCTGATCCTCGGCCAGCAGCACCGGTTCACCAGCGGCACCACGCTCGACCGGCCGCGCATCCTGGCGCACGCCACGGACCTCATCGAACGCTACGACATCCGCCCCGCCGATCCCATGCAGGCCGCACGCGCACTCTCGGGCGGCAACCAGCAGAAGATCGTCGTCGCGCGCGAGATGTCGCGCGACTTCAAGATGCTGCTCGCGTCGCAGCCAACGCGCGGCGTGGACGTGGGCGCCATCGAGTTCATCCACGCGCGTCTTCGTGAAGCGCGCGACCAGGGCAAGGCGATCCTGCTCGTCTCCGCCGACCTCGCCGAGGTGCTCGCGCTGGCCGATCGGGTGGCGGTGATGTACGGCGGCAAGTTCGTGACGGTGATGTCGCGGGCGGAAGCGTCGCCGGACACGCTGGCGCCGTACATGACCGGCGCGGAGCACGCGGCATGAACCGGCGCACGGCTATCGAGGAAGCGGTGCTGCCGGCGGTCGTCGCGCTGCTGCTCGCCGCCGTGGTGGGTGACGTGTTGATCCTCACGTTCGGGCAGTCGCCCGGCGCGGTATACAAGCTCCTCCTCGAGGGCACGTGGGGCAACGCGTACGGCTTCGGGCAGGTGCTCTACAAGGCCACCACGCTCGTGTTCACCGGCCTGGCCGTGGGGCTGGGGCTGCGCGCGGGACTGTTCAACATCGGTGCGGAGAGCCAGCTCGCCGCCGGCGGATTCTGCGCCGCGCTCGTGGGGTTGCTGCTGCCGGCGGGCATCCCGTCCCTGCTCTGCCTCCCGCTCTACATCCTCGCGGCGGCCATCGGCGGCGGCGTGGTGGGCGCCGTGCCCGGCGTGCTGAAGGCGCGCTTCGGCGCGCACGAGGTGATCGTCACGATCATGCTCAACTTCATCGTGCTCGCGCTGCTGAACTACCTCACGAGCGCGAAGGTGCACGTGCCGGACACCCTGCACACGCCGGAGCTCAAGAGCGGCGCGCTGCCGCGGCTGGGCGACTTCTTCGCGCCCTTTCACGGCTCCGCCGCGAACGCCACCATCCTCCTCGCCGTTGCGGCCGCACTGGCCCTCGGCTGGTACCTCTTCCGCACGCGCCGCGGATTCGAGTTGCGCGCCGTGGGCCTGCAGCCGGCCGCGGCGGAGTACGCGGGCGTGGACGTCGCGAGCGTCACGTGGCGCGCGCTCGCGCTCTCCGGCGCCATCGCGGGCGTGGGTGGGCTGAACTACGTGATCGGCTACAAGCACTATTACGAGGACGGCTTCGCGACCGGCGCCGGCTTCCTCGGCATCGCCGTGGCGCTGGTGGGACGCAACCATCCGGGCGGCATCGTGATCGCCGCGCTGCTCTTCGCCACGCTCTCGCAGGGCGGACTCGCGGTGAATGCGCTCGTGCCCAAGCAGATGGTGGACGTGCTGCAGGCGGTGGTGATCCTCGCCGTGGCGGTCTCGGTGCCGGAAGTGCGCCGGCTGCTGCGCGGCGCGCGCCGGAGGTCCGACGCATGAACGCCCTCGACTTCCTCGCGCAGACGCTGCGCATCGCGATTCCCTACCTGCTCGCCGCGGCGGGCGGCGTGCTGAGCGAGCGCGCGGGCCTCATCGGCCTCACGCTCGAGGGCTACATGCTCGGTGGCGCGTTCTGCGCGGCGGTCGGCAGCTACTTCGCTGGCGCGCCGTGGGTCGGCGTGCTGGCGGCGGTGGTGGGTGGCGGGCTGCTCGCCGCACTCTACGCCGTGAGCGCCATCCGCTATCGCACCGACCAGGTCGTGGCGGGCATCGCCATCAATCTCCTCGCCATCGGGCTCACGCGCTTCTTCCTGCGCCTCATCTTCGACAGCTCGTCCAACTCGCCGCGCGTGCCGGGCTTCGAGGTGAAGGGGAGCGGCACCGGGTTCCTCGCGCTCGCAGAAAACCCGCTGGTGTGGCTCGGCCTGGTGAGCATCCCGATCGTGGCGTGGGTGCTTTATCGCACGCCCTTCGGCCTGCGCGTGCGCGCGGTGGGCGAGCATCCCGCCGCCGCCGCGTCGGTGGGCGTGCCCGTCGTGCGGGTCCGCTACATCGCCGTCCTGCTGAGCGGCATGATCGCCGGCCTGGGAGGCGCCTACCTCGCGCTCGACCAGCACCAGTTCACGGACGGCATGACGGCGGGACGCGGCTTCATCGCGCTCGCGGCAATCATCTTTGGGCGCTGGATCCCCCTGCGCGCCGGCCTCGCCTGCCTGCTCTTCGCCGCCGCGGAGACGCTCCAGATCCAGCTGCAGGGAACGCACGCCATCCCCAGCCAGTTCGTGGAGATGATCCCGTACG
The DNA here is from genome assembly GCA_038236775.1 of Gemmatimonadales bacterium. Taxonomy (GTDB): domain Bacteria; phylum Gemmatimonadota; class Gemmatimonadetes; order Gemmatimonadales; family Gemmatimonadaceae; genus AG11. Next base: position 10,036 of record JBBRZK010000070.1, read on the forward strand.
TGCTCACCATCATCGCGCTTGCCGGCGTGGTTGGCCGCGCGGTGCCCCCCGCGGCACTCGGCAAGGCGACCCCGGAATGACGCCCGGTACGTCCCGCCGATGAAGTCCAGCAGCAAGAGCAAGCTGGTCATCCTGATGATCACGGCCTTCATCGACATGGTGGGGCTGCTGATGATCATTCCCCTCCTGCCCTTCTACGCGAAGACGTTGGGGCAGGGCGGGTTCGTCGTCGGCTGCATCGTGAGCTCGTTCGCCGTCGCGCAGCTGCTCACGGCGCCGATGTGGGGCCGCATGTCGGACGCGTATGGCCGGCGGCCGGCGCTGATCGTCGGGCTCACCGCGTCGGCCATCGCGTACGTGATCTTCGCGTACGCGCTCGACCTGCCGCATCCGCTGTTCTTCCTCTTCCTGTGCCGGCTCGTGCAGGGCGCGGGCGGCGGCACGGTGGGCGTCATCCAGGCCTATGTCGCCGATGCCACCGCGCCGCAGGAGCGCGCGAAGGCGCTCGGCTGGCTGTCCACGGCCACGAACCTCGGCGTGGTGATCGGGCCGGTCCTCGGCTCCGTCACGCACACCTGGGGCCCGCACGCGCCGGGCCTCGTCGCCGCGGGCCTCTGCGTGGCGAACATCGCGTTCGCGTGGCGCTTCCTGGCCGAGTCGCGCGACATGACCGAGGCAGCGGCGTCCAAGGCGGACACCACCCAGCGCGCGCGGTCGCGCGACGCCATCGTGCAGGTGGTGACGCACTCGGCCGCGCCCGCGTCGCGGCTCATCTGGATCTACGCCATCGCCATGGGCGCCTTCCAGGGCGTGACATCGATGCTGGCGCTGTACCTCGCCTCGCGCTTCGGCGTGACCGAGAAGACCATCGGCTTCTTCTTCACGTACACCGGCATCATCAGCGTCCTGACGCGCGCGTTCATCCTCGGCAAGATGGTGGACCGGTTCGGCGAGGTACGGCTGTCGCGCATCGGCTCCACGCTGCTGGCCACCGGCATCGCCGCGCTGGCGTTCACGAAGCCCATCAGCGACCCGGCGCACGTGGCCGCGATGCTCGGCGGGTGGCTGCCGCCGGACGCGGTGGCGTTACTGCCGTACCTGCCGCTGGCGCTCGCCGTCGCGCTGCTGCCCCTCGGCACGGCGTTCACCTTCCCGTGCGTCACGGCGCTGCTGTCGCACGTGATCCCCAACAACGAGCGCGGCCTGTACATGGGCGTGCAGCAGACCTTCGGCGGCGCGGCGCGCGTGATCTTCCCCGTGGTGTTCGGCGTCCTGTTCGACGTCTACCTGCCGCTGCCCTTCCTCATCTCGGCGTCCCTCGTGCTGTTCACCATCTGGCTTGGCATGAACCTGGAGAACTACGTGCAAGCCAGGCCCGCGGTGGCCGAGTCGGTCTAGAAGACGACCCACGTGTACAGAAAGATCGTGTTGTTGTCCGATGCGCGCCGGCTGCTCGTCCCATCATACCCGTCCGTTCCGCCGTTGAACCGCCGGAACGCGGTGTACTGCAGGCTCACGCGAGTGTTCTGCCATGCGTTGAGACTCAGCTCGCCCATGAAGCCGTTGCTGTTCGGACTCCCGTTGCCGCTGCCCGTGACCAGCGCAGGCGCGTACCGCAGCGAATCCGTTGTTCCGCTCGTGTTGAAATAGCCGAGTGTGGCGCCGACATACAGGTTCGGCAGATAGGAAACGTTGGCGCGAAAGGTCTGCAGGCTGGAGGAGCTGCCCTGTGCCTCGGCCGCCGCGAACGTCGCGTCGAGGCTCTGCTTTTCGTGAATGAAACTCGTGCGCCCGATGAGCATTCCACCTGTCTCGTCCACCTTCCGCTCCACCTGCGCATCGAGGCCAAGCGTGGTGTAGCTGTCCGTGGCCCCCGTGACGCCGGTGGGATACACGTGCGCACCCAGCAGTCCGAAGCCGCCCACCATCACGTACGTTGACGGAAATGCATGCTGCACCGCGATCCTCGCGTAGGGAATCACGCCCTTGATCACGTTCTGCGACATGGAATCGAGTGGGACGCTTCCCCCCTGCTGGGCAGATCGGTATGCCGTGAACTCCGTATAGATGAGGTTGTCCCAGAGCGCATACCCGCCGAGCCCGAGCACCTGCTGGCCCAGGTTGCCATCGATGAGCGTGCTCGCTGCCGGCGAGGGCGCGGCCGATGGGCTCATGAAGGGATAGCCCCAGGCCGGCACGGTGTTCCACACGTCCTGCACCGTGGGGTTGTTGTGCAGCGTGAGGCCCAGCAACAGGTCCTTCTCCATCCACGACGTGTGCTTCGCGTAACGGAAATCGACATTGTCGATACCGAAGCTGCCATCGGCCGCCGCATACGTGAACTGGATGAAGGCGCCGAGATCCGGCGTCACCTGTCCGCCGAGGAAGAGGCTCGCCTGTTCGGGAAACATCGCGCTGTTGTTCTGGGTGCCTGGCAGCGCGGTTCCCACGTGAGTGAGGGACGTGACGACCATCGCCGCCACGGGAGGAATGGGCGAAAGCTTCAACGTCGTGCGGACGCTATCGCCGTCGTTGATCGTCTTGAGGCCGGTCATCGTGTAGCCATTCAGCTTGAACAGGCGTCCGAATGGCGTCAGTTGCGGGAACTGGTGGTGGCATGCATCGCAGGCGAGCCCCGTCTGTCGCGAAAAGCTCGGAATGGCGGCGCGTGACTTTGCGAGTGCCGACAGCAGGGCGCGCGAGGGCACGCTCGCCGTCATGTCGAAATGGAAGCCGCGCACGGTCGTTCGAGCCACCGTCGCCGATGCTGCAGCGGGCCAGCAGAGCACCGCCGCCGCGACTGCGGTGCAGATGCGGCGGAACGCGGAGCCACTCCGGCTCGCGTGGCGTTTACGATGGCGGGCCATTGTGTCTCCGATGGTGGGGGTCGTGCGGTCGTGCCGGGACATTGACGCAGCGCTCACGCTGGTCGTGTTGCGGTCGCTGCGATCTCTCGCGCCGGGCTGTCGTATATCCATCCGACGACTGCGCCATACGCGATGTGTCCGAGGAGACTTCCCGCGAGGAGCTCGATGTCCCCGCGCGAGAAGAAGCCGGCGCCGACGAGTGGCATGAAGACGATCTGCGCGGCGATGAAGACGAGCACGCCGTACAACGCTCCGCGAGCCGCGGGCGAACCCGGAAGACGTTCATCCACGTAGCGTGCGTACAGCAGGGCCAGCACGATTCCCACGATGAGGTGAATGACCCAGCCCCCTGCGGCACCGACGTTGAGGCGTGCGACCGAGACGGACATGAACGTGCTGAGGATCTGGCCGACGGCAATCTTCGGCAGTCCGATGGACGGCTCGACGAGCCAGAGCGCCGTGATCACTCCCGTGCCGATTGCACCGGCTATCGCCGCGCGCGTGATGCTGACTGCGGGCGTGCGTGTCGTCGTCATGGCTTTGCCCCCCGGTGGCCGACGGACCAGACGTAGGTGGCCACCCGCACGGCATCGGCGTCGCTGATGCCTCCGGGGTGGGAGACCATCGCCGTTCCCTTCACTCCGTGCGTGACGACATAGAAAATTGCAGTCAACGCGCCTTCCTTGGCGTCCTTCCACGCGTGCGGCTTCAGCGTCGGCGCGATCGGGCCGCCTTCGAGCTTCATGCCGTGACATGCGAAGCAGGTGCCCGGTCCGTGAAAGACATCCCGGCCGCCGTTCACCATCTCAGGCGTGATGGCGTTCGTGTCGGGGAGGCCGCCCTGCGGCTGCACGCCGAGGGCTCTCACGGGGGCAGCGGAGGCCGCAATCCATGCTGTGAAGCCGAGCAAAGCAACCAACGTCGCGAGTAACCCACGAGCGTGCTTCTGCAAATACATCGGGTCCCGAGCTTGTGTGTCCTGAAAAACACGTCCCGAGAAGCGTCATTCGACAGCGGCCCCGGTGTGCCATTCGGCCACGTACATCAAGAAGGTATCCGCTCTGCAGGTCGGTACCGTTTTCTTTGTACTTACTTAGTGCGCAAGAGAAACCCACGTCGCAATGCATCGCAGTGGCGATGCGTACTGCGACGTGAGTGTCAGACAACGGAAAGATCGGTCGGCCGCCAGGGGACCACCGACATCACCCGTCCTTCTGGTTCTCCTGGAAGCCGGGCTCGCTCGCCAGCACCGCCCGCGCGATCTCCACCATCGGCACCGATCGGTCCTGCGACGTCCGCTGGAGGATGCGATACGCTTCCTGCTCGGACGAGCCGGTGCGCCGCATCAGGATGCCCTTCGCGCGCTCGATGGTCTTGCGGTTCTCGAGCGCTCCGCGGGCGGCGAGGGCGTCCTTCTTGGCCACCGCGAACTCGCGCGCGCGCGACACCGCCAGGCGCAGCGTGGAATCCAGCACGCGCGGCGGCGTGGGCTTGGGCAGGAACGCAATCGCCGACGTGGCTGCCACCTCGCGCTCCGACAGCACCAGCGACTCGTCGCCGCTGAACAGCACCACGGCCACGCCGGGCACCTGCGCCGCGATCTGCTCCGCCGCCTCGATGCCGGACCCATCCGGCATGTGCACGTCCAGCAGCACCACGTCGGGTACGACGTCGCGCGCCCGCTCGATGGCCTCCCGGCCCCCGTTCACCTCGGCGACGACGACGTGCCCCATGGTGTTGAGCAACTCGACGAGCAACGCGCGGGCGTTGTCATCGTCTTCGGCGATCAGAATGCGGATGGAGCCCGATTCAGCCATTTCAGTCCGAGAGGTGTGGGTGCGGGATCCGTAATCTCTACCGTGTCACTCCGATCCCGCAATCTGTGCGAGCAAATCCGCTGCGCCAACCGGCTTGCGCAGTGTGAAGTCGCACGCGGGATCCTGCTCGTTGCGCGGTTCCCACCCCGTCACCACCCCGATGCGCAATGCCGGGCGGACGTCGCGCGCATACGCCACGAGGTCCCATCCACTCCCGTCCGGCAGCCCGATGTCCGTCACCAGGACGTCGAGCAGAAAGCTACCATCCTCCAACCGGCTGCGCGCTTCCTCCACGCTGCTCACCGCGTGCACGCGATGCCCGTCGCTCTCCAGCAGCGCCGTCATGAACTCGCGACTGTCCTGGTGGTCCTCCACCAGCAGGATCGAGCGCAGCTGGTGCGGCTTCCGATGGTGCTCGGCGGCCACGGGCTGCACGGCGCCGAGCGGAAAGATCAGGCTCACCGTGGTGCCCTCGCCTGGCGCGGACGTGATCTCCGCGCGGCCGCGATGTCGGCGTGCGATACCGTACACTTCCGCCAGGCCGAGTCCGGTACCGCTCACCCCCTTCGTCGTGAAGAACGGCTCGAACGCACGCTCGCGCACCTCCTCGGACATGCCGATGCCCGTATCGCTCACCGCGACGCTCGTCTCGGTGCCGTCGGCCGTGGTGCGGATGCGCAGCGTGCCGCCCCCCGCCATGGCATCGAGCGCGTTCTGGACCAGGTTCAGGAGCGCCTCGCGAATCTCGCCGGGGATGCCGCGAATCATCGCGCCACCAACGAGCGACTCCTCCAGCCGGATCACGCCGCCCTTCGCGCGCTCCTGCCAGAGCGGCCGCGTCATTGCTACCACTTCCTCCACCATCAGCGACAGGTCCACCGTCGCCTCGCGCGCGCCGAGCAACGGCTCCTGCCGGATGAAGCGCCCGACACGCGCCGCGGTGGCGGCGCCGGTCTCCGCCGCGCGCGCGATGCGCACCGCGTAGTCCCGCACCGCCGCCGGATTCTCGGCGTTCATCTCCAGCAGGTACGCCGCCGCCATGATCGGGTTCAGGGCGTTGTTCACGTCGTGCATCACGCCCGCGGCGAGCTGGCCCACCGCGGCCAGGCGCCGGTCGCGCGCCGCGGCTTCCTGCAGCGCGAGCAGCTCGGTCGTTCGCTCCTGCACCATGCGCTCGAGCCGGTCCGCCTCGGTGCGCACCTGCTGCTCCAGCCGCGTCCGATCCGTCACGTCGCGCTCCACGGTGACGGCGCCGCGCACGCGACGGTGCGCATCGTACAGCGGATTGGAGTTGACTTCGATCACCGCCGGCGTGCCGCCCTTGCCGCGGCGCACCTCCAGCGTCTCGCCGCGCACGCGCTCCCCGCGCAGTGCGCGCGCCGTGGGATGCTCGTGCACGAACAGCGTGGTGCCACCGAGGGTGCGCGGTCGGTCGAGCTGCCACAGTTCACGCAGCGTCTGCGGCCGCGCCGGCGCATGCTCCTGCAGTGCCTGCGCGTTGGTGCGCACCGTCCCGCCGTCGGCGTCCACCACGCGCACGGAGTCCGGCAACACGTCGAAGATGGACTCGAGCTGCGCCACACTGCGGGCGAGGTCTTCGCGGAGGTCCTCGCGCTCGGTGACGTCGCTGCCGGCGAACAGCACCCCGCGGCCGCCGCGCGCGTCGAGCAGCGGCACGAAGGTGGCCTCCACGAGTCGCCGACCGCCGCGATGCTGGAAGGGCACGCGCACCGACACCACGGGCACGCCGCCGGCGGCGATGTCCACCTGCTCGGTCAGGTCGGCGAGGGCGTTGGGGAAGGCGTCGTAGATCGACCGGCCCACCGCCTGCGCGATGTCGAGCCCCGTGAGGTCACGGTAGCGCGCGTTCGTCGCCACGAGGGACAGGTTGCCGTCGAACAGGGCCACCGCGAGCGGCACCGCCTCGAGCAGCGCATCGAGGCGAGCCAGCTCGGCACTGTTCGCATCGGGCGCGTTATCGAGCATGGAGGTCAGCATGAGTCCCTGAAATTCACCGCGGTATGCGCGATGTCAATGCGGAATCACGCCCGCGTCCAGCGCACGGTTGACCACGGGTGACGGCGCGGGTGCACCGAGGCGGTGCGCATCGTCCGACGCGGACGACGGCACGCCGAGCCGCGCCGCGCTGGTGCCGGTGATGAGCCGCGCGCCGCGCTCGTACGTGAAGTAGCTGTAACCCCACTCGAGCAGCACGCTCAACCGGTTGCGGAAGCCGGCAAGGTACATGATGTGGAGGAACAGCCAGAACCACCACGCGAGGCTGCCCGCCACCTGGAAGCGCCCGAAGTCAGCGATGGCGCGATGCCGCCCGATGGTCGCGAGGTCGCCCTTGTTGCGGTAGATGAACGGCTCGCGCGCGCGGCGCTCGAGCGTGCGCCGGATGTTATGTGCCGCATGCCTGCCCATCTGCATGGCCGCGGGCGCCACGCCCGGCACCGGCGTGCCCTTCGTGGCGATCGCCGCCATGTCGCCGACGACGAATACCTCCGGATGACCAGCGATGCTGAGGTCCGGCTCAACCGGCACACGCCCCACGCGATCCACCGGCACGCCCAGGGTCGCACCGATTGGCGACGCGGCGTTGCCGGCCGCCCAGAGCAGCGTGTGGGCGCGAAGCACCTCCCCGCCCACGTGCACCACACCCGGCGCCACATCCGTCACCAGCGCGCCGAGCCGCACGTTCACGCCCAGCTCGACGAGGTCGCGGCGCGCGCGCTCCGAAAGCGACGCGGGATAGGTCGGCAGGACGCGCGGCCCGCCTTCCAGCAGCGTGACGCGCACATGCTCCGCCGCGATGCGCCGGAAATCGCGCGCGAGCGAGTCGTGCGCGATCGTGGGCAGCATGCCGGCGAGCTCCACACCCGTCGGCCCACCCCCCACGATCACGAAGTGCAGCCACGCTTCCCGCTCGGCGGGATCCTCCGCGAGTTCCGCGCGCTCGAACGCCGAGAGGATGCGATTGCGCAGCTCGAGCGCGTCGTCGATGCTCTTGAGGCCCGGCGCCAGCGGTTCCCACTCGGGATGCGAGAAGTATGCGTGCCGCGCACCCGCCGCGACGATGAGGTAGTCGTACGGGAATTCCCGCCCGTCGTCCGCGACGACCACGCGCCGCACGGTGTCCACGCGGACCACGTCCGTCATGAGCACCGTCGCGTTCTGCTGGCGCCGCAGGAGCCACCGGATGGGCGCCGTGATGTCCGTCGCGGCGAGCGTGGCGGTGGCCACCTGATAGAGCAGCGGCTGGAACAGGTGGTGATTCGTGCGGTCGAGCACGAGGAGGTCCACGGCGTCGTGCTTCAGCGCCCGCGCAGCGTAGAGTCCGCCGAATCCCCCACCGATGATGATGACGCGTGGCTTCATGCTGGGTCTCCTGGAAAGGTTACGATCCGGATCATCCGCCAAGCCCAAGATCCCTGTCATCCTGAGCGAAGCGAAGGATCTGCTTCCGGTTCCGCAGAAGAAAAGCCCGTAGGGCTGCTGCTTCTGATGTTGTGCCCGACGAACGATAGTTGTTGAGCATCCTCTGATACGCAGCGCACCGTCCGCCGTGGGTCTGGCTTGGTTCAACAGAAGGATGCACCCGCCGTACACCGGGACGACTCCTCAGAATCCTCGACGCCCTCTCGGCCGAGGGCTCCGTCGATTGAACGGATCGTTCGGATCGCCGATTGAACCGGCGTGATTTTCCTTTTGAAGAAATCGCCGTTCGACGATGTTCAACGCGCATCCGTACGATCCGGATTATCGTTCGGTGGGTGGCGTTCATTCGCCAGTCGAGGATTCTGATGCGCTCGATCTTCCGAGGAAGCCTATCATAATCTGTTTCGACTCGAGATGCCCCCTGATAGGTCCCGGGCGCGCGTGGATTCTGGCGACGCATGGCGCGCGACGCCGCCGGCCACCACGTTCCCTGTTGCCGTGGGGCGCTGGCAGCGTTCACACCCTTACCAATCCGGCGATGAGCGCTTTGTTCGCGGCTCGAATGCAGATGGCGATCTCGCTCGGCTTTCACATCGTCTTCGCCGAGATCGGCATTGGCATGCCGCTCATGATGGTGATCGCGGAGTGGCGCTGGCTAAGGACGGGTGACGTCGCCTTCCTCGAGCTCGCGAAGCGCTGGGCGAAGGGGACGGCGATCCTGTTCGCGATCGGGGCCGTCTCGGGCACGGTGCTCTCCTTCGAGCTCGGGTTGCTCTGGCCCGGCTTCATGCGCCTGGCGGGCCCGCTCATCGGCATCCCGTTCTCCCTCGAGGGCGCGGCGTTCTTTCTCGAGGCCATCTTCCTCGGCATCTACCTGTACGGGTGGAATCGCGTTGCGCCGAGGGCGCACCTCATCGCCGGGGTGATCGTCGCGGCCAGCGGGGCGACGTCGGCCGTCTTCGTCGTGATGGTGAACGCGTGGATGAACACGCCCACCGGCTATGAGCTCGCGGCCGACGGCCGCCTCGTGAACATCGACCCGGTGGCCGCCATGGGAAGTCCCGCCATGGTGCAGCAGGGCCTGCACATGGTCCTGGCCGCATATGCCGCAACGGGCATCGCGGTGGCAGGCCTGCACGCGTGGATGCTGCTGCGCGGCTCGCCGCCGAAGCTGCACGTGCGCGCGCTCACCATCGCGCTCCTGGTGGGTGGGACCGCGGCCGTCCTCCAGCCGCTGTCGGGCGACTTCAGCGCACGCGTCGTGGGCGAAACGCAGCCCGTGAAGCTCGCCGCGCTCGAAGGTCAGTGGGCCACGCAGGCGAGTGCACCCCTGCGCATCGGCGGGTGGCCCGACGAGCGCCGCGAGGTAACGCGCTGGGCACTCGAGATTCCCTACGGACTCTCGCTCCTCGCCTATCACGACCCACACGCCGTCGTGAAGGGATTGAGCGCCGTGCCGCGCGCCGACCGTCCCCCCGTGGCCGTCGTGCACCTTGCCTTCCAGGTCATGGTCGCGCTGGGCTCGGCGATGGCGCTCGTGGCCCTCGTTGCGGGATGGCTCGCATGGCGACGTCATGACCTCACCGCTCACCGCCCACTCCTCTGGGTACTCGCGGCTATCACCCCGTTCGGCTTCCTCGCGACGGAGGCGGGCTGGATCGTCACGGAGGTTGGCCGGCAGCCGTGGGTGGTGCAGGGCGTGATGCGCACGGCAGACGCGGTGACGCCCATGCCCGGGCTCGAGATCCCCATGGCGATCACCACGCTGCTCTACCTGGGGCTCGGCACCATCGTGATCATGCTGATGTCCACGATCGTCCGCGATACGCGGAGCGACACATGATGGCCGCGCTCGCCGGTATCGGCCTGCCCGAGATCGTCGCGATCGCGATGGTGGTGGCGCTGAACGCCTACGTGGTCACGGGAGGCGCCGACTTCGGCGGCGGCGTCTGGGATCTCCTCGCGCGCGGTCCCCGGCGCGACGACCAGCGGCGCCTCATCGCGGACACGATCGGCCCCATCTGGGAAGCCAACCACGTCTGGCTCATCCTCGTGCTCGTCATCCTGTTCACCGCGTTCCCCTCGGCGTTCGCGACACTCAGCATCGTGCTCCACATCCCGCTGTCGCTCATGCTCCTCGGCATCGTGCTGCGCGGGTCGTCGTTCGTCTTCCGCGCGTACGGCGCGCGCGATGACGCCACGCAGCGCCGCTGGGGCCTGGTCTTCTCCACCGCGAGCGTGGTCACCCCACTGCTCCTCGGCACCATCGTCGGCGCGGTGGCGTCCGGCGCGGTGGGCCAGGCAGACGGACTGCTCGCACGCGCGTCTGCGCAGTCGCCCGCCACGGTGCCGAGCTTCGCGAGCGTGTACGTCACGCCGTGGCTGGCGCCGCTCCCGCTCGCGATGGGCGTGCTCGCACTCACGATGTTCGCGTACCTGGCGGCAGTCTACCTGGCCGCGGCCGCGCGGTACGAGGCGCTGCGCAACGACTTCCGCCGCCGCGCCATCGCGGCCGCGCTGGCGTTGTTCGTCGTCGCGTTCGGCGTCCTGGCCGTGTCACGCTTCCATGCGCCGCGCATGACGGACGCGCTCATGTACGGCCCGGCGCTCGTGCTCCAGGTGGCCATCGGCGTTGCCGCGCTCGCCGCGCTCGCGTCGTTGTACGCGCGCCGGTGGAGGCTGGCGCGGGTCACCGCGGCCGCGCAGGTGTCGCTCATCCTGTGGGGATGGGTCGTGGTGCAGTATCCGTACGTCATCCCGCCGTCGCTCACGCTGCGCGACGCGGCCGCACCACGCATCACCCTCCAGTTGCTGCTCGGGGCGCTGGTCGCCGGCGGCGCGGTGCTCGTGCCGTCGCTCGTCTACCTGTTCCGCACCTTCGCCGCCGCCGGCCGGGACGGCACCGCCGCGAGCGATCGCGCGCCGACCTGACCGCTACGGGCGCGGGAGCGTGGACGCCGGCGCGCTACCGTCCGCGGCAATCAGGTTGAGGAAGATGCGCGCCGCACCCGGCACGCCAGCGGGAAGCTGCCGGAACAGCGCCAGCGTGTTGTAGACGTACGTGCCCTTCCCCACGGGCGCCACGAGCACCGCATTCTCGTTCGGCGGCGCACCCGGGTCGTGCATCTCGAGGACGTGCTGGTAGTGCGGATCCGCAGTCGTCGGCATGTACGTCGAGCGCTCCTGCACCCAGCCGGCGAAGTCCGCCGCCGTGATGCGGTTGGGCTTCGACAGCAGCGCGGCGCTCGGCGTAAGCAGTCGAACCGGCGCCGTCTCTTCCGTCACCCGCTCCGCAGTGGGACGCCTGAGCGCGACGGGATACGGCAGCACGCCCGGCTGCTCGATCTCGTTCTGTCCGTACTGGAGCACCACCGTCCCGCCGTTGCGCGCGAAGGCCTGGAGCTTCGGCGCATCCGCGACCAGCCGCGGACTCGCGGCGAACGCGCGCGGTCCCACCACGATCGCCCCGAACCGCGACAGGTCGGTGGTGCCGAGCGCCTCGGGCGACACCATCGTCACCTTCATGCCGAGTTCCTCGAGCATCGGCGCGACGTTGTCGCCCACGCCGCGGATGTAGGCAATGGATGTCTTCGCGGGCAGCTTCGCGTCCACCGCCTCGATCTCGACGCGCGCCGCCCGGTAGAAGCGGAGCGGACGGATGTGCGCATACTGGATCGGCACGTAGCCCTGTGTGAACGTCTCGCCGCCGCTCTCGGCGGTCGCGCTCACGACATGACGGCCCGCCGGAAGCGTTCCCTTCACGTGAAAGGAGACGACGGCATCCGCGAACGGCTCGATCGCCACGTGGCGGATGACGGAATCCACGGCCAGCGACTTCGGCACGGCGAGCGTCACGGTGACGCCGCGCGGCGACGTGCCCGCGTTGTGCAGCCGCACATCGTACGTCCGCTCGAACGGCACGCCGGCGCGCGCATACTGCACCTCGGCGTCGAACAGCACGCTGATTACCGGTACCGCCGCCACGGGCCGACGCTGCTCGCCGCGCGCCGGATCGGCGAAGCGGTACACCACCGGTCCCGCATCGACGCTCACCGGCACGCCGGCGATGCGAAGGTTCGCGCGCACGTGCGTGTCCGCCACCCGGTCCTCACCGATGCCCACGTTCTCTGCTGCGGCCGAGCCGGAGGGCGGCAGCGTGAACACGTCGCCGGGCTTCCCACCGGCGAGCCACCACGGCGCGCTCGGCGACGCCGGCGCGAGTCGGACGGTGACCTGTCGCGCGCTGTCGGGTGCGATGACCTGTCCCGTCGTTTCGGCGGCCGCCTGTCCCACCCCCGGCGACGCCCATGCCTGTGCACTCTCCATCTCGATGTCGCTGCGGCCCTGGTTGTACACGGACACCGTCACGGGCAGCGTCTCGCCCACGGCCACGAGCTCGCGCGGCGCCGTCGCCTCCACCAGCACGCCGGCCGACGCGAGCAGCGCGGCACGCGCGCGCGTCGCGGCCGTCTCGAGCGAAACGGCAAGGTCGCCCGTCGCCCCCGCGCATCCGAGCGCGATGCCGGTGCGTCCGCAGGGAAGCGCATCGCGCACCGACGTCACGAGTCGCGTGACCCGTGCGAGCGGCGTCACCATCGGCGCTGGTACCCTGAGGTTCTCCACGTTACGCGCCGCGGCGATGGCCGCGGGGATGGAATCGAGCGCGGCGCGCGCGGCTGCCGGCAGCAGCACCCCGGTGAAGCGCGACCAGTCGGTGGCGATGTCCTGCAGCGGCGACGTCTCGTGCTTGAGCGGCTCGCTCACGCGCGACTGCTCGAGCTTGAGGTAGTCGAGCGACGTACCGCGGCGCTGCAGCTGCCCGAACCCCTGCGACAAATGCTGCGACCGGCTCTCCGACGCGATCTCGGCATACGTACGGCCGCGCAGTGCGCTCAGCTCGCCGACGTTGAACGACATCGTCGCCTCGCCGGGCGCGAAGCGCGCGGCGCGATAGAACTTGAGCGGCGTCCACGCGCCGAGCCCGAGTGTCGCGCGCGCGGGAAAGCGGACGGTGTCCGCGGCGGCGTCGAACGCCTCGCGCGCGAGGATGGCCGACACCTGGTGGTGTCCGTGTCCATCGCGCGGCGTGCCGGAGAACACCGCCACGATCACCTGCGGCCGGAAGGCACGCACCACCGTCACCACGTCGCGGAGGATGGAATCCTTCGGCCAGTGCGCGTAGGTCTCGTCCGCCGTCTTGGAGAACCCGAAGTCGTACGCCCGCGTGAAGAACTGCCGCCCACCGTCGAGCCGGCGTGCCGCGAGCAGCTCCTCTGTGCGGATCATGCCGAGCAGCGGACCGAGCTCGTTGCCGATGAGGTTCTGGCCGCCGTCGCCGCGCGTGAGCGAGAGGTATCCCGTCTCCACCTGCCGGCCGCGCGCGAGCCACGTGATGAGCTGCGTGTCCTCGTCGTCGGGGTGCGCGCCGATCACCAGCACGCGGGCCGTGACGTCGAGGCCGGCCACGGCTTCGCCCAACACGGTCGCGCCGCGCTCCTGGGACACGAGGAGGCGCGGCGCGGCAAGGAGCAGGAGCAGGAGCGAAAGGACAAGCCTGGCGTGTCGAGTCATCGTGTCATGTACGGGTGACGGCTGACGGGTGACGGCTGACCGGTGAGTGTCAAGATAGATGTCGCATAGTCGCGTCATGCGGCGCGAGTTAACGGTGTGACGGGTGTGACGGGTGTGACGGG
>JBBRZK010000071.1:0-23765 GCA_038236775.1 Gemmatimonadales bacterium
CGAGCGCGCGACCTGGTGGGTCGCATGACGCTGGAGGAGAAGGCCGGTGCCGCAGTGCACGGCACCGCGCCCGTCGCCGGCGGCCCGATGGCATCCGGACCCGCCTACGATTCGGCGAGGGCGACGTCGATGATCGTCGCGCGCAACGTGAACAGTCTCATCACCCGGATGTCCGTGTCGCCTGGCGACATGGCGCGGCAGGACAACCGACTTCAGGAGATCGCGGAGCGAGGGCGGCTGGGTATCCCGGTCACCATCAGCACGGACCCGCGGAGCCACTTCCAGGTCGTGCGCGGCGCGAGCGTGAGGGTGACGGGCTTCTCCAAGTGGCCGGAGACGCTTGGCTTTGGTGCACTCGACGATCCCGCGCTGGTGCGGCACTTCGCGAGCATCGTGCGCGACGAGTATCGCGCCGTGGGCATCACCATGGCCCTGTCGCCGCAGGCGGATCTCGCCACGGAGCCGCGATGGTCACGCATCTCCGGCACGTTCGGCGAGCGCCCGCTTCGCGTGGAAGCGCTCGTGACCGCGTACGTGCAGGGGATGCAGGGAAACCCGACGCACCTCGCGCGCGATGGCGTCGCCACGATCGTGAAGCACTGGGTGGGGTACGGCGCATCCGTCGACGGCTTCGATGGACACAACTACTACGGGCGATTCGCCCGCTTTCCCGGCAACAACTTCGCCGCGCACGTCACGCCGTTCCTCGGCGCATTCAAGGCGGGCGTGGTAGGTGTGATGCCGACGTACGCCATCCTTGATGGCCTGTCCATCGACGGGAAGGCGCTCGAGCCGGTGGGTGCGGGATTCAATCGCCAATTGCTCACCGAGCAGTTGCGCGGCCGTTATCACTTCGGCGGCATGGTCGTGTCGGACTGGGCCATCACGAACGACTGCGCCGAGGCCTGCATGACTGGCACGCCTCGGCAGGCGCCGGCGCAGATCGCGATGCCGTGGGGGGTGACGGACCTGACCGCGGTGCAGCGCTTCGCGAAGGGCATGAACGCGGGCATCGACCAGTTCGGCGGCGTGGATGACGGCCGTCCCATCGCGGATGCCGTTGCCGCCGGCCTCGTCACGCAGGCGCGCCTCGACGAGGCGGTGACGCGGATCATGCGCGTGAAGTTCGATCTCGGGTTGTTCGACAATCCCTACGTCGATCCAGCGAGGGCCGAGTTACTCGCGCGGGACGCGTCGCACCAGCGCGAGGCTACGCGGACGCAGGCGCGCGCGCGGGTGGTGCTGGAGCGCGCGAGCGGCCGCGCGATGCTGCCCGTCAAGGGGGCGAGACTGTACGCCCCTGGCATGGACTCCGCGGCGGTGCGCGCGCATGGATACCGGCTCGCCAACTCGGCAGAGGACGCCGACGCGGCGATCATTCGCATGAAGGCTCCGTACCAGACGCTGCATCCCACCTTCTTCTTCGGAGCCTTCCAGCACGAGGGCGACCTCGACTTCAAGGACGCCGACTCCTCGCTCGCGCGCGTGACGGCGACGGCGGCCAAGGTGCCGACGATCGTCGTCGTGTACCTCGACCGGCCCGCTATCCTCACGGCGCTGGTTCCGCTCGCGAAGACGCTCATCGCCGACTTCGGCGCGAGCGACGAGGCCGTGCTGGACGCGCTCACGGGACGCGTCCAGCTGGTGGGGCGGCTGCCGTTCGAGTTGCCGAGGTCGATGGAGGCGGTGCGGGCGCAGAAGGGAGATGTGCCGAGTGACAGCCCGTCGCCGTTGTATAAGGTGGGGTACCGCTGGCGGCGACGTTGAACTCTCCTGCTAGTGTATTGAAGCAGACATACCGTTCATATTTAGGCCGGAAGTCGTATGTATGATGTTTATACTACTTCCCCTTCGAGTCATGGCGCCCCGGTCTCTGTTCTCAATGCCGGATATAGCGTGCCGCACTGACGCGGAGGCCCACCCGAACCTCTCCGAAGCGACGCGCGCCCTGGGGCACGTACGCTGTTGGGCCAGCGATCCGATTCAATGCGTACTCCACATGCAGGCTGCTGAACTTGTGGGTTCCTGGCAGGTTGTAGTTGACGCCTGCGCGAGCGGCGTGCTGCACCGCCGCGCCGTAGGTGAGTTCGCGGTCGAGATACACCACGTCGTACCGCACGAAGGGATCGAGGTCTCCTCGTTCTTGAGAATCGAAGACTGAGACCTGAAGCTGGACGTAGCCGCCACCGACGTCGGTTCCCGTGCCTGAAAAGTTGCTCGCGAGGAGTTCGGCGTCGAGCGAATAGGCATGTGCGCCTGTCGCGAAGGGAAGCGGCGTACGTCCGGTGTACGAAGCGTCGCCCTCGAACGAGAGCTTGTTGCCCTCGGCAATCGCGCCACCCAGCGGCGCCGCACCGATTGCAGACGCGAGCATGAACGTGCGGTCGCGGATATTGCGGGTGTAGTCAGCCCCGACGCCGACGGTCAAGCGACCATGCAGCGGATCATCGAGCGCGAGGGCACTCAGCTTGGCCGCCACGGAATTGCCGACGACATATCGGGGGGTCACCGTGTTGAGCGAACCACGATTGTCCTGCGCCGACACGGCGAGGGAAATGCGGGAACTCACCGCACGGGATGCCTCGATCCCCCATTGCGTTCCGAAGCTGTTGACGCTGCCGTGCTCCTCGAGGACAAGCGAGCGATTGATCGTCGGCAGGTTTCCCGAGGAGAGATTGTCCTCGCGCGAGAGGATGTGGGTATTCTCACCGAAGAGCACCCGCGCGCCCGCCGGATCGTCGCCGTGTTGAAGGGCGACGTATGCATTCTCGAACACCTGCGAACGACGACCTGAGCGCAAGAAATTGTTGTCCGTCAGGTCGATCTCGTAGACCAGTACCGGGCGGAGGGGCGCACCGATTCCACGGATGTGAAACCGAGGCATGTCGAGTTCAGCTCCGTGTCGCACACGTCTCCACGCGTCAGCAGCAACGACGGGGCTATGCGGACCCCAATTTCGCTCGGCAAATCCCCAGAACGTGGTACTGAGGTCGCCGCGACGGTATGTCGCTCCGGCGTCCGGATTGTAGGACCAGCCAGCGGAGGATTGTGCGCGAGCCGGAGCAGCGAGCCCCGCGAGGAGTAGAAGCGACGCCACCGGACCGCATTTCACCCTGCCACCTCGGAATTACTGCCCGTGGAAGGCACCGTGGAGGACTTCGGGCGATGTGACCGGGGCGGCGGAAGCCGTAGCTGATGACGAACTCGAAACCCGATGGCGATGACAACGACGAGAATGCAGAATTCCACGAACACCTTCTCAGCGTCGAGCGGGTCGAGGGGACGGTCCTTCAGTGCCGGATCGGTAAAGAGCGCATGCACCGCGTAGAGCGGGAACATACCATAGGTGCCGAAGTGGAAACGCTTCCACAGTCGTCGGCTGATGGCGCGCCGCTCCTGCCACATGATCGACGTCGTGACGATGAAAACCAGGAGCCAGAAGGCAACAGCGCCGAACGCATTGACGAGTGGCTGCTTTGGTGCGCCTACAGGCCAAATGATGTCGATGATCCCAAAGCCCGCGGTGGCCGAAAACAGTATCAGCACGGGATGAGCGAGACTCACCGCCAGGGCGGTATAGCCCGTCCAGTTGTGAAGGCCAACCGTGTTCACGCGGCGATGCGGTCACTGGCGCACCGGGTTGTATTTCACGGAAAGCAACAACCCGAGGAGGATGTTTACCGTTAGCAGCCCCAGCGCGACAAGTCCTGCATAATTCGAGAGATCGAGCGCAGTCACAAGTGGAATGGTCCTCGGTAGCACGCTAGCGAAGTGAAGCAGGAGTCTCGTTCGCCTTCTTGACCTTGGCAAGAATGGTGCGGACCGGGGCTGTCCACGTGAAGGACGCGGGATCGGAGTTGCGCTGGGCGATGTACTCGCGGATCGCTTGTTCGAGTTCGCGGACCGAGGTGACCGCGAGACGCTGGAGCTGTCGGGTCGTGAGCTCACTGAAGAAGCGTTCGACCAGGTTCAGCCAAGAGGCTGACGTCGGCGTGAAATGGAAATGCACGCGCGGGTGCTGCTGCAACCACGCGATGACCTCGGGGGTCTTGTGGGTCGTGTAATCATCGAGAATGACATGCACCCCCAGGCCTTTGGGCACCCGTCGTTCGATCTGCGTCATGAAGCGTAGAAACTCATCGCGACGGTGCCGGGGATGGCACGCATGCTCAATGCGTCCGGTTGCGACGTCGAGCGCGGCGAAAAGGGTCGTCGTCTCATGCCGCTCATAGTCGTGCGTCATCGTGCCCGCACGGCCTTTCTTCATGGGCAGCCCCGGCTGCATGCGGTTCAAGGCCTGACTCTGACTCTTCTCATCGACGGAGAAGACCACCGCGCGCTTCGGCGGGTCGACGTAGAGCCCGACGACGTCGCGCAGCTTGGCCACGAACTCGGGATCGGTCGACACCTTGAAGGTCTCCACCCGATGCGGCCTGATGCCATGCGCGCGCCAGATGCGCGCGACCGTGGTCTGATGCACGCCCGCCTGCGCGGCCATGACGCGGGTGCTCCAGTGCGTACCCTGGTCGGGCGGGGGCGTGTGGAGCGTGGCGTCGATGATCGTCGCCTCCATCGCCACGGTGATCTGCTTCGGTCGACCCGCGCGGGGACGATCCGCGAGCAGTCCCGTCGCGCCCTCGGCGTCGTAGCGGTCCAGCCAGCGACTGACCGTCGGACGGGACACGCCCAACTCAAGACAGATCGCCTCGCCTGCATGACCGTCTGCCGACGCGAGTACGATGCGCGCCCGCTCCAGCACCCGGCGCGGCGTCGTGCGCGCCCGCACCCGCTGTTCGAGGACCGCCCGATCCCCTCGCCGCAGCGTCGTCACACGTATTGGAACTGGCATGGCCGACAACATACTCCTTCCGTCGTCAATATGCACGCTATTTCTGCTTCGCTACACTAGGACACGACGACGTAAGGACGACCATCCCCGGTGACTCGAACCACGTTGCCTCGCGCGTCGAACCACACCGAGCGCGTATGCGTGAATCCCACTCCACACATGTCACTGCACCAATACTCCCAGTCAATCTTCAACTCGACGATGTACGCACTGCCGGCGTCCGAGGACGGCCGAACGGTGGCCTCATAGACGAACGTGCCCCAATCAGGCTTTTCCGTCGGACCGTAGACGAACTGGCCGCGCCCCGCGGCGATATCACGAAGACGACCGATATAGTAGTCCACCGTCGCGCCCGTAACGGCGAATGGCATCCAGGTCGCATCGAAGTCATCGAACCACCAGCGGTCGGCTGGCGCGCCGGCGACCCGCGGGACGTCCCGGTAATACCGGTGCGGTTGGCCAGACGCCATGCCAGTGAGATTGACGCGCTCCGCCGAATCGCGCGCGACAGCGAGCAACGATTCAGGCTGCGGATAGAGTCGCTCGGCCAGCGCAATCAGGTCTCGCTCGCGGGGCGTTCGCGCCGCCCGATGTATTGTCGCGCGGAAGCGTCCTCCCGCGAACACTTCCACGAGCGTATCGGGAAGCACGATTGCCGCGCCAAGGTGATACCCCGCTGGCACCTGCGCAGACGCGGAGACAGCAGCGAGCGTGCAGGCGCAAAGAATGAGTCGTACGCGTGGCAGTCTCATGGCGCGCAGGGGGTAGGAAGCGGTGCGTTCCTGGCACGTCTCGGCGTAGTGTACAGCGAGGAGTCGCGCACGCGCGCAATTCGCTGGGCTTCGACCGCCTACTTCGCCCAGGCGGGAAAAGGCGGCAGCTTGCTGACGTCGCGCTCGTCGTGCTGGATAATGACCGTGGCGTGCAGGTTCGCCGCGATCCTGTTGAACCGGTCGAGCGACGCGAGCGACGCTGCGCGGTCGGTGTTGAATGTCGGCACACCATTGCCCGCGAGGTTCTCACGGAAATGCGCGACATCGCCCGTGATGAGCACGTTGCCCATCTCCCTGAGCTTCACGAGCAGGCTGTGATGGCCCGGCGTGTGGCCCGGCGTATTGAGCACGATCACGGTGCCGTCGCCGAAGACATCACGATCCCCAGCGACGGGTTCGACCTTGCCGCCGCCACTGATCCAGTGCGCGAAGGGCGTCGGGTTCGCGACGGCGGACATCTTCGGATCGTTGAGGACGTCCCAGTCACCCTTGCCGATGAGCAGCGTGGATTGCGGCAGCTGCGGCAGCTGGCCGGCGTGATCGCCGTGGTAGTGGCTGATGGCGACGAACTTCACCTGTGCCGGCGTCACGTTCACCTGCTGCAGCAGGTCCACGAGCGTCACCTTGGGCGACGTCAGCGCGCCGGGCGCAAAGCCGGCATCCCATACGAGGTAGTCGTCGCCGTGGCGAACGACATAGCAGCTGTAGGTGAGCTGCACCTTCAGTCCACTGTAGGCGTACGTGTCGGAGAACCGGGCGCCGACGTCGGTGGGCGCAGCGTTGGTGCCGCACTGGAGGCGTGCGAGGGAAACAGCGGCGGCAGTCTGGGCCTGGGCGCCGAGGGATGCGGCGAGCGGCGCGAGGAGGAGCGCGGCGGTGGTCGCGAGACGGATGGGTTTCATGCGGCCAAATGTCGAGCGACGGCGGGGGCAGGCGCCAGAGGGTGTCCACGAAAGCGGCGGCGCTCGCGGCTCCCCAAGAGAGATCATCCCGTTCCCACAGCAGATCCTTCGCTTCGCTCAGGATGACAAGGCCGTACGATCAGATCTGCGAGTAGGCTGTCGGCCGGAGGATGACGTCAGAGATCGACGAGACGTTCTCGCGATACTGCGGATCCGCGGAGAGGGTCTTCCAGTCCGGGTCCTTGCCGAACGCCGCCCACGCCGCGTCGCGTGCGGGCATGTCGGCGAACGTCAGCATGTAGACCAGGCTGGGCATTTTCCCACCCACAAGCGTCTCACCGAAGAAGACCGGCGTGAGGCCGGTTTTCCGGAAGATCGGAACCTCGCCGGCGTTGAACATCTTCAGCTTGTTGAGCGCGGCACGATCGCTGTGACTCTCGTACGTCCGGAGCTCGAAGATGCGCGAGGTCTTCGCCGTGGCACCCGGCGAGGACTCCAGGGTCGGCATCGCCTCGAACGCACGCAGCAGGGTGCTTTCGATCCGGACGAAGGCGGGGTCCGACATCGGTGCCTCCAGGATCGCGGCGCCGGCACGCACAAACTCCGCGTCACTCGCCAGGCGATCGCGCAGCGACGCCACGGAGTCGAGGGTCTGGTGCGCGAGGACCAGCAGCAGCGACGGCGCGTTTTCCCCGTAGACCACGGAAAACGCCCCGACCTTCCCCACTCCCGCGCGATTCATCGCCGGGATCGCGACGTCGCCGATGAAGCTGCTGAATGCGCCCTGCTTCGCACCGGGCAGCAGGTGATACCGCCGCAGCTCGATGTATTGGCGGGACGGTGACTGCGCGAGTGCGTCGAGCCTGGGCAACGGCGACACGGCGGCAATGGCCGTCGTCGCGAGAAACTTACGTCTGTCCATAGAATAGTATACCTCGGCAAAAGGTCAATGGCGGAACAACTCACCTGAACGTAAGCGCTCCGGTGTGGCGGTGCGATCCGTCGCATCCCTGGCTCGAGCGCAACACGCTCCGCTAGAGATCCTCGCGCGTCACGTCGCGCTGCTCGAGGATGAAATCCGCGCCGAACGCCAGTGACGGCGTGAGGAAGCCCGTCGCAATACCGCCGCCGAGCAGGCGACGCGCGGCGGCCACCGCAGTGCGCGTCGTGAGCGTGTATCCCTCCGGCGTCACGAGCCGCGCGGCCGCCGTCGCGCCGGACGCATCTCGAACCTCGGCCCACAGCCGGCTCTCGCCGCGCATCCGTCTCGCCTCGTCCGGTCCGGGCGCACGAGCCCGTGCCCGTGCAACAAGCCGGCGTCGCACCGGACCAAAGCGCAGGAAGGGCGCGAGCCACCCGCTCAGGCGCAGTGACCGGCGCATCGACGGCGTCATGGCCATGTAGACCGCGATGTCCGGTATGCCGGTGCTGTAGTACGCGGTGGACACGTCGCCCCACGGAATGGTGACCGCCAGCGTCGCGCGCCCATCGCCGAAGTCCACCTTGCGCGAGCGCCACGCCGCCGGCACCGGCATGATCCGCCCGCCACGCCGCACCGCCCCGCTCATTCCCACGCCCTCGGCCATCGTGGTCGCCGTACCGCGCGAGATGCCGCCCAGGCTGCGGAACGCGAGCGTGAGTTGCGTCGCGCCGGGCAGGCGACGCGCGAGATGCGCCGCCAGGCAATCGGACGGCACGACATCGAAGCCGACGCCCGGCAACAGCGTGACGCCGGCGTCGCGCGCCTCGGCGGTGCGCGCCGCGAGCGCCTCGAACACGGCAATCTCGCCGGTGATGTCGAGGTAGTGCACGCCATTGCGGAGACAGGCGTTCGCCATCGGACGCGACGTGTGGATGAACGGACCCGCGCAGTGCACCACCACCCGCATTCCCGCGAGCGCGGCGTCCAGCGCGAACGGATCATCGAGGGCGGCCGAACGCCATTCCAGTCCGAGCGGTGAGGCGAGTGCGCCGACTGCAGCCGGATCGCGGCCCGAAAGCACGGGACGGAGGCCGGCGGCGAGCGCCTCACGGACGATCAGCTCGCCGGTGTATCCGTTGGCGCCGTAGATGAGCAGCGGAGTGGAGGACATCATCACGCAAGCTGGGTAGCCGCTTAGCCCGAGCGAGGAATGGAGCCGGCGAGTAGTCCGAGATCACGACGGGCTGTCGCGGCTTCCGCCGGCGGAAGGATCTCGACGAGCTCGGCCTCGATCCCTGGCAGCGCCTTCCGCAGGTCTGTCTCGGAGTACCCCTCGGACGACAGCACGCCGGCGCGAAGCATCAGCCGCCGGATGGTGAATGGTCCCACGGTCGGCGAAAGGCGTGCCGCGCGGACGATCGCCTCCATGGTGATCATCCGGGTTCCGGCTGCGCCGGCGGCGGCGGTACGGCAGGGTCCTGGTGCTGGACACGGACCAGCGACTCGAGGTCGCGTAGCTGGAGCTCCATCTCGCGGCGCGCGGCACGCTGGTCGATCTCGTATTGCGTGAGCGTGTTGAGGAGGTAGAGCAGCACGCCGATGGTGACGACCGCGCCGCCGACGAGCGCCACGAGCACGAGGTTGCTCAGCCACTCCTCGCGGTCGCGTCGCGCACGCAGGACATCGTTCTCCGTGTCGATGGCCGCGCGGACGAGCGCCCGGAGCGAGTCCATCAGTGCCTTGCCGCGATTGGACCGCACCTTCACGAGTGCCACGTCCCCACGATTCGACTTTCGCAGCGCGACCGTCGTGTCCAGCTCGGCCATCTTGTCGTGCGACAGGCGGACGATCTGCTCGACGACATCGCGGCGCAGTGACGTACCGGCCGAGAGGCCGCGCACCTGATCGAGGTCGCCCGCCACCATGGCCTGCGCCGCGCGATAGGGGTCGAGATAGGGATCGTCGCCCGTGAGCAGGTACCCACGCTGCCCCGTCTCCGCATCCACCAGGTGCGACCGAAGGTCGCTCGTCGCGGCGAGCAGCGCCTCGCTCTGCGCGGTGCGCTCGCGGCTGTCGTGCCAGCGCGCGGAGATGACGCCGTTCAGCAACGCCGCGCCGGCCACCACGATGATCGCCAGCCAGACCGCGACCTTCCAGCGGGGCCGCTCGCGTGAATCACTCTGCATGCGCGAAGGTAACGCACGAGGCGAGGGATACCAGCCCCCGTTTGTCATCCCGAGCGCAGCGCCTGCCCTGAGCGAAGCCGAAGGGAGGGATCTGCTTACCCGCCGGCGTGAAAGCAGATCCTTCGCTTCGCTCAGGATGACAGGGGTGGGGGCGGCTCAGGATGACAGGGCTCGGAGCGCAAACGCTTGCGCGTCGCCAGATTGAAGGCAGCCGACCTCCTCTTCCCGATCTTCGTGACCGCGCCAGCTCCGGACACCCTCTTCGTCGAGTTCCAGCAGGCCGTCATCGGCCGCTATTCGCTCGACCGCGAACTCGGCCGCGGCGGCATGGGCGTGGTGTACCTCGCGCGCGAGGTGCGACTCGACCGCCAGGTCGCCATCAAGCTGCTGCCGCCCGACCTGTCGGACAATCCCGCGCTCCGCGAGCGGTTCATGCGCGAGGCGCGCACGGCCGCACGACTGTCGCACCCGTACATCGTGCCCGTGCACGCCGTCGAGGACATGGGCGGCTTCGTCTTCATCGTCATGGGTTACATCGACGGCGGCACCCTCGCGCAGCGCGTGGCGACGCGCGGTCCCCTGCCCCCCGGCGACGTCACGCGCATCATGCGCGAGGTGGCGTGGGCGCTCGCGTACGCGCATGCGCAGGGCGTCGTGCACCGCGACATCAAGCCCGCCAACATCCTGCTCGACGCCGGCACCGGCCGCGCCATGGTCGCCGACTTCGGCATCGCACGACTCGGTACCTCGGCGGGCGAAACGGGCGTCGGCATGGTGCTCGGCACCCCCGAGTTCATGAGCCCCGAGCAGGCCTCGGCCGAGGAGCTCGATGGGCGGAGCGACCTCTATGCGCTCGGCGTCGTCGCGTATCATGCCCTGACCGGCGCGCTCCCGTTCACGGGCTCGGCGCACGTGGTGCTCACGAAGCACCTCACCGAGGCGGCCGTGCCATCGAGTGCGCTGGCGCGCGGCGCGCCGCGCTCGCTCACGGATGCCATCGACCGCTGCCTCGAGAAGGCGCCGGACGCCCGCTTCGCGACGGGCGAGGCGCTCGCGGACGCACTCGAGCCGGGCCGCTACAAGGTGGTCGAGGTGCCGGTGCCAGTGCGCGTGTTCCTCGACCGCCGCCGCATGTTGGCGACGATCTTTCCCCTCGCGTTCGCTGCAGCCAACGGTGCGGGACTGGTCGCGAATCTCGTCGTGCACGGACAGGCGTGGGCCGCTCCGCTCGTCGCAGCCGGCGGCGTGCTCATCGGCCTCGGCGGCCCGCTCGCCATCGTGCTCTATCGCCTGCGCCGGCTCCTTCAGCGCGGCTACGGACGCGAGGACATCGTCCCCGGCCTCCGGCGCGGATTCGATCAGCGACGCGAGGAGTTCCTCTACGACTTCGGGTCGGAGCCCACACTGCGCGAGAAGGCATTAAACGTCGTCAGCAAGATCGGGCTGACTGCGGGTGGCTTCTCGCTCGCCCTGGCGATCTTCACGCATGGTGGTGCCACGCCGGTGCTCGCGAGCGTCGGGGGCATGGGGCTCTACGTCGGCGCACTCGCGACGCTGTTCAGCCGCAAGTGGCGTCGCCTGCGCCGCGGCACGGGCTCCATGTGGACGAGTCTCTGGTCGGGCCCAGTGGGCGCGCGGCTGGAGCGCATGGCGGGATTCAGGCTCGGACGCCGTGCCGTGCCTGCCGACCGGCCCACCGAGCTCGCGATCGCGATGTCCGCGGAGTCGATCTTCACCGCGCTGCCACGCGCGCTCCGTGACGACCTTGGCGACGTGCCCGCGGTGCTGCACGAGCTCGAGGCGCACGCGCGACTCGCGCGCGCCCGCATCGGGGAGCTCGACGCATCCATCGCGGAAGTGAGCCATGGCCGAGGCGCGAGCGTCGCCGGCAGCGCGACGCGACACGAAGCGCTCCTCGCCGACCTCGGCGCACAGCGCAACGTGGCCGACGCACGGCTCGGCGAGCTGGTCACCGCGCTCGAGAATGTTCGTCTCGACCTGCTCCGCCTCCGCTCGGGCGGCGGGACGGTCGAGGGCATCACGCGCGACATCGCTGCCGCGCGCCGCGTCGGCGACGAAGCCGACCGCCTGATTGCCGGGGCGAATGAAGTGGATGCGTTGCTGCGGCGCGTCACACCACTGCCGAACACGAACCAGTAACCGCGCCGCGGTGCCACCGCGATGACTCGGTTGTCATCCTGAGCGGAGCGCCTGCCCTGAGCGAAGCCGAAGGGAAGGATCCTGCTTTCGCGTTGGTTGTCATCCTGAGCGGAGCGAAGGATCCTGCTTTCGCGTTGGTTGTCATCCTGAGCGGAGCGCCTGCCCTGAGCGAAGCCGAAGGGAAGGATCTGCTTTCGCGTTGGTTGTCATCCTGAGCGGAGCGAAGGATCTGCTTTCGCCCGCAGCGGGACGCCTACCGCGTCCGCGTTGGCGTCCCCGCGGACCACGCAGGGGGCCGATACGCTGCGCCGGCCGCATCGCGGTTGACCCACTCGATCACCGCGGCGTTGCCGAGGCTTTCCGGATCGTTGTGGAGGTAGTCCTTCACCACGCCGATGACCTGGAAGCCGCGGCGCAGCTGGAACGACAGCGTCCGATCGAACAGCTCGCCGCTGACCGCGGCGCGCACGTACTCGGCCGCGGACATGGTCGCCGAGTACGGCGCATAGTCGCGCAGGCGCGCACCGGCCCGGATACGCAGCAGGCCGAGCTGGCGGGCCAGCGCCGCTCGCGCGGAATAGATGAGCGAGCCGATGCCATGCCCGCGCAGCGCCGGGTCCACCATGATCTCCGCACCGTAGAGCGTCTGCCCGTGCACCGGGTCGTGGTTCGTGAACATTCCGGCGTCGGTGAAGTCGCGCCAGGAGGTGGTCAGCTCGTAGTCGTCCCACAACACGATGAGGCTTGCCGACATCGCCGCGAGCGCGCCCGTGTCCTGCCGCTCCGCGACGAGTTGTCCCTCGGGGAACACCGCCACGTGGCTCTCCAGCTGCTCCGGCTTCCACGCCAGCGCGCCCGGATAGACGGCCTTCGTCATCGCGATGATGCCATCGAAGTCACCCGCCGTCATGGAGCGGACCGTCACCGGAACGCGTTCGATCACAGCTGCACGCGCCGCACGTGCTTTACCAGGGACGCCGTGCGGACACTGTCGAGGAGCGGGAGGACCGTGCCGCGCGTGTGCGAATCGAGGATGTCCTCGAGGTCGAGCTCACCGATCACCATCATCTCCTGGTTCACGTTCCCCTCCGCAAGGATGCCGTCGCGCGAGAACTGGAAATCGTTCGGCGTGAGGATCGCGGCCTGGCCGTAGTTCAGGTGCACCGCGGGCACCGCCGGCAGCGATCCCACCGTGGACGACTGGATGACGTACATCTGGTTCTCGATCGCGCGCGCGTGCGCGCAGTAGCGGACGCGGAGGAAGCCCTGCCGGTCATCCGTGCAGCTGGGGACGACGAGGATCCGCGCGCCCTCGCGCGCCGCGACGCGCACCATCTCGGGAAACTCCACGTCATAGCAGATGGCGACGGCCATGCAGCCGAAGCTCGTGTCGATCACGGTGACCTCGCGTCCGGCAGTCACGTCCCAGTCGTCGCGCTCGAACCGGGTGACGTGCAGCTTCTCCTGCGTCACATACTCGCCGGACGGTCCGATGATGTAGCAGACATTCCGGATGACGTCCGCGTTCCCCTCGTCGGCAATCGGTACGGTGCCGCCGACGATGTAGATCTTGTGCTTGCGGGCGAGGTCCTGCAGCAGCTCGACGATGGCCGGCGCCAACCGGCTCAGGTCGCGAATCTGGTCGCGGATGGGACGCTTCGTGTCGCCCATGGTGAGGAGCTGCACGCAGAAATACTCCGGGAACACCACGAGGCCGCACCCGTAATCTTCGGCCGTTTCGACGAGGGCGGAGACCTGGTCGCTGAACTCCTTGAACTGCTTCACGGGGCGAAGGAAGTACTGCAGCGTGGCAACGCGGAGACGACTCATTCAGGCCCCTGGACATTGGAGGGAAGCGTAGGCTGCGGTGGCGCGTCTGGCAACTCGCGCAGCGGGGACGCCGCGTCTTTGGAGGAAGGGGCGCGCAAGATCACTCCGGTAATATGGGGTATCCCCCTCTACTACGCACCTTTATGCGCGCCATGCACTTACGATGATGCCTTGTCATCCTGAGCGCAGCGAAGGATCTGCTTGTCAGACCGGACGACAACGAGGCCCACCGCCAACTGCTGCATCGACACGAAGCTCCTCACGCACCTGCGGTTGAACGACACGCGCGCCTGCCTGGAGCTGCACCCGGAACGGATCTCAGCGATTCCGTGCTTGGCGACCGCCTGGAAGCAGATCCTTCGCTTCGCTCAGGATGACAGTGGGTAGTGCGCTTGACGCGCCTCGCGTCGCCTTGGCAAATTCACCTCCTAGCCAGGAAAGCCGCACGATCGTTGACACCTGACGATGAACGAGGTTCTCCCGGAGCAGTCCACGCGATGACCGTCCCTGAGGCCAGGCCCGGTGTGAACAATCCGAGAGGCCCTGCCACGGTCCTTGCCGGCGGTGGTGAGATGGGTGCGCTCATGCGCGCCCTCGACTGGTCCGCCACCGCCGTGGGTCCGGTGGAGGACTGGCCGCAAAGCCTCAAGACGGCCGTCAGCATGCTGCTCGAGTCCCGCTTTCCCATGTACATCGCATGGGGCCGCGACTACACGCAGTTCTACAACGACGCGTACCGGCCCATCCTCGGCGCCACGAAGCACCCGGCCGCCCTCGGGCGCAGCAGCCGTGAAACGTTCGCGGAGGTGTGGGAGCAATACGTCGGGCCGCTGTTCGGCCGGGTGATGGACCACGCCGAGCCGACGTACATCGACGACTGGATGCTGCCCCTTGATCGCTTCGGCTTCGTCGAGGAGTGCTACTTCACCTTCTGCTACAGCGCCATCCGCAACGAGACGGGCGACGTCGGCGGCGGATTACACGGAGCGAGTGGCATGGCGTCGAAGGCGGCGAGAGCGCGTGGGCCACCCCCGACCCCGTCGATCCAAATATCATATGGTCCACCGCGTCCGGCTCCGGCTCGAGGGGCGGCATCGTGGTGCGCTACGACCTCCGCACCCGGCAAGGACAGAACGTGGAGGTTTATCCGCTGAGCACGGGCGGTCACTCCGCGGCCGAGGTGAAGTATCGCTTCGTGTGGGATGCGCCGTTCACGATCTCGCCGCACGACCATGACCGGGTCTACACCGGCAGCCAGTTCGTGCACATGTCCACGGATGGCGGCAAGAGCTGGCGCGTGATCAGCCCCGACCTCACGCGCAACGACCGCACGAAGCAGGCGATCTCCGGCGGGCTCACGCCGGACAATATCGGCGTCGAGTACGCAGACGTCGTGTACGCGATTGCCGAATCGCCCGTCCGCACCGGCATCATCTGGACGGGAAGCAACGATGGCCTCGTGCACGTCACGCAGAACGGCGGCGTCTCGTGGACGAACGTGTCGGCCAACATCCCGGGGTATCCGGCATGGGGCTCCATCCGTCATGTCGAGCCGTCACGCTACGACGCGGCGAGCGCATACCTCATCGTGGATGCGCACCAGGAGAACAACCGCAATCCGTGGGTCTACAAGACCACTGACTTCGGCAAGAGCTGGACGCTCATCGTGAACGGAATCCCCAAGGGTCCGCTCAGCTACGCGCACATCATCCGCGAAGATCCCGTTCGTCGCGGCCTGCTGTACCTCGGCACCGAGCACGCGCTGTATGTGTCGTTCGACGATGGCGAGCACTGGCAGCCCCTCCAGTCGAACCTGCCGCCCGCGCCTGTGTACGGCCTCACGATTCAGGAGCCGTTCAACGACCTCGTCGTCGCCACCTATGGGCGCGGCTTCTTCATCCTCGACGACCTGTCACCGCTGCAGAAGCTCTCGCCGGATATCGCGGCGTCGAATGTCCACCTCTTCGCACCGCGGCCCACGTATCGCTTTACCCCCGTCACCGGCAACTATGCGTCGAACGACGACCCGACAGCGGGAAGCAACCCGCCGTACGGTGCGGCGATCAACTACTGGCTGAAGACGCCAGCCCGCGTGTCCATCGAGATCGTCGATGCTGCCGGCAGGAGTGTTCGCACGATCACCGACTCCACCACGCACGCCGGCCTCAATCGCACGTACTGGGACCTGCGCAACACGACGCCCAAGCCTGCTCGCCTCCGGACGAAGCCGACATTCGACGCGGAGTTCACGATGAACGCCGACAGCACGCGTGATGCGCCTGGTGTGGGTTCGATCGCCGTCCTCATGCCGCCGGGCACGTACACGGTGAAGCTCACGGCGGCCGGTCAGACATTCACGCAGCCGCTCGAAGTCCGGCGCGATCCGAATCAGGCAGAGACGCTGGCGGACATTCGTGCCTCCACTAATGCCTTGCTCGCGCTCCAGAAGGATCACGCATCGTCGATCGAGATGCTCAACCAGGTCGAGCGCATTCGCGTGCAGATCCAGGCCATTCGCGCCGCCGAGGTGCGCGCTGCGGGTGATGCGCTCGAGCGCACGTTCATGGACGTGGAGAGCCGGCTCGTGGACCTGCGCATGACCGGACGCGGCCAGGACGAAGTCCGCTGGCCGGTGAAGACGGCGGGCCAGTTGAGCTACCTGGCGGGTGGGGTTGGTGCGTCCGACTTTCCACCGACGGCGTCGCAGCGCGACGTGCAGGCCGTATTGGCGAAAGACGTCCGCGACACGCGCGCCGCGCTGGACCAGGTGCTTCGTGTCGATCTTCCGGCATTCAATGCCCTGCTCCGTGCGAGGGGATTGAAGATCATCTCAGTCGAGGGGCCGGTGTTCTGACGGTATCGCACCGTCCGGAGTACGTCGCTTTGCGCTTTGAGCAGCGCAGCCGTTTTCGTTCGTCTACGGGACCAGCCAATAGTTCACCTTCAGGATGAAGATGTTGTCGGGCCGGCTGCCGAACAACGCGCGACGATCCCTGTCGAACTCGAAGTCGCCGTACGGCGCGCTGTCGCGTCGCGCCTGTTGCCATGCGAGGTAGAGGGTACTGCCCTCACGCCATTCCCAGCGCAGGACGCTGTTGCCGCGCAGCGAGCGAAGGTTGAAGTCCGGATTGGGAATGCTGCCCTGATAGGGGACGAAATCGAAGGTGCGCGCCGCCACCAGCTGTTTCGGCGCGCCGTAGTCGGCACTGGAAATGAGCGGCTGCACGTAGGTCTCGAGCGACAGGCGCGGAGTGAACGAGACGTTGAGGCGCGTGTCGACGGATAGCTCCACCTGCGACAGCGGAGCGAAGACATACCGGCGCCCGAACGTCGGCGCGTAGCTCGTGTCGCTCACCTGCGTCACGTACTGTGCGACGACCCTCGCCCGAAGGAGCGTCGGCGTCAGCTGCAGGTTCCACCGGTCGGAGGTCTTCACGCGTGCTCCGGCGGCAACGCTCATCGACCATCCGCCCGCCTCGTCACGAGTGCCGCCCACCGCGGCGGTGCCTGTCACGCCCTTGCGGCCATCCGTGCTGGCCGACAGCTGGCCCGCGGTGAGGGAGGGACGGATGGCCATCGGGCCGCCGCGCGTGAGCCTGTCGTCGAACGAACGGAACTGCTGCCGGACCTTGCCGCTGAAGTTCCAGTAGCCGGGTGTCTGGCTCGTGAATCCAACGTTCGCGGTCGTGAGAATCGGCTCGCCGGCAAAGTTGTGCTCCGAGCGGATGGACGGCGCGAGCTGCCAGCGGCGGAACAACCGGCCCGGTGTCTCCTCGACGTACGTGGCGCTCAGCTGCACATCGCGCCGGTCCGTGCGGTAGGAGAAGCCGAGATCGTTCACCTCGTACGCCGGGCTGGTCATCGCGCCGGCGAGCTCACCACGCCAGTGCACGCCAGCCTGCTTGCTGACCGCGCTGCTGAATCCATACCCCACGAGCGACGTGGCAGTCGTGTCGAGGTGCAGGTGCAGCGCATCCGGCCGCTGGAAATAGTGGTTCGACGCCCGCTGCACGGCAGTGATCGAGGCCGCGGTCCCCCGAATGACGCTTCCCTCGACATCACCGCGGAATGCCCACTGCCGGTCGGTCGTCTCGTGACGGAAGTCGATACCACCGGCGCCGGCGTCGTCACGAAAGCTCGCACGCAGCGCATCCGTATCGAGCGCACGATGCATGAACGTCGCCGCCGCACCGATCATGGTCCGACCACTGTTCGACTCACGACGGCCGCGAGTGACGAGGTACGTCGAACGTGGCTCCACGGCGAAGGTGCGATCGACGCCGCTCACGTCGACGTAGCGCGCCTCTTCGCGTCCGGTCAGCGCGGCCAGCGAGCCGATGGACCACGCACCCACCTTGCCGGTGAGCTTCGCGGCGCCGAGGATCGTCGTCACGGCTGGGATGTCCGCGAATTTGGTGGGCGCGCGAAGTGTGGGCTGCCGACCGATTCGCCGCGAGTAGAAGAGTTGCCCGCCACTGGTATTGCCCGTGCCGAAATCGAAGATCTCGCTGCCCTCGAGAAAAAGGGGTCGTTTTTCCTGGAAGAACGTTTCGTAGACGCCGAGGTTCACGACGGCGGGGTCGACTTCCACCTGGCCGAAATCCGGATTCACGCTACCCGTGAGCGTGAGGTCCGAGCTCACACGATAGCGAAGGTCGAGACCCGCGGCACGCGCGTACTCTCGGCGTCCGCGATACGGATTCACCCCGGGATCGACAAACTCCGCCCTCGCGACGGTATAGGGAAGCAACTCCACCCGCGCGCCGCTCTGCAGGTTCCGCAGGCCGACGAGGTGACCGTAGCTGGGAACACCGCCCGCCGCGCTCTTCGGCGTGTACGTCGATACGGCAAACTCATTGGTGCGCCCGGTCCGGCGCTCGAACTGGATGCCCCACGTGAGCGCGCTGTCGCCGTGAAAGCGCAGTTGGCTGAACGGGATGCGATATTCCGCCGTCCATCCCGCGGAGTCGATCGTGGTGGCCACGCGCCAGACGGCATCCCACGACAGGTCGTCCTGGTCGGTCGTCCGGACCATGTCGCGCTGCACCCCCGCCGGATTGACGCTGAAGCCTGCCGCGGTCCGGTGGTCGTGGTAGCTGTCCAGCAGGACGGCAAACCAGTCGGAGTCGCCGAGCTCCATGTCGCGGCGGCCGAGTCGCCCGGTGACGCCGCCCGCGTCGAACATCCGCGCGCCGATGTACAAGGCTGCCGCATCGTACAGCACGCGGACCTCGGTGCGTTGGCTCGCGGCTGCGCCGGCCTCGGGATCGACCTGTGTGAAGATGGTGGTGGCCGGTGCATCGGCCCACGCGTCGTCGTCCAGCCGCCCATCGAGGCGGATGGGCGTTCTCGCCCGCACCGCATGCGTGACCGGCAGGTCGGCCGCTGACTGGCTCGCAGCGGTTTGTGCGCCGAGCGCGCGCGGATTGCCGAAGGCGAGAGCGACGACAATGGCGACAGCGACGAGCGGAACAAAGCGCATCATGACGCTGGGGATGGGCAGGTCCACGTGCCTGTGGCCGTGGCTACGAGCATGCCTGCTGAGGAGGGATCCGACACACGAATGAAGATACACGAAGGTCGGCGCCGGCTCACCGGCGCGTCACCGCACAACCAACGCGCCGGGGCGCTGAATATCCGGGGCGGAACTCCGGGCTCGGCGCAGGATGATCACGCGCGATGCGCCTCCCACGCCGGCCAGGAATTCCACGTGCATGCGCCGGTCTGGGTGCCGGAGGATTACCGGGCCTTTGCCACCCGGTAACGCGGGGGACTCACCACTTCACGGCGCCGAAGTGATTGGCGCCGAGGAAGGAATACACCAGGGTGACGGCGCCTTCGGAGAAGTGATTGTCCGGCAGCTTGCCATAGCTCGCATCGCGCGTGGAGGCGACGTAGCGGACGCCGAGCGTGTGTCCGCCCACCATGCGCACGCTCGCGCCGAAGTTGCCACGAAAGATGGTCTCCGACCCGTGCGTGTCGTCCGAGCCCAGCCCGCTCACGTAGTAGCCGCGCGCCGTCAGGTCGAGTATCGCGCGGTCGCCGACGATGAGGCGCAGGGCGCCCAGCGTCTGCGGCGTGATCCCGAAGTGGTAGTCGCGCGTCGCTTCGGCGGCTGATGTGGTGACGATACCGGCCTGCGATCCCGCCGCCCCGTAGCCCACACCGCCGAGCAATGAGCCCTGCAGCGCGAGGTCGGGCGCGAGCCGGTACTGCTGGGTGGTGCCGAGCGACAGAGCCGTGCTGGAGACGCGGAAGAGATTCGGCGAGATGTAGTCGTAGCTGCCATAGAGCCCCCAGATGCCACGCAGGTTGGCGGTCGCGCACGTGGGTCGCCCCACGAGCAGGCCACGCAGCATCACGTTCTCGATCGGGTTGGCGCTGTTCAGCAGGAACGAGGCATCGAGGGTGAAGTAGTCGAGCGGGCGCGAGTAGTTGTAACCAGCGCGGCCGGGCAGGCCATATGAGGCCGAGAACTCCGCCGTGGCATCGCGGCGGAGCAGCGTCACGGGTGCGGAGTAGTCGCGCGCCACCGCATCACTCCGCACGCCGAGGCGGACCTCCCACGTCGTGGACGGCGCACTGTCGGGCAACTCCGCCTTGAAGTCCTTGCCCAGTACGCGCCGGTTGACGGCCGTGGGCGGGGAGAGGATCCCTGCGACGTACGGATGCCACCAGTGCGAGGGGCTGTCCTTGAGCACCAAATCGGCAATGCGGTACAGTGACTCGCCCAGCAGCGTGCCCGCCTGGCCCGTGGTGATCAGGTCGTTGATGGACGGCGGCGTGATCTCGCCGGCCATCTCCCACGCGAAGCTGCCGGCGTCGGCGTAGACGAGCGACCTCCAGAAGCCATGCCCGGTCGAGCGGGAAATCCCGAAGAGCGTGGCGCCGAGGTAGGGATGGGCGAACTGGTTGACGTTGAATGGATCCGGGTCGTGCACCCAGCGCTGCTGGCGAAGATGGTCCCATGTGCTGGAGAGCGTCGAGTTGTAGGCCTTCCTGCCTTCATAGAGCTCGTTCGGATAGGCGACGCGATCATACGCGTTGAGCGCCACGAGGAATCCCACAGCTTCGAGCACCGGCAGGAGCGTGCTGCGGCCCCCGTTCCTGCCGAGTGTGTCCGTCGCTGCCTTCGATGGCGTGGGCGCCGCCGCGCGCTGGAACAGTTGCGGGGGCATTGTCTGCGCGACGACGATCGGGCCGCGGGCTGCAAGCAGCAGTCCCACGACCGCCGCCGGATGGGCAAGGTGGCGCATGCGCATCGTGGTCCGTGATTGGGATGTTCATGGGTGGTCCGCGCGTTCGCGGCCCCACCTGCGGGCTCGTGCGTTGCATCGTTTGCGCCAGACCCGAGCAAGCGTCCTGTTCCTGACCCTGTTCGGGAGTGCCGCGGGTTCTGGTGAACAAGCGGGGCCGCAGATTTCGCAGACAGGACGCAGAGCGGCGCTGAAACAGCGGCGACAAAAGCCAACAAGGGCGCGATCAGAGACGCCTTCTTCCGTTCCGCCCCGTGCCGCTCTTCATCGCACCGGCTCCTTCTGGATGCCGTCGCCGCGCACGAAGAAACCCGGCAACGACACGGGAATCCTGCCTGTGACCGGAGCGCGTCCGTTCACCGCGCGCGCTCCCGCTCGCTCGAGCACGTCCGCCACGCCGTACGTGGTGAGGTACGTGCCCACGTGCGGGAACTGCTTCAGCAGGTAGGGGTTCCCGAGTGAGACGACGATGGTCTTCTCGCGCTGCGACAACGCATCGATCCAGTCCGCAATGGGCGACGGAATCGCGAAGCGTCCTTCACCCTCGATGCGCCGCACGTAGGTCGCGACGACGACGCGATCCGCGCTCTGTGCCACCGTCGCGATGGAGTCGAGCGTTGCCGGTGACACCGACGGACCCACCTTGAACGTTCTGAGCGACTCCCCCGGCCGCCGCAGCTCGGCGGCGAACACCTTGCCCGCGCGCAGCTCGGTCTCGGGCATGTATTGCACGAGCACCGTGCGTCGTGCCGCCACGCCCATCAATCCCTGCTGGTCTCGCAGCAGTGTCACCGCGCGCTGCGCGATGTCCGTCGCGATCGCGCGGTGCTCCGGCGAGCCCACGTTCTCGCGCAGCGCTTCCAGCGGCACCATCGGATGAAACGCCACTCCGGTCCGCGCCTTGAGCTCGAGCACCCGGCGCACGGACGAATCCACACGCTCTCGCGTGATGGCGCCACGCTCCACCGCGGCGACGATCGCGTCCACCGCCCGCGTCGGATCGGTCGGCTTGAGCAGCACGTCCGCCCCCGCCTGCACCGCGAGCACCGAGCTCTCTTCCGTCGTGTAGCCCTTGCCGATGCCGCCCATCGTCATTGCATCGGTGATCGCGAGCCCCGTGAAGTGCAGCTTGTCGCGCAGGAGGCCGGTGATGATCTTCGGCGCGAGCGTCGCCGGCGTCACGCTGTCACCCTGCACGGCCGGCAGCGCGATGTGCGCCGTCATCACCATGCCCGCCCCGGCGTCGATGCTCGCGGCGAACGGCACGAGCTCCACCGTGTCGAGGCGTGCGGCGCTCGCCGTCACGATCGGCAGTCGCGCGTGCGAATCCACGTCCGTGTCGTCATGTCCGGGAAAGTGCTTGATGGTCGCCATCACGCCCGCGTCCTGTGTACCGCGGACGAACGCCGCCGCCAGCGCCGCCACGCGCCTGGGATCCTCGCCGAACGACCGCGTGTTGATCACCGGGTTCGATGGATTGTTGTTGACGTCCACCACGGGCGCGAAATTCATTGTCATGCCCACGGCCTTCGCCTCCTCCCCGATCGCCTTGCCCACATCGTACGCATCCTGGTCGCGTCCCGTCGCCCCGATGGCCATCGCGTTCGGGAACACCGTCGCACCGCCGGCGTCGAGCATGTAGTGCGTGAACACCCCGCCCTCGAGCCGCCCAAGATTGGGCTCGAGATCCGCCCCGATCATCAACGGCACCTTCGCCACGCGCTGCATCGCATTGATCTTCTCGGCCACCTCGATCGGCGAACCGAGTGACATCGTCACGCCGCCGACGTGGTCGTTCCGGATCCAGCCCATCAGCTGCACGAAGCTCGAGTCGTGCGCGTTGGCGTAGTCGCCGAGTGCCCAGACGTGCACCATCTGGCCGGCGCGCTCGCGCAGCGTGAGCGACGCCAGCGTCGTCTCCACCCAGTCACGCTGCGCGCTCGTGAGCGGCGTGCGCGGGTCGAGGTTCGTTGCGGCCTGCTGCGGCGGCACGCGGCGGGCGGACGGCGACTCCTGCGGCACCACCAGCGCCGCGCCGGCCGTCTCCGGCACCAGCGCGACCTGGAAATGCACGGGACGATGATCCGACGCGCGCGCGTCGATCACCTCCGCCGACACGCACTGACTCGCGCCCGCGAGGAACAGGTAGTCGATGCGCTTCACGGGATTGTCGTCAGGAAAGGTGAAGCCCTGGCCGCCGCCACACTCCGTCCAGCTGTCGCGCAGCCCGCTGCCCCGCAGCTTCACCTGCACCGCGCTCTCGGGCGTGGAGTTGAAGTCGCCGCCCGCGATCACCATGGGCTCCGCGCGACGCGCCTGCGCCACGAGGCTCGCGATGGCATCCGCCTCCTGCGTGCGCCACCGGTCCGTGCCTGAGGCATCGAGGTGCGTATTGATCACCGCGAGCCGCCCCATCGGGCTGGCGACGACGATCCGCAGCGCACCACGCGGCTCGTGTGATCCGCCTGCACGCTCCTGCGGCGGATCCACTGGGAGGTGGATCAGCGTATCCTCGAGAATCGGCCAGCGCGACAGGATAGCCACGCCGTACGTGCCGCCATCGTAGTCCCGCGCGCTGCCGAAGGCGACGTGGAGTCCCGTCCTCGCCGCGAGCGCCGCAGGCTGGTCCACGTTGCCCGAGCGCTTCGTCCCCTTGTCCACTTCCTGGAGCAGCACGAGGTCGGCGTTCGTCGAGCGCACCACCGCCGCGATGCCGTCGAGCGACTCCCCTCTCTGCCAATATGAATGAGACACCGATCCTCCCATAGTTTAGTGTACGAGGGCGATCGAGGATGTGCCGTTGTCTCCTGTTCCCACACTCTTGCCATCACATGATACCGGGGTGTCAGCCACCCGGACCCGCCGCCGCTTCACCCCGGCGTACAAA
>JBBRZK010000072.1:0-23221 GCA_038236775.1 Gemmatimonadales bacterium
AAGTCATCGACGGCCGCAAGCGCTTTCCTGTGATCGTACGGCTCGCCGAACCGTACCGCGGAACGCCTGAGGCGATCGGGCGGCTGCTGCTCCACACGCCGACCGGCGGCGTGGTGACACTTTCACAGGTCGCCAAGGTGCAGGTCGTCGAGGGGCCGGAGTTGATCAATCACGAGGACGGCGAGCGCGCAATCATCGTGCAGAGCAACGTGCGCGGGCGCGATCTCGGCAGCTTCGTCGCCGACGTCCGGCGGGACGTTGCACGGCAGGTCCCGCTTCCCGAGGGCTATCTCATCGCCTACAGCGGTCAGTTCGAGAATCAGCAGCGCGCGATGAAGCGACTCGCGTTCATCGTGCCCATCGTGTTGCTCCTCATCGTCGTGTTTCTCTACGCGAGCTTCGGCAATGTGCGCCAGGCGTTGCTCGTCATGCTCAACGTGCCGTTCGCACTCGTGGGTGGTATTGGAGCGCTGTGGCTCCGCGGGCTGAACCTGAATCTGAGCGCATCGGTCGGCTTCATTGCGTTGTTCGGCGTCGCCGTCCTGAACGGCGTCGTGTTGCTGGCCTACATCAACCAACTCCGAACGGAAGGACGTTCCATCGACGATGCGGTGCGTGAAGGCTCCGAAACGCGGCTTCGTCCCGTGCTGATGACGGCACTCGTCGCGAGCGTTGGGTTCATTCCCATGGCGACATCGACGAGTCCGGGTTCAGAAGTGCAGCGTCCGCTTGCCACCGTGGTGATCGGCGGGTTGGTGACATCGACTGCGCTCACCCTGGTCGTGCTTCCGGTCGTGTATGCCTGGCTCGAGGAACGGTGGCCAGGGTGGGCAGACCGGCTGCGCCATCGCCTCACGCGTCGCCGCGCGCTGCTCACTGTCGAGCCGGAGCGGACAGCGGTGCGGCCGGCATGAGCCGAGCGCCAATGCTGCCTCCGCCACGGAATTCGCTGTTGACGCGTACTCGCTCGATCGAGATCGCGCGGATCGTCATCGTCGGCATGGTGATCGCCGCGTATTCCGCTGGACTCCTCCCGCTCCCCGCACTGCTGCTCGCCGTCGCCGTGGGTCTCTACCCGCTGCTCCGGACGGGTGTGCTCGATCTCATCCACGAGCACAAGATCGGTACCGAGATCTTCGTCACGATTGCCACCGTCATCGCGATGGCAGGCCGTGAGTACACGGCCGGCGCCATCCTGATGATGATCATCCTGATGGCGGAGTTGATTGCCGAGTTGAATACCGAGCGAGCGCGCGCGTCGATCAAGGCGTTGATCGGGTCCGTGCCGGAGCGTGCGGTCGTGCGGCGCGGGGGAACAGATGGCGACGTGAGTCTCCCGATTGCCGACGTCAAGCCGGGTGACGTGGTCATCGTCCGCGCCGGCGAGAAGATTCCCGTGGACGGCATTGTGCGTGCCGGCGACGCCTCCGTCAATCAGGCGCCGATCACTGGCGAGAGCATGCCGCAGGAGAAGACGATCGGCGCCGAGGTCTTCGCCGGCACGGTCGTCGAGCTGGGCGCGCTCGATATCGAGACGCAGCGGGTGGCGGGCGACACGATGTTCTCCCGCATCATCGCGCTCGTCGAATCGGCAGAAGCCGAGCGGGCGCCCGTGCAGAAGCTGGCCGACAGGGTGGCCGCGTGGCTCATCCCCATCGTGCTCGTGTTCCTCCTCGGTGTGTGGTTCGTGACGCACGATGTTCGAATGATCATCACGCTGCTCATCTTCACATCGCCCGCGGAACTTGGCCTGGCGACGCCGCTGGTGGTCATCGCCGCCATCGCCCGCGCCGCCCGGTCAGGCATCCTGCTCAAGGGCGGCATTTACCTCGAGGAACTGGCGAAGGTCGATGCGATTGCGTTCGACAAGACCGGCACGCTCACGATCGGACACCCCGAAGTGATGCGTATCGACCGCTACGACGACGCCATCAGCGAGAACCAGCTCCTCCGGTTCGCAGCCGGTGCCGAACGCCGGTCGAGTCATCCGCTCGCGAAGGCCGTGGTGGCACGGGCCGCCGCACAGGGCATCGACGTCCCCGAGCCGACAACGTTCAGCGTCGTGCGCGGGCGCGGCGTCGAGACGACGATCGACGGTGAGACGATTCGCGTGGGGAACGCCGCCTACCTCATGGACCATGGCGTTGCGCTGCCCGCCGCCGACGAGGCCCGCGAGACCCTGGTCTATGTCGCAACAGGCATGCGCGCCCTGGGCGCGATCCATTTCGCGGATCGCACGCGCGACGGTGCGCGGGACATCATCGCGCGGCTGCGCGCCACCGGCATCAAGCGCGTGATCATGCTCAGCGGCGACAACGTGGCCATCGCCCGCCGCATCGGCGCGGAGCTCGGCGTGGACGAGGTCGAGGCCGAATTGATGCCGGACGCGAAGGTTGCCGTCATCAAGCGGCTGCAAGCCGAGGGGCACCGTGTCGCCATGGTCGGCGATGGCATCAACGACGCGCCCGCCCTGGCCGCTGCAGACGTTGGTATCGCAATGGGCGTGGCCGGCACGCAGGCAGCCCTCGAAGCGGCCGACGTCGCGCTCATGACAGACGATCTCGGCAAGATCGTTCTTGCACGCGCGATCGCGGCGCGCGCGTATCGCACGATCCAGGAGAATCTCTTCGTGGGCGTTGGCGTCGTGCACGTGCTCGGCATCATTGCGGCGCTCCTGCGGTGGATCGGCCCCGTGCAGGCCGCACTGATTCATCTTGGGCCCGACCTGCTCGTGTTCGTGAACTCGGTGAAGCTGCTTCGCGTCCGTATCGACGGTGATTCGCCGGAGAACACGCGGTGATCTGGTCCCTCGTGGTGTGCTGACGCTGGGGCTTGCGTTCTATGTTGCGCCGAGTTCGCCGCCGTGCCATGGGAAGACTTTCAGTTCGCAGTCGCCAGAGTGTTCGGGCGGGCCGAGGCGGACAGGAACGGTCATGACTGGCGAGTCCGACGGCCGCCGCCAATCATGCTGCGTGCCGGCGACCAGGTCATCGGCGCTCACCGGTCGGGCTGGTCGAGGCTGTCGCGCCTGGACGCTCCCCGCATGCATGCCTTCCGATCCGCTTCGGCCTTCACGCGCATCGCTTCCCACGCGGCGCCGGCGACGGACGGACGCAGCCGCGTCGCGATGGCCTCGCGGGCATCGATGTTCTGCCAGCTCTCGAATCCGTACGCCTGTGAGAATTCCCGGGCGGCCGCCAGCGTGTCGCCCAAGGCCAGCAGCGCTTCGCCCCGCTGCGCGCGGCCCGTCGGGAGGCAGGATGACCCACCGCTCACCAACGTCACCGCGGAGTCCGCGAGCGCCAGCGCATGCGCGGTCTCTCCGTCACGCAGCGCGGCTCCCTCGCCAAGGCGCGTCCCACGCGCCCGGCACGCCACAGAACTCCAGAGAACATCGTGCTCGGTGCTGCTCTGTGCGGTGATCGGGCTACGAGTTACAGGAAGCGAGGGAGCCAGCGCGCATGGTCGTCTGGCGGTCTGTCATTCCAAATTTGGCATGAGGGTACCTGGCAACAACTCTTCACCCCTGACGGTGGACACTCGGCGAATCGACATCGCCGGTTACTCACTCGGTGCCTACCTCGGTATCTCCGGCGCAGCCGGGAATGAGGGAGCCCAGGGAGCTGCGGTGGTACGATGGCGGTCACTGGCCGCCCGCGGTTGTCTGCCTATCCCGGCAAGGGGAGCGCGAGCGTAAACGTGCTCCCCTGCCCCAGCGTGCTCTCGGCGGTGAGATCCCCGCCCATGCCGCGCGCGAGGTCCCTGCTGATGGCGAGGCCCAGCCCCACGCCCTCCTGCGTGCGCGTCAACCGGGCATCGATCTGCACGAACGGCTCGAACACCCGTCCAAGCTGGTCCGCCGCAATGCCGCGGCCCGTGTCGGACACGCGCACGTGCACCTCGTCGCCCACCGGCTGGCACGAGAGCGCCATGTGACCACCTGGCTCGGTGAACTGGATCGCGTTGGTGAGGAGGTTGAGTACGATCTGCTGGAGCTTCTCACCGTCGGCGCGAACGACGAACGCCTGTTCGGTCGGCGCATACGTCAGCGACAAGCGCTTGTTGCGGACCTGCGGCGCCACGAGTGCCTCGGCGTTCGCGAGGACCTCGTCCAGCACGATGTCATCGATCTCGTACGTGGCGGCGCCAGCTTCCACCCTGCTGTAGTTCAACACGCCGTTCAGGAGGCCGAGGAGGTGGCGCTGGCTCTTCTGGATGCGCTGCAGATCCTTGCGCGTTTCCTCCGTGATGGGGCCGCGGATGCCGAGTTCGATGAGCTCCGTGTAGCCGCCAATGGCGTTCAGGGGCGTGCGCAACTCGTGCGACATCACGGCGAGGGACTCGCTCTTCGCCTTGTCGCGAGCTCCGCGGACGCACGCGCCTCGCGCTCGGACTCCAGGAGCCGGGCGCGCTCGAGGGCTTGCGCGCAGAGCCGCGCGAGGGTGACGGCGGCCGCGCGATAGTCGGTCCAGCTCTTGACGGACCCGCGCAAGCTCACCCGTATTCTCGTGAACCTGCTCGCGAACGGGGTGAAGTTTACAGTCGCCGGTGACGTCTTTCTGATCATCCGCGTCGATGGTCTCGACGCGGAAGTTCGCGTGCACTTCGAGGTGACCGACACTGGTCGTGGGATCGCGTCAGAGGATCTGGAGCACATCTTCGATCCGTTCTGGCAGAAAGATCCGACGGTAGCGATCAGCGCGGGCAGTAGAGGGCTCGGGCTCGCGGTGGCGCGGCAGCTCGCACGTTTGCTCGGCGGCGATGTGGTGATCGCGACGAGCGTGGTGGGACAGGGAAGTACGTTCGTCGTGTCCGGCTTCGACGCGCAGCGCAATGATGACGCGGCACCGCGAGACCGGCATACGTTGCCGCAGCTCAATCACCCAGCGCCAATCGAGCACGCAAGCGCGCTGCCGTTACCGGGCGCTCGAAAATGGCAACCCTCGTTATACGTCTTGACACAAGCAATGTGTATGTCTAGATATACAACATGTCCGACAAGCACACCACCGTTCGCCTCAAGGCCGCCGTGCTGAACCGCGCAAAGGCCCATGCGCGCCGCAACGGCCTCACCCTCACGGCGCTCATGGAGCGAGCCCTCATGTCCTATATCTCTGATAACGATCGGAGCGTCACCGGTGACACGCCATTCGTGATTCCTGCCTTCGGCAGCGGCGGAGTACGTCCTGGCGTGGACATCGACGACAGCTCCGTCCTGGCCGACCTCATGGACGGCGTGGCGTGATCCTGGTCGACGTCAACGTGCTCGTCTATGCCTGTCGCCAGGACGCGATTCACCATGACGAGTACCATGGGTGGCTCACCAACGCATTGAGCACCGGCGACCCGGTCGGCATCGCGCCGGAGTCGCTGGGCGCTGTCGTGCGCATCACCACGCATCAACGGATCTGGACCAACCCGCTCTCAATGGACGAGGCACTCGCGTTCACGAGTACGATCCGTGAAGCGCCCTCCGTCGTACCGGTCCAGCCTGGCGAGGCGCACTGGCCGCTGTTCGCGAACCTCTGCCGAGAGGCGAAGGCGCGCGGCAATCTGGCGACGGATGCGTGGCTTGCGGCGTTGGCCATACAGCACGGCTGTACGCTGGTGACCACGGACCGCGACTTTTCACGCTTTCGCGGCCTGCGCTGGGAGCACCCGCTCGGCATCAGTTAGCGTAAGCAGCCGATACTGGAGATGTACTTGCGGTGTTCGGAGTAACGCGAGGAGACGCGCCGCCTCTCGAAGGCTGCTTCCCGTCCTCCTCCGGTTCGAGCACACGGGGGAGCACGCGCATGAAGATCCAGTCTCAGAGCGCACAGGGATAATGGCCTCATCGACCGACCAGCGCACCGCCATCGACCTGACGTTTCCGGGCGACAGCGAGATGGCGAGGCTGTCCCGGGCCTTCGACTGGGCGTCCACCCCCCTCGGACCGGTCGACGGCTGGCCACCGAGCCTCACGGTCACGGTCCGCAATCTGATCACCGCTCGCAGCCCCATGCTCCTCTTCTGGGGCCCGGAGCTGATCCAGTTCTACAACGATGCCTTTCGCCCCAGCCTCGGCGACGATGGACGCCATCCGCGCGCACTCGGCGCGTCGGGCCACAGCTTCTGGACCGACACCTGGGACGTGATCGGGCCCGAGATTCACGGCGTCCTCAGCACCGGCGTGGCCACCTGGCACGAGGACCAGTACATCCCCATCGACCGCGACGGACGCCGCGACGATGTGTGGTGGACCTACGGCTACAGCGCCGTCTTCACGGAAAGTGGCAGCATCGGCGGGGTGCTGGTGGTGTGCCAGGAGACCACGCAGCGCATGCTCGCCGAGCGCGATCGCGTGGCGCTGACGGCGTCGCTGGTGGCGGACCGCATGCGCCTGGCGGCCATCTTCGAGCACGCGCCCGCCTTCCTCGCCATGATGCGCGGTCCGGACCACACCTTCGTGCTCGCCAACCCCGCGTACGAGCGGCTCATCGGGCGCCGCGACATCATCGGGAAGACCGTGGCTGAGGTGATGCCCGAGGTGCGCGATCAGGGGTTTATCGAGCTGCTGGACCGCGTGCGCGAGACGGGCGAGCCCTTCGAGGGACGGCAACTGCCCGTGACCCTCGCCCGCCAGCCCGGTGCGCCCGTCGAGACGCGCTA
Source organism: Gemmatimonadales bacterium (assembly GCA_038236775.1). GTDB lineage: Bacteria > Gemmatimonadota > Gemmatimonadetes > Gemmatimonadales > Gemmatimonadaceae > AG11. The sequence goes on from JBBRZK010000072.1 coordinate 6,652, forward strand.
CGCCAACTTCGTCTACCAGCGGCTGCGCGAGGCCGATGGTGCCTATGCCATCGTCGCCCATGGGGTGGATGTCACCGACGAGGTGATGTCCGTGCGGGAGATGCGGGAGTCGGAAGCCGAGCTGCAGCGGAGCCAGAAGCGTCTGCGCGATCTCATCGACGGCATCGGCCCCAGCATGTTCGTGGGGTTGCTGACGCCGGAGGGGATCATCGCGGAAGTGAATCGGTCGGTGCTCGAGGCGGGAGGGTTGCAGCCGGACGACGTCCTCGGCAAGCCCTTCGTGGATTCCGGTTGGTGGGCCTACTCGTGGGAGGAGCAGGAGCGGCTGCGCGACACGATCGCGCGCGCGGCGCACGGCGAGGCGTCCCGGTACGACACGCAGGTGCGTGGGGCGGACGGCAGCCTCATCGACATCGACTTCTCCCTGCAGCCGCTGCGGGACGAGGCCGGCCAGGTCGTCTTCCTCGTCCCGTCGGGGAGCGTCATCACCGAGCGCAAAGCGACGGAAAATGCCTTACGGGAGACCACCGAGAGGTTCCACCTGCTGGCGAACAACATCACCGATGTGTTCTGGATCCGCTCGGCTGACATGCGGGAGGTGGTCTACCTCAGTCCGGGCTTCGAGCGGATGTGGGGCCTGTCCGTGGACACGTTCTACGCCAATCCGCAGCAGTGGACCGATTTCATCGTTGCCGAAGACCGCGAGCGTGTCCGGAGCGCCTTCGATGCGCTCATGCGCGATACGCCCAGTGTGGACGTGGAGCATCGCATTACGCGGCCCGATGGCGAGATCCGCTGGGTGCGCACCCGCGGGTTCCAGGTCCGCGATGCCGCCGGGAACGTCACCCGACTGACTGGCATCGTCACCGACATCACTGCGTCGCGGCGCGGCGCGATGGCACTGCAGGAAAGCCTCGACGAGTTCCGGTCTCTCGCGGAGGCGATGCCCCAGATCGTGTGGATCACGCGACCCGACGGCTCGGGCGTGTACTTCAACCAGCAAATGTACGACTACACGGGCCTCGCACCGGATGCGAGTCGCGGGTTCGGATGGTACACGCCGTTCCATCCCGAAGATCGGGTGCGCGCGCTCGCGGCCTGGCAGAATGCGGTCGTCACGGCCAGCGGCTATTCCCTCGAATGCCGGCTGCGCGGTGCGGATGGTCTGTATCGCTGGTTTCTCATTCGCGGTGTGCCAATCAAGGACGCGAACGGCACACCGCTCAAATGGTTCGGCACCTGCACCGACGTCCACGACCTCAAGCTCGCCGAGCTGGAGATCTCGCGCATCAATCGGGCGCTGCAGATGATGAACAACTGCAACGAGGCGCTCATCCGCGCCGAGCACGAACAGGAGCTGCTCGTGCAGGTCTGCAAGGTCGCCGTGGAGAACGGGGGCTACCGCATGGCGTGGGTGGGGTACGCGCAGAGCGATGCGGCCCGCTCCATCACGCCAATGGGCCACGCGGGAACGGAGGACGGCTATCTCTCCGAGATCAAAGCCAGTTGGAGCGAGGCGGAAGCGCCTGGCATCGGACCGGCGGGACAGGTCATTCGTTCGGGCCAACCCGTCGTGTGCGAAGATGTCGAACAGGACCCTGGTTTCGCGCACTGGCGCGAGCCCGCACGACGTCGCGGCTACCGCGGGAACATCGTTCTGCCCCTGCGCGATACGACGCGCACATTCGGGTTGCTGTCGCTTTACACCTCCGAGGTAAAGCACACGAGCGCCGAGGAGCTCGCGCTGCTCCAGCAAATGGCCGATGATGTGGCGTTCGGCATCGGCCACTTGCGCGCGCAGCTGGCACGACGTCGTCTCCAATCAGCGCTGTCCACCGTGGCGGCGGGCGTGTCGCACGCTACCGGCACGGAGTTCTTCGAGCAGCTCGTGCTGAGCATGACCTCTGCGGTGGGAGCGCAGGCCGGTTACATGGCACAGCTGCTCCCCGGTGACCCCCCGAGCGGGCGCACCGTCGCCGCCGTTGTGGGAGACACAGTCGTGAACAACTTCGAGTACGCGCTCCTCGACTCGCCGAGCCAATTCGTCCTGACCGAGGACTCGCTGGTGGTTCGAGAGCAGGCGAGCGAGCAGTTTCCCCGCTCGGCCATCATGCAGCAACTCGCGTCGCAGGGCTATGTTGGTCGGCGGCTCACCAGCTCGTCGGGACAGCACCTCGGCGTCCTCGGTGTCGTGTTCAAGGAGCCGCTGGACCGGGTCGAGTTCATCGAGTCCACGCTCCAGATCTTTGCGGCGCGCGCGGCATCGGAGCTGGAGCGCCGAAACACGGACGCGCACATCCGCGAGCAGGCCGCGCTGCTGGACATCGCGCACGAGGCCATTCTGGTGAGGGACCTGGACGGCCGCATCACCTTCTGGAACAAGGGCGCGGAGCGCACCTACGGATGGACGGCGGCCGAGGTCATCGGGCGCACGGACGCGGACCTGTTCATTTCGGACGTCGATGCATTGGCCGTGGCGCAGGCCGCTCTGATGGCGAACGGCGAGTGGCAGGGCGAGATGTTGAGGCGCACCAAGGATGGCCGCAAGACCACCGTGGACGTCCGCTGGACGCTCGTGCGGGATGATCAGGGCGAGGCGAACGCGGTGCTCAGCATCAGCACCGACATCACCGAGAAGCGGACGCTCGAATCCCAGCTGATGGTCAGCGACCGGATGGCGTCCATCGGCACCCTCGCCGCGGGTGTTGCACACGAGATCAACAACCCGCTGGCCGCCGTCATCGCGAACCTCGACTACGTCATGGAGGGCCTGGCGAACAGGAGCGACCCGTCTGCCGGGCGGGCCGGCCGGAGCGACGCACTGACCCTCGAGGATATTCGGGGACCGTTGACCGACGCGCGCGACGCCGCCCAGCGGGTCCGCTTCATCGTGCGCGACCTCAAGGTGTTTTCACGGTCGCCCACCGAGGAAGCGAACGGTCCGGTGGACGTCAAGGCAACGATGGAATCGTCCATCGGAATGGCGTGGAACGAGATTCGGCATCGCGCGCGCCTGATCAAGGAATACGGCACCGTTCCACCGGTCGAGGCCAACGAGGCCCGGCTCGGCCAGGTCTTTCTCAACCTGCTCGTCAACGCCGCGCAGGCGCTGCCCGAGGGGAAGGCGGACAAGAGCGAGATTCGCATTCGCACGCGGCTCGACGGCGCGCAGGTCATCATCGAGGTCAGCGACACCGGCGCCGGGATACCGCCCGAGATCATCGGCCGGATCTTCGATGCGTTCTTCACCACCAAGACCGTGGGCGCCGGGACGGGGCTCGGTCTCGCGATCAGCCAACGCATCGTCACCGACATGGGGGGAACGCTGACGGTCGAGAGCAAGGTGGGCTACGGCACTACCTTCCGCGTCGCGCTCCCGGTCGCACGACGCGAAGCCCCCATGCTGACCCCGATCGGCGTCCCCATCCAGGGCGGCAGCCGCCGAGGGCGGATTCTCGTCGTGGACGACGAGGCGCTCGTGGCGCGCGTCGTCCAGCGGATGCTCGCGAAAGAGCACGACGTCGTGACCGCGCTCGTCGCCAGGGAAGCGCTGGCCATGTGCGCAGCCGGCGAGACGTTCGACCTCATCCTCTGCGACCTCATGATGCCGGAGATGACCGGGATGGATCTGTATCGGAAGCTGATGGTCGTCGCCCCCGATCAGGCGAACAAGATGATCTTCCTGACCGGCGGCGCATTCACGGCCAGTGCCCGGGCATTCCTGACGGAGCCTCCCAAGGAGTACATCGAGAAGCCATTCGACGCGGCGAATCTGCGCGCTCTCGTTCAGCGGTATCTGCGATAGGGCTCGCAACTCCTGACAGAAGTATCGTAAGAGCCCCGACGGGGACGGCCTCTTGGGAAGTGCTATTCTCATATCCAGATGAGAAACTCGCCAATGAGGACGCCCCATGTACTCCCAGACCTCTGACTACGCACTTCGCGCCATCCTCCTGCTCGCTCGTCAGGGCACCGGCCGGACCATGCGCGTGGGCGAGATCGCGCACGAAATCGGCGCGCCGCGCAACTACCTCGCCAAGACGCTCAACGCGCTTGCCAAGGCGAATATCCTGACGAGTGCTCGCGGCCCGACTGGCGGGTTCTCGCTGCGCGTACCGTCCGAACAACTCACGCTCGCCCGCATCATCGACTGCTTCGACGCACCCCAGCGTCAGCGGCACTGCATGCTCGGCTCGGCGCCCTGCAATCCCGACACACCGTGCGACGCCCACGAACGCTGGACGGAACTCCAGCTCCGTCGGCGCGAGCCCCTCACCAGCACCACCGTGGCCGACCTGGTCGCCTGACGATCCGACACCAATCCCTTTCGAGGATTTGACTCATGAAGCATACGACGACGTCTCCCATTCCCATCATCGCGGCGCGGACCATTGGCGCCATCGCGATCGCGACCGCCATGGTGCTCGCCACTGCCTCCCTCACCGGCTGCGCGAATGCCGACGCCACCCCGGCGTCCGGGCGTGCCGTGGTGCTCGTGCGCACGACCACCGAGGCGATCGAAGGCCAGGAAGTGGCTGTGCTCACGGATGCGCCGAACGTGCCGCCGCCGATCACGCGCACCCATCCCACGAAGGTGATCGTGAACCTCCAGACCTCCGAGAAGACCATGCGTCTCGCGGACAGTGTCGAGTACACCATGTGGACCTTCGGCGGCTCGGTGCCGGGCAAGTTCATCCGCGTGCGCGAAGGGGACCTCGTCGAGATGCACCTCACCAATGCGGCGAACAGCACCATGCCGCACAACATCGACCTGCACGCGGTCACCGGCCCCGGCGGCGGCGCCAAGGCATCGCTCACCCTGCCCGGCGGCGAATCCGTCTTCACGTTCACCGCGATGAATCCCGGCCTCTTCGTCTATCACTGCGCCACCTCGCCGGTGCCGATGCACATGGCGAACGGCATGTACGGCATGATCCTCGTGGAGCCGAAGGCAGGGATGGCCGAGGTGGATCACGAGTACTACGTGATGCAGAGCGAGTTCTACACGCACGGCAAGTTCGGTGAGCACGGCCTCCAGACGCTCGACATGGAGAAGGGCATCGAGGAGCGCCCCACCTACGTGGTGTTCAACGGCAGCGTCGGCGCGCTCACGGGCGACAAGGCACTCCAGGCGAAGGCGGGCGAACGCGTCCGGCTCTTCGTGGGCGACGCGGGCCCGAACCTCACGAGCTCGTTCCACGTGATCGGCGAGATCTTCGACAACGTGTACGCCGAGGGCGGCTCGGTGGCGAACCACAACGTGCAGACCACGATGATTCCGGCCGGTGGTGCGACGATCGTGGAGTTCGGCGTGGAACAGCCGGGCGACCTCATTCTCGTGGACCACTCCATCTTCCGGGCCTTCAACCAGGGCGCGCTCGGCATCCTCCATGTCACCGGCGATGGGAACGCGAAGATCTTCGCGGTGAAGAAGGGCCTCGGCGTCGTCGGCCAGTAACGCGCGCATCGGACGGGAGGCCACGCCATGATTCGCCTCGCCGCACTGGCCCTCCCGCTCCTCGTGCAGATTCCGGCCGGCAGCTATCGCCCGCTGTACAGCACGGCGGGTGAAGCCCGGGTCGCCGTGGCGACCTTCCGGATGGATCGCGACTACGTGAGCCGACGCTCGTTCGCCGCCTTCGTGGTCGCGCATCCGGCGTGGCGCCGCGACTCGGTGCGGCGCGTGTTCGCGGACGAGGGCTATCTCGCCAACTGGGCCGGCCCGCTGGATGCCGGCACGGCGACGTCGCCGGAGCGGCCGGTGACGCAGGTGTCGTGGTTCGCGGCGCGTGCCTATTGCGCCGCACAGGGTTCACGCCTGCCCACCGTGGACGAGTGGGAATACGTTGCCGCGGCCAGCGCCACGCAGCGCGATGCCTCGAGCGACCCCGCGTTCCGGCAGCATGTGCTCGCGCTCTATGCGACGCGGGCAGCGCGCGCTGCCGATGCCGGTCCCGTGCACGAGCGCAACGCGTACGGCGTGCGCGATCTTCACGGCGCCGTGTGGGAATGGACACTGGACTTCAACTCCGTGGTGGTGGGTGACGACTCGCGCGCGTCGGGCAGCGGCGCCAACGCGCGCGACAATCATCTCTACTGCGCCAGCGCCGCCCTCGGCGCGACCGACCCTTCCAACTATCCGGCGTTCCTCCGCTCCGCGGTGCGCGCCGGGCTCACGGCGCGCACGACGATGGCCTCACTCGGCTTTCGCTGCGCCGCATAGGTGATCGTCATGAGAGTCTTCAGCATCGCGGCATGCGCAGCAGGCCTGCTGTTCGCCGGCGCACCGGCGTGTTCGAGGCCCGAGCCGGCAGCCCGGACCCCAGCGGCAGCCGCAGCCACCCAGTCGTTCTCGGTCTACGACCTCGGCTCCACCTGGCGTGACCAATCCGGCGCGACACGCTCGCTCGACAGTTTCCGCGGGCGGCCTCAGGTCGTCGCGATGATCTACACGCGCTGCACCTCGACGTGTCCGCTCGCGATCGTGGAGCTGAAGCGACTCGAGGCAGCGACCGATTCGTCGATGGGCCTCCTGCTCGTGACGCTCGACCCGGACGCCGACACGCCGCAGGTGCTCGCGCAGTACGCACGCGAGCACGGCATGACCGGTCCGCGCTGGACGCTGCTCTCCGGCTCCGCGAGCGACGTGCGCGATCTCGCGGCCACGCTGGGCATCCGCTACCGGCGGCTCACGCCGGACGACATCGCGCATTCCAACCTGCTCACACTCCTCAACGCGCAGGGGCACGTCACGCGTCAGCACGCCGGTCTCGCCGACGACGGGCTCATCTCGGCAGCGCAGTCGCTCGCGTCGACCGCACGGACGCGCTGACGCATGGACATCCCGCGTCGCATCACGCGACTCAACCGTGCCGCAGTCCTCGTTCTCTGTGTCGTCCTCGCCACCCCCCTGCATGCGCAGCAAGCGCCCTCCGGCGCGGCGACGACATCGTTGCCCCCACTCCGCTTCACGGGCGAAGTGCGCGTGCGCTCGGAACTCGACGCACCCGACGCACTCGCGTCCGACGGCTTCACGTATCTCCGCACGCGCATTGGGGTGCGTGCTGATCCCGCGCCGGGCGCCACCGTGTTCCTCCAATTGCAGGACAGCCGGGTGCTGGGCACGGAGGGCAACAGCGTCTCGGCCACGACCGACGTGTTCGACCTCCATCAGGGATATGTGCAACTGAGCGGCGAGACGGGCGGACACCTCCTCGCGTTGCGCGCGGGGCGACAGGAGATCGCCCTGGGGAACGAACGCCTGGTGGGCAGCGTGAACTGGTCGAATACCGGACGGTCGTTCGACGGCGTGCTCGCCACGCTCGCGCCGCAGGCGCGCGGGAGCGCGGCAGCTCCGTGGACCCTCACCGCGTTCGGCGCCGTCGTCGACGAGCATGGCAGGCGCTTCGGCGGCTCGACGCCGGCCTCCGGTTACGCCGACCATTCGCTGCTCGGCGCCTTCCTCACCACGGGACCTGGCGCCAATGCCGCGGACGTCACGCTGCTGTACGACGACGGCATGCGGTATCGCTCGTTCGCCGATGCGAAGCGCATGACGCTCGACCTGCACGTGCGGCGACAGCTCGCATCCGTACGCGTGGAACTGGAAGGCGCCACGCAGGCCGGCAACCAGCGAGCCCTGCTGGCAGACACGACGACCTTCATCGCGCAGCAGGTGCGCGCATGGCTGCTCGGCGCGCGAGTCGGCGCCACGGTCGCGAGGCGGGGCGACATGACGCTCGGCGTCGACGTCCTGTCGGGCGACGACACGCCGGCAGACGCCAGCTACACGGCGTTCAGCACCATGTTCGCCACCAATCATCCGTACTACGGCCTGATCGACATCATCGGCGATCCCGCCGCTAGCACGAAGGATCGCGGCCTCGTTGACGCGTTCGCGCTCGGCGCGTGGACGGTCGGCGACACGTTCACGCCGCGCGTCGAGCTGCATCGCTTTTCGCTCGAGCGAAGCCGCCGTGCGATCCTCGCGACGGAGGCGGATCTCGTCGCGCCCGTCCGGCTCACGAGCGCGAGTGCCGTGGAACTCGGCTACAGCGTATTCCGCCCCGGTGCAAGCGCAGCTGCCGTGGGCCTCGGCGCATCCGGCGCCGTTCGTCAATGGCTGTACCTCCAGCTTCGTGCTGGTTTCTGACGTCAATCACCCAGAGGATACACATGCAAGCGATAACGAACTGCCCCCACGCAACGCTCGTGATGGATGCGCCCGCGGTCGCGACGCAGCTCCCGCGGCTCGGCGACGCGGATGCGCCGAGTGGCGCTTGCGGGTGCGGGGGGCACTGAGGGATGGAGTGGTTTGTCCGCTGGTTCCTCAAGGCCAGCCTCGCGTGGCTCGCGCTCGGCGTCAGTGCGGGCGTCGCGATGGCGATGCATCCCGTGTGGACCGTGTACCGGGCGGCACACATGCACATGGTGCTGCTCGGCTTCGTGACGATGATGATCTACGGCGTGGCGTATCACGTTATTCCGCGATTCACCGGACATCCCCTGCCCAGCCGCCGCCTGGCCGGCGCGCACTGGTGGATGGCGAACACCGGGCTCCTGCTGATGGTGTGCGGGTTCATCGTGCGGGCGACGCGGGCGACGGCCGGCACGATCGTGCTCTCGGTTGGCGGAACGTTGTCGGCGACGGCGGCTTACGTGTTCGTGTTGCTGATCTGGCGCACGCTGGACGGTCCGGCGGAACTTCGTCGCGCGGCGCGGCGGGCTCGCGCGACCGCCGATGCGCGCGGCGGGTTGCCCCAGGCATAAGCGCGCAGTTCAGGGATTATCTGTGCGTCAGCGGTCAGAACAGCCAAATCGCCGTGCCAAGGTTCGCATCGGCGTACGCCAGACGGCCGCGTAGAGCGATTCCCGCGTGAGCGGTTGATCGAGAGCGCTCGTCGGGCGTAAACGCCCCGTTCCCATTGCCCCCTCAGTCCGCCGATAGCAGGCTCCGCTGGCGTCCTTGCTGGCGATTGGTGTGCCCAGCGCGGCGTTTTTATGGATAGTGTCCCATGTACGCTGCAATATCACGAATAATGCAGCATACATGTTACATTAGCGTCAAGCTGGTCTTGACGGATCAAGGTAGATAGTGTAGCATATATAGAGCATTAAAGTTGATTATGCTGCATACATGAGGCATTATGAGATCGGCGACCAACGATACTCTTCCCAGCCCCGTGCGCCGAGCGCTCCTCAAGTTCGGTGCGGACATCTCCGTGGGGCGCAGACGTCGTGGCATCACGACCGTCATGATGGCCGAGCGACTCGGCGTTGCGCGAACCACCTACGACCGCCTGGAGAACGGGGACCCAAAGGTCGCCATTGGGACATACATGATGGCGCTATTCGTTCTCGGGCTCGGCACGCCCGTCGCCGAGCTGGCGGATCCCAGAGCGGACGAGACGGGGACGCTACTCGAGGCCGAGCACCTGCCCAAGCGCGTCCGTCCCAAGCGAGAGCCGCAGCCCAAATGAAACGCACCATCGGGGTAGCCCTCGGCAACAGCGGGCGGCGCGTTGGCGTCCTGCGGTACAATCGCGATGGCGCGCGAGAGAGCGCGTCGTTCGAGTACGATGCAGAGTGGCTCGCGGCGCCTGATCGCTTCCGCATCGACCCACCGTTGCCGCTGGTCACCGGTCCGCAGTTCCACAAACGGCGCGAAGGCGGGTCGATCTTCCCCGGTGCCATCGCCGACTCCGAGCCGGACGGCTGGGCGGCCAAGGTCATCTTGCGTGATCGCGGGAAGCGCCGTGCCCTCGCCAAGGCCGCTGGCGAAACGCAACCCGCGCTTGCCGGGGCGATGGACTTTCTGCTCGAAGTCGATGATTTCAGCCGGGTGGGCGCGCTTCGCTTCTGCGACGAGTCAGGCATCTTCCGCCGTCCACGCGATGACGGCGGTCGCGCGGCCCCACCGTTGATCGAACTCGAGCACCTGCTGTCCTCGAGCCGAGCGGTCGAGATGAACACGGAGACGGAGGCCGACCTGACATACCTGCGCGGGCGGGGTACGTCGCTCCAGGGCGTCCGCCCCAAGTGTACCGTGCTCGATGACGACGGCGGCCTCTCGATCGGGAAGTTCCCGAGTGTGAAGGACGAGCGCGCGGTCACGAAGGCCGAAGTCCTGGCGATGACGCTCGCCGCCGACGCAGGGATCCGGGCGGCGCAGGCGCGACTCGTGTCGAGCGACGGAGTCCCCGTGGCGCTGGTCCGCCGCTTCGACCGCGTTGACGGCGAACGGTTGATGTACAGTTCCGCCGCCACGCTCATGGGAGCCACCGCCGGGGGGCTCACCGAGCACACGTATGCCGAGATGGTCGACACCATCCGCGTGTACGGCGCGGCCCCGCAGGACGACATCGAGGAACTGTGGCGCCGCATTGCCTTCTCCATCCTCATCACGAACGTCGACGATCACCTGCACAACCACGGCTTCCTGCACGTCGAACGCGAGACTTGGCGATTGGCCCCCGCCTTCGACGTGAACCCGTTCCCCGACAAGCTGCGGGAGCTCAAGACCTGGGTGAGCGAAGAGACGGGTCCTGCGGCGACGGTCGAGGCGCTCATGTCCGCGGTGCCCTACTTCGGGCTCAAGCTCGATCGTGCTCGCCAAATGCTCGGGAAGGTGGAATCGGCCGTGGCACAGTGGCGTACTCGCGGCGCAGAGATCGGTATGACCGTGGGTGAGCTCGACGAATTCGTCGATGCCTTCGAGCATGACGAGCGACTCGCGGCCCAGTCCGAAGGTGCGCACGCATCGACGCGCGCGCAGAACTGATCTTGCGGGCGGCCGGCCGACGTGTGGTCACCCGAGGCCAGAGAAAAGAATCTCGGCCCGAATCGCCAAGAGGAACCCTCGCCTCCCGGTCACCAGCCAGTCGTCAACTCCTGGGGCCAGCGACGCGCTTATGAAGAAATGCGGTAGAACTGGCCCCCTTCACTGGCCTCCACAACGGCGAATGCAAAGATGCCCTGCAACGCTTTAAGCGTTGCAGGGCATCGAATTATGGTCAGATTTTCTAGTCGGGACGGCGGGATTTGAACCCGCGACCCCCTGAACCCCATTCGACCAAGGGGAGAGGGGATAACCTACAACTTGTCGGCTTTCATAGGGGAGACTGAGCGTCGGTGCTCGACTTCCCTACCTCGTTTGCCGGGGTTTGCAGGTAGAAACAGGACCACAAACAGGACCACTTTTTCGCAGTGCCGCAGCGTCCGACGTAGGGCAGAAACAGGACCCACAACGGACCGACGCCACACCCGCGCGCCACACGCCACGCACGCCCCCCGGTTGGCCCGCGCGGGCCGTAGGATCGCTTGAGAGCGACGAACGGGACCCCCAACGTCCCGGAACTATTGACGCCGATTCGGGCACGGCAAACGGGCGCACATTCCCGACCCCCAAAAACGCGCCCTCCTCGCGCATGCGAGGAGCAGTTCCAGCACACTTACAGATCGCCGCAGTTTCATCACTGCGCCACATGCAATCCCGAGGGTTCGATGCAACCCGCTGCCGCAGCTACGCACAAGAACGCAGAAGCATCGTCGCTACAATCGCCACCACAGCGAGAACCACTCCGGTCATTGTAGACTGTTTGAATCGCTGAAGTTCTCCCAACTCCCGCTCGTAGCGCACCCGCGAATCACATTCACTTTGCACCAGTCCGCGTGCCTCGCGAAGTCCGGAGCGGAAATCTGCGATAGTTGGAATGGAATAGTCTCCAGCTCGCTGGGCCGTCTCTGCAAAAAGAGCTTCCCCGTCGATCTCCACGTATACGTAGCCGTCGCGCTGCCCCTCCGCAGTTCCTTCCTCCGTTGATGGCGGGTCAACATCAAGGCGAAGAACGACCGCATCGTCCCTGCGCTCCGTGATGACCGCGTGCTCAAAATCGTCGCGACGCTCCCAAAACCACTTTCCCATAGTCGACGGCAATTCCACGGGAGAAATCAGTTCGATAGTCATTAGTGTCTCCACATTGTTTCGCAGCGAGCCAGACCGCAGTTTTCAACTTATGCCGCTTTCGCTCGCCAAGACTCAAGCCGTTGCCCAACTCGCCGAGCATATCGTCGATTGGCTGCCCGGCAACCCACACCCCTACGCTGACCAAAGCATCTCATTCGCGGGGGTAGCTCAGCGATGCGGCGTAGGACCGTTTTGGCCCTCTGGAGGGAGCAAGGGTCCCTCTCTCCGCTCACTGCTTGAACGCACGCTAGACCGCGAACCCAAGAAGTTCTGCACGCTGGTGTTGGAAGTAGTTCGCGTCGGGATTGGCTATCGCTCGAAGAAGCCAATAACTCGTAAAGACGTCGAACTACTGGATCAATTCGTGAGGCAGACCGGCTACGGGATCAAAGATTTGCGTGACCCTGCCTTTCTTGAAAGCCTCCCAACCCATTCCACTACGCACACAGCGCCGCCCGTAGCGCCCACTCCGATAGCTACGGACATAGCCCTGCCCGCCGCCAGTCTCCAGAGCCTCAAGGAACAGCTTGACGCGCTGGCGGATCTTGCCCCAATTGTGCGGGGCTTTCAGTTCGAGCGGTTCCTTGCTGACCTGTTTGCCTCGTTCGCGTTGGCTCCCCGGACGTCCTTCCGAATCGTTGGCGAGCAGATCGACGGCAGTCTGGAGTTGGGCGGCAACTCGTACTTGGTGGAAGCGAAGTGGCAGGGGGCGAAGATCGGCCAGGCGGAGCTTCTCATCTTCTCCGGAAAGGTTGCCGGGAAGGCACAGTGGGCGCGTGGCATCCTCATCAGCTATTCTGGCTTCAGTGACGATGGCCTTAAGGCTTTTGCCAACGGGAAAGCGACCAACATCATTTGCCTCGATCGCGATGACCTGAGATTTGTGCTTGTTGGAAAGGCGACATTACCCGAGCTCCTGCGTCGAAAGGCGAGGCGAGCCGCCGAGGAAAACATTGCGTTCGTGAGTGCATCCGTTCTTTTCTAGCCCAAGCACGCGTAGAGCCCTCACGATCCCGCCAACAGCAGCAGTGCTTTGCGCTCCAACAGGTGGGCGTCAAAGTCTGTCCTCATGGCTGGGAATTCCCCGCGCGGACGAGCCGACGCATCCACATACATGTAGAAGTGGAATCTTCCGCCAGAATGCTGTTGCGCCATATTCGCCAATTCCGCCTTCGTCAGGAGCCAAGCGGCATCTGTAGACACATCAACAAAGGCGGCGAGTTCAGACGGGCAGTCGTCGGCAATCCACCAATCCAGCGCGAGCTTACCCTTACCGCCGCCGGGCTTCGCAGCATCGTTCGCCTTCACCTGTATTGTGACGGCGCGCTGAGCTTTCGGCGCGAAGACAACCAGATCAATGCCGGAGTCCGTGGTCATTGGCGCAGATTCGATGCCGAGCTTGAGGAGCTTGTACTGCACCAGCAGCTCTCCGCAGCGACCGATTCTCAGACTGCTTGCCTTCTCATGCGTCGTTCGCACGCTGCTAGTCATCCTCGTCCTTCGGATACACGGGCGGCAGCTCGTCGCGCGTCACCTGCTTGTCCTCACGTGTGTAGGTATTCTGGTCGTTTGATTGACGCTCTCGCCTCTCAATATCTGCGTTGATGCTCTTTTCGAGTACTTCCTCGAGATGCTTCTTCTCATCGTGGCTACCCATGGACGACTCCGGAAGGGGGAAGTTGAGAAGCGAGTTCATAGTACTTCACGGCAGACCAGCCTATTTCGGTCACGCGCTTTTCTCGCTTGCGCAATGAGCCGAACTTCCTCTTGTGGCAGTTCGTAATGTGCGCGCGAACCTTTACAATCTTCACGTTCTTTCCAATCCGGAAATCATATCGCAGCATTTCGCATTCGCCCGGCTCAATTTCGATGGCTTCCTGATAGCGGTGGGCACGATGCCCTACACGATACCACGAAATTTCAGGCGGAGCATCGGGTGTCAGCGGCTCGTATTGCGCCAGCAACGGTCCGAGAATATCTGCCGTTAGCGGCGCCACCCGCTCAATGACAACGTCCGCTTTGTCGAGTCGAATGATAGTCTTGCCGATATTTTCCAGTTTCACCTCGACGTGCAAGATCCGCTTTCCGTTCGGCAACTCTCGATGCGACAAGCTGAGTTCAACCTTGGCGCCCGGATATCTCAGCCGTTGGCGAACGAAAATGAGATAGGTCCAGAGACCAGCCACAAGGAGCGCTAAAGTCTTCGCGATTGACTCTACACCCTTGGCGACTTCCACCCACGGCACACTCTGCGCCGCCGCGGGTACGTGTTGCGCCGCAGTATCCGAGACAGCCTGGACCAACACTAACATTGCCATTGTCTCGGAGGGAAAGAATTCGCCACGTGCCTACGGTCTACTTCCTTCGCCTGCCCTTCGACGTTTCGTCTCGCGGCTCATCTACGGTGAAGAGGCCCAACGGCTCCGCCACCTTCAACGCAGCCCTTGGTGCCTGCTTAAACGTCTGATTTACCCCAGCAGTTTTCGGATAGTCTACCGAAGCGCCATTCAGCAGTTCTGCTACGGTGAGTAGTTGCAAGCGAGGATGTTTTCCCCAAGGGGATGAGAAGTAGCCAGCTGAAGCCGCCTCCGCCTTCATGAGCTTGGTGGGAACCTCAAAGCTCACGAGAACGCCAATTTCCGCCCTCTCGCGCTCAATAACTCCCCGAAGATCACGAACGTCAGTCGCCTTTAAGTGACCGCCCTTTACGGAGAAGATTACCTGACGCGTCCCAGCGCTACCATCGTGGAAGTAAAGTCGGCCGTCAATGCCCTTGTCTGCTCCCTTCTTTTCGTCAACGGGGCGAGCGCCAACTAGGCCCAAGGCCCACCATTGAAATTGATCAAATGAATCCGCGAGAGCTTCGGCAGCGCTGGCAGCTCAAGCGAGAGGAGTTCGCCCAGCTGGCCGTACATGTTGATGGCGCGCGGGTCATAGACGCATTTCTCGCTGACCTGGACTCGCAGGAGCGTGAGGAGGCGGACGAGTTGTTGTCCGTTGCTCGGGCAGCGTCACTTTCGGGCTACTCCCCTGAACATCTGGCGCGCTGCATTCGCACAGGCAAAATCACGAATTCCGGAGAGAAGAATCGTCCGCGTATTCGACGCGCTGATCTTCCCAGAAAGCCGAAGAAATCGCTGGAGTTAGGCGCGGAAAAAGCGTATAATGTGGACGCCGACGCTCGGTCTATTCTGAGCCGACGGGGAGAGCGCTGAACATGGCGAGTCGAACCCGTAAGCGCAGTGGATGGCACCGAACTGCAAGAGGACTTTGGACGTGCTCACTCGGCGAACGAGGAATGCGCGTCCGGCTGTTTCAAAAGCGAAAGGATGGCCCGTTCTATCGGGTAGTGTGGCTGCCCGGTGATGGAATGAACCAGCGTGCGCTGGCAACGAAGGACAAGGACGAAGCGCAGCGTCTCGGCAAGCTGCTGTTGAGCGAACTGCTCAAAGGCGAGACGTCGCGCGCACATGTAAAGCGACTCACACTCGGACGACTTTGCCAGTTGTTTTTCACCGAGTGCGTCGAGTTCCTCGACAACAAGCCGCGCACGATGAGCGATGCAACCGCTCGGTCAAAGGTGCTGCTGGCGTATTTCGGTGACGAGTTCCCCGTTGCCGATTTGACCATTGATGACCAGCGGCTCTATGAACAGAAGCGCCTTGCCGGTGGCATCGAGACGAAGCCGGGAGAGAAAACCCGGAAGAGTCGAGCTCGCACGCCAGAGGCTGACATGGTACTGCTTCACTCCATGCTCAGATGGGCGACAACGAAGCGTTTGCCTGGCGGACGCTACCTGCTTGACCGCAATCCGCTCCTGAACGTTCGGCGCTTGCGGGAGAAGAACAAGAAGCAGGAACGGGCGACGTGGGAGCGGTATCAGGCGACTATGGCCGCAATGGAAAAGGCTCAGGCGTTGGCCGTCGAGGCCAAGGACGAGGTTGCACGCATGCGGTGGATTCGGATGCGGTTTGCCTTGTTCCTCGCCGAGGCTACGGGCCGGAGACTTGGATCAATCCGGCAGCTTCGATGGGAAGACTTTCGACACGCAAAGGGAAGTCTTTACTGGCGCGCGGAGGCCGACAAGAAAGGCTACAACTGGGAAATACCGATGCCTCCGGGCTTCATGGAAACGGTGAAGTCATACCAGCGTGAATTGGGAGCCATCGCAGGGCCAGTGTTCTCCGCTGCGAATGCAAGTGATGGCATCATGGACCGCCACCTGTTCGACAAGTGGCTGATGGTGGCGGAGCGGGCTGCAGAGCTTCCGAAACTTGATGGGGCGATGTGGCACGCCTACCGGCGGAAGTGGGCAACGGAGCGGAAGCACCTGAACCCGAAGGACGTTGCCGCCGCTGGCGGGTGGAAGGACATCGCAACGCTGCTCGAAGTGTACCAGCAATCGGACGAAGCCTCCGTCCTCGCCGTCATGAGCGAGTCGAAGAAACTTCACGAGCGCGGAGTCGCCTGAAAGTGGTGAGAAACAGGACCTGAAACAGGACCACAGTACGGGAAGCAAAAAGCACCACCGGGCTAAGTGCCGATGGTGCTTCGAGTTATGAATCGGGACGGCGGGATTTGAACCCGCGACCCCCTGAACCCCAT